>CAYLZE010000011.1:0-85328 GCA_964388035.1 uncultured archaeon
AATTAAAAAGAAAATTCGATGCCGTTATGGTTGATATTGTACAGATAAGTGATTTACATTATGACAGTTCATTTAGAAAAGATTGCATGGAGAACGTCATCAGTTATATTAATGATACTTGTCCCGATGCTGTTGTATGCACGGGAGATATTGCTGATGGCGGAAGAGTGCAAGAATATAAAGGGATTTGTGAATATTTGAAGAGAATTAAGCGTCCATTACTTGTGGTTCCGGGCAATCATGACGTTAAAAACAATGGACTCATCTATTTCGAAAAAAAACTCGGACCACGGAGAAGAAGAATGGTAATTGAAGAAAAAGACACAATTATAGTAGGATTATGTTCCTCTCGTGATGATCTAAAGGATGGCGAGGTTGGTGATGAACAATTAATGTGGTTATCCCAACAATTTGAAAAACCGCGCCGAGAGAATAGAGTAATGGCCCTTCATCATCATCTTATTCCCGTGCCTTTTGCAGGAAGAAAATGGACGACGGTAAGAGATGCAGGAGAACTCTTGGAGTTTTCACAACTTTATGAAATTGATTTAGTCTTGTCAGGACATCGTCATGTTCCCCACGCTTGGGAGATAGGTTCCACCGTTTATCTATATTGCGGAACGAGTACGGCAGATAAGACTCGAAGTGACGAAAGCCCAAGTTTTAATCATATCACATTAGACAAAAAAAATTTAGAAATTTACATGGTAAATTCAGAAACCTTAGAAAAGAATATTCTTTTAACCCGAGTGGATGGAAAGACACAATTTATCCGCCCACGTCGCACGAGAATCGAACATATCTTAGCAACGGTTCCTATATGGGATTAATTAAAAGAGCGAATAAAATTATATGTTACTTTTTAAATAAAATATTAAATACAATTAAATTCCGAACACATTAAATGAAAAATGCCAAGACCAATTACTCCTTTATTAACAATAGATGCATTAATATTGTATAATAAAGAGAATATCGTATTAATTCGGAGGAAAAATGAACCTTTTCAAGGACAATTAGCCCTTCCGGGAGGGTTTGTGGAAATAGGGGAGACGGTTGAGCAAGCTTGTATTAGGGAAGCTAAAGAGGAAACTAATCTAAGTATAAAAATTAAAAAGTTAATTGGAGTATTTTCTGATCCAAATAGAGACCCCCGTGGACATACGGTAACCATCGCTTTCTTATGCGAGCCAATTAAAAAGAAGGTAATTCCTAAAGCAATGGATGATGCTGCAGACCTTGAAATAGTTCCAATCTCAAGACTTTTGTCCCTGAAATCAAAGCTCGCTTTCGATCATTGGGAAATCATTGCGGCTTCTGGAATCTTAAGATAATAAACTTTCTTTTTTGATATTTTAAATCAAGATCATACTCGTCTTTCCAACTTTTTATCCATTCCGAATCTTATAACCTAAATTTTTTCAAAAGAATGGATTAAAATATCTCTAGAATATCCTTCCTTGTAAAAGTACAATCAAAAAAAGTAATGACCAAATTACTCCTTAAAAATTTCATTAAAGCAACGGCAACATGGTATTCCGATAGATAGATTGTTAAAAATAGTGTTTTTATCATTTAATTTAATTAGTTCTAGTAAAGTGTTTTTTAATTGAACGTTTTCAGGATCCTCATTAAAATAAAAGTTCTTTAAATAATCAAAATGGTTCTCTTTTTTACAAATTGGACAATTTGAAAATTGATTTATAAATTTTTGAAATTGAACATCTTGCTGAGGAGTAATTATGGATAAACGTGATTTAGGGGGAACCACGTGCAGAGTTTTAATTAGCTGCTTTAAAACAGGTTTTCTAATATCTTGATTTTTAACTGATATGGAAAAATATCCTTCTAAATCATATTTTTCCACCTTCTGGGATATTTCTTCTTGAGAAGCAGCATGCGGTAAGTCCGATTTTGCAGCAATCAAAAATATGGGGGTGGAGATGGATTTTAATTTAAATAAATTAATCCAGTAATCAACTTCTTCAAAAGATTTTCTGTCAGAAATGTCAAAGAAAATTAGAGCACCTGCCGTTCCCATGCTAAAACTTTCATGAAGAATGCGATAATCATGATTTCCTTTTAAGTCCCAAACCATAATTTTCAAAGAATCTTTATTGTTAATCATGCATTCGATTTTGTCAATGGATACACCAATACTAGAACTTGAGAATTCATTAAAATTTAGAGTTCCTTTCAAAAAAGAGGTTTTCCCCGAACCTCTTGACCCACAAATTGTAATTTTTACTACGTATTTAGCGGGAATTTTTATATCTCCTCTTCCTACTTTATTGAAAAAAGGTTTTCCATTAATCTCTCATTTTATTTCATAAAGATTTCCAAATTTATCTTTAATAAAGCAATAATACGATTCTCCTTCTTTTCTTGGCACTTTTATGGTGGAATAACCCATTGATTTCGCTTTTTCTAGTAGTTGTTCTTGATTTCCGGTAGATAAACAAACATGACTAAAAATATTTGGGGCTTGAGAGCCATCATTGGTTATGAATACTTCAATATCTACGTTTTCCTCTGAATAACGAACAATAGGCTGTTCCTTCTTAATGCCAAAAAATCTTTCGGTGAGCTCAGAAGATATAGTAAAAGACCTTGTTTTTTTTAATTGAAGTAAATCTATAAAAAATTGATCACTTTCTTTTTCAGAGTTTGTGCATAATGCCACATGTTCCAATTCCATAGTATTCATCGAAGCTCTTTTTGATGGTCAGTTAAAATATAATAATTGTTTTTTTATTAAAAAAATAAGGATTATATTTAAAGTTATTACCTTGTAAAAATTATGTAGCAAGGTTATTTGCTTTGATTAATCATCCTATATTTTAATTTTTAAAAAAATTCTTTAATTATTTAATTTATTAGTAATTATTTGATAAATATAACGAATTCAAGTGAATGTTCGTGTCAGAGATATATAAAAATTTGCTAGAACAAGAAAAGCTCCATCACCCCATATTTTCTAAAAAAGATTTCATTTCAGTAAAAGGAAAAGGAGCCTTTCTTTATGATGAAACAGGTAAGGAATATATCGATTGCGTAGGAGGACATGCAGTCATGAATATTGGTCATTCTCATCCAAAATTCATTGAAGCTATGAAAAGCCAGCTTGACAAGTTAGTGATGGTACCCCCTGACTTTGCTTCCGAGGAAAGGGCTAAACTTCTCATCAAATTAACTGAGCTTACACCAAAAAAATTATCGCAAGTTTTTCTTGGAAATAGTGGCACGGAAGCGATCGAAGCTGCAATTAAATTAATTCTCTGTGCAAGAAGAGATCTTGCGAAGCCTGAGATAATTGCCTTTAAGCGGGCATTTCATGGAAGAACATTAGGAGCTTTAGCCATGACACATAACATGAGATACCGAAAGCCTTATTTATCTTGGTTATCTCCTCATGTGAAATTTGCCTCGTTCGGAGATATTGATTCAGTAAAAGAATTAATCAATGAAAATACAGTGGGAATATTTTGCGAATTAATTCAAGGGGAAGGAGGAATCTATCCAGCACCTGAGGATTTTCCAAGGGAATTAAGGGAATTATGTACTGAAAAAGATATTGTTTTAGCCATAGATGAGATTCAGACGGGGTTGGGTCGAACGGGTAAGATGTTTGCGTTTGAGCATTATAATATTGAACCAGATATTTTATGTTTAGCTAAAGCTATTGCTGGTGGATTTCCGATGGGAGCAACTATTAGCACTACAGATTTATTTGATCACGTCAAATCAGGAGAACATGGAACAACTTTTGGCGGTAATCCGTTCGCTTGTGCTGCTGCAAATGCAGCAATTGATATTATTATAGAAGATAAGCTAGTTGAAAATGCAGCAAGACAGGGAGAAAGGATAATATCAGATTTAATAAAATATTCTAAAGAGAATGATACAATTATCAGGGAGGTGCGGGGAAAGGGGTTAATGATTGGCGTTGAATATAGAAATAAAATTAAAGATTTAATCGAAACTGCCCAGCAAATGGGGTTATTACTTTTAAATGCAGGATTGACCGTGATACGACTCTTGCCTCCTTTAGTTATTAATGATATGCAAGTAAATCGAGTCTTGGAAGTGATGCATCAAATCTCCTCGTGAATAGATAAAAATCCTTACTTTAAAATTTAAGGCATGTGAAATGAAACTTTAAAAAACCTCATTTCCATGTTCATTATAAAAGAAAAAGAAAAGAAGAAAAAATGACAGATGTTGCCTGTGAAGTTGATTTTAATCTTAAACTACTGGAAGTACTTAAAAAATTAGCCAGTATTGCAAATGCACAATCTGCTCGTTTTAAATTCAAATGGGAAGAATATTTAAATCCAATTAATGATAAACCATCACTTATAAGAAAGATTCCTCAACCTATTAATGAGGAACGTTTTTGTTCTTCAGCTGATTATCGAATTGAAATTCTAAAAATTATTGAAAATGCCTTGGTTGATGGCTATTATTTAATTAAGAATTTAGTATCTACATTATATAATCAGTATTTTAATAATTCTGCTCTCTTACAGCAAGATTTTATAACAAAAGATCAAATTACTCTCAAATATCTCGTAGCAAAAGAAATTTTGGGTAATCTCATTCAATATAATAAGATGGATCCCGATACCGTGCCCCTAAAATATAATATTATTGCAAGGAATTATTTGATCATCAAACTCCAAGGAATTAATTTAGAAGAGATTATGGATAATTTAAAAAAGTTGAATCGAGTGGTATCAAAAGAAGATTTAATAAAAGCCATGGAGGAGATCCAAGAAGATGGTTTATTAAATATTGAAAAAAAGGATGATACCCTTTTTTATACCTTGAAAGAACCTTTAAAACTTAGTGAGGAGGGCGAGTATAATTATAATCTAAAATTAAGAGCTTTGGTTGAATTTCCCACGCAATTCTACAGAAGCTTTTATAATATCCGAGAATTAAATGTGACCCCCTCTAATGAAATGAAATATAAAGATTTTTTAATGCAAGTATTATCCAAAGCAGCAATACAGGGATTTCCCTCTACGCATTATGTTATAAAACATCTGATTATTTATTATGAAAAATTAAAAGAGATGGAACAAGTCTAAATTATACTTCTAATATTAAAGTTTTTGAAAATTAAATATGAAGAATCTTCAAATTTATTCCAATTAAGCAAATAATAGTAGGAAAATTAAAAATCCTTGCTTTTCTTAATAGGAATATCAAAATCTTCTAGGAGGGGAATTAAATGCTTTTTATCTTCAGAATTCGTGCCTTTCCAATCAATTATAAAAAAATCCACATCTTCTTTGGTATTCTTTATCATTTTTTGGATCATTTCCCTTGTTAAAGATTGTATAAAATATTTGGGACAGATGAATGAAAGAGAGACTTCTTTTTCTAGAATAATTCTTTTAAATTGATTCGCATAATGCCTTCCACCAAATCCGAGTCCTACCATTTGTTTTCTCTTATCATATTTTAAATAATCCACGATACCTTTAACAATTGCTTCCGATACCAATAAGGCAGCTTTTTGATCCGTCCATTCTTCGGGATTACTCCCTAATTCCATGAATATTAAGGGTTTTTCTAAGCTAGTAGGACCGTGATGAGTTACTTCCATGTCGCAAGCATATCGGTCTGAGAATCCATATTTATAAGTTAACTCCATTAAGGATTGAAATCCTGCCTTCAATAATAAAGCACTGGTTAAAGATAATTCTCGTGGTTTTCCTCCAAAAGAGGAATCATCACCCCAAATTCCTGTGGAGTGGATTAGAAATGCGGGTTTTCCCGATTCTGAAGCATGTCTACTTGCAAAGATAAGAATATCAGGATTAAAAGATGATGATTCGAGCATTAAATTATCTAAAAAGATTAAAGGTTTTTTAGTCAGCCCTAAGTAAATAGCATGCTTCTTAAAAAGATTCATATCAATTCCTTCCTTATTGTAAGAAATTAGTTGTAAAATAGGATTGTCTTGCCACTTAACTTCTGTATTTGTAAATGTAAATAAATCGGAGGTAAGAAATCTTTCCCGCATGTTCATGGAAGCTTTATCCTCTGTTGAAGTTATAATTAAAAATTTTGTCATTGCAATATTTACGTTATTAAATTCGTTTTTGCATCGGCCAATATAATTCACTAATATGAGCCCCCACGCTTTTGAGATAAAAGTAAGCAGTATCTTCTTCAACCCATCGTATGATGGTTTCTTGAATCCCACTCCGCTTTAAATCCCAAAGACACCATTGTAAAAGAAATCCCCCCAATCCTCTTCCCCTATATTTTTTACTAACTCCTGTGGGACCAAAGGATCCCGGAAAGCTCACAGAATGCGTGGCCCATCCGATAATTTCGTTAGTATCAGTATCAAGAGCAATAAATGATGAAATTGGGGTATTTTGGAATGATATCTTAATTTCTGGAGGCCAAGAGGTAATATGATATACCATTGGCATGAATTGAAGGGGAATTAACCTATGTTCTTCTTCTTTTTTTGCCCTACGTATTTCTATATTCCCTATTCGAGAAGCAGGTTCAGTCTCGGAAAAATTCTTTAAACTCAGCCTTAAATTCATTCTTTCCCCTTTCCTTTTAAATCCATGTTTCTTAAGAAAGAATAAAGCTTCAGTATGCCGTGGATCTAAACCAGGAAGCCAGTAATCTGGCATTGCTGATAAGACTTCAAATTTCATCCAAAAACATCTCTTCTCTGATGTTTTTATTCGTGCGGTTAAGGACGTTAATATTTCGCTACCCAACCCCTTATATCGCCATCCTCTTGCAACGACGAAAAATTTCAGAACAGCAACAGTTCGTCTTTTTTTAAATAAATATGGCTTTCTGAACACAACCATAAAAAATGCGATTATCTTCCCCTCTTTATCGGTGGCAGTTATAGTAAAATCAGGAAGAAAGGCAGTACTTTCTAAAGTCGCAGATTTAAATGTCTCGAAGGAATGAGAAAGATGTTCCACATTTTCTTCACAAAAATCATATACATCTCTAATATTGTCAATTGTCAAGCTATTTAAGGAGAGATTTTCAATTGAATTAGTTTTTGCTTCCGAAATATTAACATCAACTCCATGGTTTAAATTTATCTGAATTCGGTACTACTACCATTTAATATAAATAACCATGCCATAAATAACATTGGATGTAGTGCAAATCTCGCTTATTTTTTAGAGAGATTATATTATAAAATATAGATTATAAAAACTAATTTTAACCTTCTTTAATCTCACATATAAATATTGCTTAATTAAATATTCATTGGATTATGTAAATGCTTGAATCGGATATAATTCTCATTATTCTTGCCATCATCTTCGGTATTCTATTTTTTATTGCGGACTTTTTTGAACAGAAGCATCATCGCATCCATATCTCTTTTATCGCAGGGGTTTCTATCGCCTACTTTTTTCTCGTCGTATTACCAGAAGTTGCAGAAGGACTTCCTGAAGATCCTTTACAACTCAAAATTTTTGAATTTCTATTTATACTTATTGGTTTCAGTTTTGTTCATATAACTGAAAAATTAATCTTACAAAAAGTAGAAGCAAGAAGTCAAAAAAGAATGCGAAAGTTGATGGATATGGAAGAAAATCTCGAGCTTGTCGAAGAAAAAATTGAAATACGAATAATTGATGAATTGAAACATAAAGAACTCGATATCGAGGCATTAAAACAATTAGGAGAAACCTTCTTGTCTCTGTATGATCAAAGTATTACTATTAAAGAAGAAATTAATCAATACAAGCAGAAAATTCAAGCACATGTGAATAAAGATTTATCTGACTTGCGATATTTTACCAATTTTTTCTATCATGTATTAATTGGAATTATTATTGTAGGCCTGCTATTAATTAGCTTGTTACCAGCAATTTTATTTTTCATTTTTGGATGGTTTCGAGCAATTATCTCCAATCGAACAGATCGTCATGTTATCTTTACGGATTTGGATATCAGTACAGAATTCAAACAAACGCCCATTAAGAAATTATTTTCCGCAATTGCTACTATATTTGGAATAATCCTCGGGCTAATAACTGAATATATTCTCCCCGTGAAGTTAGAATTAGAATTAATCTATATTCTTTATTCTTTTATTACGGGAGTAATATTTTTTACTATTGTACGAGAAGTTTTACCCGAAAAAGAGAAGGGAAAACCACTATACTTCCTCATTGGACTAATAAGCTTTAGTGTTTTCATCTTTATCATGAGAATTCTAGAAATAATCACGTTTTAACTGATAATTATATTTGATAATTGGTGACATCATTAAACATTTCACGAGATTGTTCCAAATATTAATAATTAATAAGAAAAAAATCAATCCATCCCAATCATAATCAAAACATACATGTTAATTTTAATCTAAAGGGATATTTTATTAAAAATTATCCTCGTGACCATAAAAATTTATAAATTAAAAAAAAAAATCATTATTGATTATTCATTTTCTCCCATAAAGTTAAAAAAATAATAATTTTATTATACTAATATTTATATGGATAATGACTTGTTATCATTATGGAAATGATGAAAACATGATGAAAAACAAAAGCTTTAATAAATTACTCAGTATTGATGATGATGATAAAAAGATCATCGAAATGATTGAAAAAAACCCTGATATCACTCATAGCGACATAGCTAAAGAGATTGAGAAATCACAACCCGCTGTAGGTGCAAGAATCATAAAATTAGAAAGAAAGAATCTTCTCTCTAAGCAAGTGGGATTTAATATACGAAAAGTGGACATTAAAGTAGGCATTGTTTACATTTCTACTAAAGATGTAGATAGCATTGTGGAAAAAATAAAAAACTGTCCTTTTATAAATCATTCCTTCAAAATATCTGGAGAATTTAATTTGCTCTGTTTTATTGCCGCGGCGGATTTGCAAATCATTGAGCGCTTGGTTGATCTCTGTTTTAGAAAAGATCCAAACGTGATTAACGTAAAAACGAATGTAATCATTGAATCCATACATGATTTTGTGATTCCTATTGATTTCCAGATTGAGAATTTCGAATTATATAGCTCTAATTGTGGTGCGGACTGTAATCTTGGCACAAACTTTTCTAAATTCAAGTTTGATAAAGCTAACCCGGAAGAGGAAGAAGAAGAGGGAGCATAAAATAAAGAATCTTAATTTTAGAAAAATTTTATTTAAAATTATTGATAAAGATTATTTTAGCAAATGTCGTCTATTATTTAATAGGTTTCAATTTAGGGCGTACAATTCAATAGTTTGCTTAAATGATTAAAATAAAAGATTTAAGAGGTACATAGATGCATTTTTTGTGGTTGCATGTTCAATCTAATGCAAATGCAACGATAGTGGCTCCTACTCAATCTCCTAATCAAAACGCAACTCAATTAGTTTTTCCCATGAAGCAAGCCGTTGCTTTAGATGCTCCGTATTTTTGTCCAAATTCTGGTGCTGAATTAGAAAACAATGGAACCCTTAAATTCTGTTCATTATGTGGGGCCTAAATCAATGAATACGTCCTTTTTTCTTTCCCTTTTTTTTATTCTTTTAGAATTTCCATGAATCGATAGAAATAATCGTAAGACATTTCAAAATGCTTATCTTCTTTAGAATAATTTAATCCTTCTGAGAAAATTCGTTCAAATCCTTTAGAATCTTTATTTTGTATGATTTCTTTATATTCTTTAATAATTTTTTCAAGAAGTTCCAAGACTTTTCCAAATTGAGGATTCTCCATTTGAATATCACCAAACATTTCCATCTCTCGTTGGATGATGCTTTCTGCGAATACTTTTTGAAGTAAAAATGTCGTTCCCGTGTAATTGGTTAATTCAGAGAGAGAATTGCTGGTATTGCGAAGAAGATATAAAAAAAGAATATTAAACATGTGAGGTACTCCTAAAGTGAGAGCAACTTTTTTATCATGAACTTCTGGGGTCGTCTCAGTTATTAAAAATCCAAGGTTCTTTAACTTGGAAATCAATTCATTTACTTTTTGATTATATTGTTGTGTACCCCCGATTCTAATGAGAATTATAACATAATTTTTAAAGTCTTTAATTCCTGGACCAAACATTGGGTGTAGAGAAAGACAATTAATTGGATATTTTTCGCTTGCTAATTTTAATTCTGTACATACAGAATGTTTCAAGGAGGATACATCAAAAAGGAGTGCATTTTCTTTCAAGAATGGGGTTACTTTTTTGACCATTTCTGGCGTGTCCTTAATAGGTATGGAGATGATCACGATATCCGCTTCTTGTACACTTTCCTTTAAACTCAATGAATAACTCACGGAAAATTCCTCTGCTACCAGTTTTAACCTTTCTTCATTTCTTGCCATTAAAGTAATCTCAAAATCCAAATTTTTGAAAAGTCGCGTGAAAACTTTTCCTAGACCACCCGAACCTCCAATTATGGTTACTTTTTTTCCTAACATTATTTTAACCCTAAAAATTCAATTATTTTCTTTTTCATTAGCATTTTATTTGGAGTTTTGCCGATCCACCATTCGAAGGCTAAAGCCCCTTGATTTACCAGCATATCTAATCCTCCTAAGGTTCTACAACCTGATTCTTTTGCATCTTTTATTAATCTCGTTTCTAAAGGATTATATATAGCATCAAAAACAAATATGCTTGAATGCAAGAACTCTTTTGGAACAAGTGACTCAGTTGCTCGAGGTTCCATGCCTATGGAAGTGGAATTGATTAAAATATCGGAATTAATTAACTCTTTCTTGAGATTTTCTCGATTGAGTTCTTTTGCATTATATTTTTTATTGAAATTCTTTTCAAGACTCGTTGTTAAATACTTGGCATGTTGTACCGTTCGATTTAAAATAACAATTTGATCAACGTCTTCTGCAATTGAAAACGTAATAGCTCTTGCAGCCCCTCCTGCTCCTATGAATAACACTTTTTTGTTCATTAATTTGCAGCCCGCTTCAATTAAAGCCATTTTACACCCTAAAGCGTCCGTATTTTTACCTAATAAAACACCATTCTCATTTTTAATCGTGTTTACAGCTCCAATTTGTACAGCAAGTGGATCAACCTCATCTAAATATTGTATAACATTAATTTTATGTGGGATCGTAACATTTATCCCTTTAATTCTTAAAGCTTTAAATCCTTCTAAAGCATATTTAAGATCATTGGGATGAACGTCAAATGCCACGTACACGTAATCCAAGTTTAAATCTCTTATTGCGGCATTATGCATGGGTGGGCTCATGCTATGCCCTATTGGATGCCCAATCACGCATAAAATCTTTGTTTTCCCTGTAATTGAAAAATCTACGGACATAAAAGAAGTAAATTCTTGTTATAAAATCATGTTGATATTTTTTCTAATGATAGAGATAATAATTCTTTAACTAATATAACTCGGTTCAATTAAAAAAAAATAAACTCTATAATGAAATTAATTCTAAAACTCAATCTTTTGAAATTTTGTTTTTTATTCTCGATTTCTTAAAACTTAAATTAATAAATTTAAATCATATTATTATGAATTCTTCAATTGACTTTGCATCTGTTTCCTTAAGTGATATAATAGGAGATTTAACTCGTGAAGGTTTTTTTATCTATTGTGGGGCGGGTATCTCAATTCCAGCTCCGACATGTGCTCCATCTTGGTGGGTGTTGACCGAAGAAATTTTAAAAGGCTTTTTTAATACAATCCCAAAAGAATGGGGTTTACCGAATGATCTAATTATTAAGGATCCCGATATAAAACCGGAAGAAGTTTTTGAAACATTTGCTTATGTTTTTGATGAATTGTTATATGATGTATTCAAAGCTCTTGATTTTGGTTCGTTCAATGCTAATCATCAATTAATTGCCCGTCTTGCAAGTTCGCGGAAATTAAAAGCGTGTTTTACTACCAATTTTGATACGTTTATTGAAAAAGCATTAAATGCAGAGGGAGTTGAATTCGAGCTTATAATTGATAATGGTGAATTTGAAAACCTTCTCTCAAAATTAAACTCCGAGGGCATAGGAAATAAATTCATATTATGTAAGGTACATGGTACTACCGAACGTCCCAAAACCATTGTAAGTGTTGCCTCGGCCTATAAAAGTTCCAAGGGTTTTTCTACTCCCAAGGCAGACGTATTAACGTGGTTATTGAATCGATATCCTTGCCTATTTTTGGGGTATTCGGGTTGGGATTTCGAACATTTGAATTACCGGAGGTTTTGGGAAAGAGCAGGAAAAAACCTAAAACAAATATATTGGAATCGCAAACCTGGTGAAACTGATGGTCCCGTTTTTTCGGAAATTTTCCATGCTTGTATAGATAGATTTACCTTTTGCGAAGCAGATTTACCTGACGGCATGGTTTCCGCATTGAATCAGTCATCCATCCCCAATTTAAATCTAAATGAATTAAACCTACTAAAACCTTCTGAAAATGAGCAGTTTTGGGGAAAAAATAAGAATGCTCGCATGCAATTCTTTGGAGATTGGTCTGATTCTCTCCCAACTGCGCATAAGTTAGCAGCAGCCATGACGGAAGGAGAATTGCTTTCTGCACGATTTAAAGAAAAACAAAAGCAATTAATCGAGAGTTCAAAATCTCAAACAAGCTATACAGGACCCGATCCCCATCTTCAACAAGAACTTCAAGAATTGAGCATTCAATTATCAACCCAACAAATATCCCTTGAAGATTACACTAAAAAATCATTTGAAATTCAATTAAAAATGCAGTTAGGACCAGTTCGAGAAGAATATAGACCTTATATCACTTCGATTTTCTTAGATGATAAATTTCCAGGATTTACGGATGATTCCTTAAAGCAGCAACAATTATTACCTAAAATTATTGCCTTATTAGATCGATTCGAACCAGAACGGGCTGTAGAATTAGCAATCGAAATTATGAAGAAAGATGAGGAAGCTACTTTAAAGGGAGAACCCCATACTACCGCCGATATGACGTTAAATTTAATGTATCAATCAATAATTTCACCCAATGATGAAGAATGGCAACCATATTACGAGAAAATGTTGGTTGAAAAAGAGAAGTACTTGCAGGGAGACATTGATTTGAACACTTTTAAAGCCTCGTTGATGGCAATTCTTAATGAATCTAAAGAAACCCAATTAGGAGTTACCATTCCCGTAGATGCTTTGCTAAACCGCCTAATGGAAGTATTCGTCGCGGGGTCGAAAAATGTAGAAGAATTTAAAATTAATCTCGAAGCATTTAATCTAGCTGCTAATTATAGATATGCGTACATTAATTCGATCATGTATAAAACATCAGAATATAAGAAAATCGAAAGTATTTGTCATGAGCAAACAGTTCCAATTGATCAATCAGCTTCTGCTCCGAAGATATCGCCAGAAGCAGAAAAACAATTAATTGAACTGGGATTAAAATATTCTCAAGGAAAAATTACTCTGGATGATTATCAAAAACAAGCAATTGCTATTTCTATGGGGAACATTCAAACACAACCACAAACAGGGCCAAATCCTTCGGAAGAAATGCCCATTGTTCCTAACAATTTACTTGAAGAGTATGACAAGAGAATAAGAGATTGGATGCGTCCCGTTCTCGATGCTCAATATGAATTCTTTGGTGATGAGTTAAATGAGACGAGAATATTAATCGAAATGACGATATTTGGAATTTGGATAGCTGGAACCCAATACCTGGATATAAAAAGTGGAACGAAAGTTCAACAGCTACAAAATCAAGGTCTTTATCCAAAAGTTATCTCTAATCCATCAGTTACCAATTATCTGTGGAAAAAGAATGAAGAATGGATAAAAAAAGCAATAAAAGAATTACCTAACAAGTTTATGCAAAGATTATGTTTTTACCTAATTACTTTCTCTGAAATGACAAATGATTTTCAATTATGCAGGGAAATTACTGAAAGGAGCCTGGAGTTAACGGAAGGAGTAATTAATGAAACGGTCTATCATAATATTCCTATTTGTTTAGCGTCCTTTTATCATGAACAGGGAGATTTGGAAAATGCCTTGAAATATTATTCTCTCGCTCTTGATGGAGTTAAGATGTTCGTCCCATCTGTTTGGTCGGATGTGGCAATTTATCAAGCGGCTCAAATGAATGCTCAAAAAGGTAATATTGAAGAAGCTTTAAGGATAATAGGAACTTATCATTCAGAATATAAAGGTAATTTACCTCCCTATGCTCCTCCTGCTAGAAAATTATGTCTTGAATTTGCAGAACACCTTGCAATTCAATTAGGTTATAAAAATGCAAGAGAGGCTATAGGATCATTAATTTAATATTTTTTTTAAAATAAAGTAATAATTATTACAAAATTCAAATTCTCTCTTTTTATCTCATCTTTATAAATAAAGAATGGATTTAAAAAATTAATGAGTATATTAAAAAAGAATGAAATTTCACCAAATTTAACAAAAAAATGAATAATACTATTAAGTTTATTATTTTCAATGAAATATGAAAAACTAAATTAGAATGTCCATTAATTATAAGCAAATTTTACTTAATCTAAAAAAGGAATTACCTTACTTGAATGAACTTGCTATAATTAAGAACGATTTTAACATAATTTACTCCACGGAAAAGTGGAATAATGAAAGTTTTTCTCAATTCGTTTCTGATTGGTCTGCAACAAAAATACAAGATCTTACTTTTAATGGAATTAATTTTAAAAAGATTACTTCTACTTCAGATAGAATTATAGCATTAAATCAAGAAGAGGGTTATCTTGTGGGCGTTAAGGACCGTAATTGGTTCATCATCGCCCAGATAGAATCTGATGGTATCATACCTTTTACCATAACCGAATTATCGAGGTTGTTAGCAAGCTTACGTTTAAATAAACCACTTATAATTCGAGAAAAGCTGCTTAAAGAGAAAGATATAGAAAATGAAGATAAATTAAAAACTTTAAAAACAAAAGATAATCAAAAATCTATTAACAAAAATAATACCGGAATTGTGCCATTTAGTGCTCGTTTGATGGCCTATTATCGAAGTTTGGAAATAAATAGGAAAAATTCACTCATCATCGATCCCTTGGCAACACGACTTGCTGGCGATTTAAAATCCTATTTTAAAAAGCATATTCGCTATTCTGAAATGGATTATCCTATCGTTCGTTCCTACTTTATTGAAAATGCACTACTGACACCATGGTGTAGAGAAAAAGAAAGTTCTCAAATAATGCTTTTAGGAGCCGGATTAGATACCCGCGCATATCGATTTAAACCTTTAGAATTAAATAATCATGCGATTTTTGAACTTGATTTTCCCCAAATAATAACCTATAAAGAATCGGTATTATTCGAGGAACAACCTTTGTGCTCGCTTAAAAGGATTCCAGCGGATTTAACAACAGAAGAATGGCTCCCCCTTCTAAAGGAATCAGGTTTTTCTAAAAATTTACCCACAATCTGGATATTAGAGGGCCTTGTATATTATATTGAATTGCATCTTTGCATAAAATTACTTCAAAATATAACTCGTTTGAGTAATGAGGAAAGCCAAATCTTTATAGATCTAATGCAACTTTCCCGATGGTTGAAATCAGATGATTATCTTTATTTGAATTCTTCTGATACTATTAATGGACACTTTAGATGGGGGATGGATATAAAGGATGTCGCAAGATTCTTTTGGGATATTGGATGGGATGTCAAATGTGATTTTGCTGATGAGTACGATCAAGGTCGAGATGTGGGACAAAAAGCAATGGTATTCGTTCATGGAAAGCTTAAATCTCATGTGGAATGTGAAGAAAGATATAAAAAATAAAAAAAATATGGATTAAGAACTTTCAAAAAAGGTTTTTTTAATCTCTAAGTATTTTTGGTTATAGGACCACTCTTTCACAAATAATTTAATTTTTTGAAATGTTATACTATAACCATGGAAGGAAAAAAAAAATATGATTTTCTTATTATAGGTGCTGGTCCAGCAGGATTAACAGCAGGGATTGTTGCTGCTAGAAAAGGGCATTCCGTAATTATTATCGAAAAAGGTAATAAAGCTGGTCCAAAACCCAGAGGAGAAGGGATGGGATATTTTCCTATTGTAGATACGATCTTAGGGCAAGGATTCTTGCCATCTATCGGTATCAAATCAAGCGGTGGACGTGTCTGGCATTCTCCTGGAGACAAACAAAAAACTATCACCCATAAAGATTACACGCATTTCTTTTTTGAATGGAGGAAGTTTATCGATCGGTTTGTCGAAAAGCTAAAGGAAGCGGGCGGATCATTATTATTAAATTCTGAAGTGATTGCTCCTATAGAAAAGAATGGAAAATGCATTGGTTTGAAATATATAAGAGATGGTAAAACAGAGGAATTTTATGGAAAAGTCATTTTTGATTGTTCGGGATACGAGGGTGTTATTGCTAAAAATTATGGAATTGATTATGAAGAAATGATATGCCCTATCACTAAGTGCCTTATTAGTAATGCGAATTACGATCTTAAAACAACACCCGATTTACAATTCTATTTCATAGGAAATGGAGATTTAACCCATGCCCCCGAATTTCCTCCATGTGTGGCATATTTTTTTCCTCTTGATGGAAATCGAGCGGAAGTTGGGTTGATGTTGAGAATGACACAAATTCCAAAAATGAAGACCGTAAAAATTCCTAACGAAAGAGAAATTATGGAAGTATGGACGCGAATCAAAAAAGATTATCCCGGATTTCACGTGTTTTTTATAAATGCTAAAACCGACTATGAGGAAGTTACATATTTACCGAACGCTAAAATGGCTGATAAGTTTGTTCCATATCCTGGTGTCATTATTGCTGGAGATAGTGCTGGATTCGTTAATCCTTTTGGCTCTTCAGGGCTCTATTATTCCATGGAGATGGCAAAAATGTGGCTCGATATGATAAGCGAAAAGCTCAACGATCCGGAGCCCTTTTCTCCGGAAAATATCGAAATGTATACCACGCAATTCATGCAATCTTCGGTATATGAGGAGGTAAGCCACTTCTATAATCTCATCGGGGCTTTTGAATACATGATTTTCAATCGAATGAGAACTTCAGAGCGTATAAATAAAAAATGGGATTATATCAGTTCACTCCTCGAGCAGGCGTGATCTTTGAAGATAGTATTAAAATAAAAAGCTTTAAAAAATAATTTTTTTATTTTTCCAGTATTTGATTACTGATCTCTTTCCCTCTTACTAAAGAGGTAATTGCTCCGAACATGCATAAAATAGCAGAAACAACGAATGCAGTGTGCATTCCCATTTCAAATTCCACTTTTGTTATTGGAGGGACACTTATAGAGATTTGGTCTAAAATAGCATTTAACACGCTTGAAGGAATGAAAAGCAATAGAATTGCACTTAATAAAGCGATGGATATGGACTGGCCCATTACGCGCATGGTAGAAAGAGTTCCAGCGGCAATTCCCAAATCTCTCTTTTCAACGGATTTCATTATTGCAGTTTGATTTGGAGATGAAAATAGACCAATCCCTACTCCAATGATGAATTGGCTTATGATAATATAAATTATCGGGAGATACATTATCGTAAGAATTAATGCAAAGTAACCAAACGCCATGATGCTCATGCCGAGAGTGCATGGAATTCTTGTTCCTATTCTATCAGATAACCTGCCACTTAAAAGGGAAAATAATGCCATGGTAATGGTTGTTGGTACTAATAAAAAGGCTGCGATGGCGGGCGGGAACTTTAAGATGGATTGGAGATATATTGATAATAAAAAACTAACTCCCATTGTTGCGATATAATTAATTAATGCTGCAGAATTTGCAGCAGCAAAAATTCTATTATGCCTGAATAGATTCAGGTTTAACATGGGAAATTTAGTTTTCCTCTCGATTAAAATAAAAAAGATAAATCCAATAATAGATATTATAAAAAAAGTTAAAATAATAAGGGACAACCAACCCAAAGTATTTGCTAAGCTAAGTCCTAATAGTAAAGAAGCCAATGAAATTCCAAATATTGCGGTTCCTAATATATCAAAGGTTTCATTTTTAACGGCGGGTTCAAGTGGTTTGATTTTAAAATAGCCGATAATGAATAGTATTGTTCCGATTGGGAGATTAATGGCAAAGATCGCCCGCCACGTAAAACCTTGCACCAAAAGTCCGCCTAAGACGGGTCCGGCAACGAGCCCGAGATAAATGGCAGCTACATACGTGCCCATAGCTTTGCCTGTTTCGCGTGGAGAGAACGTTTCAGTTATCATTGAGGGTGAATTTGCGGCAATAAAAGCACTCCCTGTTCCTTGTATTAAACGAAAAATAATTAACATGATACCGGAAGTGGCTAACATGCATAAGAAACTTGCGGATGTGAATAATGCCAATCCAAAAAAAAAATAGTTTTTTCTTCCCCTTAAATCGGCTAATCTCCCAAATCCAATAAGAGTAATGGCCATTACTAAAAGATAAATTATGGGAATCCACTGGACTAATTCAAAAGAAGCTTGTAAATCGGTGGAAATTACGGGAATTGCAATATTTAAAATACTTCCATCTAAGGAAACCATGAAAGTTCCCACAGACACTATTCCAAGGACAATCTGTTTATATTCGGGCATGTGAGATAAAGTTTTTGTAATTAAAACTGCATAACATTCAATATTATTTAACTAATCTTGTTATAAATTAAAAAAAGGACCTCTCAAATAATATTTTATTAAACTAATTTAAACGCGGGAATTAGATCGGCGTTATAATGACCGGATCCATTTTGTTAGTTAATTGCTAATCCATTAATATCAGTTTATTAACATTTTTAGGCTCATGATTGCCATTCATGAAAGATCACCCATGAGGTTTTAATAAATCATCTCAGTCCTAAGTATTTAAAATTCAAAAAACTTAACTGAAATTGAAAGACAAATGCTGTGTAGAGTATCGTTAAGACAATTGGAGATGATAATCAATAATGCTGCATGTTATTCATCACTCAAAAATAAATCATACCCGGTAAATTACCATACCATCGATTTTCCAGGCATTTGTAAGCAGTTATTTGTTACTTGGAAGAATTAAGTGGTTATTAATTAGGTTAATATAGAAATGTAGTACAGATAAAAACAAGAATTAATCAAGAAAGACAAAATGATGCATAATGAGTTTAAAATTTAATATATCTGAAATTTTGGATAAATTTGATCTTGATGAGAGAGAAAAGAAGAATCTTATTCATCTTTTTGATTTAACGAATTTTTTTTACGACGATGAGCAAAATCTCACCAAAACGTTTAATTTGGTGAAGAAAGCTCGGGAGAAATTACGAGAACGAATTCAAGAAATGTTTGAATTTGAACTTATAAATGAAGAAATGAATGATATATCTAATACAGATAAAATGGAGTAATACCATGTTAGAGTCAATATGGTTAAAAAATTTTAGAAGACATCGGGATATCCACTTCGAATTTGATGATAAATTCAATCTAATACATGGAAGAAATAATGCCGGGAAGTCCACGATCTTTTACGCCATAGAATATGGTCTTTTTGGAAATGTTCAAGGGTTTAAAAAGATCTCGCAATTAACCCATTTTAATCAAAAAACCATTGGAGTTCAAATAATATTTAAGGGAAAGGATAATGAGCGTTATAAACTACAACGCATGCACAGATTATCCGGCAAGAGTTTGTCGGCTAAAGGTTTCTTTACTTTAAAAAAACTGGTTAATGGAGGAGAAGCGTATTTATTAAGCTCCGACCATGGAGATCGGGAAGAAGATTTATCATTGAAGCTGAATCAAATTTTGGGCGTGACAAAACGCTTTTTTGAGACAGGAATTCACTTTTATCAGGGATCGGTATCTGAAATTTTAAAAGGAGATAAAAAATTAGACATTGTTTTTGGGATCAGGGCTGCAATAGCATTGGCAGACGAATTTAAGGACGCGGCATTAGAATTTGAAAGAGACATAAAAAGCATCAATGTATTTCAGGCTACTTTAGAGCAAACTAGAAATGAAAAATCAGAATATCAAAAAAGACTAGGTACTCTTACCACAGAACAAGAAAACCTGTCAACAACCATTCAACAAAAAGAACAAGAATTAAGTAATTTTGAAGGTTTTAAGGAGCAATCTCAACTTATTGCATCAGCTGTTGAAGCTCTTGAAGAAAAAGAAAAATCCCTTGAAAAGGGGAAAGTTCAGGAGGGGATCATAAAAAAAGACCTTGAGGAGATTATAAATAAATACGGCTCTGAGGCAAAATTGATTGATCTAAATGAGAAAGAAAAAAGGACGATGGAGGAAATTAATAAATCCATTATAACCTCTGATAAAAATATGGAAACCCAACAAAATGAACGAAGAAAATTGGATAATGAAAAAGTGCAAATAGAAACAATGCAGAAACAAAAGGAGAACATTATAAAAGAAATTGAAACTATAATAAACGCGACAGGAAATAAAGAGAATTTGCTTTCTAAAATAATTGATGAAAAGACCAAATTAGAAAAAACAAATTCAGATTTAAGCTCTTTAGAAGAGGAAAGTAATTTTCTACAAGATTTTTTTAGGAAGATCGAAAGAGAAAAGGGAGACATTGAAGGTATTCTACAACGCAGAGAAGCATCAAAAGATAAACCCCAATGTGAATATTGTGGAAATCCCATCGATCCTTCTAAGATAAAAGAGGAAATCAAAATATGTAGTCAAAAATTGAGTAATATCAATGAGGAGATTAAAAAGAATGAGGAAAGGAAGGAAATTATAAAAACTGAATTAGCTTCCTTACGAGAAGACCAAAAACTATTGAACAATACAATCTTGACATTAGAAAGTTCCCATCAAAAAATAGTAAATTTAGAGGAAAAATTGAAAAATGGATTATATGAGGAATTAGAAAAAAAAGGTAGAGCGGTTATAGATTCAATCAAAGTCCTTGAGGATTCATTAAAAACCGAAAAAGAAACTCTCATTGAATTAAGAGAAAAAGAAAAACAAGCTCAACAACAATTTAATGAAACGCAATCAAAATTAGAACATTTTAAAGGGTTGATTAAAAAATCCGAAGATATTAGATTGAAAATTGAAAGTGCGGAAATAGTGTACGAACAAGAAAGAAAAAGACTTTTAAAAACCTTCATGGGAGTAAGGCAACAATTAAGTGCGAGAATTGAGGAATATGAAGAAGACAAAGATGAGATTCATCATGAACTTGTGCATAAAATTAACACTATTGTTCAGAAAATAGAGAAGTTAGAAGATAACTTTTCATTGCAAAAATTGACTGAAATTAAAGAGGAATTTAAAGAATTAATCATAACGAAAATTTCTGAACTTTCGACAAGCATCAATCATCTAAAGGAACAAGGAGAGAAAATGGTAAACCAATTAGATGACATTAAGAACAATATTAAACGATTGGATAAAGACATCGCAAAAGCAGGAAAGGAAATAGAAATTCTGGAGGAAAAGGAGAAAATTGCCCAAAAATATCGTAAATATCAAGAAAATTTTGAAAGAGTTCAATCCGTGATTAGAGAAAATGTATGCTCGCTCTTAGAAGAGCAAATTCTTGAATTACATAGAAATCTTTCCACGACGGATGAATTCGAAAAGGTACACGTTGATAATAATGATTACAGTCTCTCCATCACACCTCATAGTTTAAAAGAAAAAGAATTTTATCCGGCGCATTTATATGAAGGAGGAGGTCATAAGCTAATTTTAGGTCTTTCCTACAAATTTTCATTAGGGAAAATAATAGGTAATGCTCCGTTTCTCCTTATTGATGAACCAACTGAATTCATGGACGAGAAAAATCGTGTCAATCTCTTATCAACCTTATCTACCATACTCCAGAATAATCAGGTCATGCTCATTACCCATCAAGATGTGAATAAAATCAATTGTAAGAAGAAAATCGAAATTAATTAGGTGAAAAAAATGATTGAAACCGGTATTGAAAATGCTGTAAAAAAGTTTAGAGAAGACGTTCAAGGACTTTATTTAGCAAAATTAGAGTATTTAGACCAAATTTTTACATTTGCTCAAGAACAAGCGAAAAATCACGTATCCATGGAAGATTTTGAGAGAAAAATGAGCTTTAATTTCTTAAAAGAAATTATTCTCAGGGTTAAAAATGATGAATTGTCTCATAAAGATTTTTTTTTAGAAGGATTAAAAAGTAGTGATTTTTGGAAACCCTTAGCAAAATTAGTGCTCTTTAAGCGCATCGAAGAATTGCGAAAATGCAAGGTTCTAAAAAAAGGAAAAAAATATGATGTTTCTGGTCTTAAAGAAACTTTTATTGGAAAATATATCATGGATCGATTAAAATTCGAACGAAGATCCATGTTGGACGAAATAGAATACCTAAAAATAACTAGTGCTATAAAAAAATTGAAGTATGAAGTTCCTCTTTTAATCGAACCAACTACAACAGAGAAATTTTTTAAAGATTAAATTAGAATAAAAGAAAGTTGAAAATAAATGACTAAAAGTGATGTAGAAAAAAAGGAAGATTCAGATAATTTTTCTGAATTGATGGAAAAAAGCAAAATTATTGATATTCGTGAAAATATTAATTTAGTTTTAGAAGGACAATATCTCTATGCATATGAGGCCATGATGGATGCATATAACGCAGGATTGTTCGTGGGCTTAGTGGGACCGGTTGGTTGTGGAAAAACAGCTTTATGCAGGAAATTTGCCTACGATTTGAAAAGAGAGTTCTATTGGGTCACCTTTTCAGATCTCGTTAGACCCGCAACTTTAATAGGATCGTTTGATCCTACTCTTGTTTTTAAATATGGCTTTGCAGCAGAATCTTACATCCCGGGTCCTTTTACATTAGCCTCCTTAAAGGGAGGCGTATTTCTGGCAAATGAATTGAATCGTGGGGATGAATATGTTTTGAATAGCATGTTAGATGCCATGGAAGAAAGACGATTATACATTCCCCAACTTAAAACTTGGATGAAAGCCAGAGATGAATTTTATGTCATCGCCGCAATGAATCCCTCGGAACTCAAGGGTACCAGAAAATTGCCCTCAGCCATTAAAGATAGAATCAAAGTCTGGATTCACTTGGGTTATCCTCCCAGGTCCTTAGAACAGAAGATCATGGTTGCAAATTGCCCCGAATATCAACTCTCAGCAATGATGCAAGAGAAAATCATTGAATTAATGATAAAGATTCGTGAGGATCCCATGGTTGAAATTCCTCCCAGCTTGCGTACCAGTATTGGTCTTGCTCGCTTCATATCTCAGCGTGCTAAGAGGTTAAATGTGACAGTAGATAACAAGTTAGTCGCAGAATGCGCTAAATTAATTCTTCCTGACGCCCTAGAATTGCGTCCTGGAAGAGAGGTTAATGCATTTTTAAAAAAAATCTTGACAAGTGTTATTGGTGTTGCTTAAAATTCAAATGAGATGATAAAATGGCTCAAAATAATTCCATGGATTCTATAAAAGTTGGAGACTTTTGGAATAATCAAGTATTAGAATGGAATCCGCTTACCTTTACGGTGGAATTCATTTATAGAATGCGTCAATTAAAACATAATCTTTTAAATTCTCCTAGTACACGACAAGCGATTGCGATTCCTAAATTAATGACTGCAATGTATTATCGAAAAATAAATCTCATCCCTGATGATTACATAAAAGCAGCCGTAATTACAACTCCTATTGAAGACCAAGAAATCGCTGCTAAAATTGCTCATGATATCATCTTTTCCAAGCCAGAAGAGGTTAGGAAAAAAAAGATTAAGAGGGAAAGTAAGGAAACTAAACCAGGAAATAAAGTGATTACACAAGGATCGGATTTTATGGAAGATCTCCTCTCAGAGATAATGGATGAAGAACTCCTTGATGAAAACTTGGATATTGAGGCTTTAATGGATCAAACTATTGAAGAAGTATCATCTTTAATGGATTTTATCAATAGTATCTACGAAGAAGCAAGAAAAGGGTTGGAGCCTTATCAGAGCTTGGTCGATATTTTAGAGAGCAGAAGTAATTATCAAAATGTTTTAGGAAAGGGAATTTCTACAATAGACCAATTGAAGGAATATCTTCATCAAATAATACAGAGAGAAAAAAGTACGCTTTTCCCTCAAGAAATTAAGTCTTCAATTAATTTAGGATGGGGACAAGACCTAATCAATCAAGATACGGCTCCTTGGATTAAAGCATCTGCCATGTATGGGACAAATAATCCCGACTTTAAGAATTATCTAAAGGATATATTAGCAAACGAAGACGTGGGAACTGCAGCTAAGACTAATGATTATCTGCAAAAAATTGGTATGGATCCGAAAAAGGCAGAGGATTTAACTAAACAATTAGTTGACCGAGTTTCTGATATTATGGATATTTCTGAAATCGCGAATGTATTGAGATCCGTTCCCGAATTTGATGAAAAAAAAATTATTCCTAATAGCCTAAATCGAGATGTAGGTTTATCCTTTAATATCACCCGCGCATTAGATGAACAATTTTCTACCAATTTCACTAATCACTTTTTTGACGAATGGAGTAAAACCAATCCAGATCCTTCATTATCCGAACTTTATCAAACACAAACTAAAAGTCCCTATTGGAATCAAAAAGTGAATGATTTTGTATCCTCAAAACTTACCGATTTATCGAGTACTAATGGGAGTGCAGCGAATAATTTGATGAATCTTGCGAAAGATTTGAAAAATTATTCTATGGAATCTGAATATGAGCTTTGTGCTGATCTTTTTAATGAAAAAGCTGGTCAGGCGGGAATGAAAGCACTTGAAAAAGAAGTAGATATCAATCAATTTAAAAATAAATTGGAATCTTTAATCGAAAATGATATTAAGATAATCCCGTCAGATGTTCTTCAAATGTCAAAGAAACTAGGCATTCCAGAAGTTGATGTGATTGAAATTCTAGGCGGGACTTTCGAGCTTTTAATTTCAATGACCGAGAATAAAGTAGGAACTTTTGATCGATACTTTAAAATATTAAAAAATTTAAACTCCTTAACTAATGATCAGACCCGCGAATTGATGAGTAAGGCACTTGATGTTAACAATTTCCAAGCGTTAGGTGCTTTAGGCCATGCTAATTTGGGAAATGCGTTTAAAGTTTGCGAGCAGAATTTTCCGAATGCCTCCTTACAATTATCAGAATCCCTTTCAGCAGGACCAGGTGACAATTTATTACTGCAATGGTTCTTACACCGTCATTATATTCCTCCAAAAGCTAAAGAGTTTGTTAGAAATTTGGTTAAAGATGCTTTAATCAAAATTGCTTTAAATATGATTTCAAACCAGAGAGGAAGCGGAGAAAAGGGGTTGGTCCCTACAAATAAGCTGAGAACTTTCCTTGAAGGAGATGACATGGACTTAATTGACATTGATGCATCAATTGAAAATATCATCATGCAAGGGAAATCATTAGAAATGGTATGTACAGAGGATCTAATGGTAATGGAAGCTGAAAAAGGGCGAGTTTCAATATGCTTTCTATTAGATATCTCCGGTTCAATGAGTGGAATGAAATTAGCTGCTTGCTCCATTGCTGTAATGGTATTAATTGGAACCCTAAGAGCGGAAGAAGTGGCAATTTGTTTTTTTGAATCGAGTACGCATGTTGTTAAAGAATTTGGAGATGAAAAAAATTTAGATGATGTGGCTGATGAATTATTAGACCTCCAAGCTCGGGGTGGGACGCAAGTTCAGAGAGCATTAGAATGGGGGGGAAATCAGTTGAAAGAAACAACTTCAGAGTTGAAAGTATGTTTTTTATTGACGGATTGTGAATTTTCTGAATCAAATGAAGTACTCATTACGAATTTAGAAGAATATGTGAACCAAAAAGTGGAATTTCTCTTAGGGGTAAATACCAAGTCCTATTCAAAAAGAACTTCAGAATGCATTTTGGAAATGACAAAGGGTAAAATAGTATATATTTTAGAGATAATGGATATTCCTAAAGTTCTCCGAGAGGTATTGGATCAAATCGGATAAAACTATTTCTTCTCTCAAAAGAAAAATAAAGAAAAAGCAGAATCAGTCAAATGGTTAGGTTTTGGATAATTCTGCGAAATCTACTTTTTTTTTAATAAATAACCATGTATGAAATCAATGGCTTTAAGTAAAGAAGCCATATTAAGTCATTTTTTCCATGCTACGCCTAAAATATACCCAACATAGTTTTTAGTGTTTTTTCTACTTAACAGCTTTCTTTTTGCCTTGCTGATTAAACCAAATTTTTTTCTTAATTCTTTGCTTTTCAAAGCTAATTTAATTATTTTGCCAAATATCTTGATTAATTTTTTATATCCTCCAAAATCATTAATAATTTTCCCAATATTGCTTTTGCTACCATATTCATGACATTTTTCTAAGTAAACATCAGAAAAGGAAGTACGATAAAAATTTTCTTGCCATTCAGAGGGAGTAGGAATATTCAAAGGTAACTCAGTGAGATCTTGGAATATTTTTTCTGCTTGATCTACTTCTTCAGCTAACTCCAACGGAACGTCTTCTGTTTTAAACAATTCATTAATACCTAAACATCCTCCTTTTTTTAAAACACGATGAAATTCTTTAAAAGCTTTTTCTCGGTCTAGAAATTGAGAAACAAAGACAGTTAAAACAACATCAAAGGTTTCAGTTTCAAATTCCAGATCATATGCATCACCTACTTTAAACTCAACTAAATAAGTTAACTCTTCTCTTTCAACTCGTTCTTTAGCTTTTTGAATCATGTGTTCCGCAATATCAATTCCGATAATTGAGCATCCATATGTTTTGGCAATGTATACAGCATCGCCCCCCGTACCGCAACCGACCACCAAAACTTTTTTCGCATTTTCGAGTTTACATAATTCTGCCAACCGTCCAATGGATTCAAATCCTCCTATTGTAAAAAAAGGAACGTCCAGATGAGCCATTAAATCGTAATAAGATAACTTTTCAAGCTCATCAATGGAATACATTTCTTCCTTTTTTTCATAATCTACCTTTTGCATGTTTTTAACCTCCAATTCATTTATATTAAAATAAAACCAATCTTCATTTCACATTTTTTGAAGAATTATATTTACCTAACTTTAATAAAAAAATAAGAACATTTAAATATTTTCATTTCATCTGAAATATAATGAAATCAAGATTCAAATTATCTGAAACATATGAAATTATAATTAATTAATTGCCAAAAGAATATTTTTTGACATGAACAATAAAGAAAATCGAGATAATGGGAAAGATCCAAAAGAAATAGAAAAAGTTTTGATGAAGTCTGCAAAGAATACTTTAATAAACACCATTTATAACAATCCCGTATTGGACATTGGAACTTTTAAAGAAAAAATTAAAGATTTTTTACTCAATCCACTTTGGAATCAAGACTCTATTATTTCGTTGAAAAATACTTTTTCAATCTTAACCCAAAAAGATGAAAAAGAAAAAAATCGGTTGATGAATAAAATCCAGAAAATTTTTGATGAAAATTATCTAAAATTCCAAGATAATTATTTATTCAAGGGACGGGTGAAGGAGTATGAAGAAATATTAATCGACTTAATTAAACAAATTGCGGTCAGAAGAGGGCAAACATCAATAATGGGAACAATTATAGGATATTTGATAATCCATGAAAATGGTCTCACGCAGCAACAACTAAAAGAATTAAGCGGGAGCTCGATAGGATCAATTTCTACATATTTAAATAGCATGGAAAAAGCAAAATTTCTAGAAAAAAAAATGGTTGAGGGAACCAAAACCTATGTTTACTCATTTGGTGGAGATTTATCATACATGGCATTTAACATAGGCTTTGTAAAGAAAGAAATTAATGACCAAGTCACTCAATTCATTGAGAATAAATTAAAGGAATTAGAAAATTTTAAAAATCAAAACGGTTATGACATTCTAACTAACCAATTACAAGATTTCTTAAAATCCCTAAAAATTAGAGAAAAAATATTATTAAAAATTGAAAAGACCTATAAAGTGGAGCAATTTCTTAAATCTAATAAGGAGTGAGATCGATAATGTCTAATAACATGGTATTTGATAGCAATATATTAAAAATAGAAAAGGAAATCGTGAATTATCTAATTAAATCCCCGTTATTCCTGGGGCAAGAACCTAAAAAAGTGCTAATAATTGCTTTATTTATTACGAGGAAAAGATTAACTCAGCGAATATTAAAACATTTAACAGGATATTATGCGGAAAAACCCTTTTCCTCGGGAAGTATCTCCATGGAATTGAATGCTCTCGTTGAACAAAATATCATAAGAAAAGCACAAACATCCAGTTCTGGTGAAATTACATACGAGATAGAATCCATGGAAGCAGTGTTGATGAATTCTAATTTACAAACCTTAAAAGAATTAACAACTGTATTCGGAGATAAGTTAAAAATAATCAAAAAAGGAATGGAAGAGGAGAGGAAAGAAATAAAATTTATCCACGGATTTTGGGCTGTATATAGAATCGTATCGCTTTTTTATAATACAATTGATTTCTCTAATAAAATTATAGAAATTTTAGAAGATGAACTCAACGCGCGTGAAAATAAAAGTTCATGAAAGAAAAAAAATGCTTTCTTCAAATCATTTAGTTCTATTAGGAAATACGTATTGAAAAAGGTTTTTAATAGTGGAAGTTTTCCTTTTTTACAAGCTATATTGATGAATCAATTTTATCCAAGTAATACATTGTAATTAAAAATATAAGGATATCATGAAGAAAGATTCTTTAGCACTCATTGGATTCATGGCTACTGGAAAAAGTACAGTGGGAAAAGCTTTAACAGAAAAGTTAGGGGGAGATTATGAATTCCTAGAAATAGATGAAATCATAGAAAAGCAAGCAGGTAAAACCATTCCTCAAATTTTTTCTGAAGAAGGAGAAATAAAATTCAGAGAACTTGAAATTGCCGCGTGTAAAAGTCTTTCACAAATGCATAAAAAGGTCATCTCTTGTGGAGGAGGGGCCGTACTGAATAAGATCAACATGGATTATCTAAAAAAAAATTGTTATATTGTATTACTTACAGCATCCAAGGAAGAATTAGCCAAAAGAATAGTGAAAGATGGAATAGAAAAACGACCAAAAATCAAGAAAGAAGATTTCAATAAAGAAATGGTGACCCTTTTAGAGTTCAGAAAACCTTTTTATTCGGCTCAAGCTGATTTTCAAATTGACACTACTGGAAAAAGCATACAGCAGATTGTAGAGGAAATTATTTCTAAAATTAATAAAAATAAAAAATAAGTAAAATTCAAGAAAATGAGCATAATTAAGGATTTCTTAAATATTATCAAAGATATTAATGAAGTAGTGCAAATTCCTCCTATTAAGGAAATCTTCATACCAACTTCTGAAATTCTGATAAAAAGTCCTAAAAAATCTAGTTTTGGGGCAGTTCAATTAGAGGATAAGACAATTGGAATCGTATTTCTCAATTTAAATGATAAGATAAAAGAAGAAAGTAAATCTTTCGATTTAAATACTTTCAAGGGTACAAATACGATAGATTTAGCGTTAAAGTTTAGTTCTTCAAATGATTTTTATAAAACCTTAGGACTTGGAGCCATGAATGCAATTAGCCAATACATCCTTCGAAAACCAGGCTTTTCTTTTGACTTTACTACGGATCCCTTGGGAAAATTATATTTGAATAACCAAGATAATGTGGGCATGGTTGGATTTTTCCCTCCTTTAGTTAATTTAATCAACAAAATGGAGATACCTCTCATAGTGATTGAAAAAAAGGAGCAGCTAGTTCAACAACACGAGAATTGGCAAGTAACTCTCGATGCTTCTGCATTAGAACGATGCAATAAAGTCCTTTGTACGAGCACCACCGTATTAAATAATACCCTCGATGATATTTTATCACATTGCAAAAGTGCGGATAGAATTGCTGTTGTGGGGCCTACTGCAGGATTTCTACCGGACCCTTTATTCAAAAAAAATGTCCAGGTAGTAGGGGGAACCTTCATTCAAGATCCGATGCTTTTCATGCAAAGGATAAAGAAGGGTATTAAATGGGGAGATTCGGCTGAAAAATATTGCATAGAAGATATTACCTATCCAGGATATAAGCACTTGCTTAAAACAATTTCATGAGAAGAAATTTAAATCGAGCAAACACATAAATTTAAATTATCTTACCCCACTTTTAATATAAAAACTCCAAGTTTGATTAAAGATGAGCACGTATAAGCGTATAAAATGTGCAAAATGTGGAAATGAGAATCCAAGAAAGCTCCATGAAGAACCTGATAAAAGTGAAGTACTTTATTATTCAATGCAAGGAACTCCCGTCTATAAAACACTTATAAAGTGCGGCGAATGCGGCTATAAGTGGAGTAAATCTTAGCTTTTTGGTTTTAAACGTCAATGCTTATATCAAAACTATAATTTTTCTAATACTATTTTTCCTTTTTATCTATTTTTGATAATTTCATATGATTGGAATCCTCATAAATCATAAATGCATCTTTTATAGGTCAAATTAAGTTTGCGTTATGAAAAATATAAACTAAGAAATTTCTTAAATCTTAAAAGAACTATTAAGATGAAAAGATAGGAAAGAAATTTAATTTCTCTTGAGGAAGGAAGAAATTGAAGTTTCTCGTCTGACTTAAATTAAGTAAAAGAACAGCTATAGTCCAAAAATATATTCAATTTCTTTCTTATTATCATTTTCATTTGAAAAGATTGCCAGATAAAATAAGACTTTCATGATAAGGTCAGATTCATGAATTCTTTCTATTAAATTATTAACTCCATCTTGCATTTTCTCTAAATCAATGCGATCTTGAGGATAAAGCTTGTTTTGATTATCAAAATATTCATTTATTCTTCCGTATACTACATCCTCATATCCCGGGGTGAAAATCATATTTACAAAATCACGTCTTTCAGAGAAGTTAAAAATTTCTTCTAAGACTATTTTGAAGCTGTCCGCAATTTTTTTTATAAATTTTTCTTCATTCATATTTAAAAAAATAATCCAAAATTATTTAAAAAAATGTTATTAAACTATAATCGATAAATTTTATAGGAGAAATTTGCAAAAAATCTTGCATTCTAAATGAGAGTACGTTCTTCTTTTCGAATAAATTATTGAGATCTAAAAACTAATGATGGATATGAATCATTTTTTCAAATCTTTGACAATTTTTCCATCTTTTTTTATCTATTTCTTAAGAAAAGTAGCATAGAGTTAAAAATATTTGAGAAAATTTATCTTAAATAGAGATATAGTTAAAATTCTTAAGAACAAATTTTAAATCACGAAAATATGGTATCATAAATTCTCATTCGACTTCTAAAAGATCAAAGAGATAATACAATTTTATTATGCGATTTTAACATATCCGTGAGTATAAGTTCCATCGCATCTTTAATATCTGCATTATTATCTATGATACATCTTTTTGCATTGATTGTAGCCATTAAGATTTCATTCAATCCTCTTAAAATCATATCTGTAGAATAATAGGGTTTCTTAGAAGCCCACCATTGGGAACAGGAATACACACCTCTGTCCATAAAATTACGTGCATTATAAAATAAATTAACTCTCTCGGGATTCATGCTATCCTTATATTTGCTTGCCAAATTAATGACAGTTAAGCCATACATGAATAGTTTGTGTTGTTCGATGTGTAATGGATTATTAGGGTCAAACCAGAGAGGATAGGGAACGTCATGAGCAATATCTCCAGGCATTGTGGACCAAGTGGAAGCTCTGGGATACTGGCTCGTTCCAACGGGAAATTTTTTTACAATTTCAGAAATAGTACAGAGTTTAATATCATTTCGATTTGGTAATTCATCAAACAAGGGGATCAAAAATTGTTGAATCTTATGTTTAATATGGTGTCCAAAGGTTTCAACATCCATTGCAAGAATGACATAGGTATCTTGAGGAGAATTGGTGTAATGTAAGCGTTTAAAAAACTCTTCGACAGAATTAATTTTATTAAAAGCCAGATCCACTGAGATGTAATCATCTCTAAACAGTAATTTTAATCCATTAGGATGTTGAGAAATGAAATTAACTGGAAATTCGGGAAGGGTATTTGCTATACCACTCATGATAATCCATTCTAATCCCATTTGTTGCACTATTTTTAACACTTCCTCTGAAATGGCCATTTCTGGAGGGAAAAATCCTGTAGGCGTGTAAACTCTACCAAAATATCTGCTATTTGTTACATGATTTAATGAAACTTGACGCTCTATTTCTGGTTCTGGAAGTAAGGGCAAGATGGGATGGAATTTACCCGATTCAGTAAACTCCACCTGTCCTTTTGAAGCTAAAGTTGTAATCTTTTGAATTATATCATTATGCTGATAATCCATGAATTGTTCTGTTAAGATTCCATTAATGTTTAATGTAATTTTTGCTTCCGGATGATTATATATCGCATCCAAGACAGGATCATAGCATTCTTTAACAATTTGCTTGATGACAAATGGAACTTGAACAGGAGGTTGATAAAAATGAAATAAAAAAGCAAAATATACCGTCATGAATATAATAGGTAAAATATCTATTTTAAGCTATCATCAAAACTTTCTAATAAAAAAATTTAATTTCTCATTGGTTAAGCTTAAAAATAAAAGAATTAAATTAAAAAAAAAAATCAAATTAGATTTAAATATCACTTCTTCGAACTTTTAATTTTCTCGCCATTAGGATGGTAATAACCGCAGTAAACAATCCTGCAATTAAAAACCATATATCTAGTGTGAAAAATGGGATTGAAAATGTATTAGAGCCCGCTTCAATATCTCCAGGATTCGATCCGTAAATGGCGATCCACCAATCGCGATTGCCATCAACATCCCCATCATCTTGAGGTTTAGGACAACTTGATCGACCCCAGTTTCCACTAGATAAGATTAGAGTGCTATTATCTATGATGCAATACTTGCAATGTTGAAAAGAGAAATCTTGAGTTGCCCATAATCCCTGAGCTTTAACTTGTTCGCTATTTACTTGAGATTTTACTCCCACTTCCGTGAGACGATACATCGCATCTCGATTATAATCTTGTTCATATGAACCAACTTGCGATTTTTCTAAAAGTAATTTTACTGTTACACCATCAGCCATTCGATCTTTGATGATATCAATTAAATACGGAGAAGAGAGAGTATAGACAGACAGATATATATTGGTTTTCGCTTTTTTGAGTAAATTTGAAACAACATTAAAACAATTATCGGGAGAAGCCATGCATGTTACATCCATGGTTCCTTCAAAAGTCTGTGTCGTTGAAAATTGATTAATGTAAACCGATGGAGTAATATTCCCCGTTGGCTCGTCTTGGATTGTTTGGGTGGAAATCGTTTGTAGATGAACAGAGGGATCATAGTTTACACAGACAGACCAATCATGATTGTACAAGGTCAAATAATAGCCTGCCACACTAGAGGATTCGATGATAAGTCCAGCTTCTCTATTTTCGCGTATCGATGTTGGGGACCAATTAATGGATGAGATTAGGACCTTAGCACCATCCACGATAACTCCTTTATTATGCATGGTATCAAAATACATGGGAACGGTTCCGGTACAAATTTTTACTGAAATTCCATGACTTGTTAATAAATCTGCGCTAGCTTTAGAATCTGCATTATTGGCGTCATCCAAAATTACTCTTACTTCAACGCCCCTATCATGGGCGGAAATGATGGCGTTTACCAATTCTGTTAAATCATTATATATGTACATTTGTTCAATGTATAAAGTCTGCGTAGCGCTGTTGATTAGAGAAATTATCTGTGACTCCGAATTATCCGGTGAAAGAATAGGGGTGATTTTCATGGTACCCGAAATTTTCTCTGAATCATAAGGTTGATAATTGCTTCCATAAATTGTCGTGCTCTGGGCTTCTCCCTTTCCATCAACGGCAGGATCGTAAGCTTGTCCTAAAGACCAGTCATAGCTGAACACTTTTCTGAAATAATCGACCACTCCTTGTGCTTGATTCGAGGAAGCATCTGCTGATAATCCAAGATTTTGATCTTCATTCGAAAATAAACCATTAAAACTTAAAGCACTAAGAGTAGGGAGTGAAATCAATGAGATTACACAAATTATGAAAATTTTTTTTTTTAAATTCGATATCATTCCCGATTCCTCAAAAAAAGGGATAGATTTATTATTTATTTGGATTTCTTCGTTTTAAAGTTATCTATCTAAGATTAATATGATGAAAATCTAACCTATATAATAAGATAAATAGGTAATTTATACTTCCGACAAATTTTTTTATTTTATTAGGAATAAGATAAGAGAACTATCATTGAAGGTTTTTTATTGTTCAAAGTCCTTTTCACTTACTAATTATTCTTATTTATTAATTTTTAATTAAAAATAATTCATGAATTGATATCTTTAGTTCAAAAAAAAGAAGATAATTTAGAATAACGTCTTTCTTAATACTTTTCCCGCCTTAACACCAGTATGCTGCTTATTTTTATAAGTAATTTCTCCATTAACAATTACATGTTCAATTCCATCAGGAGCTTGTCGAGGATTTTGTAAATCTCCTGTCATTTTAATTTTATTATAATCGAAAATTAAAATATCTGCATAATAATTTGGTTTAAGAATTCCTCTATTCTTTATTCCATAACGCTCGGCAACAAAAGAAGTTGCTTTACGAATCGCTTCTTCTAAGGAAAGAAAACTTTTTTCTCTTACAAATCTTCCAATATAGTCTGCATACATTCCATAAAAGTGGGGCACAAAAACAGAGCTTAGAAATTCTTCAGGAATTCCAGTTCCTATTCTTTTTAAATTTTCAAGAGAAAAATTTAGTGTTGGGAGAACGCTCATATCGGTGCAAGGCATGCTAAGAGGATGCTTCAAGTAAATGGGAAGTGTAAGGTAATTTGTTGCTCTATCCTCCGTAAATTGAAGCCATTTTATCTCAGGGTCTTCGACTATTAAATCAAAAATTATATCAAGACAAGGTTTATCGAATTCTATAGAAAGTTCTCCAATCGTTTTGTTGACATAATTTGAATTTTGGGATTCTACAATTTTAAATCTATTCATCCAAAAGGGATCTGCTTTTAGATGGATCATGCTAAATTTTAGATATCCCTCTTGATTTAATTTCTTTAATTTATTCCGGAATTCATTATCTTTTAATTTCGCGATAAATTCTTCCTTGTTAAATTCCCTTAACCATTGTAATTTTTGTAATCGTGATAAAAGGAATTCATTAATCAGGAGAGTTTTTGGGGCGATACTTGTATCTGAAACGATGATATCAAATGTTACATCTATTCCTTCACATTTTGCTTTATCAAATAACCAATGGGTAGCTTTTGCTGTTGCTTCATCGAGAAAATCAGGATGCGGTTGGGGTAAAACATATACTGTATAAATGTGAGAAACTTGAATGGGAAGACCTACTCTTTTTCCAATTTCAAAAGCTTCCATTAATCCCTTCTATTTCCCGATCCAAGCTTCTTCTATCGCTCCATGAAATACGCCATATCCATATAATTCCGAATCCTCAGTTGCCCATTGGCTTTGACAGTGTCTCAAATGAGATACATATATTCCTCCATATTTTTTTGCTACTTTTGCCAATTCCACGATTTCATCTGTATTGCAATATTCTGAAGGATCATAATCTAAACCCGTGGATAATCAATAAGCACCACATTTCATTCCATCTTCAACGAGTTGTTTCATTTCTTCAATTTCTTTAGAGGTTGCATATCTCTTGAAATCTTCTCCCATGACATACCTTCTTACTACATTATGCCCAATGAATGGCACAAAATTGACAGAAATTCCTTTTCTTTCTACTTTTTTTAACCATTTAGCTTGACTTAAATCATTTTTTGATATCCCCGCTTCCCAACCGTCCAATCCAATTTTCCTTTTTGTTGGTTCAACACTCATACCCCTTTTGGGGGAAGGAGTAAGACCACAATTTCCTCCTATTGCTGTGGTTATTCCTTGCATTATAAAATTATGACAAAGTGGAAGAATCATCATTGTCAAATCCACATGACAGTGAGGATCGATAAATCCCAGAGAAGTACATAACCCTTTTCCATCAATAATAACTTAAGCGCTTTCTTCCATTTTATTAATTGAAACTATTTTTGAATTTTTAATCGTGATATCTCCAAAATAAGCGGGGGAACCCGTTCCATCAATAATTTTTGTATTTTTAATAATAATATCATTCATTATTTACACTTTATACTGATTTGTATAAAATACTTATCTTATTCGTTTAAATCTATAAAAACTTCTAAAATTCCATTTTATTATTTTTTTATTCTTTGATCATTTCACCTTCATACAATAAATCTTTCGTTTCTTATCGTATCTAATTCTAGAAAAAGTAGTTTAGAACTCCATTTTTGATTCTTATTTATAAGTTTTTCGGAATCTAAGAAATTTCTCACTTCTTTCATGTAATAGAGACAAACTTTAATTATTACGCCATGTTATCAATATCAATATAGTTGCCTTGAATATATCATGGAGACCACGATTAGTAGTGAGAAATGGCCTTTTTGGCCTGTCCTTTTACTTTCTCTTCTTTATCCCATCAATAATGCGTTGCTATCCCTTGCCATTCCTATTTATTATTTCAATTTAGGCACCAGTATAGAGATTATCGGTCTTTTAAGTTCGGGATCAGCATTAACCTATTGTTTTTCTCCCATTCTGGTAAATAATTTCTCCAATATGATAGGGCGCAGAAATAGCATACTTATCGCTTGTCTGGGAGGATTCATGGCAGAATTCACCTTTTTTTTTACTTTAAATCCTGTAATTTTTTTTATCTCTAGACTTACGGAAGGTTTTGTAATGGGTTTTTTTTGGACCAGTTTACAATCCTCCATCTCTGATAATGTTTATAATCAAGATAAATTGATGTCAAGATATAATTTTTCTTGGAATTTGGGTTTAGTATTAGGGTTTTTGTTGGGTTTCCTTGTATTATTTTTCTCTAATAAAATTCTATTTGTTTTTTATATAAGTGCCTTAATAATTCTAGGGATGTTTATAGTGGGACTCTCCTCCTTTAAGGAGCCCCTAAAACTCAACGGAAATAATTCCCAATTACAATCAAATAATTCCCAATTACACTCATTGATGCAAAGAGATTCATCCAACGACCCTATTAATATAGATAAAGATTTTTCTCAATATAACATCCCTGTCATTTTACCTACGATTCTTATTATTATTTTCTCTTTACTTAAGACAGGAGTAAGTTTACTTTATCCCATAAAATCAGAAATTATTGGTTTTCCCGGGTATTCTACTTATTTATTATCTTTTTTAACAATAATCGTGCAAGCCATATTTGCGTCCCTTGGTAGTAATATTTCATTTAAATTGTTAAAAAAAACAACTTATTCCATCATTTTGGTGACAATACCGACCATAATTTTATTTGGAATCACTACTAATTTCTTCGTATTTTTAATATTATTTCTTATTGTGGGCGCCATTTCCGGATACTCTTTTGGAATTGCCCTAAAAATGTTTCTCTCCATGAACATTCGATGGAAAACCTCAAAATATAGCGGAATCATTGAGACTGTAAATGGAATTGCATTTTTCTTATCACCCATACTCATGAGCCTAATAGCTGCAATCTCTTTAAATTTCAGCTTTTATTTCATGGCAAGTATTATAGGATTATTATTAATAATTTATATTTCTTTTAATCGTAGGATCATGAAAATTTAAGAATTCATTTAAAAATATTCTATATTTATAACCAAAAGCAAAGGAATCAATCTACAAAATTCTAAAACTTTCTCGAATTTACAAAGAATATGAGTGAATAAAAAAAATTTGGAAAGGAATGGCGCCCACAGCGGGATTTTCATCGTGAGTGACTTCACGCACGTTTTGAACCCGCGTCGCAGGAGTGACAGTCCCGAATGCTGGACCGGGCTACACTATGTGGGCCAGATGGGTGGGTTACCCAAATTAGATATAAAAAAAGAAATACATCAAAATATAAAAATTTTATTCTCTTATATCTCTGGCTCTAAAACATGTCATGATAAAGATAAATTACGGCATTTTAATTTTAAAAACAAAAATGGGATTCTATCCAAGGAAAGGAATTAAAGTTAATAATTAGGAATTCAAATTTTAAAATTTTGAAATGATTTTGAAAATATGAATCACGAGAAGATTTTAACGGTATGATAATATTTTTATAGGTACGTGGTGATGTTTTATTTATCATTAATAGGATATATTTGCATTTTGTCACATAATTTTTCATTTTGAAAAGTTCCATGCCAAACTTGAATACGATCAATTCCATATTAAATCTTCTTGAGAAAGATGATGAACAATTCCTTTCGGTATTAGATAGGTTTATTAAATTTAACATTATGATTGCTGATAATTCCGAGGAAATTAGAGAAGAATTATCACTATTAAATAAAATATATCAGTTTGTTATTTATGAAGGAGATAAGACTTTATTAAGCTTTTGGATTGAAAGAAATAATGATAAAATCTTATATCAGCAGGGAATAAACCCAAAAGCCCAAGTGCATTTTAAATTATCTAAAACCACCTTGATTAAAGCAATTAAAAGGGAAATAAACTTATCAGATTATTTCATGAAAGGGTTAATAGAAATTGATGGAGATATTTATGAAATTATTAAATTGAGAAACATTTTAAGGGATCTCTATGCTCATGTTTTGAAGAAATATCCTATTAAATAACAAGAGAAAATTAGTTTTTTATAGTCGCTTTACAACAGGTGCTTTTCTATCTAATACTTAAAATGATGCTCTTTTAAAGAAATGGCCCCCTCTTTCACGTTTTTCTTTAGAATTGTAATGATGACGATTGACATCATGCCGATAACAGAAATGAAAAGTCCAATAGAGAGAAAAGTGGAATTTCGATAAGCATCTTGATTTGAAAATTGAGCAGACACGGGGATCTTCACAATATTATCCTCACTCGCTAACGTGGAGTTTCCCTTATTTTGAAACTTCAATATTAAAGTTTTATTCTGTTTTATAGGACTTTCAAGAGACATGTTAAATTCGACGTTTCCTAAATTATTTGTGATGTAACTCTTTCTCATGAGCAAGATGGTTTGATTGTATAAATAAATCGTTATATTTTCATATTGAAGGGGATTCTGAATCCCATTTCTAACATAAAGGAAAGAAACTAAACCTAAAAGTTGTTTTTCTTTTAAGGTTACATTCACAACTTTTAAAATTACATCCATTTTATTCATCGTGATATTTTTTTTAAAACAATAATTTTCGTGATTAAATACGTTAGTTAAGTTAAACCAAAAACTATTAGTTCCTATTGATAAATCTTTATAAGATAATTTAAAAGAAAATTGTCCACCTTCTAGAAAAAAGGATTTCTTAGATAATAGCTCGTTATTCTCTTTAATCAACAATTCTAACGTTCCATTTTTAATATCAACACTGGTATCAAAAAAGTTGAATAAGTGAATACTAATTTTTTGATCCTCTCCATATTCCATTACATCTTGGAATGCGTTCAATTCATAGGAAATCTTACCCTTGTGCACATTAATAAGTAGAGAATTTTTTAAAATGTAGCATTCTTGCTTTGACTTATTCAAATATAAAAAGATAATTATAACCTCCAATTCACGCGTATTATAAATAGTACAATTTGTGAGGGCAGAGGTGGGTATAATTATATTTTCCTCCATGGTTCCGAGATCATTATATTTAATACTTTTCCAAATTACATTAAAATCGTCATCTATCAACCAAATCTGGACTGAAGGATTTAAATCATAAGAATTATAGATTATCCATGAGGCATTTAGTATTATTTTTTCTCCGTATTGGAAATTTTCTTTATTTATTTTAAAGTGATTTACATCCATGCAAGATTCTAATACGATAGAAATGTTAAAAGGAAAAGTATAATCTTCCATATATAAATCATCGGTATCATTTTCGTGAAAATAATAATAGAGATGAATTTTAAAAAAGAATAAATTCGTTGAATTTACCATGATTATGTTTAAAGTGGATAAATTAACTTCTAAATTAACTTCATTATATAAGGGAGTATGATATTCCACGCTATTCCATATCAAGAAGCCCGTGCTATTTAATAGGCATATCTGGATGAATGCATACACGGAAGGAGATTGAGCGGTGTAATTCAAAGTCCAGGAAGCGTGCAAATTAATAGTATCATTAAGAAAATAATCTTGATTATCCAAGGTTAAATCATGCACGCTAAGACAAGAGGAACCCTTTTTAGAAAGGTTAAAATAGTACGTGAAGGTTTCTAAGTATGAATCGTCTCGATCGCTTTCATGAAAATAATAACAAAATCGTAATTTAAAATGATATAGATTATTTGGCATTGGTAATGGAAGATTCAAGTCAATTAAATGCAATTCTTCGAAAATTAGTTCGGTGGTAATGTCATGATATTCCGAGCTATTCCATACCAGAGCATCAGAACTATTAAAAAGGCAGATTTGGAGAAATGCATCCACGGGAAGGGGTTGAGCAGTATAATTTAGGGTCCAAGATGCATTCATATAGAGGATATCGTCCATGTAATACGTTTCTTTATCCGTGCTTAAATAATAGACGGTAAGACAAGATAACCCTATTTTTAAAACGTCAAAAGAACAGGTATATTCCTCTAAAAAGAGATCTTCAGTCAGTTCTTCACCGAAGGAAGAAAATAGCCGAACTTTTAAATAAAAACCCGTCTTTGCCGCGTATAAGAAGGGATTTAATTCAGATAAATTGAGATCGAACAGTAATTCAAGAGGATAGGTTTTACGATACTCCGAACTATTCCAAATTAGAGCATTGGATTCATTAAAAAGACAGATTTGGAGAAAAGCATCAACTAAAGGTGGACTAGGAATTTGGTTCATTATCCAGGAAGCATTTACTTGTACAATCTCATTTATATAGTATTCCTCTTTATCGATATTCATGTAATGAATCTTTACATAAGATGAGGCGATAATGGAGATATTAAAAGAGCAAGAATATTCTTCTAAATACAAATCTGCAGTGTCCCTTTCATGAAAATAATAAAAAAGTCGCAGTTTAAATTGAAAGGGATTTTTCATTCTCGATAAGAAAAGATCCATAGTTGATAAAATGAATTCTTTATTGATTTGCATGGTGGTAATATCATGATATTCGGAACTATTCCATATCAAGAAGCCCGTGCTATTTAAAAGGCATATCTGGATGAAAGCATCCACGGGAGGAGGCTGAGCGGTGTAATTTAATGTCCAGGATGCGTTTAGGTGAATAGATTCATCGATAAGATAATCATTCTTATCTATATTCAAATAGATTCCTTGAACACAAGATAATCCTCTTTTAGTTATATTGAAAGAATAAGTATAATCCTCTAAAAAGGTATCTGCGGTATCTATCTCACTAAAAAAATAAAACAGGCGAAATTTGAAATAGAAAGCCGTGCTATTCTTTGATAAATAAAGATCCATAGTTGATAAGATGAATTCTTCATTGACTTGCATGGTGGTAATGTCATGATATTCAGAGCTATTCCATATCAAGTAGTCCGTGCTATTTAAAAGGCATATCTGGATGAAAGCATCCACGGGAGGAGATTGAGCGGTATAATTTAACGTCCAAGAAGCGTTTAAATGGAGCACATTGTCCGTAAAATAAGCTTCTTTATCTGTGTTTAAATAATGAACATTGATACAAGATGATCCTCTTTTAGTTACATTAAAAGAGCAGGTGTAATCCTCTAAATAAAGATCATCCGTGTCGTTTTCATAAAAAAAGTAGTAAAGCCGTAGCTTAACTGTGCATGTCGTATTCAATTCAGAAAGAGAGAGATCAGATAGGATAATCGGTTCGACAATTTGTACCGTGGTTAAATCGCGATATTCCGAGCTATTCCATATCAAACTATCAGAATCATTGAAAAGACAAGCTTGCATGAAAACATCATTATATAAAGGATTTGACTCATAATCAAGAGTCCACGAAGCATTTAGGATTACAGTCTCGTCAATAAAATATTCATCTTTATCAGTATTCAAGTAATGGACTTGCTGGCACGAAGACCCTCTTTTATTTATCGTGATCTCCTTAGTAAATTGCTCTAAATATATATTTTGGCTATCTTCGGGTACATATATATCAAAATAATAATAGTGAACTTTAATATATAAATGAGTGGTGTTTGAACTGAGGAATTCTGGTCCTATATTCAGAATATTTAAGTAAAATTCTTCCGTGATTATTCTATGATCATCGTGAAATTCAGAGCTATTCCATAGAACGGCATTATCATTAAGAGCAGAAGCTCCAGAACTATTTACTATACAAATTTGAAAAAATCCATCTACTATTGGGGGTTGGGGGTCATATTCTAAATATCCAGAAAAATTTAGATATATCGTTTCATCAATATAGTACTCATGCTTATCAGAATTGAGGTAATAGACATTATAATCAACAAAAGCTTTGACCGGGGGCAAAAAATAGATCCCTGTTAGGACAAATAAGAAAAGTACCAGAAATGTACTGATCATTTTTTTTGCCTGCATTCTATTCTAAGTTTAAATAAAAATATAAATATCCAACTATTCTTCAAATAGATTCCACCACTTGCGGGAGTCATGTATTGATCAATAAGAATTCGTGAAAGAGAGCATGAGAAAATTACAAATTATCGCTATTTTTCATGTCTTTTTAGTATCATGGCATTTCATCAAGAAAACAGGTTGAATCCTTTCTAATAAGAGCAAAGATTCCTCGTTTCCATGGAAATTATAAAAAATTTTATTTGTCTTATTTTATTTTAATTATAAATAATCTATGAATGCATATTGAAATCATTGGAAATGAATGATTTTTAAAATAGCATCAAAATTATTGATTGGGCCTGTAATCTAGTCTGGATAGGGTACCCGGCTTCGGACTAGAATGCCGGAGATCCGACATTTTACGAAATGGGTTGTCGCAGGTTCGAATCCTGCCAGGCCCGCTATTCTTTTCTTTAATTCTCTTAATTGGGCGTTAAATTCTTACTATTTATATATGATTAGGGCAATTCATTCTTGGATTTATAAAGTAGAAAACTTAAATTCATAAAATAAAAATCAGGCAGAAAAAAAGGAAAAATATGGGTGTCAATAAGAGCTTTTTTCAATCATGATTTAAAATGTACATGCATTCGACAAGGCTGAATTCTTCGATCTTGACTTGATCGAACGAGATCTTATTTTCACATGACCTGTTAGCCATGGGCATTTTAATAACTAATTTTTCTTGTTCTAACCAGAGATTATTATAAAAAAATCCATCTTTTTTATTAAAAGCGATGAATTGAGCCATTATATCTATTTCTAAATAATACCATTCACAATAATTCGATTATATTAAATTTATTAATTAGTTGCTCTTTTAATGATTAAACTCAATTAGAGGAATTTGAAATGAAGGATTTAAGACAAGAAATAAGAAAAATATTGAAAAAGCAGATGTGGTTGGTATTAAGCACGGTTGATGATACAAATCAGCCTCATAGCTCAGTGGTCGTGTATCAAAGTGACGGAAATAAAATTTATATACAAACGGGCGAGACTACAATAAAAGCAAGAAATATTAAGAATAACACTAAGGTATCGATAACCATTCCGTTTAGAAAAAACTTCTTGCACAAAATCATTCCTGCTCCTCCCGCAGAATTACATTTCACGGCAAAAGCTGAAATTATATCAAAAGAAGATAAGGAAGCGCGTGAGGTTTTAAAGAAATTCATAAAACAAGCGGAATCAGTTGGGGGAAGTGATGAGACAATTTGGATTAGAATTACACCCTCAGGGATTATTTCTACTTATGGCGTTGGAATTCCTTTATTGACAATGATGAATCCTTTAAAAGCAAGAAACATCGTTCATTTAAATTAAAAAAACTTCTGTGAATTTAATTTAATTTTTAATAGATTACAAATTAAATATTTCATGTTGAGCTACAATATATTATACCTTATCTATAACGATCATTTTATCTAAAACTTGATCTTGTAAGAGAACGCGAAAATAGGGGGGATCATTTTTATAATTAACTTTTTCTAATTTTCCTTTAATTAATACTTGCTCGCCATCTTGAGCATGTTCGCAGAACCTGCCACGATATGAAGCTACTTCCCGAATCTCATTTAAATCAATCGCCTTCATCTTGCACTCTATTATTTGAATTTTTAGTGGTTTTATAATATAAGTGCAAGGAGTGAATAAGGAATCTTGGGAATCGATGATTTTAGCTTTTAGTTTGATCCTTCCAAGATTTTCATATTTATAATCATAGTATGAACCCTTCCAGTCCTTGGGACTTTTTAAATAGCGGATGAAGAATTCAAACCCTTTATACATTCCTTGATGTAATTTTCTTTTTTCACAAAATAGAAATTTGTCAAAAGGAATATCAGAGCCTCCCACTCTCCATTCATAGTGCGTTTGATACTCAGATAAGGTATATTCCCTGCAGAAATTGTTTTTCCTGAGAATTGAGGCGAGTTCATCCTGAAAATTCTTGCTAATCTCCGTGCCATAAATGATCAAATCAATATCAGAATGCTCTAGATTCAATCCCACCATGGGTGACCCCGAGATTCCAATAGTCGTTTCGGGTAAATTTCCCTCGGAAATAAGCAACTTACAGAGCTCAAGGGAACTTTGTTCTAAACGAGAGAGAGAGGATTGCTTGGTTAAGACGCGATAATAGTCGCGAGGGGTATAAATCTTCTGAATATCCTCATTCTGTACTCCTTGAAGCTCTAAATCCCATTGTTCGGAATAAAATAAATACTTGGGATAATTTTTCCTTAGGAATTCATACCTTTCTGCAATATTATAAATTTTTTTATATTTTATTCCATTTTTAATTCGATCTCCCGTCGGATCCGGGTAAAAACGAATAAAACATATTTTCCGATCTAACGGATGGTGGATGCCTTTAACATCAAAAAACAAATGATCTTGCTTAGTTTCAAGATAATCACCTTCAATAGCTTCGAAATCAGTCATGGTTTGACTCCAATTAATTGATAGATGAATAATAAAGAGAAGTATGTTTTCCAATAAGTTTTAGTTAAAAAATATTGGTAATAATTATTCCTCCAGAATAGCTTTTTTCAATTCCCCTATGGTGGTTTTCATTTCAGCATAAACATTGTAGGGGTGAATGCTCTCATAGCTTTCTATCTTAAATGTCACCTTAAAATTATCTTGAAGATCGGGGAAATCTCGGGCCAGAAAATTTTTTGCCATTTCTCTTACCACGTCTTCAGAAAATAAGGGCTTTAAGTGCGCGCTTCGGATCAATTCCGCTTCCTCAGGGCGTTTTAATATGGATTGAATTCTTCCACTCATTGATTCTTCGATAACATCAATAATATCCAAAACATCAATTAAATGGTTGTTTAATTGATTGATCTGTAAAATAATAGTACCTTTTGATCGCTGGTTATGTGAGGCGTAGGGTAAGATATTAATCAATTTAACCAAGTCTTCTTCAGAGACATTGATGTCATTCCTGGCTTCGATGATTTCCCTGGCGTACTCTTGACTCATCTCTTTTGCACAAGGACATACTGTCATGCCAACAGCATTGGCGCCAATAAAGAATTTGTATTTAATATTATCTTTATCGTCTTTTTTAGCTATGACGCAAGAGCTAATTTCATAAGATTTCTGGATGGTTCTATGCTCATTTTCTCTCATTTGAATTACTATTTTCCCTTCTAATTTCACTTCTGCTTTTGAGGTATAGGGGTGTCTTTCCATCAATTTTTCTATGATTCGATAAGCGACGACTTCAATGGAAGGTGCAGGCTTTAAAATGACCTCATTAATGATTTCTTCAATTGTTTCAGAAGTTCTTGACATGTGGATTCCCCTTTGTTGAGCAGGTAAGCTAATTAATGCAGAAATTTTGGGATAAAAGGAATATTTTTTATTCTTAACTGTTTCAATTTCTACTTTCTTCTCTAATCCTATGATTCCTACTTTACCGATTTCTAAATTAACCTGAGGAGCGTTATCTTGTAAATCCATTTTATATTTATGAATGAAGCATCACCACGCAATAATTAAAGATCAACATATTTATATTATCTCTAGTTTTAAAAAGATAGAATCAATTTTAATATTTAATATTTTAAAGATTAATAATTCGGTTTTTCCAATAATTACGAAAAAATACATGAAAAAAAGAACTCTTTCATTTCCGTATGGCTTAATTGGAAGCGAAATGGAGCTTCAAAAAGATGTTATTATAAACATTGATGAAGAGGGGAAAATTAATTCCATTACCGGTGATTCTGATGTAAAAGCTCTCGATCTTATGGAAAAAAAGGAGAATCTATTGGTGATTCCCGGACTAATAAACGCACACGCGCATGTGGGGGATAGTTTTGCCAAGGAGGTGGGATTTAATCAGGAGCTAAAACAGGTAGTTGCTCCACCCAATGGATTGAAGCATCATTTATTACGTAATATTCCCGAGGAAATCAAATCTAATGGGATTAAAAAGGCAATAGCAGAGATGTTTTGCAATGGTATTACTTGTTTTGCCGACTTCAGAGAAGAAGGAAGGGCAGGGATTTTGATGATAAAACATATTTTAAATGAGGAATCCATTAAATGCATGATTCTGGGTCGTTTTGAAAATACTGATGAAATGGGTTCGGTTTTTGAATTAGCAGATGGATTAGGATTAGCAAGTTATAATAAAATTAAAAAGGAGTTCGTGGCTATTTTAAAAAGCCTTAAAAGAAAATATGGAAAAATTATAGCTTGTCATTGTGCTGAAGTAGAGCGAAAAGAAGAATTGATTGAGAGAGTATTTAATGAAGATTTAATTGATATCATTGTTCATGGAACTCACTTTAATGAAAGGGATTTATTGAGGATTAAAGAAAAGCAATTATTTTTGGTTTTATGTCCTCGATCTAATGGATATTTTGGAGTGGGCTTTCCCCCAATCAATGAAATATTAAAATTGAACATTCCGGTTAGTATTGGGACTGATAATGTAATGACTAATAATTTAAATCTTTTTGAAGAATTACGATATCTTTATAGAATCCAGAGAGTATTAAACCATGGCAATGAAAGGGTAGTGATGGGGGGCTTAGACATGTTAAAAATGATTACGATTAATGCTGCCCAAGCATTAAGAATGCAACATGAAATTGGTTCGATTTCAGAAGGAAAGGATGGGGATTTTAACCTACTTGATCTCAATCATCCAAATTACTTTACTTCAGATTTAAATAAGAGCAATATTCATGCCATAATTGTTCAAAGGACTAATCCTGAAAATATTAGAAAAGTGTATATAAAAGGGAAGATTGTATATGAAAAATGTTGAAAAACCTTATATAATATTAAGTTCCGCCATGACAATTGATGGAAAAATTGCATCAAAAATGGGCGATCCTGAATTATCAGATGAGAACGATTGGAGAGAAGTACACGAATTAAGAACGCAAGTGGATGGAATTATGGTGGGAAAAGGCACGATCCTTAAGGATGATCCTAAACTTCATATTAAATATTATGACCATGAAGGGTATTATCGTATTGTTGTTGATAGCCATCTCTCGATTCCAATCACATCAAAAGTGATTGAATATGAGCCTAAAGTGTACCCTACTATTATCTGCACGACTGAAAATGCCGATTCTCATCGAATAGAGCTTTTTAACGCAAAAGGTGTAAAAATTTTAAAAGCGGGAAAAGAGGAAAAAGTAGATTTGAAATTAGCGTTAACCTTACTTCATGATCTGGGCTTGAATAAGATCCTTCTAGAAGGAGGAGGGACTTTAAACTGGAGCTTTTTTGAAATGGATTTAATTAATGAAATTAGATTAACAATCGCCCCTTGGGTAGTTGGAGGAAGGGATGCAATTAGTTTGGTAGAGGGGAATGGGTTTGATAAAATGATAGAATGTCCAAAATATACCTTAAAAAATGTAAAAGAGAGAGATAATTATGTGATCCTACATTATTATAGATGAAGATATGACCGAAGAAAATCAGATAAAAAAATTTAAGGACGTATCTCTTAATCGATTAAAAGAACGCGTAAAAGAAATTAGGCAAGAATTGGTTAAAGAGAAAAGGCATATCATCACCTATTCTCGCAACTTCACCTTATCTCTCACTAATTACTGTCAAAATCAATGTGGATATTGTTTTTATAATTTTAGGATTCCAAAATTATCTGGAGAAGGCAATGTGATCCTCTTAGAAAATGACGTCATGAGAGAGATTATCCGGAATGGAATCAAGCATGATTGTAAAGAAGCGTTACTGATGTCTGGAGAGCGTCCCGATACTTTCGAGGAGGTAAAAAAGGAATTAGAGGCCCGAAGTTGCCATGGCTTTATCGAATTTGTTAAGGATATATGTACTTATGTATTAGATTTTAATATCTTACCTCATACGAATATAGGGATTCTTTCTTATCAAGAATTGAAAGAATTAAAACCATTCAATGCTAGTATGGGCTTAATGTTAGAGAGCACGAATTTAGAACTCTTTAAAAAAGGAGGAGTGCATGAATTTTCTCCCACGAAGCGCCCTGCAATCAGGATAAAACATTTGGAAGATGCGGGAAAATTAAAAATTCCCTTTACAACGGGATTATTATTAGGGATTGGAGAAAGTTTAGAAGATAGAGTGAAGGATTTATTATTGATTAGAAAGATTCATGAACAATTCGGCCATATTCAAGAAATTATCCTTCAAAATTTCGAATACAAAGAGGGGATTCCCTATGTTCCACAAAAACAAATTACTATTGAGGAAATGCTAAAAACAGTAGGGATTGCGAAGATCCTTTTTCATAATGAAGTAGCCATCCAAGTGCCCCCCAATTTGATTACAGGGCATGAAAAAGCATTTCTAGAAATGGGTGTGAACGATTTCGGTGGTATATCCCCTTTTACTCCCGATTATATCAATCCTGAAGCTCCATGGCCGAATCTTCTAGATATAAAAAAAACTTGCGAAAGATATGGGTATGTATTAAAGGAACGTTTAGCAATTTATGATAAATTCATATCGAAAAAGGAATTTTGTCCAGAAACTATTAAAAAAAGAATAGATAATATTACATAGATGTTGATACCTCAAATCTTTGATCAAATGGATCAAGAAATAACGAACATTCTCCAAAAAGCCCTCAATTCTGATGAAATCACCTCCCCAGAAGCACTAAAATTGCTCAAAGTCACTGGTAAGGAATTTATTGCTCTACAATATGTTGCCGATCAACTCTGTAGGGTTAAGAAAAATGATGTTGTTACGTTTATAATAAATCGTAACATAAATTTTTCCAATATCTGCCATCAAGGATGCAAATTTTGTTCATTTAGCGTACCTAAAGGTTCAAAAGAAGGATTTCTCTTAACAATTGAAGAGATTAAAAAAAAAGTTTTAGAAGCCAAGCAAAATGAATGTACAGAAGTTTGTATTCAAGGAGGAATAAATCCCGATCTATCATTTGATTATTATATCGACATCTTAAAAGCAGTGAAAGCAATTGCTCCTCATATTCACATTCATGCTTTCTCTCCGCAAGAAATATTTTATGCATCAAAATTAAGCGGGGAATCCGTAGAAACTACTTTAAGAGAATTTAAAAAGGCGGGCTTAGATTCGATCCCAGGAACTGCTGCTGAGATTTTAGTTGATAAAGTCCGCAAAATAATATGCCCCAATAAAATCAATACGTCTCACTGGATTGAAATAATAACAATGGCTCATGAATTAGGAATTCCTACCACTTCAACTATGATGTATGGGCATATCGAGGAATTAAAGGATCGGATCGAACATTTAGATGTTATAAGGAACATTCAAAAGAAAACAGGAGGATTTACTGAATTTGTATCTCTACCTTTCATTAAAGAAAAACCCATTTTATCTCGATTAAAGGAATATCCTTTAAAAACAAGTTATGGAATCGACCACTTAAAATTATTTGCAGTGGCTCGCATCTTCTTGAATAATTATATTGACAATATTCAATGCTCATGGGTGAAGTTAGGTATTAATTTTGCGCAAGTTTCCTTAAATTACGGGGTCAATGATTTTTCGGGGACTTTAATGGAAGAAAATATATCAAGAAGTGCTGGAGCTACTCATGGTGAATATCTACCTCCTAATGAAATTGTTAGGATCATACGATCAGCAGGAAAGATACCAGCTCAACGAGATACTTTATATAAAATCTTGAACCGATTTTGAAATCGATTTGAAGCCATTTCTTGAGATATCTTAATTAAAGTTGGGAAAAGCATGAAATTTTAAGGACTATAGAATTTAATGAGATTGATTTTTATTATTTCTAATACTTTTAACCTATATTACTAATTTATTTCGTATTAGCAGGTCAATTTTCATGGAAGAATATAAAACTTTATTAGTTGAAATTGATAGAAATCGCAAAACAGAAATTATTTATTTTAATCGCCCTGATTCTCTTAATGCCCTTAATTATCAATTAGCTTTAGATTTAAAGATGGCATTAGAAAAATTGTTGGAATCTCAAAATGTAAAATGTTTAGTCATTACTGGTAAAGGAAAAGCGTTTTGCAGTGGTGGAGATCTTTTAGAGTTTAAGAATACTGAAAATCCTCAAGATTTACTTTCCAAATTAGCAAGCACCTTCCATGAATCTTTAAAAATAATTAACAAGTTAAAAATTCCAGTTATAGCTGCAATTAATGGACCATGCATCGGGGCGGGATTGGGACTTGTGGGTGCTTGTGATATCAGAGTGTGTTCAATCAATGCTAAATTTGGAAGTGCTTTTACCAGTGTAGGATTATCGCCGAATTCTTCTCTTACTTACAATTTACCGAGAATTATGAGCAGTAGTTTTGCAAATGATTTGATATTCAGTAATAGAATTATAAATGCTGAAGAAGCTTTAAAATTTCATTTGGTTTCTAGGATAATTGAATCAATTGAGAAGTTCATGGAAAAGGTGATGGAACTTGCCAATCAAATCAGTTCAGGTCCTCCCATTGCCATGGCTTTAGCTAAAGAATTATTGACATCAACCTATGAAGATAATTTAGAACACCATTTAGAAAAAGAAGCACGAAATGTATCACAATCTGCAGCTACTCAAGATTTCAAAGAAGGAGTAAAAGCTTATTTTGAAAAGCGAAAACCAGAATATAATGGAAGATGATCTCATAAAATTAATAATTTTAATAAATTATAAAAACAATAAAGGAATTGAATTACCATGAAAAATTTACTAGATGGAATAAAAGAAACATTATTGATGGGACCCGGTCCCTCTTGTGTACATCCAAAAGTATATGAAGCATTGAGCCGCAAAACTATAGGCCACCTTGACCCTTATTTCATTAAAATAATGGATGAGATTCAGGCTTTATTACAAGAGCTAATGAATACCAAGAATAAACTTACTCTTCCAATTTCAGGAACGGGGTCAGCGGGGATGGAAACATGTTTTGTTAACTTAATTGAACCTGATGATCCCGTTTTAATTCTCACGAATGGAGTATTTGGTGTGAGAATGCAAGATGTTGCAAGTAGATTGGGAGCAAAAGTAGATAATATTGATTTTGAATGGGGTACACCTGTAAGACCAGAAGTTATAAAGGAAAAGATAAGTAAAAATAATTATAAAATTATTGCTGTGGTTCATGCAGAAACTTCGACGGGAGTTAAAAACCCGATTGATGAAATTTCTAAAATTGTTAAAGGAACTAATTCTTTATTTTTAGTTGATACGGTTACCAGCTTAGGTGGTATAGAGGTTAAAGTGGATGAGTGGGGTGCAGATGCCGTTTACAGTGGCACTCAAAAATGTCTTTCTTGCCCTCCGGGATTAGCCCCCGTATCTATATCAGATAAAGCATATTCTCTCATTCTTAACAGGAAAAAGAAGGTAGCGAATTGGTACTTAGACCTATCTCTGATCGGGCAGTATTGGAGTGGTGAAAGAAGTAGAGTATATCATCATACTGCTCCGATTAACATGTTATATGCTTTATATCAAGCATTACTATTAATTAAGGAAGAAGGGATCCAAAATGTTTTTAAAAGGCATTTAGAAAATCATAAGAGATTAAAAGATGGATTGGAAACACTTGGTCTTGAAATGTATGTTGAAGAACCCTATCGATTACCCATGCTCAACGCCGTAAAAATCCCGGATGGTGTAAATGATGGAAAAGTGAGATCTAGTCTTCTTCAAGATTTTCAGATAGAAATTGGGGGTGGATTGGGTCCTTTAGCGGGGAAAATCTGGAGAATAGGTTTAATGGGACATACTGCAAGACCAGAAAACGTTGATAGATTAATAAGTGCTGTAAAGCAAACAATGAAAGCATGATTCTGATGCTCTTATATCAAAATACCAATTAATTCTATTCATATTTACATTTTGTAAATATCTATAAAATTGCAGGGCATTAGATCGCCATTTAAAGGACGAGGTTTTTGAGATTTCTCATTTGAAAGGTAATCATGATATTCCTTATCGTGCATTAATTCCACAGAAAATTAAAAATCTATTGGTGGCGGGGAGATGCATATCGTGTGATCATGATGCTCATGCCTCTTTAAGAGGAGCTGCAACTTGCATGGCGACAGGTCATGCTGCGGGAACGGCAGCAGCATTAGCGTCCAAAAATTCTATCGATGTAAGGGAGGTCGATATCAAAAAACTTCATGAATTATTAAAAGAGCAAAATGCAATATTAAAAACACCTTAGAATTTATTTTTCCTAATTAGAGATAATTTAATCCCATTAGACTCTTTTTAATCTTTTTGCAAGTAAGGCTTTCCCGATTCAAGACATTTCTCTGCTTCCATCAGCTCTCTAGAAACATAACTCACGTGATACTTATCCTCTATAAAGTTTAGTTCTATTATTTTTTTACAAAGTGCTTCCGCCTTATTGCCTATCAAAGTCTTTTGTAAGATTCCATCATTTGAGAAAAAAAGGGCATAAATTTCTTTTTTATAGTGATTTACATGAAATTTAAAATACCCTTTAGGATCAGGAACATACATTTCATTAATTCCTTTTACTTGAATTGCATTGGTTCTTTTGATTTTTGGAAATTGCTGGGAAGTTTTTCCTTTAGCTCTAAAAACTTGAATTCCCATATTTATGGGAGGAGATTTTCGATTCTTGGAAAGATAACATAGCTTTAGGCTTTCAGATAATTCTTTTACTCCTCCCATTAATTTAATACTATGTTCTACGGTAAAAAGAATGCCCATATCTAATTCAATTGCGATACTCGCAAGCAAGCCATTTATTCCAACCGAATCAATATCCATGAGTTCAACTACATTTGATATTCCAAAAAAGAGAGGGATTTCCATGTCGGAATATCCACATTGCAGCACGGCCTTTTTATATAAAAAATAAGCTTCTAATGAATTACAGATCCCCGGAGATATCGGAGTTTGGAGGAGGGGATCCGCGATAAGCTTGTTAAAACCGAGCTCTCTTAGCTTTTTAATCAAAGAAAATAAATTTTGGATTTTAGTATCAGCATCAGAAGGAAAATATCCTTTACTAATATTCGTAGGTAATAAAACAATGGGAATCTCTTTAGGTATAGAAGCACATTGCTTGTAATTACTTATATCTAAACTTAAAATTAAATCAATTCCCTTCTCGGCTGCTGCCTTAATCTCCATGGGATTCATTGAATCGATGCTTAATAGAACATCGTGGTTATTCCGGATAAGATCAATAATCTCTTGAATTCTCCCGGGATTTGGACGATTTGATACGCATCCTATGTCAATAACATGTGCGCCCGATTCGATATAATGCTGGGCTTTTTTCAAGATGGTATCATTTTCTTTACTGGTGCAGTTCACAATTTCGGCAATGATTGGGGGAGGTAAATTTCTCCCAATAATTAAATCAGACCTTTTTTCATTAATATAAAACGTATGGATTCCAAGATTTTCTTTTGCAATTTTGAATTGTTCTTCAACTAATTCACGATATAATTTCTCTCCGGAAGTTTTAAACAATTTATTGGCAGCAATTTTCGAAGATAATGGAATTAAAGTTAAATTTTCAATAATTTGAGGAAGATCCGAAGCAAATTCCGGTCCTTTTTTTATCTCTATTTTCAATTTCGCCTCTAAATCAGAGGTGTCCCATTGTGTAAAGCCAGGAATTAAAACTAAATCAAAATCGCTTAAAGAGATGGAGTTTAAAATGGCGCTTACCATTTCTTCAGTAATAAAAGCAGAAACAGATACAGGTGCTTTTTTTATCTGGAATGAATGCTTTTTTATTGGTTCTAAAATCTTTGTAATGATTGGATAACTTTCTTGACCAGTTATGATGAGGATTTTAATTAAAATCACGTAAAATTTTGTCTTTTTCGAATGGAATGTAAATATCGTCCAAGATAGTTCCCGAAGAATCTTTTATTCTTAAATTTTCAACAATTGGTTTAAATTTTCCATCTAGTAAACCTTCAGCAATAAATGCTGCTCCTTGGGCGGCGCGTTTAGCTATTTGTGAATACGAGGCCATCATTCTCACGGGCGCCACATCTTTCAATCCCTTTATAATTTTATTCCGTAAGTAAGTAATCCTTGCTCCCCTTCCCGCCAATAATATTTCTTGGACTTTATCTCTATCAGAAAATGATGAAGATATGCCGAATACAGCTTTTTTAACGCTTGAGATGTAAGCTTTTAATGCAGTCCTTGTTTGTTGATCTTTTTCGGCTAATAATGTGATTTCTTTTAGACTTAAATCAGAAAATCCTGATATGGATGCCACCCCTCCTTTATAAATGTTCTTTTTATCAATATTTTTAATTAGATACGCTAATTCCCCATCTAAACTGCCACATGCTTTAAATCCCATGATGTTTGATCCTCCTATCCCGTCAATAATTTGTCCGTTCTCAATTGCTAAAACTGCTGTAAACCCATACCCGATCTCGACCATGATAAAATTAGATTCTTCTGGTTTCTTACTTAGTCTTTCACATTGATCCCGAATTCCCACGACGGAAGTACATAATTTATCCGCGGTTCCCATATCAATTTTATTGACTTTTCTATATCTTGGAACGGTGGGCATGTGTTTCACGCTGGGAACAATCACACCGGGAATGTTTTCAGCTTTGAGCAAGCGAAGAATATCACCCAATCCAATCATGGTGTCTTCTTTATTAATCGAGAATTTTAATAAAGTATAGAAAATATCTTTTTCCGTCAAATCACTTACTTTTTTTAAAGGTAAGCCAAAACCACTTGGTGCCACCATTAGATCTATATCCGGCACGGACTTTATAATTGAAATTGCTTTTTTGGGATTTTCTATTAATTCTTTAGTTGGAATAGAAGTATCTAATATTATTTTTTCTCCTTCTAACCCAAAAAAGTCCCATGATAACGTCCCAGGGTCTACTCCTAATACTTTCACCAGAAATCAATACTACCTTTGTAGATATTTAAATAATCAAGTCAACTATTTCTATTATTTTTAACTTGTTTTAAACCTTGCTATAATAGGAACTTAAAGAAGTTATAAGAACGTAATAAAGTCATCTTTAAAAAATGAGATGATACAATTTAACTGATTAAAAATCCAAATTTTTGATTAACAAGCTTTAATTTTCAGCAATATATTTTAAGGATCTCAAGAATTTTCCTATTAAATCAGATTTTTGAATACATTTTTAAATACGTTTAAATAGTAACATGAATTAAAAGATAAAGGGTAAAAATCTTAAAACACTTCCTTTTTCCATGATTTAAGTATTTCTTTTTTCATTATAGAAAATAATTTCATTAATAGAGTTTAATTAAATCTTTATCAATGAACATGTGATAAGGATGAAATTTCCCTAATATAAAATTATTAAATTCCTATAGAAAATGAAATTAAAAAAATTGATTTATATTTAATTACTAAATCATGTTTTGAAAGCATGGTATGCTTATTTTTAAAAAATAAGTTGAGATTATTTAAATAGGTGATACTTATTCAACTCAATTAAATCATACCTGTTATTAAATAAATAAATTTCGATGCGTAATACCTAAAAGGAAGGTAAAAGAAGATGTTTGTAAATGTTTTTGTATGTGAAATCTGTGGAGAAGCATATATTGGAGAGGATATTCCTTCTAGATGCCCTTTTTGTGGTGCCCTTAAAAAATATATGGTGAAAGCTAAAAATTATGATGACTCCAAAGCTTGGGATGTACAATTAAACGATAATGAGAAAAAAGATATAGAGAAAGCCTTGGAACTAGAAATTTCTAATACCGTTTTTTATAAATGCGCTAGTAATAAAGTTCCTGAGCCAGAAGGTCAAAAACTTTTCAAGATTTTGAGTAAAGTAGAGAATGAACACGCTTCCGTTTGGAAAAAGATTCTCAAATTAAATAAGGTTGATTTTCCAAAATATGATGAATGCGCAACACAATACAAGCCAAATCTTGAAGAATCCCATGCGCGAGAAGAGAGAGCAATCAAATTCTACAAGCAAGCGGCAAAAGATGCTAAAAATGTTCGCGTGAAACAAATATTTCAGGCTTTTGTGGAAGTTGAGACCGATCACCTCAATTTATCAGAAGCAAGATTAAAATGAGATCTTTTCAAGAATAATCGAGAGATAACAATCTATTCCATTTCTAACTAACTTATAATTTTTTTTTTCTCTACTTGAATTATACTCAAATTTTTTTCATATAAATTTAAAAATTTAATTATTTTTTGAAAAACCAATTTATAAATAAATTCCGAAATACATATGCATGATTTATTACAAAAAATAAGGGATGAAATAAGATGAGTAAAAGCGAAAAAAAATTAGATTCACAAATTATAGAACCTCACGATTTATCACCCAGATCAAAGTGGTTACGGGATTATTACTTTCAAGGTGCTGAAAGAGAATGGGCAAATGAATTCACACCATTTACAACAGGTACAGATTGGGATATTGTATGGAATGAAACAGATTATTATGTGGCTCCCGAAACTCATACCTATATCGGTGTGAAAGGAAAGGGAGTGTTTGAGAGTGCATTTAGATCTGCTGCTCAGACAGTATCTACTCTTCCTTCAAATTTTTGGGAATTATCTTTACCAGAACGTAGAACGACTTTTTTTGAGGAAATCATGCTAAATTACATTCCTCAAGAAATAGTAGGTCCTTCTTTACTTGCCGGATCTCGCTTTAATACCCAATTGAGCAAGTGTTTTACCGAAAAAGAAGTTAAAAGCTATTGGAAGAAGAATTTAGCTACCAGAAAAGCTTTTTTTAAATATCACAAATCGGGATTTGGAAATACCGGTGCAACTGCCGGTCATATTATCGTGGATTATGAAACGATAATTAATAAAGGATTCAAATATCTCCATGAAAAAGCAAAAAATTCTTATGAAAAATTGAGTGAAGCGGATAAAAAAGGTCCTAAGGGTGAAGAATTACGAGCAATGATCATAAGCACTCTAATCCCCAAGAAATTGGCATTAAAGTATGCCGAAGAATGCAGGCGCCTTAAAAAGGATGCTCCAACCCCTGAAAGGGCCGAAGAATTAGAACAAATGGCAAAGAATTTAGAGATAGTACCATGGGAACCAGCAAAAACATTTTGGCAGGGAGTTCAAGCAATTTGGTTCACTCACATGTTAATCTTAGCGGAGGAATCTTATCCGGGAGCGGGTACTTCTTTTGGAAGGACCGACCAGCATTTATGGGCATTGTATAAGAAAGATGTCATTGATGAAAAAACCATTACCAAGCAATTTGCTAAAGATATCATCGGAAGCTTTTGGTTCCATTGCAACACGGCATATGATGCGATGGTTAGGGTAGGAAGGCAGGGAATTACTTCGGCTTTTGGGCAATTGATGACTTTAAGCGGATGCGGTCCCAATGGGGAGGATCTCACTAATGAATTAACTTACAGCATTTTAGAAGTTACAGATGAGTGGATGCCAATTTTAGAGCCAAAGCCGAATGTACGCCTTCATAGAAACTCTCCTGAGAAATTATTAAATATGATTATTGACATGGTTTCTCGGGCACAAGGAGCACCCTTTTTAATTAATTTTGATGAACGAAGCATAGCGGGGATGATTTTAGAGGGGATATCTAAAGAAAACGCATGGGATTATGCTTGCGTGGGTTGTTTAGAAAATACCATGCAAGGGAACGACAGGAGCGGAACGGTAAATTGCAATCCAAATCTGGCTAAAAGCATCGAATTGACTTTATGGAATGGGAAGAACATACCGGGTAACGTGGTAAAACCTTGGAATAAAAAAGGAGAACAATTTGGACCAAAATCTGGCAATCCGGAAAATTTTGAAAGGTGGGAGGAGTTTTGGAATGCATGGATGCAGCAGTTAAAACATGTTATCAAATACACGGTCGATGTATATAACATGACGGAAGAGTTAAGATCAGAATACATGCCAACACCCTACGTTTCAACTTTAGTCCGAGGGTGCATTGAAAAGGGTTTAGATGTGAGAAATGGAGGTCCAGAGTTAAGATATATTACAATTGAAGGAGTAGCGTTTGCTACCACCGTGGATTCTCTTTTAGCAATAAAGCATTTCGTATTTGACACCAAGAAATATTCGATTGCTCAAATCAAAGATGCTTTAATCAATGATTTTGAAGGAAAGGATAATATCATAATGCAAACGGAGCTAAAGAACAAAGCACCTAAATATGGTAATGATGACGATGAAGCAGATGAGATGGCACGAGAGATCATGAAGTTGTGGGCGGACGAGACGTGGAAATACAAAACACCTACTGATTTTCAATTCAGGCCTGGAATGCTTTCTTGGAATTATTGGGCTGGTTCCGATGCTAGTTTTACCCCAGCCACTCCCGATGGTCGTAAGAAAGGGACTTTTCTATCTAATGCTATTTGTCCCACAAACGGCGTAGACATTAAAGGGCCAACTGCGGTAACTAATTCAGTGGGAATCGCGTTAGGAGGAAAAACAGAAAGCGGAGAATATATTAATTATCTTCCTAACGGAGCAAGTCATACCATAACTTTTAATCCCAGCATTTTACGAGATCCAGAACATAGGGAAAAATTTAAAGCGTATTTAAAAAGTTATGTTGAAAATGGGGGCACGTGCCTACAAATAAACATGCTAGACGCGGATATGCTACGGGATGCCCAGAAACACCCTGAAAATTATAAGAATCTCCTCGTTCGGGTAACGGGATATAATGCTTATTTTAATGCGATAGGAAAAGAGTTACAAGACGAGATAATTTCTCGAGAATCCCATAAAATGTAATTTTTTTTTCGTACTTGTTTTTTATTTTTTTAATATTTAATTAATTAAGAATGAGAAAAATTAGGTAATCTCTTAATGTTCTTTTGAGATAAACCCTAAATAAAATAAGCTAATATTAAAAAAAAAAATAGTTTTGATTTTATTTTTTCTTTACAGGTTGGATATTTTTTTCTTTTCTAAAGTCAATTCCCACGCTTCTATTCGTGCGGCTGCGTAAGTTTTTATATCTCTTTTTTCTTTCCAAGGACTAAATTTTGCTCCTGCTTTGCAACAAGTGTAGAGCCCTTTAGCGAACTTAGTTCCAACGCTTACAATTGATATTGAACGTTTAAATTCTTCCAGACCATTTGTAGACCAGCCGCCGAAAAACCCTGATAAAAAGAAATACACGTATGGCCCTATCAGAAATGCAAAAACCAATACAATCAGCACTCCAAGCAATCCCCCGCCAGTAATCAGAAATATGAACGAACTTATGAAATAGAAGACAATACCAGCTATTCCTGGAGCAATAAAGGTTTTAAATGGAAATATTTTAAGATCGGGTAGAAATTTTTTTTTAATGATTGAATACATACATATATTTTTAAAAATTATCGCTGGAAGATACGCATATAAGATTGCAAAAATTCCAATGGTAGGATTAATTGCGAGAGTTGGAATGAGAATAATCATTAGAATTGCTCTAGAACCTTGTTCTATAACCCATGCTAATCCGCCGTAAATAGGACGATTCAAACCTGCGAAAATAGAATCTCCCAAACCAGAATAAGGAACAAAAATGTAGAATACGATGAGAAGCGGCATTATTAACGCGACAGATTGAAATTGGAGCGGAGTCAAGGCTAATATTAAGGGCACCATGATAGCAAGCATTGCCGATGCAACCCAAAAGGTGAAATTTGAGATCCACTTGAAGCTCGACGTGATATTGTAGTTTAATAATTGGAATTTCTTATTTTCATACGCCTCTGAAACCGAAGGAATGATTGCCGCAGAAAAAAGTGTCATCACAGCAACAAGAAGAGCAACACCATTGGCGAGATTCCAATATCCTAACCAGTTGTTATAATTGTCTAAGTAAACACTCAAGAGAACTATCTGAATTGTCATGACTAAAGGAACTAAGGCTTGCCCAGGAGCATATTTTATCCCAAATTTGAGCATGTCTTTCAACATCTCCCAGTCAAAATCGACTCGAAAAATTGAACTCCCAGAATAACCAAAAGTTTTGCGAAAGAGCCACCAACTAATAAAAAATATCGATAAATTTGCAATAAAGTTTGATATAGCGGACCCTATAGCACCTCCTAATGCAATTCCAATAGTAGGATTAGCACTACCAATTTGAATAAAAATAGGTACTATAATTAACTGGACGATAATAAGTAATGGCGCTAAAATCGTGGTTCCAACATAAGCCGCATCTGTTCTTTGAAGCGAATTGAAGATATTGATAAATACTAAATAGAACCCTAACCATTGAAAGAGGCTATACAGTACGAAAACATAAGTTAAGTGAGCATAAACTGTACTGGGAAATCCTATGCCCACTAAAAAACCTACAAGCATGATTTGAAAAGCCCCCGTTATCACTTGAAACCATAAATAACATTGAGCTGCATTTATTGCTTTTACTGGTTCAGAAATACGATATGCGGCGAACTTTCTCGTCATCCAAACCGAAGTTCCTAAATCTGCAAAAGTAAATAATGCTGCAAAAAAATTTACCACAAAGGTATACATGCCCTGCCCGCTTGGTGAAGGGAATATATATGCGGGGAAAAACCACAAGAAGAAAATCGTAAACGGTAGGATTGCTAAAATTAGGATTAATAAACCAGTGAAAACTCCTCCAATCTGTCTGTGCAAACCGATGGCGTTCCATCCTTGTAAGTATTTTGGCAAAGTGGATTCAATTTCTTCAAAAGAAAATTTATCCTTATCCACGGCTATTGTTTTTATTTTTTCAATTTCTTCAAGACTCATTTCATGCTCCTCTTCTTCTTTTAACTCTTCAATTTTTAATTTGGCTTTTCGTTTTGCTTCAATTTCTTCTGCAGTTTCTAAGGCTACAACTTCCTTAAGCGGATGATTCAGGGAATATTTGCGAGCATATATGAACGCAAAGTAAGAACCAAAGGCTAAAGCACCGAAAATTGCAGCAATAATTAATATTCCAAAATCATGGGGAACGGGGCTATAAGGCCAAGATCGATAAGAGGGAATGGGTTTATCTTGGAGGAACATGAAACAAGAATAAAAAAAGTATCCTGTATATGGCCAACTATCGGTTATTTCATTGAGATTTAATTTTGCGTTGAACCAAATTGTAAAAACTAAAATATTTCCTCCCATTTTGAGATCTTTGTAAAATAAGAAAACATCTCCCGAGTTGTCAGAAAAATCTTGTAAAATTATGGCAGAATTCTTTGCGTCTTTGGTATAAAAACTATCGGAGGATAAAATGCTGAAATTATGAATTTCAGGCATTGTATTCCATGGTACATTTTCTGTCAGTTCCGGAACATTGGCGGTATTTCTGCAAATTGCATATCCCAATTCGTTGTTTCCTTCAAATGCAGGTAACTTATCATTATTTATGATGTTGAGCTGTTTTAAATCACTTCCTGTGGTTTTTTCATCTATCAAGAAGATGAGGGAATGATCTTTTGAGCTTTTAACATATTGATCTAAATAGTATAAGGAAGATTGTCCTAAATCCACATCGCTAACTATCACAATATCAAAACCATTCAAAGTAGATTGGCCTATATCGTTCTCTTTAATTGGAAATACATTGATACTTTTATCAAGACTCAACTTATTAAACAGAACCTCATTATAACCATCATTGGAATGAACGAAAGCAATATTTAATTTAACCTCAGTATAATTAGAAGTTTTTTCGATTTGATATTGCCAAACTAAACCGCCAATGATTATTGCAGATGTTAACACCACGCATATATAAAAAATAATATAAACTCGCTTGGTTAAGTTATTTTTATCTTTTTTAAGGTTCATTTTGCCTTTGTAATTGTTTTTTTTTATTTTTTTTATTTATTTTCTTCATTTGAAACCTTAACAAAAAAATTTTAGGTATGTATTAATTTCAACATTGAACTTTAATAGTGTTATTAATTATTTAATTTTGAAGAATCTTTTAAGTAATTCTCTCTAAAAAATTAATCAAGATAGAGAGAATTAAATGATACTTGAAAAATTGTTTAAAAATTGAGTTAAAAAAAATTGAAAAGCTGCTCTTTTATTCCGAAGGCATGCGTGCTCATGAATGGAAGGTAGTACTTATTAATGTTAAATTATGGGAATAAAAGCGGGAGTTCTTATTAAAGAATCAGAATAAGATTTCATTAAGATTTTAAAACTTTTAAGTTTTTTTTTAATTGATTAAAAAAAAGAAAAAACTGAAACAAAATAATAAAGTTCAACAAAAATACTTGTCTAATAAAAAAAGACAATTTAATGCATTATTTGACTAATAAATTTATAATAATACGTGCTACTTTATTCCTAACTCTTGGAAAAGTAGGATAGATTTTAGGAATTATTGGATTATACTTTACTAAATTGAATTCTTCCTTGTGATCATGAGATGGAAGTTCAATTTCAGTTTTATTATATAAGCTATAGTTTTCCATAGTTATTGAATTCAAAATTAATTCTTTTTCCATCATATAAAATACCTCTTTTCTAAGTAAAAACAGAGTTAGATGCGATTAAATAATTATGGATATACTATATTGATAATACATGATCATATATAGGAGTATATAGAAGCAAGAGTATTGATTAAAATGATTCAAAAAAGAGCATTCTTAAAATTTTAGCAAAAAGTACCATAGAAACGCAATAACCACGTACGCGTTTCTAATTTTTCCTGCTTTTAAAATTTTTTTAACATCGTTTTCTGAAGCAAATTCAATCTCAATGATTTCGTTAGGATCAAATTCCACATCTCCTTTTTGACCTAATTTCCCCATAAAAGTATAAACTTTATTGTTCATTATTGCAGGATTTCCATCCACAGAACCAATGAGACGTAGCTCTTTCATCTCATATCCTGTTTCCTCTTTCATTTCCCTTCTTGCTGCTTTTTCTGGAGTTTCATCTGGTTCCATGCATCCTCCAGGAATTTCTAATTCTATCCGATCATTTCCAAATCGATATTGCCTGATCATTAAAATCTTTTCATTTTCATCAATTCCAATAATATTCACCCAATTAGGAACATCAATTACATTCGCTATTACTTTTTTACTTTTTCTGGGATGTAAATACTCTTTCTCTAAAACGTTAAAAGGAGGAGTGCTCAGGATTTGAGTTGTTCTAATTAATTTCCAGGCTTCAATCATTATCTATCCTATTTTTTGTACTATTAAGAAGTTTAATTCATAAATATTCAATAATTTTTTCATGTATTTTACTAAAAGAACGAAACTCTCCAAAAAAAATAGGAGCAAAAATATCGCATTTAAAATTTAATAAAGAAGAATTATTGGTTGTTTTAAAAAACAAATTATCCTAATCTATAATATATCTCAAAAAAGAAATTTAAATAGCAATCTACTAGTCCTACTATAAATTGAAGGTTTTTTAGAAATCGATTATAAATATTTGATACTTAGAATCCCTATTTATTTACGATTAGTAAGTCAAGTTATACTTCTAATCTCTCCAACATCCGTTTGATGCTTAAATTTTCGGGGTCTAAGTTTAATCCTAATTCTAAGATTTGTTTGGCCGCCTCTTTTTTATTTAATGCCTCTATTAAAATCAAAGCCATGTCAGAAAATTGATTAGCATTGAAATCGTACTTATCTGGATTTTTCTCTCTTTCTTTATGGAAAAATTCCACGGCATGCGCTATTCCTTGACTCATTAATTTTTCTCCCAAGATATAAGTGATTGGAACCTTTAAAGGCTCTAATTTATCCTCCAGCATAAAATTTAAAATTTGGGAGGTTATTTGCCATTGAGGGGTGGGAAAGGAATTAAAAAAAGTGATAACTGCTGATTTTGTTTCAGGTAAAAGGATAAAATTTGCTTGAAATCCACGATCTGAACCAGAATGCATGATAACCTTAAAATCCTTGTATGTTCCAACGAACCAACTTAATGCCATGCCCAATTTTAGATTAGGCAGAGATTTTGGAACATCATGATATTTTCGGACCATTAATTTATGAGTGTTTGATTCTAATATTTTAATATTAGCTAATTGGCCATGATTTAGATTTGCTAATGCCCATTGACACATATCTACGGGATTTGAATGAAGGGTTGAACTGGGTGCGTGAATTCGATTATATGGATATTGGACATCTTTAATCCATTGATGGGGTAATCGGATATGAGAAATTGCCTCATTCCCTTTGGGGGGTGATTCTGTAAGTAAGAAACTGCTATGGTTCATGTTTAATGGTTGAAAAATGTTTTTATTCATGTAATCTTCAAAGCTCATGGATGATACTTTTGAAATAACATCACCTAATATTTCATAGGCCATATTGCTATATTCAAATCTTTCTCCGGGTTGAAACTTTAATTTTTCATTGATAAGACTTTGAACATAGCGTTCTAAAGCACCTTCATCGAATTGTGGGTTATCCCATTCATAATCATCTACATCTGGCATTCCAGAACTATGCGTTAAAAATTGCCTTATGGTTACCTCTTTATATCTTTCATCGTGCAATTTAAAGTAAGGTAAATAAGTATTAATCGAAGCATCTAAGTCAATTTTACCCTTTTCAACTAATTGCACTATTGCAGTAGCTACGAGGGGTTTTGATATTGAGCCCATATGATAATTCGTATAGTTATCTATTCTCTCTTGGGAACCGAGAATCTTAACTCCAAAACCCTTCGTATACATGACTTCATCATTTATTATAATCCCAACTGAATATCCTGGAAATCCAAAAAGGGCTAAATTTTTTTGTAATAATGGTTCTAATTTGGATTTAATCTTCCATGGCCAATTACTGGTTACCATGTATTTATTAATTCAATTACTTATTTCTTTTTTTTCTGTCGAATTATTATTATTTATTTTTAAACTATTTTACATTAAAAGTAAGAAAAAGCTGTAAAAAGCTTCATTATATAAATTAATTTTTTCAATAGAGCATGAGAAAAAGATAATCGAGTTAAATCGTTAGCATTTTAATTTTATTTATTGGATCATCAAATATTTCAGATTAAATTATCAAATTTAAAATTTAAATTTAAATAAAAAAATGGGTTATTTATTTGGTTCATTAGTACTAAATTCTAAATTCTTGGGAATTAAGCTCGTGGCAATCAATAAAAACGGAGCAATATACAATCCTGACCACATGATTATGAGCACGATTCCAAAAAAAAGGTGCTTTAACCGTTTCATTAGGGAATATTCTCCGATAGATTGAAGCCCTGTTTTAAATGCTCTTAATCCAATGTATAATGGAACTAAAATGAAGAAGAGGGAAAAAAAGACTTCTATAGAAAAAAATAGGATTACTTTTTGAATAACTTGATAGCTTAGATTAGCAGTCGTGCCAAGTAAAACTATTCCAGCGATAACTAAAATTGTATTGATGAGAGTATCAGGTTTTCCATGCGTTTTTCGGTACCATAATATAAACCCGAATCCCGTAATTAAAACTATTATCGAGGGTAAAAAGATTAGAAATAAAGGTTGACCTTCCCATTGATAAATTCTGATAATTTGGACAGGTAAGAAAAAGATTTCTGCAATCGTAAAGGATTCTCTTCGCCCCAAAGCAAATCCAAATGAACCCCCAACATTATCTGAATAGATTGCAATATAATATTTTCCCGATTCAGGAGCTGAAATGTCTAATTCACCTAATACGATTAATATACTAGGTGTAAAAGGTTCGAAGAATTTTTGTGGAGGATTATAATAATTTAATTCCAATGAACCTACATCTCCGGGTAGATTTATCAATGAGGGAATCTTGGTCGATTTCGGCAAGCCTGGCCCTAAAAGAAGTAATTTTGGGGAGAAATTCTTATCAACATGCGAGGGTACGTGTAATGATAGATAAATATTCTGCCCTTTTTCGATTTCGAAAGAATAGTATTTCACATCATTTTTTCCTTCTAATTCGGAATAAATAGCCCAAGATTTGGTGGGATCATTTATTTCTACTATATTATCCGATTGGGTATTATCTTCATTTATTGGAGAATGTGCACGAATTATTGATGTAATTCCCAAAAGAACAAATAAAATGAATATAGATGCTCCAAGAAGTTGTTTTTTCATTTAATTGTACCTAAAAGTAATAATGGGATTCCTTAATTAATTATTGAAACTCAAAAATAAAAAATTTATTTTTATATTTAAAAGATAGACTCCAAAAATGCTAATTTTATATAATTAAGAGAGAGTATTTAGAAACTGATAATCATAAAAATTTTGGCAGTAGAATCGAACGTGATATTATATGTAGGGAGGTATTATTTCTTTCACTGGATAATTTTATGAAATCCTCAGAAGAACTATCTAAGAATATATTGATAAGCTATTCACCTAAATTAATATTTGAAATTAAAAATATCTTAAAAAAATAGAATTATTTTGGATAAATGGATGAGATTAAAATTAAGGAAACAAGAATATTTCGGGTTTGAAGAAACTAATTTTAAATTTATTCCTTAAAAGCCAATGATCTCAAGATTATAAATGGTTTTTACGAGATACTTCTGGATGTTGCATAAAGCATGTTACTATATTTTTGGGATTCTACAAATTCCTCTTTGAATGATTGATTATTTGTCCACATTTTTTTATAATTTTCAAGGCTTAAATCTTGAATCTCTTGAGGAAATAATTCTCTTAAACGCTTTATTGTTTTTTGAACTGAAATCTCCGGAAAATTACTTTTTCCAATAAGAGCATTTCTTAGATTCTTGCGATTTTCATTTTGATTATTATGGTTGAATAATTTTATTACCTGTTTTAAAATACTTTCAAAAGCTTTCTCTTTTGGTAAATCATTGAACCCCAAACTTAAAACACTAAGGGTTTTTTTAATATTTGCTATTTTTTGAGAATCAATTGAATTTAGAGTTTCACAAAATTCAACGCAACGATTACAGAAATAACATTCGCCACTCTTAGCATTTGATGAGATATATCCTGTAGGACAGGTATTTTTGCATGAAGTACATCCGATACAATTAGAGGTTTTTCTTATTTTAAAAATAGAAAATCGTGAAATTATTGAAGCTAATGCACCAAAGGGACATATATAACGGCAGAAAGGTCGATAAGAATAAAAACTGGCAATTACAATGATGCCTAATGTCATGGCTGGAAAGATAAGGGCTAAATTTGACGGAAACCATATGAGCAGGAATCCATTAATTGGGTTTAAGTAAGGAACTATTTCAACCCCTAGTATTATAATTGATGTCCAAAATGAACAAAAAACAACCCAGCGAATAATTGTCAAATATTTTGTATTCGTTTTTAAATCATTTGTGAAATTTGAATTAAATTTTATCAAGCTCACTAATTCTTGCGCTACACCTAAGGGACAAATATATCCGCAGAATATTCTCCCAAATATTAAAGTTAATCCCAAGAATAGAAAAGTTAATCCCTCTAAGAAAATTACATTCGGAAAACCTCCAAAAACTATTGCTCCCAATAGAAAAGAAATAATTAAGAAACTAGTTTTAATTCTTCGCGACATTAATCGTTTTTTCAGTAATATTGCTACAAGTATTACCATTAAAATGGTGCTTAACAAAATCAAATCCGCTATTAATGGATTTTTTATATGAAGAAAATATTTGGAATAATCTAATTGATCCGAAGTGTTGTTGTTCATCATATTAAAAACTCTTTTTACAGGTTTTATTTCTCACTTCCTTTTTTGAATAAATAAATATCATTCAATTTTTCATAAAAGAAGAAATTGCCATTTGCCGTGACTTTTGAGATGATGGTCTCTTTATCATAATGGTGATCATCCACGACTAAGTAGGAATTGGATTTTAATAAGCGGAAAAATTCATTCAGTACAGCTTGCTCCTTGTTTCCTAAAGCATGCAATATATCAAAAAAAATTATCATATCAACGTTTTCATCATCGAGGTTAGTTTTACTATCTGTTTGTATCGCCTCTATATTGTTTAAATCATATTTTTTCGCTTTACTTTTTACCGATTTAATTGCTAAGGGATGGATATCTGCAGAATAAATTCTACCAGAAGGACCAACTATTTCGGCTAATTTAATTGAATATCTTCCAGGACCACATCCATAATCTAAAATGGTATCTCCCTCATGAATAGGAAGATCTTCTAATTTTTTTATGGGATCTTTAAAGACATCCTGAACTTTAAAAAAAGCAGCCATCATTTTAAAATCCAAATTTGACTGCAAGGTTCCTTTTCTCTTTTCTACATGAGCTTTCATCATTTTTTTATTTCCTCCATAAAAATGTGTTGTGTTATTGTGATAAAACATACCAACATATTTAAATGTTTTTGTGATCAAACACAATAACAAATTATAAATATCATGATATATTTCATCTAATTAATGGTAGAGGAAAAAAATGAGCAGTTCTTTGCAAATAAATTACAGATATTAAACTTATCTGAAGATGAGGCCTTAGTTTATTTCACATTACTAAAATATGGGAAACAAGGAAACATTGTGCGAAAACTTAAAGAAGAATTACCTTCCATTGAAAGAACCAGATTATATTCCATTCTTAGAAAATTAATTGAAGAGGGTTATGCAATTGAAGGTCCACCATCAGATGATGCTAGAAAACCAAAAACTTTCATCGCAAAAGAACCCCTACAAACATTCAATTCCATTTACGAACAGATGGAAAAAAACCTTGAAAATTTACAAAAATTTAGGGAAACAATATTACCTGACATTATTAATTTTTATGATAGTGGAATAAAAGTATCTTTTGAAGAGCTTTCTCCCATCGTCCAGCCCTATTTTAAATCTCTAATTAAAAGAGGCTGGAAAATTAAAGATCAAAAGGTTGTAAAAGGACTAAATCTATTTGGAGGGAAAGAATACCAAGAATACATTCTTTTTCCTCCAAATAAGACAAATGAATTAATAAATACTGTTGGAATCCTATTCTCTTTTTATGCATCAGAGATAAAAGACGTTGAGCTGCAATTTTTTGAATTTCAAATTGAGAACATGATACGAAAGTTACATGAGGATGATTTTAATGTGATTATAATAGATAAAACTAGCATAGAAATGTTCGGAAAGGAGTATCCCTCTTTATCAATTAAAGCCAGAGGATTAAATAAAAACGGTTTTATTGAATTTGGAATGAATGTAATCTTGCCGTTGGAAAAAGAAATCATTTTTATATGGGAAGAAATTGACCATGAAAAAGAGGAACTTGAAAAAGAAGTACAATCTCAGATATTAAAGGAGACTGTCGGAGCTATTTTAAAAAATCCTTCTGGTAAATAATTCCTATTAATGTGAATTTATCTAAAAAAATAGAATGCATTGTATTTTAAGTTAGATATGATGAATAATATCAAATTAGCTCTTATTTTTATTTGCGGTTAATCCAGACCGTCATTTCACCCATTCCTCGATGTGCCCAAGCATAGTAGGGAATAGCTTTAAAAGTATATTCTTTATTTAAGTTTCCTTTTTCCTCACAATTTACTTTTCCATTAATAGTAACCAAGCCATTGAGTAAATCTTCCTGATATTGAGAGTTTAAATCCGTGGTGTCCTTCAATGTTATATTTTTAAAATCATGAAATTCGTTATCCGGCCATTCCATGCAATATACAAGAGGGCCTCGTTCCAAAGCAACCTTTCCAAAATTTTCTTTCACGTTTTCATGTGAGATTATTCTCCTTATTGGCATTGGTATAATTAGCTCGACTTCATCATCATTTTTCCATTCTCGTGTTATTATAGCATAACCTTTCTGCATCTTGTAATCAATATTTTCGCCATTTACTCTTAACGTCACGTCTTGATTTAAATTATCCACGTATTTGTATAAATCACTTGGTACGGGTACATTTCTAGCCCATCCCGGAATTCGCAGAGCAAGATTAAATTCTTTCTCCTCCTGGGAACCAATCTTTACGTTTATTTTACCTGACCAAGGATAGTCGGTTTCTTGAATTACGGATAAAGAGAATCCATTTAACTGCACTGTAGCTTTACTACTCGCATACAAGTTAATATATAAAGTACTCTCATTAACAGCATAAAGGTATCCTGAAATTGTAGGAATGAATCGGGCAATGTTTGATGGACAACAAGCAACAGAATACCAGAGGTTTCTTTTTTGTAGTCCATCAGAAAATAATGGATTCGTGTAAAAAAAGCGTTTTCCATCTAATGCATATCCTGCAAGCAAACCATTGTATAAAGTGCGTTCCAAAACATCCATGTATCGGGAATCTCCCTTTAATAAGAATAGACGATAATTCCAAAGGACATTAGCAATTGCAGCACACGTCTCGGTATATGCTCCAAGATTAGGTAATTCATATGCGATTCCAATTGCTTCTCCACTAGTTTTATTACCAATGCCTCCAGTGAGATACATCTTTTTTGAAACAAGATCATCCCATAATCGATCAATAGCAGCAAGATAGGCATTATTATTAGTTAAAACTCCCACATCCACCATGGCACAATACATGTATAACGCTCGAACAGCATGACCAATTGCTTCTGATTGATCAATTACTTTATCGTGAGTTTGATTATATTTAAACCGATCCTCTCCTTTCCAAGGCATTTTATCGATTGAATTCTTGACGTATTCTTGATATCCTTTTCCATTTTTATCTCCTCGAATATCTAAAAAAAATTTGGCTAAATCAAGATATTTTTGCTCTCCGGTTAGTCGAAATAATCTTATTAATCCAATCTCTATCTCCTGATGTCCCGGAGGACTTTCAATTTTTCCATAACCAAAATCCCTTTCTACTAAATCAGCATTCTTAATTGCTACATTTAAAAATTTTCTTTTTCCCGTAGCTTCATGATGAGCGGCAGCACTTTCATATAAGTGCCCCACATTATATAATTCATGACTAAAAATGGATGTTAATTCCCACCTTTTTTTTCCTATCCAAGGTTGGGCATCTTCAGAACTAAATGCCCGAAATGTATATAAATACCCATCATTTTCTTGAGCTGCTGCAATTTTATCTATTATTTGATCCAACTGCTCCTCTAGAATCGAGTCTGGATGGATTTTAAGGGCATTTGCCACACCCTCTAAGATTTTAAACACGTCAGAATCGTCAAAAGGAAATTTCGAGGTTTTCCCTTTCTCCATCAAACCCCCAGCAATTGTAAAATTATCAATACGATGCGTGCTTTGGCACTTTTTTAATACATGGGGGATGGTTATCTTTCGATGGATTTCTATTCTTGGCGCCCAGAATTGGTCGGTTATCTCAACCAAATTAAAAGGTATGGAATTTATGGAGTAATCTGAATTCTTCATTTTCTTTAAATAAATTGTATATAAAGTGTTTAAAACACAAAATATTATATATTTATTATTTGTTGCTATCCTCATTACTTTCAATTTTAAAAGTCATGGATCAAATAAGAGCCAAGTTAACGGGGTCAATTGATTTACATGTACCTAAGTTTAAATTGCGGAAAACATTTCATTTTGTAAATTTAATAAACAGTTTTAATCCGTGTATTCTTCATCATGGTTGAATATTCCACAATTCTCTCGATGGCAGTTTTCCTTTTTGTAATTCTATTGATATTATTAGGTTTTAAATCATCAAATGCTAATAGATATATAAAACTCATATGCGATTATAGCATAGTTCCATTAATAGGAGTCCTAATTCTATTAATTACATTCACGATAAATTTTAAAGATCTAATTGAGGGGATTATCGGGTCGGAAAGGATCAAACCTTATGCAATTATTATTTTATTCATGTCTTTAGCTTATCTCTGTATATCTATTGATTTAACTGGCTTTTTTGAATTTTTAGCCTTAAAAGTAGCTTTATCGGCGGGCAATTCTGGGAGAAAACTATTTATTTATTTTTTCATTTTTAGCAGTATTTTAACTGTTTTTACCTCGAACGATATAGTAATTCTCACGATTACCCCAATCGTAATTTATTTCACCAAATATGCAAAAGTAAATCCCATTCCTTATTTAATAGCTCAGTTTTTCGCGGCCAATATTTGGAGCCTTACCCTTTATATTGGTAATCCAACAAACATAATAGTAGCAGAAGCGTATGGATTTACATTTCTTAATTATTCTTTTTGGATGCTTTTACCCACAGTAAGCGCGGGTATAACCTGTTTAATACTATTACTAGTGCTTTTTAGAAAGGAAATACCTTCAATCATCGAAATTCAAAATATTGATCCTCATTCTGTTCTAAAAGATAAAAATGGTGCTCTATTCGGAATAATTTGTTTGATATCATGCTTAATTTTATTATCTCTCTCTCCTTGGATAGGATTGAGCCTATGGCAAATTACCCTCTCTTTTGCATTTATCATGGTATGTCGTAATTTAATTAGGGATCTACTTTTAAAAAAAAGAAATGATAATCGAACGGATTTTTTCTTTAAAAGTAGCATGAATAGAATGCCTTGGAAAATAATGTCTTTTGTGTTAAGCATGTTTATCCTTGTGGAAGCCCTAACATTAACTGGTTGGGTTGACTTATTAGCTTCTTTAATTACGATAGTTTCCTTCAATTATATATCGACTGTTTTTTTTATTACTTTTATTTCCGCATTAGCTTGTAATATAATGAATAATCAACCTATGACCATTTTGTTCACTCAAATATTATTTAATGATGCTTTTGCAACTTCAAATTCAATAAGATTTGCTGCGTTGTTAGCATTAATCATGGGAAGTAATTTTGGGGCTAATTTGACGTTGATTGGAGCATTAGCAGGTATAATGTGGCAAAAAATTGCCGCTGATAAAGATATTGAAATCAAATTTATACAATTTTCTAAATATGGATTCTCAATAATGCCCTTAGTGATGTCAGTCGCTTGCATTGTAATGACAATTGAGTTAACATTTTGGCTTTAGAACGGGTTATAGTGATATTCTAGCTTTAATTTTTATCATTAGTTTTTATGGGTGAAAATTATTTTTTACTAAAATTAACAGAAATGCACATGACCATTAAACCACTGATAGTCTTATACTTTTAAAAACTACCTCTCTCTCCTTATTTATAAAGAATTTACCAAAATTATTAGTATCCTTCGATTTTTAAAAAAAATATTTTTCTTGCTTTCAATGCCCTCAACTCTAGAAAAAATACGCATCTTAGGAGCAAATTCAAAATATGATATTTGTGCAAGTACTTCTTCAAGTCGAACGGAAAAATACCCCGAGCTTTTTGGAAATTCGAAAAAATGGGTTGGGAATACTCTAAGTGCGGGTATTTGTCACAGCTATACCCCAGACGGGCGATGCATGAGTCTATTTAAAACTCTTTTTACCAATAAATGTATCTATAATTGTAAATATTGCTTCTCCAATACTTGTAAATTGCGCACGAGTTTCACTCCCGAAGAATATGCCCGGACCTTCATGAAACTCTATTCCATGAACGTGGTAGAAGGCATATTCATTTCTTCGGGTGTATGCGGTAGTGCTGACCAGACGACTAAACAAATGCTAGAAGCAGTGAGACAATTACGATTTAGATATAAGTTTCGGGGATACATCCATTTTAAATGCCTTCCCGGTGTTTCTCAATATCTTCTTAAGGAAGCAATAATGCTTTCTGACCGCGTATCTGTCAATTTAGAAGCGTCTACCAAACAATTTCTATCTGAAATTGCCGATCAAAAAAATTATGTCAATGATCTCATAATGCGGCAAAAATGGCTCAAAGAATTAAGGATTAAACACAATGAAGCTGCTTTAAAAGAAATAAAAGATTTAAAAGAGGATAAAAAATTAGAGAATGCCGAATACAGGATAAAAAGTCATGGGAAGAATGGATATAAAAAGTTTCGATGGGACGGAGCCCCAATTTTAAATGGGGGTCAAACAACTCAATTTGTGGTGGGCGCAGCAGAAGATGAAACGGATTGGGATCTATTAAAAAGAATTGATTGGCAATATCGATCGGTCGATTTAAGGCGAGCATATTTTTCATCTTTTATCCCAATTGAGGGTACTCCATTAGAGCATAATAAACCTGCTCCTTTAGCAAGGGAACATCGTTTATATCAAACGGATTGGTTGCTAAGAATTTATCATTATAAATTAGATGAAGTAAAAGATATTTTAAATGAAGAGGGAAATCTTCCGAAAGGAGATCCTAAAGTTCATTTTGCTAATCTGTATTTTAAAGAACATGATTATATTGACCCAAATCAAGCACCTTACCATGAGTTGATCAAGGTACCCGGTATCGGTCCCACGTCTGCTAAACGCATTATTAATTTGAGAGCAAAAAAATTTAAATTTAGGAGGAGAGAACAGTTAAAATCAGTCGGAGTAGTTTTAAAGAGAGCTGATCCTTTCCTATTATTCAATGGTCAGAAGCAAGGAACGATTGATACCTTTTTGTAAAGAAAATCTTGATTTTATAATGTAGAAAATCTAAGAGGAGATTCAAAATTAAAAATGAAAAAAACAATACAAAGGACCCCTTAGAGGTATTAGACCGCTCAAAAGGATATTCAAAAGAGGAACTAATAAAAAATTTGCCCAGACATTGTAATTTTAACCCAAAGTATTTAAAATTGGTTCATGAACTTGATGAAGTGGTACTTCGAAATTTAGGGAACACTCCAGCGAAAAGAATCATCCAAATGATAAAAGAAGTGTATAAAGAAGCTTACAGAGCCAAGCAATTCACGCGTACCGAGATTAACGATCGAGGTATCCTATATGGTGTGGTAAACCTAAAACATCGAGTAATGGATCTTGTTTTATTATATTTTCATGACAGATGGCCACAATGCGTGATTTGTTTATATAATGAGTATGATGATTCGACAGGAATAATAGATGAGATGGGTATTATTAAACAAGTGAAGGAACCACTTAAAAAAGTAATTGATCAAATAAGCATAAATCGCCCTCTTGTTCCATATTTTAATGACATTCAATTTTCGGGAAAAGAAATCTTCGAAACATTATATAAAACGCAGAATATCAAGGAGCGTGAAAATCCCCATTTTTTTAAACAAATGATTCCCGACAAATGTTTTGATCTCCCGGGGTTAAGAAATGGGGTAGAAAAAAATTATTCTCTAAAAAATAAAAAGATTGATGAATATTTCAAATAATAATTTTTTAAATATTTAAAAAGTTATATACGAGTTAGCACTTAATTTACTGATTTAATCCTGCTTGTTAAATAGGAGAATTTTTAAGAAAGATTTTAACTTTTTGGGTTTTACAAAGAAAGCAGGCACTTTTTTCCTGTACTCATTATAAGAATCTCCAAATCTTTGAATTAATTCCTTCTCTTCCACAAAATGAACATGAATATAGAATATGATGTAATAGATAATGAAATCAATGATAGAATAGAGATTCAATTGGAGTATCATTCCTCCAAAGCATAATACTATCAAAGCAGCGTAAGTAGGATGTCTAAGAAGGTTATATATTTCGTGGTCTTGGAGCTCACTCTCTTCTGGAAAGTAGAGATATAAAACCACCATGTAATCAAAGCCGAAAATGGTGAAAGATCTATAGAACATTAAAAAAGCGATCATCAGGAAAAAAAAACCGATTAAAATTCGAATGAGAAAAAATATCGAGGATCCGAAAACAATATAATTAGTCAAGGAATTTGATAAAATGATATAGAGATATGGAGAATTAATGGAGTCATTCCAAATAAAATTTGAAAGGTAATTATGAATTGGAATGCTTATAAGGAGAACGATACCAGCAAAACCTACCAAGAATATTTTTTGATAAGCAAGCTCTCCATATTTAGCTTTTAATCGATTTCGATAATACCACATTTGATATACCAAAATTAATCCTAATAATCCTATTAAAAGCACCCCAAATACAGGTAAAAGAGCCAGTATATAATTATTCCCTCCCGAAGCGGGAATTTGGGAAGGTAAACGGTCAAACGTAAGCTGTATAAAAATACTGGTGAAGATTACAACTATTATATAGATGGGGAATAAAATTATTTTATTTCCGGAGAATTTAGGGATTTTAGCAAGGAATTTATCAATACCTTTTAATTTCATTTTTTTTTTTAATTAAATTATTATATTATATTCTTAGATTCTTCATTCATTGAAATAATTAAATCTTGATGGATCTTCAAGTATTCTTCCAATTTTGCATTCATAAAGTAGTTAAATTACCCTAAGAAGCTAACTTATAATATTAATATTTTTCGCGTAATTTCATTACTCGATATAAAGCCAACATATTCTAATTCCCCTTTCAATTTTTTAACATGTGGGAGTAAGCATGTAAAAATCATTAACCTAAAATAGATTACTACTTTTTTTAATTCGTTATTAATTAATTTACTATAATCTGAGACTTTTGGAGATTAATATTGACAGTAATGGAGAAAGCTTTAATCTTCGAGATTCAAAAAATGTCCACTGAAGATGGACCCGGAATCCGTACCACTGTTTTCTTTAAACAGTGCCCGTTAAGATGCGCTTGGTGCCATAATCCTGAATCTATTTTTAAAAAGAAGCAATTAGAATGGTTCGAGCATAAATGTATCGGATGTAATACATGCATTCAAATATGCAAGAAAGAAGCATTACACTTTGAAGAAGATGGGTTACATATTGATCGAGAAAAATGTACAAATTGTGGCGACTGCGTGAAAGAATGTCCTAGTACCGCCTTGCACATGTTTGGAGAAGAATGGACACTGAAGGATTTATTTCATGAAGTAAATAAGGATAAAGTATATTATGTTCAATCTAAAGGGGGAATCACGGTCTCAGGAGGCGAACCAACGATGCAACCAAATTTCATGCTTGACTTCTTAAAAGAATGCAAAGAAAATGAAATATCTACCGCGTTAGACACCTGCGGATATGCTTCTCGCAAAGTTTTTGAAAACCTTTTGCCCCACGTTGACCTTGTACTTTTAGATCTAAAAGAAATAGATTCTAAAAAACACCAAGAATTCACCGGAGTTCCTAATGAATTAATATTGGAAAATGCGATTTGGATGGCAGATTATTTGGAAAAGAACAATAAAAAAATGTGGATTCGGACACCCATCATTCCCAAATTTACAGCTACAGAAGAAAACGTGAGGGGTATTGGTCAATTCATAGTTAATAAATTAAATAACTTTCCTGAAAGGTGGGATCTTCTAAGCTTTAACAATTTATGCACTGCAAAGTACGAGAGATTAGACATGGATTGGTGTTTAAAGGATGAGCCCTTGATGAATAAGGAAGAAATAGAACACTTATACAACATCGCTAAAAGTACGGGAGTAAAGAATGTAAAGTGGTCTGGTTTAACTAAAAAACAAGATGTCAGTAATGATGATTCAGATGAAAAAATGGGGAATAAATTATCTTGTTGTTGAAGGTTTTAAATTCTTTATTAAAAATATTTTATTATTACCCCTTAATTTATTCTCTAATTCGATTTTTCTATTAGATATTGAAAAGAGGTATTTGATTTGACTGATTTAACGTTATCAAAAGAGGAAATGAAACGTATAGGGTATAAAGTTATTGATATGATCGTCGATCATCTAGATAGTTTGAGAGAAAAACCCGTCACCAATTTTGGTTCCCGAACTGAAATGGAAAATTTGCTTCGAGAGCCCATTCCTCTTAATGGAATGAGTGCCGATATGCTTTTAGATGAAGTAGAAAAGAAAATTTTAAACAAAACCATGTTTTTAAATCATCCTAGATTTTTTGCCTTTATCCCAAGTCCAAGCAATTTTATCAGCATGATAGCAGATTGCATGGTATCAGCTTTTAATCCTTTTGCGGGCACGTGGTTGGAAAGTTCTTCTTCAGCAGAAATTGAGTTAATAACAATCGATTGGCTTAAAAAAATTTTAGATTTACCACCAACTGCAGGGGGAATTTTTGTAAGTGGAGGATCAACCGCAAATTTATTAGGGTTGGAAGTCGCAAAAAATGTCAAGCTTAATAATAGAGTTGACAAATCGGTAATTTATTTCGCCGATCAAACGCACTCCTCTGTAAAAAGAGCCCTGAAAATCATCGGTTTTAATGAAGAAAACATTCATAAGATTTCCTCGACGGAAAATTACACCCTTTCAATAGAAGAACTAATTGATAGTATAATACTTGATAAAAAAAGAGGATTGAAGCCTTTTTGCATTATCGCAAATGCAGGAAGTACCAATACGGGTTCAATCGATCCATTAATTGATTTATATAATATCAGCAGAAAAGAAGACATGTGGTTGCATGTAGATGGAGCTTATGGAGCTGCCGCCTATTTAACTCCCAATGGAAAAGAACTTTTAAATGGAATGAATTTAGCAGATTCCTTGACAATTGATCCCCATAAATGGTGGTTTCAACCTTATGAAACAAGTTGTATTTTTGTTCGTGAAGCACATTTCATGAAAGATACTTTTCAGATCTTACCAGAATATTTAAGAGACCACGATAGAGAAGGGGAAGAAGTAAATTTTTGCGATTATGGCCACCAGTTAACTAGGAGATTTCGAGCTTTAAAATTGTGGATGTCCTTTAAATATTTTGGATTAAAGGCTTTTAGGAATGCAATTTTGAAAGGAATTCATTTAGCTGAATATGCCGAAAGTTTTGTTAAATCGAAAAGCGAACTTGAATTGATCACTCCCGCTCAATTAGGCATTTTAACATTTCGTTTTATAAGGAAAAATATTAAAATTAATGGACTGAACAAGATTAATTCGGAAATAATTAATAGATTAGTAAAGGATGGGTATGCCATGATTAGCTCAACCGTATTAGGAAACAAAGTGGTATTAAGAATGTGCATTATAAATCCTCGAACAACAGAATCAGACATAGATAATACCATAAATAGAATAGTAGAACTAGGAGAAAACATATAAATCCATATTTACTTCCATTTAGATTACTCACTTTTATAAATAGAATCTCTATATTATAAGATCCTCAATATCAATATTTTTTAATTATTTGATGTAATAATTATATTTAGATAGAAGCATTAAAGAGGATAATATTAAATTGAATTGAATTCCAGAGGAAAAAAAATGGCAAATAATAAAGGGACTTCTCAATGGTTTTCCGAGGCTTCGGAAGAGGCCATTGAATTCACGCAACCAGATGTCATGTTGAAACTTGTTGCCACAATTGATGATAGAGGATTACCTCATATAACCATGATTTCCAGTAATAGAATCAACGCAAAAGATCAATTAGTTTGGGGCGCTTTTACTGAAGGGCAGAGCAAGAAAAATGTGATAAAAAGCAAGAAACAAGGGATTTTTTACATGACTGCAGAGATGCCGTTTAGATTTACTCAAGTCAAGGCTGATTATGATCATGCTAAAAAAGAGGGAGACGATTTGGAAATTTTTAATAAATCCCAATTAATGAGATATTTCACGTACGTGCGAGTGCATACCGCTTACTATAGTAAAATAAAAGCGATAACTAAGGTAAGAAATTTGCCCCTTGGAGGCATAATGATGGGAATTATCAAAGATTTGGTCGCAAAAGGAGGAGCTAAAAGGGGATTGGATGAAGAAAGATTAAATATCATTGGATATAAACTCTTTACCGCACCTATTGCTATAAGAGCTATTGCCTATATCGATCCTGAAGATGGCTATCCAGTTATTGTTCCGTGCATTCCATTACAGGCGGTGGATCGAAATAGACTTGTATTTCCCTTAAGTTCCTTAAAAAAAGATTTATTAAAAATCCCTGTAGGAGCTCAAGTGGCGGTATTTGGCATGAATTTTGATTTTGTTAATTTGGTCGTGAAGGGTCCTTACAAGGGGATCAAGAAGTATAGAGGGATTAAATTAGGTGTCATAGAAATTGAAGAAATTTATAACAGCGCGCCCCCTATAAGTGGAGAAATTTATCCCAAGCTTGCTACTCGTCCAAAAGTCTCCAAATTTAATTATTAATACTTCTTTTTTTGTTTAATCATATCATGAACTTCCTTATGTGAATCACTGAGGAGTCACTTCTGATGAAATTTCCAGCACACGAATTTGGATTAAATTCTTCCTATTTATATGAGGTTTTAGCCACTACACTATCATTTACTGCGGATTTGAAAGAGTTCATTCCAAATACGTCTTGCATGGGTATTCGTCTTATAGAGGAAAATCTGATTAAGATGAGTCCCTATCCCGGCTCACAAACCTGCAAAAACATTGAGGAGACAGGACTGGTTTGCATTAATTTCGTAGATAACATTTATTTATTTGCTCTGGCGGCCTTAAAGGAACCAAAATCAACTTTTGCTATTAATTATTTTCCGTTGGAAAAATATAATTATCTTAATTTTGAAGATTTTTCAGAGCTTAAAGGTCTATTAAATCACTTCCCTAAGTTGGATGATTTAAAGTATCCCATTATAGATGAAGCATGGGGGATATTAATTTGTGAAAAAGCGAAAGAAAATTTAATTTCTAAAGATAATCTTCTCGGAAGGTTAAAAATGAAAGAATTCTATTTCCAGATAAGATTTTATAAAAAGATGATAGACTCTCATAAGCTTTTTAATAGGTGTGAAAATTTAGTTTTGGAAATGTTGATATTAGCTACCCGATTAAAGGCAGCAAAAAAACAAGAGAATGATAATTTATCCAATGAAATTCATGGAAAAATTTTAGATTTGATAGGAACGACTACTCGTTTTTGTAAAAATCAAGAAGCTATAAAATCCATCGATTTAATCAAGAAATATATGGACTATTGGAATAGTAAAATCATTTAAATTCTTCTATTTCTTTAATATACATCAAAGGGTATTCCAAATCCTTCATCCATTCTATTCTTGAAAGTACTCTAATGTCATCATATTCGATTATTACTTCGGCTTTTATGATCTTCCCCGTGATTTCATCATAATCAAATTCTCCCGATTTATCTCCTCGAATTTTTTCTCTATCCAAATTTACTTTTACGGCTTTAACATATGGCTGACAGGAAATAGCGGCTTCAATTCCCTTTTCGATTGGTATTAAGACTTCTTCTTTTAAGGCAATAGGCATTCCACATAAAATATGATACAATGCACCCAATTTTATCCCTGCCTCGAAACATGCGCGTTCTTTAGAGGAGAGGTCGGGTGAAAAATAGATATTTTCTTTTTTTTCCGGCATGAGAATTATTCCAAATACTCTATTTTAGCACCTGTATTATTTGGTTTGGATAAATATATATGTTCACCATTGCGTCCCAATTTTTCTTCCACCTCCAATTTCAACATTTTAGCTTCTTTATCTGATTCCGTTATTCCAATCACGGAAGGTCCAAAAGATGACATCCCAAATGCTTTTACTCCGTGATCCTCGAAGAATTTGAGGAGATCTTTGACTATTTGATGCTGTAAACTAATCTCGATCTTTTTAAAACCAATATTTTGAATTCTTTTTAAACCTTCTCCAAAACAAGATAAATCGTTCTTAATTATACCGGGTAAAATTTTCATGAGAGTTTGATGGGACACCTCATTTACCTCGTCCTTTTTAATTGGCGTGTAATCTTGGAATATACTGACTTCCTCATCTCCAAATGCCCCTTTCTTTACATTGGGGATCACGAGTACAAACCGCCAATTTTCTGGGATGGGGTATCTTAGTACTGTAAGTGCAGGCTCGGCGTTACATGAAGCTGAAGAAGGTAAAAATGAATCTTTTTCCTTTCCGGTACCGAAATCGTGTCCCGCATCCAATATAAAACCACCTTGTTCGAAGCCTTTCCATCCAATTCCCGAAGTCCCTCCTCTTTGCACTATTTTCGTCAATTTTCTAATGGAGATATCTTCATTTTTTAACCGGGCAATAGCAGTAGCAACGGCTAAACTGAGTTGGGTTTTGCTTCCTAAACCGACGTGGGAAGGATAATATCGCCTTAAATAAAAGGAAAAGTTTTTATTACTTATATTTAATGTCTTAAATACATTTGAAGCTTTTTCATTAATTACTTCGATAGATTCTCGATAATACTTATTTGCTCTAATCTGGAATTGATCTGCAGAGTTACTAGCTTCAAAAATTACATTGGGACGGTCTAACATGAGACCAAAACCCCCATCAACTCTACCACAATAGCCATTCTCATCTATTAACGAAAGATGGATTCTACAGGGAGCTGTAATTCGTAAAAGTTTCGACTTTTTAATATTTTGAGCCATTTTTGAAAGATTAATTGAATTTTTGGTTCAATTAATTAAAATTCTTATCAAGTAAATTTCTTTACAACTTATATTAAGAAACATGTCTAATATTTGATATTTCCAAAAAAAAGTTTGGGATTAAATTAAAGGGAAGGTAAAAAAAAGATCTAAATTAAATACATGAAAATTAATATAAATCCAAAATTAATAATCCCGCCTATTAAAAGCGCGATGGCTATTTCCATGAAAGAGATTTGTATAGCATATTTCCAAGAGGTTTGCTTAGCTATTACGATGATCGTGGCAGCACAAGGAATGTAGAGCATTGTTACTAATGAGAAGTTAATCATTTGAATCGGGGTTAACAATTGTATCAAGCTTAATCCAAGCGAATTAGCCAAAACGCTTAAAAGAACAAGAGTTAATTCTTTCCGTAATATTCCATAGAGAAGGAAAACTCCCGTAATCGCAGGTAATCCCAACCAAAATACTGTAATTGGAGATAATATAACATTAACAGGATCTAAAATATTAAATTGTAACATTATCTCCAATGCAATTCCAATAATTATTATCAATGGCATGGATTTATACACGAATTCTTTAGTCCTCATCCAAGTCTGCTTTAAAATTACTTCATAATTCGGTAATCGGAAATCGTGCATCTCCATGATCAGTTCTGTACACTCTCCGGGCATGATTTTATTTAAAATTCTCCCAACTATAATGATGACCGTGAAATTAATGAGAAAAAGCACAAGTACCCACCCCAATCCCAAATATCTTCCGACCAAGCCCATTACCACAGTCATCACGGCGGCGCAAGGAATGAGGGAAGTTAAGGCAACCGAAATCTTTTTTTCTCTTACTGTTTCCATTATGCGGCAGCCAGCACATGCCGGTACATTGCAACCAAAGCCCAAGATCATCGGGATGATGGTTTTTCCATGAACTCCAATGACATGCATGATTCTATCCATTAAAAATGCCGCTCTGGGTAAATATCCCGAATCCTGCAAAATTTCAATTATTAGGAAAAATGGAACCACATAAACTAAGACCCCACCTACAGCTCCAAAAAATCCTCCCACTCCTCCATCCCATAATATTTTAATTACCATTGTATTTTCCCCATATTGTCCGTGAATCGTTCCCGTTAACGTTTCATAAAGTGTACTGAGCATTCCTCCTACATAATTACCTATCGAAAAGGTAATTAAATATATTCCTAAAATTACTAAACAAAGAGTAACATATCCCCAAAATGAATGTGTCGTGAGGTGATCCAGACCATCTGCTAGTGAAGTTTTTGTCTTTTGCTTTTTTGTACTTTGTAGGACTACCTGAGACACAATTTTATTAATATTATTGTAGATTTCCGAAGAAATGATCGTGTTAATGTCTTCACCATGATAATCTTCTAACTTCTTAATGGATTTTTTAGAATAATCAATTAAATTTCTTGTTTTTTCATTTGGTAAAAAAAGGTTTACGATTTCTTCATCATCTTCTAATAATTTAATTGCTAAAAATCTAGGTGGGTATTTGTTTTCAATGGAAAGAACTCCATTTTCCATGATCATTTCACTTAAAGTGGTTACTTCTTTTTCCACTTCCTTCCCAAAAACAGTCAAGGAGGAAAGATCGGGAAAGGGATATCTTTTTTTTAAGGGAATAGAGGGCCCCGGCTTAACAAGTTCTATCGCTTTCTCAAGCAATTGATGCACTCCAGTTCCATGAACAGCAACAAGAGGCAACACGGGTAATTTAAATAATTCTTCAAACTTAGTAAAATCGATATCGATATTTCTTTTTCTCAGTATATCCATCTGATTGATCGCAAGAATCATGGGAACCTTTAATTCTAATAACTGAAAGGTAAAGAATAGATTTCTCTCCAGATTGGTCCCATCAATAACATTAATTATAAGATCTGTTTCATCAGAAACGATGTATTCTCGGCTCACGATTTCTTCTAAGGAATAGGTAGAAAGGCTATATATTCCTGGGAGATCTACGATATCAAAAAAATATCCTTTAAAATCGAGATACCCTTCCATTTTCTCTACTGTTTTACCAGGCCAATTTCCTATGGTCTGCGATAGCCCCGTCAATTGATTGAATATTGCTGATTTCCCCACATTCGGATTACCTGCTAAAGCTATCTTGATGGTGGGTCGATCTAATACATTTTCTTTTAGACTATTTTTTTTATCATTTTTCTTTTTTAATTTAATCTTTCTAAATGGCATAAAATTTCATTACTCCTCTTCCCGTCTTTTTATGTTTTTAATATTGAGTATAAATCCCAAATTAGCGAACTTGCTCTTAGCATTTCGAGCAGCATTAACTTGAATAATAAACAATTCCGTATCACATTCATATTTTGTAAGGCATTTAACTAAGGAAGGATCTTGCCATGATGTCATTTTTAATAGAAGTTTAGAATGAGCAATTTAGTTATTCCTAAATAAGAAGAATATTTCATCCAATATAAAATCTTTCTGTCATTAAAATTTACTGAAAAAAAATATTTTTTTCTTCAGCGGTCAATTAGGGGGCGGTGGTTTACCTTTTTAGTGAATAAAGGTGATTAAAGGGCATTTGCCAATTTCC
>CAYLZE010000012.1:0-77566 GCA_964388035.1 uncultured archaeon
CCATGCGTGTTGCGATGATAAACAATAAAAAGGGTGATCAATTCATCGTGTTTAGTCGTGGTTATCACGGTTCAAATCTCACAATGATGGGAGCATCCCAACGTTTACCCATGAGGTTCGACGGTTTTGGGCGAGAACATTGGATTCGATGCTTTTATCCTTATTGTTATAGATGCATGTGGAATTATAAAGAAGGTTTTGGTGGAAAAAAAGACAAAGCATGTAATTTGGAATGTCTTGAAATGATACGCCAACAAATAGAACTGTATCCCACGGGAACGCCAATTGGGTGCATCATCGAGCCGATGCAGGGGCCAGGTGGCATGATTCCTGCCCCCGTAGAATTTCTAGAAGGTTTAAAAGAAATTTGTAAAAGAAATAAAATTATTCTCATTTACGATGAGGCTCAGACAGGTTTTGGAAGAACTGGGAAGATGTTTGCATCCGAATGGTATGAAAAAGAATATAATAAAGATATTTCTCCCGATATTATGACTTTAACTAAAGCAGCAGCAGCGGGTGTTCCAATTGGTATTACAATTGCATCATCCAAATTACGCATGTTAACAGAATTCGAAGATCATTCCACATTTTCGTCCCCTCCCTTAGCCATGGCAGCTTGCCTAGTAAACATTGAGATTTTACAAAAGCAAAACATACCCGAAAATGCGGCAAAACAAGGGAAAAAAATAACCTCGTTCATACAAGATCTTTCGGAAATTATCCCAGAAATCGGTGATATCCGTGGACCTGGTTTATTTATAGGAGTTGAATTCGTAAAAAATAGAGAAACGCGAGAACCGTATAATGATGTAATAGAAAAATTAGTTCATGTAGGCTGGAAAAATGGCATATTTTTTGGGGAAGCCATGCAAATAATGTCGACCGCCGGTTATTTTATCCAAAATGTCCTCAAAATCAAACCACCTCTTGTAATGAACGACGAAGAAACTGACAAAGTATGCGAATTATTTGAAAAATCACTTAAAGAAACGCTTAATTCTCTTAAATAAATAAATAAATAAACAAACAAACAGAGTTTTTTTAATATACTTTTTTTAATACTTTTAAATAATTGTTTCTGTAATCATGAATCTAACGATAAGTAAAAATAGCATTTATAAAAATTAGAAATAGAAAAAACATCCGTAGTTTTTTTTTATAATCTTATAATCGTAGCGTGCTTGCAAAATATGCCGAGTTTCTTCAGAAAAAAAGTGTTACCACTTAGCATTATAAAGCTTAAATAATCATATTTTAATTCTATATTCCGATATTATTTCAAACAATCGATACACATATATTCTAAAATTACTATATTTCTTTTAAAAGAAACCACAATTAATCAATAATCTATCTAATCAGATTTTAAATATGAGCGAAAATAGAAAGAAAGTTTTAACTATTGAACCTGATAAGATACCGGAAGGAACGTGTATTATTAAAGAATCCATGGTAAATAAAGATCTTAAATATAGCATTTGCAAAGAAAATGGAAAGATTAAGCTATTTCCAATATTTAAATTGAAAGAGTCTGAGGAAAATGGTTGAAAATCTAAATAACAAATCAAGTGAAATAATATTTCAGGCCGATTTCAAGAAAAATGAAGAAAGAAGATATATAGTGTGGAATCATCTAGCTAATAGATATGATGAATACATCATTAAAAAAGAAAGTTCTACACAACTTGCATTGTATGTGATAGAAAAGAATACCAAATCGCCTATTTTCGAGTTTTATGGTATGTGGAATGACATTTCAGATGAAGATATTAAATATATTGAAGAATCCATTCAAGAAGTACGAAAAAGTTTATTATCACGTTTTATTTCTAAAGATTAACTATGATTTGCCTGGATACAACCTTTTTAATTGACTTCTTTAAAAAAAGAATCAAGGTAACAGAGTCTTTAGATAGTTATTTATCAAATAATTTAGCTATTACACCTTTTACTATTTTTGAATTATATTATGGATTATATAAATTAAAGAGAAAGGATTCAAAATTTAATTTTGAAAAGAGAGAAGAAAAAACAAAAATTCTTTTAAATAAATTGATAATGTTGAATTATAATGAGAATGCAGCAAAAAGAACTGCAGAAATATTAAATAACCCTGAAAAGCAAGGGATTACCATCGATCTAGTTGATATTATGATTGCTTCAACTGCACTCGCTCAGAATTGCGAATATTTATTAACAAGAAATGTTGATCACTTTAAGAGAATTTCAGGATTAGTTATAATAACTTATGAAGTGAATTGATAGGAATTTGAATTGATTTTCTTCAATTTTTTTTGTCGAATAGAGGGTTATTTACTTTCCCATTTCTCCTTTTTTTAAAAAATATTCTTTAATTTCATCCAAATCATACTCCACATAATAAGGAATAATCAGTTGTTTTAGATTTTTTAAATTTAGCATCTTTTTAGTGAGAAATCTTTCATCTTCAAAATGAGTGATAAGATATTCTAAACTAGTTAACTTATAAATAAAATCTGGGAATTGATATAATAAATTCCCTTCTATATTTAAATATTTGAGATTTTTTAACTTCCCGATTGTTTCTGGCAAGATTTTAATACCACAATCTCTTACACATAAAATTTCCAAATTTTGTAATTGATCAAACCATTCTGGAAATATTAAAATACTACAACGTTGAATATAGAGTTCGATGATTGTATCAAATTTAGGGATATGATCAGGAATTTTTTCCATCTGAACGCAATTTAATTTAATTAGTTGATAAGAAGTATTGATTAAATATACAATTACTATATAGGTATTAAGATGCATATACTCCCTATAAATATGATGAGCCCTATAGTAAAAAGCCTCGTTCTGTCTATTTTCCATGATTCTAAGAGGGTTCCTAACTTATATTTCTTAACTATGAGTGGAACTTCATTAATCAACCCATTTGAGAATAACTTCGATATTTAGTAGAATTTAAACAATAACTATATTCTCAAATTCATTTTATTCATTATCTTTCTTAGGATTAGTTAAACATTTAAGAAATTATTTTAATGAATTCAACTGTATTATATTTAAAAGCTTTTTAAAAATAATCGCCCAAGTATCATCATGTCTTTTGTGAACTTGTATAACCCTCCAGATCCAATTTTGGCAACGGGCTCTAAAGTGGGAGTGGAATTGGGAGGAAGTAAAATTCTCCTAAGCATTGATAAAGATCATAATTTTTACAATGAAGGGGGAATCTTTACAGAGATGAGTTGGGCAGAGTTTTATCAAGAGGAAGGTTTAGAAGATCAGATTGATACTTTCAATGTTCAAAAATATGATTCTGTAAGAGATAATCCCGAGACTCTAACCCACACGATTGTAAGTTGTATTAATAAAATAATGGAAGAAAAGAGGCTATTCCATAGCATAGCTGATTTTGAATGCGATGCGTTCTTAAACCAAAATACCGTAATTCCCGGCCTCAAATTAGACAAAGAACTAATTAATAAATTAATGATGGCTCATAAGAAAAGTAGGGATGAGGCTTTATTTCCTAAATTTATAAAGAATAATCGGGGGATAAAAAGCATCAACATTTCTTTTCAAGGTCTTAATAAAAAGAAATTAATATTTCCGGGATCCCACGTAACTGATTATGCGGATAAATTACGCCTTGCGAAAGGTTTTGCAACGGGTATTGTAGTAACTTCTAAAAATGCGGCTAATTTTTTCATGATGAATGATTTCATTACCTTCAAAGAAGATGAAACTCCTGAATTTTACATTGATAAGGATAGCATTACTGTTATTGAGATGGGGATTCAAAGAGATGTATTATTTCCCATTAGTTGGTTTCGAATCGATATTGGGATTCGCTCCTTAGAAACCTTAGAGTTTTGGGATGTTATTAAAGAAAGTAGCGAGCTTCAAGAAGTTTTAAAACAATACGATGATTATGTAATTAATCTTGTAGTAAGTAAATATAAACATTTGGCGTCTCCCGAGGAAATAGGGGGGGACTTGGAAGATGATTTTTATAAGATGTCTCTCCAAGAGAGAAATAAGGCACTAAAAGACATGGCAGATGCCATAAAATTTTTAACAAAGAAATATCAAGAATAAGGTACTCATTTTTTCATTATTCGGGGGGCTTTAAAGTATCCATCCTTTTCATGTTCAGCGTTTTTCAAGGCTTCCTCTTGAGATAAGGATTCCCAAGGGACGTCTTTTCGAAAAACGTTTTTCAATCCTTCAATAGGATGAGTGGTAGGTTCTACATCAGAAGTATCCAATTGATCTAGTTTTTTAAAATGAGCTAAGATTTCTCCCAATTGTTTAGATAATTTATCTTTCTCCTCTTCATCTAAATCTAATAAGGCCAATTTAGAAACATATTCGATGGTTTCTTTGGAAAAGGTGTTTTTCTTAGACATGAAATATCAATTAGTCGTGGTTATTTTAAAAATCTTTATGATTTAAAGGAAAAAAGGGTTGGAATCATATTAATTTTACTTTATTAAGATTAAAGGCAAGTTCTGCATTATTTATCTAAGCATCTAATCACTTCATAGAATACTTTTATTCTCTTTCCGTCGTTCATCTAATTCATCCACGAATTTATTTGGCTCTCTGGGTGTCAAGCCGTAATATTTAGTTTTATCATTCTTTTGAACTTTTATTACTACTAAAGACATTAAATTAGTCGCATAAAGGGTGATGAGCTTCTTTCTACCATCAATAGGTAATTCAAAAGTTCCAAAAGAATATCCTGGAAGTCTAATACCCCCCAAGCGAAAACCTTGAATTGATTTGATAGGTATTATCATCAACTGCTGGATATTTGTAAAATGAATTTTCTTTCGATATGGACCCCATTGAATTATTAGTGAATCTGTGGATAAAATGTATCTCATTTGTTCTACATTATATAAATTAACAATAAAAATGAAAATGAGCGCGAGCAAAACGTAAAATAAGATCCAAAACGATTCTATTGCATTTAAGGATGTGACATATAATAATATTCCAAATAAAATTAGGATGAAAATAAAAGCTAGCATGAAAAATAGCCGCCCTATTGATCTTGCGGGTTTCCATTCCAATATTTCCATATCATTCTTAGATCAAATTATTAACTTTTTAATCGTGATGGTAATAATCTATAATTTTAGACCGTCATGATCACTATATTTTTAAGTCAAGTTAGGTATTTTCCAATACTTATCCTTTACCTTTTTCAAAACATGCTTTTCTGATTATACTTTCTTGGCATTATTTCTGAGATACATGAGATCGCTAAGCAAATTAGAAAGAGGAAAAAAAAATCTAATCATGATTCCTTGAATTGAATATAATTAGAAAGCATTCAATCTTTAAGGTTTTAATCTTCTCAGTTTTTAGGAACATGACTATCCTTTGATTACCATCGAATAAATAATAATATATCCTAATTTCCTCGAATTAAAACTAGGTATTTTCCGTATTAAGAATTATTACATGAGCTTTTCTTTTCCATAAGAAATAAATATCATGATTTATATTGCCATTATGAAAGTAATCTAGGAATTTTATCCTAAAAATCAATTGATATTGGTATCATTTAAATTCCAGTGCTTTCCCCTAATTATAGAAGTTCGGGGTAATTTATACTACATGGAAAATAATCATAATTTAAGAATTATAATAATGGAAATTAAATAATCTTACTATCTTGTGCAAGTTGGTGAATGAAATGGGAAAAAGTGACGAATTATTTATAAAGAGAGTTGTTGAGATCATTCATAAAATGAAGTTACCTCTAATCGATGAAAGCGTCCATGAAAAAGTTAAAATCAGTGTAAAATCCGCATTAACCACCTTGAGTTTTAAATTCAAGGAAGATGAATCAATAATTAAAGGATTCTTAGGATTAGCAGAATTCTTTCATTCAATTATCATAAGAAATAAAAATGAGTTTTATATTCCTACAAACTCGATGGTATTTAAATTAGAGAATGATTAAAATAACTGGTATAAAGTTAAAAGATATGGAATAAGAATTAGTGAGAACATGTAAAGAAGTGGTATTAATAAGAAATGGAAGAAAAGAAATATTATTGTTTGAAATGCAATCGTCATCATCATGAGAAATTGGGAACAATTTATGAAAAACATTTGAAATTTTCAAATAAAAAAATTCTAAATAAAAATGAATTAGAACAAGTTAAATCTAAAATTCCTGATGATAAGATTCTTGAGTTTGATATGAAAAAATTAAGACCTATCGCAAAAAGGCAAATTAATCGATTATTAAAGAAACTTAGTTATGAGAAGAAACCAGAATTGTATATCTGGGAAATTAATCGCTTGTTGCTACATGAGTTCGAAAGATAGTTTATTGAGAGTTAAGTTTCTTTTTTGTTGGTTTTTAAGATTAGATTGTTATACCTGAACTTGAGTTAAAAACTTATTGAACATTGTTGAAAATGACATCCCGTTATTTTTTGAAAGCTTGAACATTATAACATTTAAATCTAATTTCATAAAACAATTTTTAGTAGTGTTTTGACAAGTTTTTTATTATTAAATTAAGAATATTCATTTTATTAAAAAATCTCTTTAAATGTATAGACAAACTCCTATTTAATTAAAAATCAAATCCAAATTATTAAATTCTACCCAAAAATTTATTAGTTTTGATTGATACTTATGTTATAGAAACCTAGTAATGGTAGAGAAATTATTATTTCAACGTCCCATATCTATAAATGATCATTTTATTATGCTAGATATTTTAAGAATAGGTATGCAAAAAAAAATAATCTATTGAGGAAGTTTCCTCCTCTTTGATAATAACACAATTGTTAAAAAGAATCGTTCTATATTCATAGGACTAATTACATAAAGGGGGGAGGTAAGTTGATAAAAGAAAATTTAAAATTAATGAAAGAGAAGGTAATAATGACCGCTAGTTTGGGTCAATGCGTTCATGTTGCCGGGATATATAATTTTATGGAAATTGCTCAACAATTTGGCTATAAATGCCACTTCATTGGTCCCAACTTGTCTATTAAGAAAATAATCAAAAAAATCATTCAAATTAAACCTGAAATAATTGGGTTAAGTTATCGGTTAACTGCTGAGAATGTCAATCCACTTTTAGATAAATTCTTCAAGGAATATGATAAGATTGAATATAAGGCTGAAAGATTATTCTTCGCAGGAACTCCCGATGTAGTAAAATATGCTAAGAGCACCAAAAGATTTAATAAATATTTTATTGGAGGCGAATCTAAATATAAAATTATTTCCATTTTAAGAGAGGATAAACACGCAATAAAAAGTGGGTTTACAATCCCAAAAGATTTAATTTCTAGAATAGAATGGAAGAAACCGTATCCCGTAATTAGAGCACATTTTGGGTTGCCATCGCTTGAAGATACTATTAAAGGAATTGAAAAAATATCGAAATCTGAACTCGTGGATATCATTTCTATTGCTCCCGATCAAAATACTCAAGAACATTTCTTCCATCCAAATGAACGAGATCCCGCACAATCAGGATCTGGGGGAGTTCCCCTATATACACGGGAGGATTTTCTAAAACTACATCATGCTCGATTAAAGGGCAATGAGCCCTTACTAAGAATCTATGCCGGAACTCGAGACTTTATTAAGTTGGCGAAACTATATAGAGAAACAATTGATAATGCTTGGGCAGCAATCCCAATCTTTTGGTTTAATCAAATGGACGGGAGAGGCCCTTTATCATTGAAAGAATCTATAAAACAGCATTTAGAAACAATTAATTGGCATGTACAGCAAAATATCCCTGTTGAGATCAATGATCCACACCATTGGAGTCTAAGAAATGCCCCAGATGTAATTGCTGTAGCAGATATGTACCTGTGTGGAATAATTGCTAAAGAGCTTGGAGTTAAAAATCTTATCGCCCAATACATGTTTAATACACCCCCTTCAAGTTCTTTCAATATGGATTTGGCAAAAATTCTGGCTAAGGATGAGCTACTTCAAACTTTAGAAGATGATACCTTTCGAGTGATTAAACAAGTGAGAACAGGATTAGCAAGTTTTCCCTTGAATTTAAATGAAGCTAAAGGACAATTGGCGGCTGCTACCTTAGTTCAATTAGCATTAAAACCAGATATTGTGCACGTTGTAAGTTTTTCGGAAGCAAACCATGCAGCAACGGCTGAAGAGGTAATAGAAAGTTGCAATATTGTGGAACAGGTAATAAATCGTGTCTATACCAGCCGTTTAAACCTCATTAATGAAGATATAATAGCTAGAAAAGAAGAATTAATAGGGCAAGCAAAATGGATTGTAGGTCTCATTCCACACTTAATTAGTGATAAACATGAGCAAAAATCACCTTATATTGACTATAACGTACTATCAAAATTAGTAGAATATGGAATTTTTGATGCACCTCATCTTAAAAATAATCGTTTTGCAAAGGGATTAATCATCACTAAGATGATCGATGGAGCTTGTTATTCATGGGATAAATTTAGACAAAAGAAATACAATGAACTTGAAAGGATTCAAGCCATATTGGAGGAATATTCTATTGACTTTTCTCTAACAAATTATATTTTTAAAGGAGTCGTCTCAAGAGAGGTGATAAACCAATGAAATTTTGCGTGATCGGAGCGGGCTCTGGTGGAAGAGCAATGGCTTCTTACATTTCTTCTAAGAATCGACCCGTTAATTTATACAATCGCTCTCCTACCCGATTAGTGCATATTAAAAAGAAAAATTCTATTCAAACAGAAGGAATTTTATCGGGAACTTATACGCTCAATTTATTAACACAAAATTTAGAATCTGCTATTAAAGGTGTTGATGTTATTATGGTTGTAACTCCTGCATTTGCCCATAAAAGTATCGCGCATAGATTAGCCCCATTTTTGAGGGAAGGCCAAATTATCATCTTAAATCCCGGGAGAACGTTTGGGTCTATTGAATTTATAAGAGCTATTGAGGAAGTACGAGGGAGAGTACCTGTTTTTGTAGGAGAAACACAAACTCTATTATTTACTTCCCGAGAAGGGGAAAAAAATAAAGTGAATATCCTAAAAATAAAAAATTCTGTAAATTTTTCTTGTTTTCCAGAAATTTACACTAATATTATTTATCAAAAATTAAAAGACATTTTTCCTCAATTAATACCTATTAATAATTACTTGGAAGTTACTTTAAATAATATTGGAATGGTATTGCATCCTGCGATTACCTTATTGAACAGTGGTGCAATCGAATCGGGTCGCAAATTTATGTTTTATAAACAAGGTGCTCCCAAAAGGATATGCAAAATTTTAAACAAGATTGAAGATGAAATTAATGAGATATTCAACCATTTTGGATTGAATCATCTTAAATTCTGTGATTGGGCGGAAAAATCCTATGGAATTAATGCAAGTTGTATTCATGAAGCCCTTCAAAAGATAGAATCTTATAAAAATATATATTCTCCGGATAAATTAATAACTCGTTATTTACTGGAAGACGTTCCAATGGGATTAATACCTATTTCTTCTTTAGGTAAATTTCTAAATATTCCAACTCCAACCGTAGATTCCATTATTCAGTTATCAAAAATTTTATGCGGAGATGATTTTGAAAATACTGGAAGAACCATCGAGAAGTTAAGAATCAAAAAATATATAATGGGAAATATAGAAAATGCAGAGTTAACTAAATCATTTCAATTTAAAAAGAAAATACGCTCCTCTTTCTAATAGGAAATCAAGTATTTTTAAACCTTTTATTTAAATAGATGTAAGTATATAAAAAAATATAACAAATAACAAATAACAATATAACAAATAAAATAACTAAATTTAGTGCATTATAAATGAAATTACAAAAAGCAGAAATAATTTATATAGTTTCTTTAGCTATTCTCACGGTATTCATGATTTGGAACATATTCTTCAGTTTTATTGCTTTTGACATAACCTTTTTAATATTTTACATGGTCGCGAAATTTTTATCCGGTTTTGGATTAGTTCTTAACATATCTTCAGGCTTTTTAATGTTATTTGATAAGTTTGGTGATAAATTTAAGAGAAGAGGCGTAATAACTCTGGTCGTCATTCAAATCATCATTCCCTTTATCCTTGTGATTTATGCAATATATCTCATTTTTTCTAATTATGCTCAGGGAGGAATTATTACTCGAAGTGGATTATTGTTCTGGTCGGATACCATCCTTTTCATTTATGGTATTGGCTCCTTATTACTGAATTTATATATACGACCGATCATTAATGAGCAATTCCATGAGGCAGTGGAATTAGGTAAAATTCATTGGTGGAAAAAAGGTGCAAAAATATTAGCCCGAAGAATCAAGAAGAAGTATTTTAATTTGAGAAAAGAGCATGCTAAAGCTCATATTCAAGATCAAATGACCGTGACAGAAATCTTAGGATTATGGCAAAGAAAATTTGCAATAAACTTATTATTAGTAATTGCAGTTGGAGCCTTATTTTTTACCCCATTGGTTTTTATCTGTGCTGCTTACTGGTTAAAATTGTACGTTTTTTATAAAAATAAAATTAGGACTTATGAAAAAATAGCTTTACTTATAGCGGTTATTTGGATAGGTGCAATGGCAATTGTATCTCCCTTCTTGAATTTAGGATTATATTCAGCTATTTCGAATTATTATTGGACCGTGAATATCCTCTATTTAGCAGGAATTGTTGTTTCTTCAGCAATCTTTATCAATAAACTCTTAGAATTACAAGGAGTAACCATGCACGCAATGAAGCTTAGAATTAAAGAAAGAAAGATTAGAAAACTAACCGAAGAGAAGAAAGAATTAGAAAATAAACTAGACGAAAAAATAGAAAGAGAAGAAAAAGAAGAAACAGAAGAAAAAGCAACAAGAGAAGATAAAGAAAAAAATTTAAAATAAATTTTTTAAATATCTTATGATTTTGAAGCTTTTTTAAGTCTAAGTAATTAAATTACTAATTTTTTTCAAAAAAGTTAAATTTTAATTGGCAATAATATATTTTAATGACTTAAAACGATTAGTTACTCATAAGAACGGTTAATAATGCATTTTCAACCGAAAAAGGCCTTAACTTTAGATGAAATCAAGCATGGATTAAAAAATGTTACTATTGATGGGTATACTTCCCAAATAATGGTGGTCTTTACTTCTGGAACTTTTTTAATTGCTTATGCATTGCTCCTTGGAGCAAGTAATTTTATAATTGGATTATTGGCATCTTTACCTCAATTGGTCCAATTAATCAGAATTCCTATCATTAAAGTGGTAAATAATGTTAGAAATAGACGAAAAATAACTTTATTCTCATTATCTTTTTATAGAATATCTCTACTCTTAATATCATTAATTCCTTTTATTTTTTCTTTTCAAATGGGATTACTTTTTCTTATTTTTTTCACCTCCCTTCAGTCATTTTCAAGTGCCATTGCACAAACTGCGTGGTCTTCTTGGATGCACGATTTAATTCCTCAGAATAGCTTAGGAGTTTTTTATTCCCATAGAATGATGTTATCCACCTTTACGGCAATGATTTGTAGTCTCGCGGGGGCATTTTTTATTGAAATTTGGAATAATGCTTATTCCGAATTTTCCATTTTTGCTTATTCGATATTGTTTTTTGTAGGTTTTTGTTTTGGTCTTGTTAGCATTTATATCATCTCCAAAATTCCAGAACCAGAAATGCTCTTTTTTAATAAAACAAATAACTTCAGAAAAATGCTTTCTGAACCATTTAAAGAGAAAAACTATCGAAATTTAATTATTTTTTTAATCATCTGGAATTTTGCGGTTTATCTTTCAAGTCCTTTTTATATAGTCTACATGTTTGAAAGACTACAATTCGATATCTCATTAGTAATCATGTTTATCATTTTAAGCCAATCGTTAAATCTGCTTTTTTATAATCTCTGGGGGCGCATTAGTGATAAATATAGCAATAAATCTGTGTTGGTGATATGTTGTCCTCTATATTTAATTAGCGTTGTTCTATGGCCTTTTACCACCTTGCCCGAGGTATACTTTTTAACTATTCCCCTAATTATATTAATTTATGCTTTTATGGGAATTTCAATGGCGGGAATTCTCTTATCTTTAGGAAATATTAATTTAAAACTTACCCCAAAAGGACATGGAAATATATTTCTAAATATTGCTATTATCTTAACCTCCTTATCGTTGGGAATCGCCCCAATTCTCGGGGGATTACTCTCAGATTTCTTTAAGGAGTCAGAATTCTCATGGACCTTTCAATTGACCTCGTCAAATGGGTTTTTCTCCTTACAAACTTTAAATCTACGTGGTTTAGACTTTTGTTTTATTCTCACTTTTTTTCTAGGATTGCTTGCTCTCTATAGGTTAGCGTTAGTGAGAGAAGAAGGAGAAGTAAGGAAAAAATTAGTCATCCAAGAGGTACTTTTCGAAATAAGGAAAACCATGAGAACTTTTAAAATGTCAAGGGGTTATTTGGATCTTATTTCATCTTATATTTTTATAAAAAGGCGGGTGAACAATTTAAGGAAAGTAAAAAAGTAAATTATTGATATCCACATTCTTGAGCTTTATTTGGGAGAATGCGTGTCTTTATTATAATTTATAATCACAAGAATTTTTATCGTTTTAATCATTTAGACTCGTAGAAATATACAATTTGATGAAATAAAAGAATATTTTTGAAAAAAAGTGAAATAATATGAATGAAAAAGAGAATTTGAGAGAAGAGATTCCCAGCTATGCCTGGGTTTCTCTTGCCAGACGTGGCATGGAAAAAATAAGCTTAGACCAATGTTTTTTGAAAGGATGTGATAATAATGATATTAAATTATTAGACCCCGTAGAAAAGGAAGAACATGAAGATGAAAATAAGCATGTCAAGATAATCACGATTAAATGTAAGAAATGTAATGGTACTTTCAAACTTAAATTCGAGACTGTCAAAAGAGTAGCAAGATCGAATAAAAGTGGAAAAGGAGACGAGGATGGAGAAACGCTCTCTATGGGTGTGGTCTATGCTTTAGATGAAAATGGGAAAAATTTAGGGCATATAGGTTATTTTTAAAACTCAACAATGAGATATGCGTATTTTATTTTTGATTTGGATGATTGTTTAATTCACATACCAGATTCAGTTAATTATTTTGATTCTATATTAGTAAAAACACTCGAAAACTTATCAGCAACCATTCCTGATAGAACTGAAAGAAATAGTTTATGGTGTGCAGGGGAGGAATATAAGACGATTCTGAAGGAATGGAATGTATCGGATATAGATGGATTTTGGGAAGAATTTGATTTTACCGATTTCAATCAACGCAAAGTTTTCATTCAAGAAAATAAAATAAATCTTTATTCTGATGTACAAGAAACATTAACTTTACTCATAACTTCTAAGACATCGCCAAGGGTTGCTCTAATTTCAAATACAGCTGATTACGTTGTAGATTACATGCTGAAGGAATTTAAATTAGAAGGATTTTTTCAAGAAGTTTTTGCTCTCTCTTCAGAATATACGCAAGAATATGCCAAGCCTTCTCCATTAGGTGTTCAAATAATTTTAGAAAATCTCGACTATGACCCAAAAAAATCAAGGGCAGTATTAGTCGGAGATTCACAAGCAGATATAATTGCTGCCAAAAAAGCGAGAATTGAAGCTATCCTTATAAGAAGAAATCCCTCTAAATATCCCGAGGGATCTAAACAGTGGCAATATAAGCCAGATTTCGTTATTGATACCTTGATCGAAATTCTTCAATAAAGTTAACAAAAATGTCGATTTCATATATATTTTGACCAAACTCTCTTTAATAGGTGAATTAATCATTTTCTTATTTTTAGGGAAATAGATTTAAAATTCTTTTTGAATTAACAATAAACTATGGAATTTAAAAATTTAATATTTGAAGAGAGGGATAGGGCAACTGCTTACATGACCTTGAATCGACCTGAAAAACTTAATGCTTTAAGCATGGAACTCTCGGATGAGATTATTGATGCGGTGAAATACGTGCAAGAATCAAAAAGATTGAAATTTTTAGTTTTTAAAGGTTCGGGAGGTAATTTTTGTGTGGGGGATGATATCTCTGAGATGCCAAAATGGGGGGACGCCAATGGAATCATGCGGCGGGCTAGATATTACCAAGCTATGGCAAATGCTATCGAAGAATTGGATAAAATTACTATCGCTGCCGTGGACGGTTACGCAGTTGGGGGGGGCTTAGAGATTACAATGGCCGTTGACTTCGTAATCGCCACAGAACGTTCAAGCTGGGGAATGCCTGAAGTGGATGTGGGAATCACGCCGGGCTGGGGGGGTACTACAAGGCTGGCTCGGCTCATTGGAAGAAGAAGAGCAAAAGAGATAAATTTACTTGGTGCTTTACACTCCGCAAAAAAAGCAGTGGAATGGAATTTATGGAATCGAGTGGTACCGACGCATCAATTAGATAATGAAGTTGAAAAACTGTTAGAACTTCTCAAACTTAAGAACCAGCAAGCAATGCGCCAGTTAAAGTTTATAATAAATAAAGGAGTGGAATGCGATTTATATTCGGCTCAAGGTTTTGAGGCATTATCTGCGGGGTTAACAGGTGCGGTGAATGGCATGTGGAAAGTGAAGGATGCAGATAAAGGCAAGGGCGTTCTTGCATTCGGTAGAAAAGATCAATTGTGGCAAGATAGGAGATCAGCAGCTAAAGATTTTTGGGTAGATTAAAAAAAAATATTAGAGTCTTATGATTTAAAAATTAACATGTTATAAATTTAATATTGCTTGGCAAAAAGAATTAAATAAAAACACTACTTTTAATTTTATATTAAAAGAAATCAATGGAATCTACAAATGACGACAGAAATAGCAGAAGATAATAAATTGCGGAAAAAGGTTTGGAAAATTATTAATTTAGTTCAAGCAAATCAACTTTTTATTCATTCAAAAAATTTAGAAATAAAATATCTTGAGGAAGAAAATAAAAAAGTGGGTACTAAAACTTTGCCAGAGATTGTGTCTCTATGCGTTTTAAATGCGTTAGTACCTAATTCTGCCATGCTATTAATAGGAGGACATGGCGGGGGGAAAACCACTATTACTAAATATCTGGGCCGAATGTTTACTGCTAGTTCATTAAATGAAATTGAAAATTGCATAATTAGAGGACATCCTCAACTCACTGAAGAAAAATTGGTAGGCACGTTAAAATTAGGTAAATTAATGCACGAGGGCGTAGAAGAGGTAATTTGGCGGCAATTTGTCTTGAGTTTCTGGAAAATAATTGATGAAGTAAACCGCCTAACCCCTTACGCGCAAGATATCTTATTATCCTTATTAGCGGAAGGTACTGTCAAATTTTACGATTCCGTGATGAACATTACTAAATATTGTTTGTTTGCAACCATTAATCCTCAAGATGTGGGAACTTTTGAACTTTCGAAACCTTTTCTTGATAGATTTGGGATTTCTGTTCCGATATCAATGCCTGCCAGTCATGATTTGCAACAGATATTGACGGGTAAAGATGAAAAATATAGTGGCGTGGATGAGCTCATCCAAGTTCCCGAAGTATTGAATATTGATGAACTGATGGAAATTTGGTATGAAGTGAATAAAATTCCACATGACCAAGAAGTAAATAATTACATCCATGCCATAATAAGAGAATACAATTTATGTGCCAGAATTGATAAAGGTAATTCAGAAGAGCTAAAGCCCAGCACGGGATTATGTTCGGGCTGTCATTTTAATACCGATCAAAACATCTGTAATAAAATCGATTCTATTTTAAGCGTGAGAGTTGCCAAGGATATTTTGCGATACGCTAAAGCATTAGTATGGCTATTAGGACTAGAAAAAATAGATATAAACATAATTAACACGATAGCTCCTTATGTCGTCTCCCATAGAGTGGATTATTTGAGGAGAGATTTGGAAAAAGCTCCTTACTGGGGAAATAAATTTCAATTCTCCCAATACTTACTTACTTTAATTCAAAAACGGTTCAAATACAGGGAAATCTGTTATGAAATAGCAGAAAAATACCGTGAAGGCAATGGGCAAGCAGAAGATCTCAAGGAATTGAAAAATTATGCAAATAATGATTTAATTGTTAAGTTTGATTTAATCCCATTTGTCAATACTTTAAATAACAAGAACTATTCTAATCTCGCAAAAAAAATCAAGGATGCCGCCAAGATAGGTAATATAGAAGAGCTCGCAACCATGAGAAATGAATTGATAGAAAATCTAGATTTTCCCAATCGTGCAGATTTGATTAATTGGTGTAATCAAGAATTATATAAGCAAACTGTTACCGATTATATTTTTAATTATATCTATTGGAAAGAATTTTGGGCTGATGTTGCCTCAGAAATTCCCGAGTTAGATCAGCCACTAAAAAGTGCTTTTGATAAACGCCAGACCAAGCAGATTCGAACTGAAGATCTCCTTTTAGAAATCAATGTCACGGGCACCAATGAAGATTCGTTAGTGAATATTCAAGTGTCTGGTGGTTCTAAGGCATTAAAGTTAAAGGGTATTCTTAATCATGCGGAATATATTCAAAAGGAAAAATGAGTAGATAAAATTGGTGAACAATCACTATTAAAGTCGATGTATTGAAAATTAAGGAAAAAAAGGTTCTAGAATTGGCGAAAACTGCCTGGGGCTTAGCATTAAAGGAGTTTTATTATCCTCCCTTAAATGAACCGCGATATGTCTTTGATTACACCCGAAAAGAGGGATTTTTTATTGATCCCGATAATCAATGGCAAATTACCATGAATCTAGCAAACATCCCCCTTTTGAAAGATGATTCGGAACTGATACAATATTTTTATGCTATCCTCCTTCATGAAATTTCCCATTATCAAGTAATTCCCTATGATGGATTAATTAATGCGAAATTATTACATGCTGCCATGAGCCATGCCAATTCAAATTTCGCTCCATTAATTGTCAATGTTTTCGCTGATTTAGTGATTGATACGACGTTGTATAGGAATAATCCCGATCTAATGCTCTGGGAATTTAACAAGACTCGTGAAAATTTGATCCAACATTATGGAAATCGCTTGTGCAATTTCTCTAATTTCTTATTTAGTACGTATGAAAAATTATGGAATGTCGAGCTTGACTCTACCCACTATGCTCCCGAAATAGAATCTTTAGCTGATAAAGTTAAAGATGTTGTCCTTGATAAATTTGAAGATGAAACTTTATGGGAAACAAAAGTATCCAAAATATCGTATTATCTATCCAAGTTTTTAAATACGGAATTTACTTTTACGACGGGAGGATATCGTCCAGTTAAAGGAAAATCAAGGAGAAAAGTTCCTGGAAAAAATATTGAAATGGAAATCCCCGATGATGTGTTGGAATTGATGGATGACCCCCTAGAAACTAAAAATTCAGATAGATTAAAGCAAGATAATGATGATGAATTGAGACAAAAAGCAGAAGATTTTGCTAAGGATGTCCCTTTCTCTGAATTTGGAGCTCCCGCGGGACAAGCAGGAATTCTAATTGATGGTACTCCTTTAGCAACATGGTATCGCGGGAAGGCAAAAAATTTACTAGAAATTCGGATTTTTGAGAAAAAACCTTCAGGGGAGCTTCCCATCTTTCCAGAAAAATGGAGAATCGGCGATCCCTTGGAAGAACTAGATGTTGTCCTCACACTACTCAACTCACCGGTCATAATTCCCAATATTACTACTCGTAAATGGAATTGCGAGAAAGGGCCGGGCCATTTATGCGAACAAGAACTCCCAGACTTATTAATCGTATTAGATTCCTCGGGCTCCATGCAATGGAACTTCAAAACTAAAACTGAGAAGGAAGGTGGTCCTTATCATATTGCTCTTATGGCTTCATTTGCAATTTTACATTATGTTGCAACAAAAGGAGTTAAATTCAGCGTAATAAATTTTTCAAATTTTGCAGATACTTGTGATTGGACTATGAATTTTCATGCCGCAGAAACAGTATTACTAAGATATCAAGGTGGGGGAACCCAGATCCCAATTAAAGCCATTCAAAACCAAATAAGAAAAGCGGAAAGAGAAGTCCTTGTATTCATCATCACAGATTTTGGTATCCATAATTGGGCAAATACAAAAAAATTAATGCTGCAAATGGTAAACCAAGGGCATAAAATAGTAGGATTTTTCATTGGATCTAAATCAATACCAAAAAATAAGTTTAAGGACTTAATGAATAAGGTTACCTTTTATCCCATTGAGAATATTAAGGATTTGATACATCTTGTTATTCAAGAAATTAAATATCAATATTCTTGATATGAACCAGTTTGATGATATTGTAAAAGATAAATAATTATATTTCCTTAATTATAGTTAAATAAATTCATAATTTAAATGAGGAAAGAAAATGAGCAAATGGACGGAATTGGATACAAAACTTAATAGCTATTTAAGATTGGCAACCTTTCCCGTAGCAATTAAATTATTACAATCAAAAGAGGAGATTTCTGAAATCGATCATTTGAAAACTCCTGATCGGCCTCTTGCTTTATGTCAAATATTTAGTTATTCAAGATATTATGGTTGGACCATGAGTTGCTCAAAAGAAGAAAATATTTGTCCCTTGGCGAGTATTACGCTTGGATTTGAAGAACCCTATGCGCTTTTCCAAGAAGGTGCTTTTTTCGTGGGAAGATATAATAGAACGAAAGAGGCCGCAAAAAAGACTACGGCATCCATGCCTCTGCTTCCCATGAATGAGTTTAAAGCTGTTGTATCTGGTGCTCTTTATCGCGTGAACTTTATTCCCGATTTGATAATGCTGTGGGGAAACTCTGCTCAAATAATGCGTATCATCCAGGCCGACTTATGGGAACGAGGGGGAAGGTTTAAATTGAGTACTTTTTGCGATGGTGTATGTGCGGACACGATATCTCAAGCAATCTTAAAAAAAGAACTTCAAGTTGCATTCCCATGTCTTGGCGATCGTCGATTCGGTTTAGCAAAAGATAGTGATCTTATTGCTTCAATTCCTTTCGAGAAATTAGATTCCATTCTCGAGGGTTTAGAAAAAACGCATGCCGCAGGTACTAGATATCCCATTCCTTATCAATTATGTACCCCAGAATACTTTTTAACGTTAGAAAAACAATTAAAAAAAGTTCGAAAATCATAATAATAAAAAAGCAAAAAAAAACTTACAAAATACTTACTTAAAATTGGTTATTAAATTTAAAGCATTTTTACTGTACCGCTCCCCTCATCAATTTGGACGATTCCCTTCACGCCTAACTGCTTAATTGTACGTGTTGCAAGGATGGGGGGAATATCCAACAGCTTTTTCAGATCATCGAGTTTTGCCGTCTTTTTATCCATTATAGTGGCTAAGATATCAACTTCATGAATTTCTTCATCGCTATGATCGATTAAAAAGGAACTAAAAAAATTCGCTCCTTTTAGTTTTGTCAATTGGGTATTTAATTCTTCCATTTTTTTAGCATAAGATGAATTTATAGTCTGTTCCTTGTTTTCATTTTCAATCTTCTTTTGATCCAAGGTAGTTTTCTCACTTTCTTTGGTTGTAATGCTTTCATTGATCGCACTTAATTTTGAAATCAGATTTTCTAGTTCTAATTGAGGATTTTTTAAATCATTATTCGCTGTTTCTAAATTCGTGTTTAACTCATTTATTTTCGAATTGAGTGTATTTTGCTTTTCATTTAAACCTTCGATTGTTTTATCAAGCTCTTCACTTTTTGTTCTTAACTCAGTTAACTCAGATGCCTGTTCCGACAAATTCTTTTGCAGATCATCGTCTTCTTTGGTAGCTTCTTGCATTTTTTTCCAAGTTAGACTAATGTTTTGGTAGATATCATCATTGTTTTTCTGCAATTTTTGAAGGTACGTATCAAATGCTGTTTCAAATTGCTCGATGTGATTTAATATTTCCTTTACCATTAGAAATCCACCTCCTCTTTTAATGTAACCGTTCCTGCTTTTTGATCATATTCAATCGGACCATTTGCTTTAACCATTTGATTAAGAATATCCTTAATCCGGTCTTCCCGAATACCCGCCCCCTGAGAGATATTTTTTATTTCTAAAGCGGTATTTAATTGTAATGCTTCAATTAAATTTAATTGGTCCGAACGAATATAGTCCTTTTTAATGAGAGATTTCATGGCTTCAACCCTATTTTTAAAGGAATTTAAATATGCTTGCTTTTTATCATATTCCTCTTTTAATCCCTCTTCAATGGTATTAAGTTTTTCTTCAATTTCCGTTTGAAGTTGCTTCAACTCCGTTACTCTTGATTCTAATTCTTCTAATCTCTGGGTTCGTGCTTTCAATTCTTCTTTTTTTTGATTGACTTGAGCTTGAGTATCCGTAATTTCTTTTTGTTTTTCTTGTATTCTCTCCAATAAATTATCCCTATTTTTAGTTAATTCTTTATTTTTCTCCTCAAGTTTAGTAATGTCCCGATTGTTTTGGGAAATTTTAGTTTTTAATTGGTTAATTTCTTCGGTATTCGATTCTATTTTTTTTAAGTTTTCTAATCGAGTATTTTCTAACTCTCCCACCATTTCAAGCAAATTTTGGGAATATTCCTTTACCTTAGGCATCGAATCCGTGTTTAAATTATCAATTTCTTCAATCACGGATGCAATTTTTTTTAATGCGGTCTTTGCATCGGTAATAAATGACATTAATTTCAGCCTCTTTAATAGTTATAAATTGGTTTTAATTTGGTTATATTATATTATACCAACATTGATTTTTAAATTTAATTGACATTTCATTGGATTTAATAGAAAATAATACCGTCAATTAATTTAAGTTTATTTTTTTAAACCTCTTCAAATTTCACTACAATAACCATCAATTAATTTTAATAAAGAATATAGAACAAATATTAAAAGTTAGCAGATATTTTATAAAATGGCAACTTTATAAAAAGGGAGAAAAGTATGTTATTAGAGAATAAAAATATCGTGATAACGGGTGCGGGAAGAGGAATTGGAAAAGCAATTGCCATGGCATGCGCAAAAGAAGGAGCAAATATTGGGATAACGTCGAGAAGCATGGATGAATTGAATGCTGTTAAGGAAGAAATAGAAGCCATGGGAGCAAAGGGGAAAGTGGTTATAAAAACTGCAGATATCACGGTTTATGAAGAAGTAGAAGCAATGCTTAAATATTTTCATGGGGAATTGGGGTCTTTAAACGGAATAATTGCTAACGCTGGTGCTTCAGGACGGTGGGATACCCATGAATTTTCCCCGGAAAAATTTGCTACTATAATTAACGTGAATATTACCGGAGTTTTTCATGCCTTTAAAGCATCTTATCCTTATTTGAAGAAAGATGATAAAAAAGATAAGGCAAGGTTTATCATAACGGGTAGTGCCGCTTATCCAGCTGCAATGCCGAAATTTGCTGCATATACCGCTTCCAAGTATGGGGTGGTGGGATTTCAAAATGCTCTTGCTTTAGAATATAAAAAGGAAAATATCACAATTAACACCATTCTACCCACCATGGTAGATACCAAATTATTACGAGGAGATAAAGCAGGTGATGGAAACAAGCCGGATAATGTCATGAACCCAGAAGATTTAATTGATTATTATGTATTTCTTTTATCAGAAGATGGTAATCGAGTGAGTGGTGAATTAATCTATACCAATGAATTCGAGCAATTAAAAGGGATCTTAGGAGAAATTCCGGAAGATAAAAAGACTAATTGGGATGCCTTAAAAGAATATCTGGAAACCAACCAACCTGCCATCTATGAAAATGTAAGAAAAAATCGACGCTTGGTTGAATACCTTCTAAAAAAAGCTTAGTTTTTTGCTATCTATTTTTTATTATTTTAAATCTTAGATCCAAATATGAGAAAAAATTTTAATTTTTTTAGATTTTAACCCAATAATAATTTGACTATTATACTTATAAATATTTTAGGAGTTATTATAAAAGAATGAGCCAGAATCTATTCAATATTAAAAATGTTTTCACTATTGACGATATTTATAGGAATAAAGAAGATCTCCATCATCTATTTGAAGTCCAATTACCCCCAAAAGAAATTAAATTATTTAAGGAAAGATTTCATTTTGAATTGGGAACCCTCTTGATTGGGGATTTAGTTTTAGATTTAGAAAAAGAAAGAATGCTGGAAATACATCCTTTTCCAGAATGGGTGGTAGAATTAAAAACCGAAACAAAATGTAAGCCATATCTTGTAGTTCCAAATTTTTCTCAATCATTTATTAACAAGTTACTAAGAAAGCCTCTTGAGAAGAAGATTGATTTACTTGAAAATGAAATTTCCAGATTGGAAATTGAAAAATTAATTGCGTTCGAATACGAAATCGGGATAAATGTCTTAGTGCCCGCTTATATTCCACATTTCTTTATTAGTTCAAAGAACGAAAAATTAAGCGAATACCCTTATCTCCAAGTATTTGAACCCGATTTTACTAATATAGTGAATGTCCTAAAAATAAAGCCCTCCTATTATTTTAAATTACCCTTTTTTGTCCAAATTTAGGAATTTTCAAATAATTTCGTAATATTCTTCATTATCTGCTAGTAAATTTAAATGAAGAAAAAACTCATCTGTTGATATTTCATTTTCTTTATATCGTATTAGTAATTTCTTGATTATGAAATAGGGTGTAAACTTAACGAACCGCAAGTCTGAAAAAAGATAGACTTTTCCTTTGTGTTCAAAAATAATTTTTTTTTCAATTAATTCATTAAAAAGATCTTCATTATTATTCAAAACATTTAAACATTCTATGACCAATAAGGTTTTTTCTCTTAATATTTTCAATAAAGAGATAACGTCTTTATCGATAAGAAGATTAATCAATTCCTTATTATCCAAATCAGATAAATAGTCAATATCAGAATATATACTCATTAAGTTGGTTCGAACTTTTTGTAATTCTTCCCTCTCTAACTTTTTTAAAAAATCTGGTAACTTAATAGGTGGAATTCGCATCAAGAACAAATCTTTTATTAAAAAATAATCTTCCATTCCCCCCGGAACTTCCTTTTTAAGAATTAAATTCTCCCGTAAAAAAGAAATGATCAAAAGATCTATATTTATGGTTGAAAATCCATGTTCAACTTTTAGGATATCAATCAATTTCGCCTTAGAAATTACACCATTTCTTAAAATTTGTAAAATCGTGAATTTAATTTTATCCGTGAAAAAACTGAGAAGGTTTTCCTCTTTTTCTAATTTAGTGTAATTCTTAATCGTATTAAAAGCTTCAAAAAGTGCCCTGGCAATCCGATTCGTGTTTAAAAGTTCGATTAAATTTTTACTAATTATTGCTAGAATGTCACTATAATCCGTATGATCTTTTATGATCTCACTTTTTTTTCTGATCAAGATCAGGAAATAGATTTCTCCACCGTGTTCTTGCATGATGGAAATATAACCATTAGGATTATCATCCGAAGAAAATTCAATAATAGAATCTTGATTCAATTCATGCATGCTCCAAATTTTAAGAAGAATATTTTTAGGTGGAAAGGACTTCTCGGGTGGGTATTGTATTACTGGTTCAGGACCAACTTGGCGATTCCAGTGCACGATAATGATTCTTTTCATTACATAAAAACAATTTTTGGCAATTTATTCCATATATTATTTAAATAAAGGCGGATATTTATTATATCGTTTTTAATAAATTCTGATTATAAATTTATTACTAGTTAAATAATCTTCCATCATAGCATTAAATAGTATAAAAGAAGTGCAGGAATTAGTGAAAAGGATAGCTTTCTTACTTAAATAGATGGGGATATTTCTTTTTTATATTTTCACAAGTTCCCATGAACCTTTCCATTAATTCATTATTATCCCATTCCAAGAAATGATTCATGACAATATCAAGGATCAGATTAGCTGATATTCTGTCTTGATCGCTATTTTTCTGAGTATTGCTGCTATAAAGAATATCAATTTCCTCTTCCAGCCACCTTAATTCATCCTGTAAAAAATTTCTAATAATCTCTTCAAAATTTTCACTAATATTCATGAATATTCGGAATCCTCTTCAAGTTATATCTAAACTAGCAATGAATCATTTATCAAGTTATGATATAATATCACTTCTATAAAAAGGTTGTTTCTCTGGGAATTTTTTGTGATATAAATACGGACAAGAAATACAAATATTTTTCTAATTTTAATTTCTTGACTTATTTAATACATGTTTTGAGTAATAAATAACATGTGGGGGACTGATAAATATTGAGTGATAGAGCTCTTTTATTAGGACTATTTTTCTCCAATGAAGATAATTTAGTATACGAGAATATCAAATACTCTCATGAAATTTCAAAGGAAAATGTGGATCAATTAAAAATATTAAGTTTTAAATTTCTGGGTCCCGTCTTCTTGGCAGCTGCAGATTTAGAAAAGGAGCAATGGAAGATTGAAGCAATAGAATCCTCATTATCTTTACAAAAAAATACTCAATATGACGTTATCCAATCTTTCTTTGGATTAAATTCTGTCATTCAAACAGAAAAAGGAGTCACAAATCTTTTTACATTTATAGGTTCTTCCTATACTGAAGATATAAAAATGATTCAGGCTGAACTGGAACAGTATATCCATCCAAGTATAATCGAAGATCGCTACATCAATAAAGCTTCTACGAAACAAGTGAAAGATGATTTAATAATAAAAAGTGAATTGAATAGAGGAATAAATTTAATTGAATATTCCTTAGGGGCTGCCAGAAAGATGTATTGGGAAGAACAGACAAAATATTCATGTATCGGTGTAATTGAAAGATTTTTTACCACCGAAGTTACAAATTCATATCTTTATACGTATGGAAAATCAACTATTGAACCATATTTAGATTCTATCCCTTCTTTTTATATCATGTCTATTTTGCCCAATTATTACGAGAATTTAATTAATGAAACTCTTAAAGTTTTCGAAAAAAAAGGTATATATTCTAATATTCGGCAAATTCGCTTGAGCTCAGGACAGAAAAAAGTGCTTTATTTGGAAGAATATCTCATAATTAATAATCAAAAAAGAAGTTATGGTGCAATTCTAATACCCACAGATAGCAAGGAGAAAAATTGTGAAAGTAGCGCCTACTTCAAGAAGAAGTTGAGGGAAGTATTAGATTCTAATAAAGTCTTAGAAGATGTGCTAGCAAGTATAGATCCCAGATTTGACTTAAAGAAATGGGGTGCAAATTCTGAACAAGAATTGAATGAGATAAAATTTATTTTAGATAAAAAGCAATAATATTGAAAGTGGATTTAATGGAAGGAATAGAAATTGAACAGCAATATAAGATTGATAAGCAAAAATTAAAAGATTATTATGAAAGAGTTAAAAATCAATATTCAAATTTAGAAAATATAGAGATAATCGCTCGGTTCGTTAATATTCACTCCATCGGTGCCTCTATAAGTCAAATAGTCACTATTCTCCTTTATTACAAAAATAAGTTAAAGGAAGATAAAGGATTATTAGAACTTTCTTTCGAGTGGATTAGAGCTCAAGAAATTCGCCTTTCATATAAGAAATATCTTGTTAGAGCTGATTATCCTGATAATGATTTGCATTTGGCTGTGGATGATTGCATTTTTAGATTCTTTTTAGATTATGATATCTATTTGAGAAATTATTTATTTAATTGTACCTTGAAGGAACATGAAATTAGCGCCCTCTATTATTTCTTTTTTAGTTCCTATGAAATCAAACCAGAAGAATTTAGTATTATTTTAGAAAAATACGTTGATTATTCTCCAACGATATTTTTGGATGAAAAGCAAATTTCCACCAGAGTCACCACGTTAAGATCAGGCTTATCAAGTATCATTGAAGAAGATTACAAAGCCGTTTTAAGTTCTCGAAATGAAGCTAGCAGAGCAAAAAAAGAGAAGGAAATCCAAAAATTTGAAGTAACGCCTATTGCTTGTGAATTTAGTGGGTCATTGTTAGAAAGAATTATTAAATCTTTATGCATTACGAAGCGAAAAATTTCTGAAAATGAAATCGAAAAAGCCGTATCTCAATTTTTAACGGGATATTTCAAGTTTGGCAAATTCTATGAATTTGAGGAATTTAGAGATTTAATGAAAAATTGTTTTTCAATAACAATCTATGAAGGATTAACGGATAAATATAAAGATAAATTTTCTGATATGGCTTTGATGGGAGAGATTGACAATCAGTTAATTAAGTTCGGGGAAACCAATACTTCTGATAAATTAGATGGTATTGCGTGGAAAAATGATTTACAACCTTTTTTAACCGCTTGGTTAGTCAAGTTTTTAGATAATTTAATAATGGAATAAAAGGTTAAAATTATTCTAAAAAGGAATTTATTTTAACCCTTTCTTCTTTTGCCAATACAAGCTATAAATATAATATAAACCGAATCCTGCTATTAAAACGATACCTATCACGAGTAAAATGGTATTAAAGAGCGCAGCTTGATTTGCGAACTGTACAGGATCTAAATCGCTAATGTTGACGGGTGGTTGGATTCCCAATGAGGCTCCAAGATATGCATAGAAAAAAGCTCGAGGGATCGATCCCAAAAAAGTAGCAATAGTGTACTTTTTCGGATTCATATCAACTAATCCAGAAGCATAGCTAACGGGATCGAAAGGGATGAAAGGCAAAAAGCGTGCCACTACAATAATTCCGGAACCATACTTATGGATGAGCTCATCTATCAATAAAAGCGCATTTTGCCCTACAAATTTTTCCGCTATGGGTCTTCCTCCTTTTCTACTAAGAAAAAAACAAAATACTCCTGCGGTAACTGAACCAATGATACCCATGATTCCCCCAATAAAAATGCCATATATCATTCCCGTAGCAATCAAGACGACCTCCGAGGGAATGGGGGCAATGATTCCCTGCAATGTCATGATTAATAAAAACAAGAAAATGCCAAAAAAACCCAATATATAGATAGGATTTACAATCCATTCCACTACAATCCTATAAAGAAAAGTCTGGTCAACAAAGAAAATGTAATAGGCAGTGTATACTGATACAACCATTATTGCTACAAAAATGATGATGTAAGCAATTGTTTTTTTATCATATTGAGAAAAATCAAGGAGATTTCTGAAATAATTTTTAAGTTTATCGGAAAAGCTTTTTCTTTCAAATACCTCATTTTCCTTGTTTTCTTTTGCTCCATTTTCCAAAATTTTCTTCCCTTTTCGCAGATTCTTTTAAGTAATATTAGTAATTCAAAATTGTTTAAAAAGTATTTTCTTTAAATATTCTTTTATTATAGGTAGATGCTATTATGAAAAAGGATTCTTATGTCTTTGGTCATAGAGGCGCGATGGGGTACATCATTGAAAATACGCTCCCAAGCTTTAAAAAAGCAGTTGAAATGGGAGCGGATATAGAAACAGATTTGAAGCTATCTAAAGATGGAATTATTTTTTGTTTTCATGATCCTGTTATCAAAATTGGAGCTAAAACAATAGGTATAGAAAATTTGACGTTAAAACAAATAACAAAGATTCATTTCAAAGATAATCGGAAAATTCCCACATTAAAAGAAGTTTTTGAAGAATTTCAGAATATACCGAAAGAAATTTCCTATAGTTTCGATATCTCAAGCAAAAAAGTGGGAAAGAAAGCGATAGATTTAGCCAAAAAATATTCTGTCGAAAAGAATATCTTTATTACAGATCAGCGATTAATTGTTCTTTCATTTCTGAGAAAATATGACTCTGAAGTACACCTCGTTCATACGTTATTTCCAACTATAAAAAAACTTGATGAAAAACAAGTAAATTTCGAAAAACTTTCAAGACTTATGATTTCGGCAATAAATATTAGAAATAATGAATTTACAAAGCACAATTTTGAATTTATTATCAAAAAGGGCTTTAACGTCTTCATATGGGATATTAATTCCCGTTCAAAAATGAAGGAATTTCTTCAATTAGATCATGAGGGTAAGAAAGCAAAGGGATTTTATACAAATTTTCCCGATATTTTTTTCGAGATCAGGGATGAGGTTTATGGTCAATAAAGAGACAATACTTTAATTATGAATGAAGTATATATTTTTTAACAGAATTTAAAGAAAATTCTAAAGAATTAGTCGTCGTGATATAATGAACCGAAATTTAAAGATCATATTATGGTTTATCTTAATAAGTTGGGTTATATTGGCTATTCTTTTTGGAATCTTTGACTTGCAAATCTCCATAGCAGTAGTAAATGAATCGTCCGCTTGGGGGATATTTGGGAGGAATTATGGCGAAGCTCCTGGATGGGGGTTAATTTTCATCTGTCTTGCAATTCTCATTGGTAATATTAGTCAGAATATAGCAAAACAAAAAATTGGAGGAGGAATCATGCTAATAATCGCAATTATCGTACTTATTGTTAGAATAATTGATTATGATTTCAAGAGTGTCATTGATGCTATCGTAATGGTTGCCTCTGTCGCTATATTTACACTCATTACTTTAAAAAAGGATTGGAGACAATATAGAAAATTTGCAGCAGTAGTAGTGTTATTAGCAATAATAAACGTGTTATTGTTTGTCCAGATAATTAAACTTTTGGTGGGAAGAGTTCGATTTTATGATTTACTCCCTGATTATTCCAATTACACGCCATGGTATGTGCCTGTTGGCATTACAGGAAATCAATCATTTCCCTCTGGTCATGCAAGCATGGCTGCAATGATTTTACCCTGTTTAATCTTATTAAGAAAAAGAGAATGGAAGGATCCTTGGAGGATTATTGGAACGATAGTAATTATAGGGTGGGTTTTTTTTGTGGCGGCTTCAAGAGTTGTCATTGGAGCGCATTACGCTTCTGATGTACTCTTTTCAAGTGAATTCGGTGCCTTAATTACCTTGCTACTCTATAATCATTTCTATCTAAAAAAATCCGATACTAGTTAGTTCTTATAAGAGGTTCTTGAAGGTTAAAGAAAAAACTATTTTACCCTATTTTTTTATATTTTAAATATTCGATGTCCCGAAATGAGTATATATAAAATATATTATTGCATCATTTTTCTTCCTAACGGATGGTATTATTTCCTTTAAAGTGAAAACAAGTCCCTTTTATTTAAAATCATAATAATTAAATGTGGGTCTCGATTATTAAAGAAAGTGAAATATTATATTATTCTTATAAGGTGAATCGTTCTTGAAAGAAATTGTTAAAAACGTGTATTATTTGGGCAATGCAGGGTGTGAAGTGTACCTAATTAACTCCAATAGCTCGGATGGGTTAATTTTAATCGATTGCGGGATGGATTTAAATTTAATAACAAAGATTGAAAAATCAGGATTGGACCCCCAAGAAATAAAACACTGTATAATAACTCATTTTCATATTGATCATATAGGAGCTTGCCATGATTTGGAAGAATTCAATGAAAAGGTTAAGTTTTATGCTCACGAGTTAGACTCCAAGCCTATTGAGGAGGAGGGGCATGATAGGCAAACCGCAGCGAGTTGGTATGGAGTTTCGTACAAGCCTATTAAATTGTTTAGAAAATTTAAAAAAGATATAGAAATTCTATCTTTTGGAAATTATAATTTACAATGTATTCATACTCCCGGACATACTCCCGGATCAATTTCCATTTTGCTAGATGCTGAAGGAAAAAAGATTCTCTTCGGTCAAGATATTCACGGGCCTTTCATGCGAGAATTTGGCTCAGATCTAAAACAATATCAAAAATCCATGCAAAAACTATTGGATTTAGAGCCAGACATCCTTTGTGAGGGTCATTTTGGAATTATTCAACCAGCAGATCACGTTAAAAATTATATCTTGGACTACATGCGCGAGAATAAACCTTGAAAATATAAAATCACGCGTTTAATCCTCTATTCTTTTTAATTTTTAAAATAAATCTAGTTTATTTAAAGCGGCTCATTCTATAACGAAAATTGAAAAGTATAAGACGAATTTTTTCCCATTTTTGGGTTCACTTCCTTATTGAGGTTCCTTATTTCACTAAATTATTCTGTATTGTTTTCATATCTTTTGATCTTTTGATATCTCAAAAACAAAGGTTTTTTCTTATTAATTTCAAATACTCTAATTAATATAAATGAACTAAACATGACTAAGAATGAGTCTGATAGAAAATTCAAATGTTCGCGATTTTTGGCGTTACTTTGATAAAATTTGTGCAATTCCAAGATGTTCCCAACATGAAGAAAAAATAAGAGAATTTGTAGAAGACGAAGCTAATCGACTCGGGTACAAGTCTTTTTCCGATGATGCGGGTAATTTAGTTGTTATTATTGAACAAGATGCGGATTCCGATAATAAAGACATTGTCTTACAATGTCATCTCGATATGGTCTGCCAAAAAAACGAGGGAACCGAGCATGATTTTTCAAAAGACCCAATAAAAACCAAAATTGTTGAAAGAGATGGAATTACATGGTTAATGGCCGAGGACACCACACTTGGAGCAGATAATGGGGTGGGAATTGCATACTTATTAACTATAATGAAACGATTTCAATTGGGGCAAGTACCTTTTAATGGCAAAAAATTATTCTTGTTATTTACCGTACAAGAAGAATTGGGACTTATTGGTGCGGTTAATTTAGATAAATCGTTAATAAAAGGAAATTATTTGATTAATTTAGATGGAGAATCTGATACACTCATAAATGGATGTGCTGGAGGAATTACTACGGAAGGAAGAATTCCTTTTACCTTTGAAAAAGTACAAGATCAACTTAAGGAACCATGGGCAATAAAATTCTCTATTTCTGGGTTAAGGGGAGGACATTCGGGTGTAGATATAAATAAAGATAGGGTTAATTCCATCAAATTAATGAGTAAATTTCTATGGAAAATTAACGATCGTTTTTCAATGAGCTTAACAGTTATAAAAGGAGGAACCGCCAAAAATGCAATTCCAAGGGAGTCCTATGCAATTTTCTGGGTTGAAAGTAAAGATTTTAAAGATTCTATTGATTTTATTAAAGAAATCATATCTGAAACAAAATTGGGAATTGGAAAACTTGAACCAGAATTGCATTTTAACATTGAAGAGTTAGAAAAGAGTAATAATCACAACGTATTGCCACTCAAGATTAAGGATAAGTTAATTCACATGTTATATGTTTTTCCTCACGGTCCAATTTCCATGCATCCAACAATAAAGAATCTGGTCTATACTTCCACTAATTTGGCCTCAATCGACTTTCATGAAAACGAGATCATCATCGCAACGTCTCAACGGAGTTTTCATGAAATTTCCAAGAAAATGATATATCAACAAGTTGAGGCTCTATTTAAATTAGCAGACCTTAATGTTAAAATCACTCATATGGGTGATTATCCTGGATGGGAACCTGATTTCGATGCAGAATTGCTAAAGATCAGCAAAAGGACTTATAAGTCTCTGTTTAAGAAAATTTCCATCGTTCAAGCCATTCACGCGGGCTTAGAGTGCGGAATTTTAAAAAAACATTTCCCAGAAATGGATATGATTTCATTTGGAGCAGAAACTAAGGATAATCATTCTCCTGATGAGAGATTGAACATTCTTAGTGTGGAAAAAACCTATGATTTTTTAATTCAATTATTAAAGAATATTAAGTGAAAAGATGTTTGAAATAGAGAAAGTTGGGAAACCTAAGGAATTTTGGTTTTATTTTGGAGAAATATCCAAAATTCCCAGGTGTTCGGGTAATGAAGAACGAGTTAGGACTTATGTTAAGAATGAAGCGCAATCCATGGGATATAAAACGAAAATTGATAAGGTTGGCAATTTATTGGTTAGTATCAACCCAAATTCCAGTAAAAGACCAATAATTTTACAGTCACACTTGGATATGGTTTGTACCAAAAATGATGGTGTGATCCATGATTTTACGAAAGATCCTATTAAATTGAAATTGATTAAGATAGATGGGAAAGAATATCTTACCGCTGAAGGAACTACAATGGGAGCCGATAATGGCGTAGGCATAGCTTTCCAACTATTCTTAATGAAATTGATTTCAGAAGGGAGAGAATATTTTAATGATACTCCTATAGATTTGCTTTTTACGGTAGACGAGGAAGGTTCAATGTTTGGAGCATTTCAAATTGATAAAACAATGGTAAATGGCGATTATTTAATCAATTTAGATGGATTCAACGAATCCTCCGTAATAATTGGTAATGTAGGAGGTTCCCCAATCAACATATCAATGAAAATTAAGCCTTTCGAGATGGGAGAACAAAAGGTCAATTTTAAATCAATAAAGATCAGCATTACCGGGTTGGTAGGAGGCCATTCCGCCTTGGATATTGATAAGGGTAGATATAATGCGATTAAATTAATGGGTAAGCTCCTTAGAACTTTACAAGAAAAAAAAGCGATTTATTTGATTTCCATTGATGGAGGGGATAAGATGAATGCTATCCCTCGTGAATCCATTTCACGACTTTTTGTTGAGGAAGAAGATTATTTAGAAATAAAGCAAATAATGCAGGAGCAATTGGAATTATATAAAAGAGAATCCAAAGGAATTGAAAGTAATCTCTGTATTGATATAGAAGATATCGCTGAAGATAATTTGAAGCCAATATCTAAAGTGGATCAACAAAAATTAATTTCATTCCTCTGTGAAGTGGTCAATGGGCCGATAAGTTTACATCCTGATTTTGAAAATCTGGTTTATTCATCTTCCAATTTCTCTTCAATTAATACAAAATCTAACACGATAAAGATGCTCTTCATGCCAAGAAGTTTTGAAATCGGGGAAAATGAAAAGGTTTCAATGAAAATGAAACAATTATTGGATACTTTAAAAGTTAAATGCTCCCTAAATTTTTATGCGGGATATGGTGCTTGGATTCCCGACATGGATTCTGAATTATTGAAAATAACTAAGGAAACATATAAGAAATTATATAATGAGGAGATTAAAGTTAATGCTATTCATGCAACCTTAGAAACCGGAATATTCCGAAAGATTTTTCCCGAACTCCAAATGATTTCATACGGCCCAAATGGTTATGACGCACATTCACCAGATGAGCGTTTAGAAATTCAAAGTATTGAGAAAGCCTGCGAATTTCTCATTCAATTAATCAAGAATTTAAGTATTTTATAAAAAATAGAGTATTTATCATTACTTGATTCAAAAAGTAAGTTAACTTCTTTTTTCTATCTAATTATTTAAATGGCTCGGGATGTTCTTTTAGATAATCTTCCAAGAGAGGAGCATTTTTATCCCTATTAGATATTATCGGTTCATTTATCTTCCAATCAATTCCTAAGGAAGGGTCATTCCAGAATACTTCTTTTTCGCGTTTCGGATTGTAATAGTCGGATACTTTGTATTGAACTTCTGCCATTTCTGAAAGCACGGAATAGCCATGCGCGTATCCCACCGGGATAAGAACTTGCAAGAAATTAGAATCCGATAATAAAATCCCATGCCACTTTTTAAAATGAGGAGAATTGGGTCGAATGTCCACCATTACATCCCAAATACTTCCTTGAGTACAACGTACGAGCTTAACTTGCCCGGGATTGAGAGCAAAATGCAGCCCTCTTACGGTATTAATTTTTGATTTTGCGTGATTATCTTGGAGGAAAGTATGATCTATACCAAAACTTTTATATTTTTGATAAGAATAAGATTCGAGAAAAAAGCCTCGGCCATCTTTATATACATCTGGTTCAATAACAAAGACATCGGGGAAAATCGTAGGTATTTTTTTCATGATAATTTGTTAATTTAAAATTTGATATTGTTTAAAATTAAAATTATAATTTAAGAATTTTTTCTCTTAGATCTTTTGCAGGGATATGATTAAATTCAGCATCCATTGCTAAGTTAAACATTTCTAATTCCTTCTCGTGGTCTCCCATTTCATTAAATAATTGCTCGAGAACTCTAATTATAGATGTGTTCGAAGGATTTAAAAGAAATGATTTCTTGTACGCGCTTAAAGCTTCAGACCACTTTCTAAATTTTTTATATAAATACCCAAGGTTACTCCAATAGAGCGCATTATTTGGAACATATTTTAAAGCATTTATTAAAGCATTGATGGAATTCTGAAATTCACCCAAATCCTTATAGATATCCGCGATATAGCTCCATGCTAGATCTTCTTTAGGGGATAATTCGGTCACCTTTTTTAAAATGGATAACGCTTTTTTCCAATTGCCTAAATATTTATATGCAATACCTAAATGGAGCTGAGCTTTAACATGATTGGGAAATTTTTTTAAGGTTTCTTGGCATTCTTTTATGGCTAACTCAAATTGCTTCTGGTCTAAATGAGAAGCTCCATCTCTATACCAATCAAACTCTTGTACGGCACGTTCAGGTATATTATTATCCTCCAAGTTAAGATATTTTAAATTTTTAAACTTGTTTATATTGATGGGGAATTCAGAAAGAAGATTTCCCTGCAAATTTAATATTTCTAAGGATTGGATGTTAAAAAGACAATTTGGGAGGTGCTTAATACGCGAATGAGGCAACTGAAGTTCCTTAAGACTGGAGAGCAAGCAAACTTCTTTTGGAATGATGCTAATTTCCGAAAATTCATTATCAATGTTAATTCCAATAATATTTCCCTCCCGATTGATCTGGTAGTTAGTATTTTCATCCCAATCAATTATCTTATCTTCATTTTCTCCCTTCAGAAGTATTTTACCACTCAAGATCTCCAATAAAGCTAAGACAATGCTTTGAGATATGACTACACCCATTTTTTCATATTTGTCCGCAAAATTCGCTTTCACAAAGCTTGGCAATCCTCTTGGCATTTGTTTGAAGCCAATACTTCTCAAATCCAATTCATTTAACATTCGCAATCGAAAAAAACTTTCTGGTAAATCCTCAATGCTTAAACCTCTTAAACTTAAATATCTTAAATGATCAAGGTTACCAATAGTTGAGGGGATTATTGAAATCATGTCCCATCTGCTCAAATCCATGCCAATGACGTGATGGTTTTTAAAGGCAAAATTATACTCCCGTTGAGATTTTAAATCTTCAATTGAAGAGCAAATGAATTTTTTAAAATAATCAACCTTAAAATCAAGGGAACTTATTAGGGAAAGAGTCAAATCTAAAAAAAATCCTAATTCCTCGGGAACTAAATCATAAATAGAAGCTAATTTTTCTATCAAGCAATTTCTCAAAAAGTCGAGATCTTTCGATGACGACTCTTTTAATTGGAAGTAAATGGAGGTTAATACCAGTGCGGAATCTGTTTGTGCAATTGTTTGTTCTAAAAAAAGTTTAGAATCACTCAAAAAATATTTCATTAGAAGTTCTAACACGCTTATCACCAGCATTTTGTCTCGATTTTCTCTTGCAACTTGAAATAATTTTTTAGAACATTTTTTCATGATTAAGGGATTATTACATTGGCTAAAAAAGCAGTGGAGATTAACTAAATTAATCTTCCTCTTTATATTTTGAGTCCCAATTATGTTAAAAATGCTATTATTGTTTTGATTCATTTTACAATAAAAATATATTAAATAATAACCCTAAGCGACGTTGATTGATTTGAGTGAATCTCATTTTTTTGAATATCATTATTTCTAAGGTTTAATATCTTTAAATTTTTAAGATTATAAAGGAATTCTGGTGAGGATTTAATCTTATTATCGCTTAAATTTAATCGTTCAAGTGAGTGAAGTTGAGAGAAATTTTCAGGCACCTTTCTAATGGAGTTATTATTCAATCTCAGATCCTTTAATTCTTTTAAATATCCTATAGATTTGATACCTTCCGAAATATTATTGCAGCTTAAATCTAAATACTGTAATTTCTTTAATCTTGAGCATGAATAAGGAACACGAAAAATATCATTATTATTCATTGAGAGCATGCTCATGTTTTGAAGGTTTTCTATCCAATTGGGGATATTTGTTATCTTATTGTGATTTATCAACAGTTCTAAATCTTCATTTAATCTTAAATCCCTAAGAGAAATCGGAAACTCCTTGAAATTATTCCAACACAAGTTGAGATGACATAACTTAATTAATTTATTGATGCCAAGGGGAAGTTCCTTAAAATAATTATAACTTAAGTCCAAGTATTCCACGTACTTTAAATTTTTAATAGATTCTGGTAATGATGGAGCGAAAGACAAATTTAATGCCCTGATATGGTTGTTTTTCACCTCATATGAAATATTATTTAACGTGTTAATCTCAATGTATGAATTGGGATACTTTTTCTTGTAGAATTCAATATTAATTCCCAAATCCAACAAAAACCTCATTTCTTTTGGAACAATTCGGAAATTGGAAGCAATAGAAGCAAATCTTTGGTTCAAAGTTTTCTTTAATCTTTTGAGTAAGAAAGTGGAGGCGCCATGAGTAAAATCTTCATGAATGGATAATATATACGAAGAATTATCGTTTTTAATGGACCATTTAAGAGGATCTAAATGAGAAATCAAATATTTTTGATAAAAGAAAGCAATGGCTTTAGCCCGAACTTGTTCACTTTCATCAGAGATTATGAGATCTTCTACAATTTTCAATAATTTTTCGTTATTAGAATTGATATTGCTTAAATATTCAATACATTTTATGCGCTCTTGTATATTATTGCTTTCTTCTAAAAGTGTACAAAACATGCTAACTGCTTCTTCGATTTTGATAGTTTTATTAACGAAATTATTGTATATATTTTCAGCCATTCAAGTTTCCTATATCTTTAATTTAATTTTCGAAGAATCGAACGATTTCTTCTCTTTTCTTTTCTAACTCTTCATCATTGAGGCATTGATGGTCCATATCATTAATCGTTTTTATTTGTAAGTAATCTTTTAGAGGACTTAATATTTCAATCACTTCACTCATGGGAGTGAGTTTATCACTCTCTCCTATTATTACTTCCATTAAATTTATATTTACTTCTTCTATAAAGTTGCGAATTTTAAAGTTCTTTTCAGATAACTCTTCTTTCGTCAGGGATATGAATGCATTGATATTTTCAATTCCCCTAACATGCCCTGGTAGGAAGTGTGATACATAATTCACTGACGTGAAAAATTCCTTGTTATATACATGTTTCTCCAAATCTAAGATTGGGCTCAATAATAATAATCGGTTAACCTTTTTATATTGGGAACAAGCACATAAAGCGATAAATCCTCCTAAATCATGAGCTAAGATGTTAATGTTATTTGGATGGAAAATAGATTTTTCTGATAATTTCTCCGCTAAGGTTAAAATATTAATTGCGTCCTCCACTTGTGAGTGAAGTGAAACACATCCATCACTTAATTCATAGCCCCTGAAATTAAAAATCATGAATGCATATCCCATTTCTAATAAAAATGAGTTTTCTTTTACAATCTCTTGTAAAGGAAATAACTGAGGAAATCCGTGAAAATAAATGATCAGGGGATAGGGCTTACTATAATTTTTTGGAGGATAGTATAAAAGCCCTCTGAGCATCTCCTGATTTATATTGATATCAAGAGCAATTACTTCATACGGACCGTCAAATTGATGTTCTCTGAACTCCATTTATTCCTAATCTTTTATTATTAATTCTTAATCAAAAAGTTTTTTGCTTTATTTTAATGGTATAGCATTGATTTAATGTATTAAAAATAGATTTACTTCTAATATCTTATCAAAATAACACTATTTTTTAAAAACCTTGAAAGAAAATCTGGCTGATTGGCACACACATAACTCTTTATGTAGGCATGCTTCGGGGAATCTTGAAGATTATGTTCAAGCTGCCATTAAAAAAGGATTGAAAACTATAGGTTTTAGCGATCACTTTCCGTATGAATTTTACGATTTGGGAGATATTCCTCATGAAGAATACGGAATGAAACTATCAGAACTTGATAATTACATTTCTACAGCAAAGAAATTACTAAAGCAATATTACCATGAAATTAACATCAAAATCGGGTTTGAACTTGATTACATGGAAGCGAATGAATCTCTTTTGAATAAATATATCCTTCCTTATAAAAAAGAGGTTGATTACTTGCTAGGGTCTATCCATATATTGGAACCCCCCCAAGGAAAATGGTGTTTAGACGATACACGATATTTAAAACAGTATGAGATCATTGGAGTAGACGAGGTATATATTCAATATTTTAACAAAATGAAAAATATGCTTAATTCCAAGGGGTTTGATTTTGACATCATATCTCATTTCGATCTTCCCAAAAAATTTAATAAACGTCCCGTTAATAAAGAAAAAATCAAAGAAAAAGCAACAGAGCTCTTAGAGTTAATTAAAGAAAAAGATAAAGTCGTTGAAATCAATTCGGGTGGAATGCGAAAAGATGTGAAGGAGCAGTATCCTTCTCAAGAAATTATAAAAATCATGCATGAATTAGATATTCCCATCTTATTTGGTTCAGATTCGCATGATCCAAACGAGTTAGGTTACAAGTTTGATGAATTATCTAATTTGGTGAAGAAAATAGGATATAATCATTTGACATATTTTGATAAAAGGAAAAGAAGTTTCAAGGAAATATGATTTTAAAGGAAGCGGACCCAGTTGGAAAAGAAATTTGATAAATGTGAAATTTGCGGTTCACCTTTAATTTATTCAACTTCCGAAGAGGGATATAAAAGCTTACCGTGCGAATTTTGTGGTAATATATTTAATACCAATATCTATTGTGATAAAGGGCATTATATTTGTAATGAATGTCACATGAAGGGACCCCTGGAAATTATTGAAAAGACCTGTGAGCAAACTGATTTAAAAGATCCTTTTATCTTAGCAGATAAAATAATGAAACATCCTAAATTCAAGGTATACGGTCCCGAACATCATGCTCTTGTGCCTGCCGTTATTTTAACTGCCTTAAAAAATAATAATATAAAAAAGCCGAACAGCGATAATATTACTATCAAAGATATTAAAGAAGGGATTAAGCGAGGCTCAAAGATTCCTGGTGGATATTGCGGCTTTTACGGCGCCTGTGGCGCAGGTATAGGTGCGGGAATTGCGACTAGTATCTTCACGGGGGGTACTCCCAGTGAAAATATACCCCGTTCTTTAGCGAATGAAGCAACATCCAGAACTTTAGAAAAGATTGCAGATAATTTGGAGCATTGTTGCAAGAGATCCGTGAGATTATCTATTTGTGAGACTCTAAAATTTTTCAAGGAAAAATTCAATATAAATTTAGATTATAGTCCTTTTCGATGCCCATTTTCGGAAATAAACCCAAAATGTGAAGGAGAAAATTGCCCAATTTATTGAAAAGTAGAAATACATAGCTCTCCCTGTTTTATAAATAGGTTTGATTATGGATAATAGGATAAAATTACTAATCTTTAATAAATAATTTTTTTGCTTCTTAACCAGGCGTCGATTCCAATAGAATTAAGGATCTTCACGTGTTTTGCATCTTGGGTGTGAAATATAAGTACATTCGTATCCTTTTCTCCAATAATTCCAAACAGTAATTCTTCACTGTCCCTCAATACAACATAACGATCTTTATCCTCAAAATGTCTTATGGTGATATTATCTAAACTTTCAAATTCCTCTAACAATTCCATGTCTTCTGGGTCATTTTGATTAATATAGCAGGAAATGTTCATGCTCACGGAAGATTTGATTTCATATAGAAAAAGTTCCTGCAGATCTTGAATGCTGGGGGTTGCAATAATAACTTTATGAACAGATTCATCTATGATTTTTTTCATATCAAACAGTATTTCGGATTGGGCGATGCTATATTGTGTGAAATCCATGATTTTTGAATCCATGGGTTTGGTTTCTTGCGCCTTGAGGGATTGGTTTTCTAATTCCAATTTCTCGATTTCTTCATCAGATTTAAGTAGTTCGTCATTCAGTATGTCAATTTTAGCATTTAATTCTTCAATAGTTTTCTGTTTTTGTATGAGCACGCTCTCATCAATCAAGGAAGAAGTACATTCTTCCATTTCCTTGGTCTTTGTTTCCAGAGATTTTTCTAAGGTCTCTACTTTCTCATCTTTCGTGATTAAGGAAAGTTGTAAAGTTCCAATTTGTTCATCTTTTAAGGCTAGAGACTCCATCAAGGTCTTAATTTGATCCTCCTTTAACTTTATGGACTCTTGCAGAGCCTTTATAAGATTTTCTTTAGTTTCAATCTGATTCTTTAAATCTTCCATGTTTTTTAATTCAAGAGTATCTTCTTAATGTTTCTTTTTTAAAGTTTCTATCAATGTTAGAGATCTTATAGTGATTATAGTGCTCATGCTTAAAAAGTTTAAACTTTCTTTCATCTCTTTTATTCTTCCTTTAACAAGTCATAAATCAATACTGAGCAAATTGTTACTTTCATTCATGAATATATACTTATTTATAAATTGAGAATGAGGCGGTATATTTGTGTCCTCATCTACTATGCATCCTGTTAACTTGCTGGATGAACCTAAAAAACATTTTTCATATAAAATCGATTCTATTATCTTACATTCACCTTTTACATGAGCTCCTTTCTTGATTATGACATTTGGCCCTAAAACCACGCCATCATCAATTTTCACATCATTTTCTATAAAAATTGGCTCAAAAATCCTGGGAAATCCTTTCAAGTTAGTATTGATAAATATTCCTGAGAGAAATCGGAAATTCATTTTTTTAATATCGTTCAAATAAGTCAGGTGATATTTTCCAATATTCTCTCTTGTTATGAGCTCGTCTATAATATTTACGCCTAAGATCGTAGCTTGTTCTTTAATAATCATTTTTATTGCATCTTGAAGTTCTTTTTCTCCCCGAATTGAGGGCTTAATCTTTTGTAAAAAATCATAAATCTTCGGTTTAAAAATATAAAGCGGTAAAGAATAAAAATTGCTTAATATCTGACTCGGTTGGGGTTTCTCAATTACATCTGAAATGGAGAAGAGTTTCGCTTTAAAATTGGGATAAATATTATTTTCTGTTTTAACGATATTAACATTGCCATGACCCCTAGCGATTTCTTCATCCTCAGATTCCATTAAGCTTAATATTGCCATGGAATCCACATTTTTGAAACAATCTAACATCAATTTTAATTTATCGGGAGAAAATAAGATATCAGCTGCCGAGAGAAAAAAATCGGGGATGTTTCCCTCTTTTTTAAGCAAAAAATCAAGACTTAAGAATAAAGCATCTGCCATTCCCTCTTGATCCATTTGTTGAACAAAATCAATATTAACTCCTTTTACTTTGCTCAGGTTCTCTTTAACGAATTCAGATTTATAACCCGTTACCACTACAAAATCTTTTAAACCCGCATCTTTAAAGGATTCAATTATTCTCGAAATGATCGATTTTCCATTGATATCAATCAAGGGTTTGGGTATTCTTTTAGAAAGTGGATTCAGTCGTGTTGCCAACCCTGCGGCTAAAATAATAACATGCATGGCTATATATAGTTTTTAATAGTTATATTATTTTGGTACCTATTTAGCATGGAACCTTTAGATTTAAATATATATAAATATTCAGATTTGTATTAATTTTTTATATGGTGGAAATAAATAAAGAAAATTTCGATAGAATAAGTGCGGAAATTGATGAACTCATTAATAAGGAGTTATCCGAAAATCCCGCTCTTCTGGCTGTCAACATAGGAACACCGGGGGGAACACCAATTATTTCCGAGTTTAGAAAACAAGCAGATAAATCAACAAAATTAAATGAAAATGAAATTTCTGCTGCCACAAGTAGTCTCCTTTTCTTATCGTCTAAGCTCTTAAAAGATTCAATAGAACAAGAAATCTCATATAATGTAATAACTGGAAAAGAGAAAATTATCCTTAGCTTTTTAACAGAAAATATCACCATGGTGGCGTATCTAAAAAGGGAATTAGTAGATTTAGAGGGTTTAGATACTTATATTAAGAGATTAGGAAAATTCTCTCTGCAAATTTCTGCAATAGTCGAAACCAGTGAAGTTATCAAGGAGGAAATATTTAAAGCCCTGAAGAGAGCAATTCCGGATGTCATCTTAATCGCGATCATTACAAAAGAAGGTCTTCCCATTAAAATCCAAAGCTTAATGCCAGAGCCCATGATTTCCGCAATGGTGTCTGCGTTATATAATTTATCGACAATCTTATTAGAGACCAAAAATCTCGAGTATTCAATCATCTCGGGAGAAAAAGGATCAATTATTGTTCATAGCATCGATGATAGAAGAATACTCTGTATTGCCGTACCAGAAAAAGAAAAATTGGGAAGCTATATTGCTAAAATAAAAAATATCATTAAATAAATGATTTACTTTTCTAATACCATCTGAATTATCGATTTTGCAGGAATAATATATTCCCCCTTCTGATATAATTTCTCATTAAACGATGATAACATTACTTCAAAAGGTTTTTGAAAGGTATTATAAGTTCTTAAATCTCCTGCGCTAATAATTGAACTCGTTATTTTTTTTGGATCAAAACCTTCCATGATAATTTTACATGGAATTTCATTATCTGGGTCTCTATTAATAATATTAAGGATAAGATTATTTTCCTCAGTTTCAATGCAGGTTGCATCAATACATTTCGCATTAGAATCCATTAAATTAGGTGATTCTATTACGGTATCATGAGCAATGCCACCTCCGCATTTTCTAAGCATTTTAAAAACATAATAACTAGTCCTTAATAGGATTCCATCATCATTTGCATGAATTAATCCACGTGTATTAACGCTGGGTGAATAATTTGCCATGATGATAAAATTAGAATGCCTCATCAAGATATTCAAGAAACCTGCAGTATAAAGTGCGTGGGCAAGATCATATTGTTCTGGATCATCATTTTCATCGATTTTCTCCTCTTCCCATGCAAACTCATTCCATTCATCAACTGATATTTTAATGAATTCCTTTCGCCCCACGCGACTACACGCTTCTTTTATGGAAGTAATAGTTTGTACTATTTGCTTTTCTACTTTACGAAGGTCCAATGTGGATTTTAGATGTGAATTTCGAGTAGTGGCTCTAATTTGGCAATAATGATGATAGGACAATATATTAATTTCCTTAACTATCTCATCTATTGAAAATAATTGTTCATTCCATTTTCTAGCTAAGATCGGATCAGATCCCACTACAACAAAATTCAAGTCGGGATCTTCTTTCAACATGGCCCGCTTATATTCAAGCATGTCCTTTCCGTAATCTAACCCATTCTTATAATACCCAATTTGCCACGGACCCCAGCATTCATTTCCTAAACCCCACCATTTAACTTTAAAGGGCTTTTCATAACCTGCTTCTGCTCTCAAGTTTGCCTCATCTCCTTCAATTGCATTGCAATAACGCACCCAACTTGCTGCTTCTTGAGGAGTGGGGTTTCTTTCATCTTTACCAACACCCACGCATATTAATGGTTCTGCTCCTATTCGCTTGCAATGTTCTATAAATTCACCAGTACCAAACTTGTGAGATTCAACTTCCTTCCAATGTGGATTTTGGCGTTGCTTTCTCTCCTTTTTAGGTCCTACCCCCCACAACCAATGATATCCGCTCGTATAATTTCCCCCTGGCCAGCGAAGGAGGGGAGGTGCCAGCTCTTTTAATGCTGCTTGAACGTCTAATCTAAATCCTTCTTTATCAGAAAATTTAGATTTTTCCTGATATATTCCACCATAAATTTGCTTGGGGAAATGTTCAATAAATAATCCGAAAATTCTTGGATCTACTGTAGCAATTGGTTTCTTTAAATTAACACTAATCAAAGCTGTCAATGTGCATTTTCCTTGATAATGTATTTTTTCTTGGATGACTTAATTAATGATACCAATAATTAAATATTATGCAAAAGTACACGTTTGGGGAGAACAAGTCAATGCGTGATGATCCTATTTAAACTTGGATTAACATGTTTTTTAATTTAATCCCTTAAAGAAGTATTTTTATAAATCGTAATAGCTGTATAATTCTTCATCATTACCCATCAATTATTCTATATATCTCATCCACGATTTTTAATGCCCCGAAAAACGAAGAGTTGAAAGATACGGCAACATTTAAAATCGTACATAATGGTTCTCCCTTAAAAGCTTTCTTTTTTGGAATCGTTTTATCGTGAATGTTCGGTAAATTATTAATTCGTTCTATTGATTCTTCTGATATCGTTTTAGGAGCAAAAAATATGAACTTGGTGGCAAATTGTGCAGGTACATAGGTGTTTAGCATATTGACGATTCCATCCCATTGATTCAAGTCAAATGATTTAACATGCAAATCCATGAGATTCAAGCTCATTGCACTTTCTGAAACATTTATGGAACCGGGGATTCTAGGATTTATTTCCATGAAATAAGGAACATGATTTCTTAATACAAAATCAAAACCGTTAATCCCCTTCAGTCCTAGATGCTTGGATAAATATAATGAAATTTCAGCAATTTGTCGTTCATCGCTTTTTAAGAGATTGCTTGGAACGATATTTCCACTGTACATGAATTCTTTTGGTGAATTCAAGCAACTTAATCCAATTACTTGGCGATTAACGGTAATTACATTACTTTGTGCTCCATTCGAGATAGTAGTACAGCTCACAGGTATACCTTCTATATACTCTTGAACTAACCATTCGTTAGCATTAAACTTATTTACCTTCAGGCTTTCCACTATAAAATCCAAAGATTGCTTATTATCCACTCTATATACATTCACTCCGCCCGCACCTGTCCTTTTTTTTAGAACTAGCGGAAAATTAAAAATATTCTCCTTTTCTAAAAAAAGATCAAAGGGAATAGTTTTGGGAGCGTGATATCCTTCTTTTTTAAGTATTACATGAAGAAACTCCAAATTCCTTGCTTTTTTAATAATATCGGTCGCATTATTGACAAATTTTGCTTTTAAATGTTGAGTTATTATTGATTTTTGTATCATTTCTCTTTCTTCTGAAGCATCATCTAACCCACTTCCGATAATCAAAAAATCAATATTTGAATTTTCCTTCATCATATCAATAGCATACAAGGCTAAGAATTTACCATACTCTTGCTTGAGAAGGTTATAGTTCTTACCTACTTCTTCCGTGAGAATTTTATAATCTTTAACCAGCGGAAAAAGATCTAAATCTCCGAAAAAATCCACTACATATACTTCATAACCTGCTTTATGAAGAGATTCAACCAGGGGACGAGAGTTAAATCCAACGACTAAAACAGACGATTTCTCTTTATTCATGGATCAAGTTACTTTATTTACCATAAAAGGATAAGAACAATTTAAAAAGTACCTAATAATTTTTATAATATTTTCTTCAGCTCTAAAATAAGAGAGCTGGGATTGTATCTATCAAATTGATAAATATCTGCATTATATTTTTTGAAATTCTTTTTAATTTGTTCGGCAGAATATGGATGAACTCCTAAGGCGCGGGTGGCTTGAGACTTCTTAGGTTCAAGTACCACCGTATAAATCTTTTGCTGCGCTATTTTTTTGGCAAGATCTTTTAATTCTTCAATAATTAGAATGTAATCGGATTCTACTTGTGCCACGAGGTCTGGATATTTTACAGAAATATTTGCTCCCATATCACTACAAATGAAAATTACGGGAATGATATTTCTATTCTTAAGCTTCTCAATTTTAATAAGTCTTAAACATTCATTTAACCCTGCCGCCATGGGAGTATAGGACCTTCCTTCAATATTCTTCAACTTTCTTAAAGCATTCTTGAAAGAAACTGTGGGTTTCTGTAAAACGATGGAGTCTTTCCCCCGAAATACAATTAATGAAATTTTATCCCGCTTTCTGTATCCTTCTTTCTGAAGAGAAAGAATTACATCCGTCATTTGTTTTATAACGTAATACATCGAAGCGGAACTATCGAGTACAAAAAAGAGTGCTAAAGGGGCTCGATATTCAAAGATCTTATCCATGAGATCTTTTTCATCAAATCTCAGTGGAAATTGGATTTCCGATTGATTATAAATCTTATTCTTTAAATGACTACGTATGGTGGCGTCCAATGCCAACCTTTTGGGCTGATGATTTAATGGTCTTCTATAGGTCACGTACCTTCCTTTTTGAGATGATACCATTTTTATGCGTCGTCCTATTCCCCGTCCTCCATAGTTGGAAATTTTACGATCTTTTCGAATATTATCTAAAATGGAGGTCATCTTTTTTTCCATGCTATATATTAAGGGCATGGCATCCATTTTGTTCTCATAAAATTTAAAGGTCTCCTTTTCGGTTGGGACCTTCTTTACTTTCCATCCTCCAGCAGGAGTCGCATTCCTTTTCTTCTCATCAGGATATTTGGGAGAAGGTAATTTTTGTTCTTTCGTCTCAGGAATATCTACTTTCTCAGGATCAACGGGTTGTCGTTGAAATTCCTTTTGAGGCTCATCAGTATGCTTTAATGGTCCTTCTGTCTCTCTATTTGGCTGATAAACTTTCAAATCTTCTATTGCTTCTTGAATTTTCCCATAAACTTCCGCTATTTTAGCTTCAATCTCTTCGGGGGTCATCTCATAATGCAAGGACTTTATTCTATGTTCAAAAACTAAATCCATTGCGATGTTCATGTCCTCTTGATTAATAATCCTTCTTCCGTTAAAGGCAGCATGAGCACGAGCACAGCGCACATAGGTAATGTCAGCCCTTTGAGAAAAGATATCCAATTCATTAACTATCTTTGAAATCAGTTCATAAACAGCATTCGGAATTTCTACATCTTTTATGATTTCTCGTGCTTTACTAATTTTATTTCGCAATTCTTCTTGATCTTTTTCGTACTTCTTTATAAATTCCCTGGGATTATCATGAAACTCGATTACTCTACGTGTTATTTCTGCTCTTAGTTTGGGGTCTCGCGGAGACACAATCTTGACTTCCAGTCCCAATCTATCTGCTATTTGGGGCCTTAATTCTCCTTCTTCAGGATTCATGCTTCCCACCAATACGAATCGAGAGGGATGCATGACAGAAATCCCCTCTCTTTCTATGATATTAACTCCAGAAGCTGCTGAGTCTAAGAGCGTATCCACGATATGATCTTGGAGCAAGTTAATTTCATCTATATAGAGTATTCCACGATTTGCTTTAGCCAATAATCCTGGATGCAATTCCGATACTCCTTTTGAAAGAACTTTTTCAATAGAAAGAGAACCACAAACCATATCTTCCGTTACTCCAAGAGGTAGATTGATAAGTTCCATCTCCCTTGACTCTAATGCTAATTGTCCGTTTTCCTCCTTTTTCTTACACTCATCGCATAATTCCTCTAAATTCGAATTAGGATCGCATGAAAAAGGACAATCTTGAACAACTTCAATTTGAGGCATAATATCCACCAAGGATCTCACTGCTGTAGATTTACCCGTGCCTTGATGCCCACTTAGAAGTACCCCCCCGATCTGAGGATCAAGCACATTCAAAATTAAGGCCATTTTTAACCTATCTTGTCCCAATATCGCAGAAAAGGGGAAATTTATTTTTTTCATTTTTCAAATCAATTAATAATTAATTTATCTCCTTTAAAGCTTCTGAAAAGAAAACCCAATGCAATTCAAGAAGACCTTTCCAATAAAAATTAGGAGAACAAAAAACATTTTGCTTAATGAAAAAAATTAAAATTAGGTTAACAATTTTATGGATACGTGATTCAAATTTTAGCCAATTCAATATAAGATATTTGAAAATATAAAGATTTTAATTGAAGGTGTTTTGGTAGTTCCTATTTTAAATCACGTGATTAAAATAATTTTGAAATTTCAGTAATTTTTAGTTCTAATCCTGAAACGGTCTCATCCCATTGGTGCAAGACTTCCTCGAGTTGAGGAATTACGCTCTCTCTTTCTTTATACTCCAAATAACTCATGAAAGATTTTATATGATCAATTTGAATAAAAGTCTCCGCTACATATTTGTTGATATCTTTTTTTTGGTTTTCTAAAACCTCTGTTACTCTGGTGGATTCACCTTTTCTCACGAGAGTTTTCAAGTACTCTTCTGTCCCAAGGAGCATCGAATCCAACTTATTTATCCTCTCATTCACATAATTTCGATAAAAATCAATGATGTTATCGCGAGGGAAAAAATTTGTCACGTCGATGATTAACCGCTGTGCTTCAAGGATCATTTTTTCTGGACTTTCAAAACCTTCAATTTTATATTCGATTTCGTGAAAATTACTTTTTTCATTATTTGCATCTTCTAAACGAAAGATTTTAAATCCCGGATCCTTCTCCAATTTTTTAACAGGATCTCCCTTTCTGTTTGGTAATTCTTCTTGTTTTAATAAGCGCTCATGATTAAATACCAATGAAATTGCTAAAGGATTTATGCTCTGATAAGATAATGTAGTTTTTCTATCTCCAAATCCTGAGAGCATGACCTTGAATCCGGGATGGCTATGCCACCAACCTATCACAAATTCATCCCTGGAATAGGCTTCATCTTCAATCATTGTCGTAGAAATATAATCCTCGTCCGACCACACGTATCTATCAACAACCGCATTTGGATCATATGTTTCATGCATGATAGGATATGCTTCACTAACGATTACATCTTCCTTTTTTTTCTTTCCCACATTCTTACCAATAAAGATACCGTTTGCCTCTAACCATTGCTCCTTGGGAATCTTCTTATTTGCAAAGCGAACACATGCTGCAACAATTGTAAAATATACCGATTTAGGAATAATAACTGTCATGATTTTTTTATAAAAATATTCATTTTCTCTAAACTTAATATAATTGATTGTCTTTTTATTTTTTTTCAAATGAATAAGAGAAAAGCCAAAAATTATTTATAGATTAATTTCTATCTAATTAGTAATATTTAGTTCATATTTGTTCTATCATCGATTAAGAAAAGAGTGAATAAATTGGTTGAGATGGGATTTGCACCGCTGAGTACAGCTTTAGGTATAGCGGGAACATCATATTTAGTACAATTAGGATTAATTAATGAGAAATGGGCAGCACGGGTTTTAAAAGGTCGAGATGTTATCGATTCATATGTATTTAAAGATGAAGACATTGATGCTGACCGACCAAACTCAAACATTATTGTTGGTTGGATATTGCGTACCATAACACTTCCAAATATCAATCCTTACGGTGTAATGAAAACGGTTCAAGCTTTATTAAAACAAGCAGTCGATAAAAAAGATAAGCATCGCATGTCCGCTCCAATATCTGAAACCCAACATGTTAAGTTAGAGCAAGTTCCACAAAATGAGTTAAAGAGACCTGCAGTTCAAGGGACGGTGGTAGATGATTCTAAAAGCGAGCAGGATAAACGTGACGCTTTTAAGCAGAAAGTTTTATTTTCTCGAGAACAGGAACCACCATTTGCCTCGACTACCACGTCAACCACGACTACCTCCCGCAAGCTCCCTTCTATACCGTCGGCTTCTTCCTCAGATAACGAATCTATCCCTTTCGCTACCCAAACTGGTGCCGCAGAATCATCTAAACAAGGTGAAAAAGGATCAAAATTCTGTCCTTACTGTGGGGGTAATCTAAATTGGCACTATTGTCCTTATTGCGGCAAGAAATTGCCACACGAGTAATTTTAAGTTAACTTTTCCTTCTCTCTTTTTTGGATTTTTAAATAAAAATTTTATAAATTAAAGATTTATATCGAATTCTTTATATATATGATAGATACTGATCTGGATAAATTAGAATTAAGATAATGAAGCGGGTTGGATTTGCGAGATAAATCGTTAGTGATTATAAAACCGAAAGCATTTTATAAAATGCTAGTTCACGTGCTTAGATTTGGTAATAAAGTGAGGGATAAAAACCAATATGAAGAGGGCTCCGTTGAGGTGATGGGCATGTTAATCGGGAGGTTGGAAGGTGATGAGGAGCCAAAAAACGTGATCGTGGATGATGCTATCCCCATATCACACGGAGGTTCAATTGAGGTCTCCTTTACAATTGAAGATTATGCCACTTTTACAGATATTGAATATAAAATAACCCAAAAATATCCTGATTTATTTAATGTGGGATGGTATCATAGTCATCCTAATCTTGGTCTCTTCTTCTCGGGAACAGATATTAAAAATCAAATGGGATTTCGTTTTCCAAGTTCAATTGGAATTGTTTTTGACCATAGCTTGTTCATGACAAGTGAAGAAGAGTTAGGATTCAAAACTTTTAGGCTGAATGATTTTTCAAAAGTGACACCATCCAATTATCATGAAGTGAAAACAATAATTGAACCGCCCGATTCTCTTGATTTTTATGTCAACTTGATTAATCTCTTTAATGCTATTCATTTAAAACAGCTTCCTATTTTAGAAGCAAGCGAAACACCTGATTTAATTGGAGAAATTAGTATTCCTAATCAAGACCAATTGAAATCGAAAAAACCCATAATCCATTCAGAAGAGCTTCTTGAGCAAGTGAAAAAGGGAATAAACGGATTCATGGAGACTTCCTTGAAACCTATTTTTGAATTTTTAAATGAGTGGAGTCAAAAGATCCTGGTAGAAATTATCAAGAATAATATCGTCATGAGAGAGAATTTAGGCGAAATCATCGAGATAATAAAAATGGGATTTTCTAATTTATATAAATCAATAAAAACTATAACTTCAGATCATCTGAGTCAGCTATTCACGATATTTGATTATCAAAGTGATTTAATTCAAGAACATCAAGTTGATTCGCAGAAAGAAATGGAAGAATTAAGAACTGAAATAATGGAGACAGTTAATTCCTTCGTACAAAATAACCTCATGAATCCCTTTAATGAGAAGTTAGAAAATATTGGAGTCAATTTAGAACAAATGGGAAAAATGAATACAAATTTGAGAGATATGGATAAAAATATTGAATCTTTCCAAAATGAATTAAAGGGCTTAAGTGGGAAATTCTCTTTATTTAATTCTACATTCAATAAATCTATTGATGATAATAAAACCTCATATCAAGAAATAAGAGAGAATAATTTAAAAATATTAGAAGAAAAATTTGATAAAGTTGATGAACACATTGATATCCTTGAAGATTATTTGGTAAATATATCTAAAGAGATAAAAAATGCTATTCAAAAGATAAAAACTAAAATTCACGATTATAAACAAGAAAAATCTTCTTTGGAAGAAAAAATGAAAGCTTTAACAGGGGAAAGGAATGCACTTGATAAGGATCTCAAAAAAACAAAAGAGATGATAAATGAATTAAATTCACGATTAGAAAGGGCTGATATTAAAGGAGGTAGTAAAGACTAATGCAAGAAGCCAAAATCTTAATTTCTAAAAATGCATTCCATAAAATGTTATCTCACGCATCAAGACATGGAAGTCCTGCCTTAAAAGAGAGATTTAATGTAGTGGGGGCATGCATTGGAAAAAAAGACCCTAAAACTAAAGATCTAATTGTATCAGAGATCGTACCATTGATTCATGGAGAGCTCATTAATAAATCCCGTCCTAATATAAACACCAATCAGCTAGAAAATGTAAAAGCCCAATATATTAAAGAAAATCTTTCTATTATTGGTTGGTATCATTCGATCCTAGAAGGAGAATTGAAATTTCAAGGAATAAATAAAGATATTCATGTATTATTTCAAAATGAAGAAAAGCCTTCGGGATTCTGCGTGCTCTTTAACCCTTTTCAATCAGAAAGCTCAGTTCCATTTAGAATTAAGGCATTTCGATTAAATGACATAAAAGACCCCGATATGAACCAATTCCTGGAAATAGAAGTAAAGATAGAACCTCCTAATAGTTTAGAATATTTTAAATGGATAAAAGATATAATGGAACTTAGAGAAAGTAAAAGTCTAACCTTTATTGAAGAATTTTCTGGGGTTGAATCAATTTCTAAAAGTGAGTTACAACAAATACCTCAATCTTCTCTCCAAGAAACTCAAGAGAAATGGGAACAAACTGGTCCCATTTTTTCTAAGATTGAAGACGGATTTTCAATTTTTTTAACTTCTCTAAAACAATCTTTTGAAAAAGAATTTGACGACTGGTTGTCAAATTTAAATGAGGGGGCAACCAAAGGGGGTCGTTCTTTAATGGAAGCAACCAATCAAATGAAAGAACAGATTTCTTCAGGAATAGAAAGAATTGAAAAATGGGGCTCTTCTCAAATTAAGGAAAATTTCAAGGAATATGAAGAGGAATTTGAAGTGATAAGGGAAAAAGAAAATAATTCAATTGAACAAGCAAAAATGCATTTATCAACTTGGAAAAAATCATCTGTAAATGATGTAGAAAAAATTATCACTTCGAACTCTTCCCCTCTATTAGAACGTCTTACCAACATGGAAATAAAAAGTCAAGGTACCCAACAAGAACTCTCTTCAACATCTGAGGAATTATTTAATAAATTAAATCAGATAAAAGAGAAAATAATGTCGACGAAAAATGAAATAGAAGCAACTCTCCCAAAAATGATAAAGAATGTTGAGGGAGATCTAGAAAGAGGGCGCCAAGAAATTAATGCTGTTTATGATAAAATAACAAATAAGTATGGGGATCTTGAAAAAAAACTTTCCATTATTGAATCATCCCTTAAATCTCTACAAGAATTGATTTCCGAAATCGGAAAATTATAGACCAAATTTTTTAAAAGGTTCTAATTATTATCTTGCTAAAAGAAGCGGAGCGAGTGGATTTTACTTTTATATAAAGCATATTTCGGTATATTGGTGGAAAGTCTTTTTAATTGATTATTCTTTGCTACTTTACTCAAAATTCTTCCAATTCTGTCGATTTTAATGTCCACACCGTAATTTTCCTTTAAAACTGAAGCAATTTTATAGGAAGATAAAATTACAACATCAGATACATTATTTGCAACCAATATTTCAATGGCTTTTTTTATTAATGCAAGAAGCTTTTCTTTTTCTTTATCCATAGTATACTTAGAATAAATGTTAGGATTATAATTAAATATATACACTAAACTTTTTAAAACTTATTATCAAATTGAATGATTAGGGATTTTTTCTTGATGAGTTTATATGATACCTCGCTAGTGAGGATCGGTATTGTATAAAAATTTAAAAGGAATTTTTTTTTTAAACCATCGTTTCTTGATAAATCATACCCATGATCAATTTTCAATTTATTTGAAAAAGTTATTTATTCTCACAACCATATTATAATAAGATACATTATAAATACTACATGAGAGTATTATTGGTAATGAATCATATTTCAAGGTAATAAATATATCAGATATAATCTTTATACAAAGTAGAATATATTTTAATTAGGAGAGTAAAGCACAACATGTCTCAATCAAAATCTAAGTCAGAAAGTTTGAAAGCTAAACTAAAAAAACTCTTAAATCCCGATACTTTAATGATTAAGAAAGAAGAACAAAAGTTTTATTCCTTTAATAAAAAATTTTTCGGACTCTATATCATATTCTTATTATATTCTTTCGTGCTCTTGTTTACTATCAATGCACCAAATAATATTATTACAAGTTTGTTCACGTTCGGTAACCCTTTTGCACTTTCGGTCACTCTCATTGTATTTTTCATAATTCTCTCTTTTCTCTATAGCAATGACACGGTTAGAATATTTATCTTTGAAAAAAATACCGTAATCAAACAATTAGCACTCTACGTCGGAATTATTGTACCTTTATTCTTATTATTTTCCCTTGTCATAGGAACCACATTCAATCTTACATCCTTTTTACTTGTCTTGTCTATGATCTGGTTAATTATCTATAGTAGCAGGTATTATATTTATTCTAGAAAATTCTCCACCAAAATTGAATCGCGGATTATAAAAAAATATTCGATCATGAGAAATTTCATTGTCACAATCTCGCCCATCATCATTTTAGCAGTTTTAGTGTTTATATCTTGGTTATATAGAGCATTATTGGTATATTTCTCCTTAGATTTTCTCGCCCCTTCCGATCCATCGGGTGCTGTTTCAGTCTATTATGTAGAGATGAGAATAATCATGCCTTTAATCTATTCAAGTTTAATTATTACCATGGTATTTATTTCGATTGAATACATATTTACCAGAAGAAGAGGAGAAACAAAAAGAGCAGGTATTTTTGATAATTTTACCTTTGCCTTCATCGTATTTTTCATTTTTTTCTTCCAACTCATGCAAATGACTATTTACCTGCTCTTGAGAACCGAAACAGTATCTGCTTTAAAAAAAGTGCTCGGAACTACAAGCTCAACGGCAAGTTTTATTTTCTTTCTGGAATTCGGAGTATCCATGATCTTTTTATATAGGGTGCTTACCAAGACCGGGAGATCTCTAGGATGGAACATTTTATTCTTTAAACAAGACGGGTTGATTTTATTCATGCTAGCATCTATATTTTCACAAACCACCACGCGTTTTTCTCTTTCCACAAATGTTCCTAATCAAGAAATAACGGGACTGGGAATCATTTTTTTGTCAGATAAATACGTTATCTCTATTATCATGATCCTTTTCTTAGGAATCACGCTCCTGATTTATTATTTAAAACCCCATGAAACCTCAATGTTCATGAGAATGGAAAAAGAAATAATTGATGAAGAAGAACGGGAAATGGATATCGTGTATAAATTAATTCGAAATGAATACATAAGACGGGGAGAACCGTTTCCCGTGGAAATTCTGGAACGTCAATTAATTAAAAATACCCAAATGTCAAAAGCTGCTGTATACTCATTACTCCGGAGATTAGCGGAAAAAGAAGTAGATATCGAATTAAAACGAATGCCTGATGGACAAGGGAGATTGGTCTTAATGATAGATTTTATTTCAGTGACAGAACAATTCGAAAAAAAGGGTGCTGCACATAAAAAAGCTCAAAGATTTATTTCGAATAAATTAATTCAAACAATGTCTGGACCACGACGTAAAGAATTGAAATTACAGGAGAATTTAAAATCTGATAAAGCAACCGATCAATTTATCGCTTCTTTATCTCACGATTATACTAAGAAACAATTGGAGGAAGAGAAATTTGAACAAAAAAGAGAAAAAGAGCTAAGGAAAGTAAAGTTTAAAGAAGGAAAAGTTCCCGAGTTTCTGAAGGATGAAATTATAGACCTAATTAAAGAAGAATATATCTTCAGAATAGAAAATCCTGAAAAATATTCAAGCTATTTGATTCCAATTTCAGATATTTCACTAAAAATCCAAATGCAAACTAAGATTACTCCAGGAGATTTATACCCCTTATTGAAAAAAATAGGGAGAAGTGATTTAGAAATGAAATTACTCCGAAATCCAGAGAATAAGGAAGATCAATTAATATCTTTTTTTCCGATAGCTAGCGATTCGATAAATTTTTCCCTCGAAAGCTTTAGACCAGAAGAATATTCAGCAATTAAAGTAAAAGTTATTGAAAATTTCATTGAATGTTTTAAAAGGGTAAGAACTAAAGATGTCATTTTGAATTTAAGCAAAGGTATTAAAAAAGAGACGGAAGATCAAAAAGAATGGAATGATATTCTATTTTACTTATCAGAGGAATTCCCCAAATTAGATATGGATTTAAAGCGCGTTCCTAACTATAATGTATTCATGAAACATTTTAATGAATACTTGAAAAAAGCAGATCAAATGAATACAAAACAATGATTTAACATTCTTTTCTATTTTTTCTCTTTTTTTTATTTAAAAAATTCTTGATGTTTTTAATCAATTGGCTTAGTATTGCACCTTTCATTTAAAATTTATGATTTCATATCTTCTAAGCTTAAAGATCACGAGCTTGATTTTTCTTGAAAGTTAATTATTGCTTTTTTTAAGCTTTTTATTGCTAAAGTCACGCATTTTTCTTTATTAGGGGGAATATAACCCATCTTTTTTTTTATGTCTTTCTCCGTGAGGCTTAGTGCTTGATGTATCGTTTTTTTTTTAACCATTTCAGTCAATTTACTAGAGGAGGCCATTGCTACTCGACAACCAAGGCTCTCAAATTTGATTTCATCGATAATATCCTCCTTAATAATGAGATACATATAGATTATATCTCCGAAGGAATTATCTTTTGCTTCTCCAAAACCGTCTGGACTTTTAATTTCCCCCACGTTTTTAGGATTTAGGAAAAGATCTTTCATCTTGTTAGTTTAAATCAAGCGAGGAATTTTTATAATTAAGTATCATTAATTTTCTTCGTCGAGGAATGGATACCCTTTGAACACCCATCTCTTTTACTTTCTCGGCTGCATCTTCTAACTTATACGGATTTTGATGAAAAAAGCATACTTCTTTGGGTTCTAAAACCTTGATCATTTCAATTAACTGCTCTTGATCTCCGTGTAATTTTATTCTTAATTGTGGCGCAAAAGTATTTAATAATAATGCCCTGATGGGCACTTTCCATGTATCTGAAAACGATATTTCTTTTGCTCCCTCAATTAATGAAGCACCGGGGTCTTCTTGTATGGAGCCTGCTAAGAAAATTAGGTTATGAGGATTTCTCCCTATGACGTTAATGATATTTCTAATTATTCCATAACTAAGATCAGGTGGATGGGAAATGATAATATTGTTTTTTTTCCTCAAAAAGTCTAAATCATCAAGGTCAAACCATCTAAATTTGATACTATTGAAAGGATTCGCTTTATCTTTAATTAATCGGGAAATGGGACCATAAATATATTCATATCGGTGATTAATCACTTGAATGTTCTTCCTTACCATTAAATCGACATAAATGTTAGGTCTCTTTTTGAACCCTTCCCTTAATTGTAATTTCCTAAAGTATCTCCAAAAAACTAGCATGAAGGAAATAGCCAAGGAAGAAGGATCCGCCCCAATTAATGTACAATCCCCATATTCTGCTTTTTGCTCCAGAAATAGAATGAGACTATTAAAATGACTATAAGGGTCACCAAATTTCTCGTGTGCACTAGTCGCATCTATCAACAAGAAATCGATGGGTCTTGAGATTTGTTCTAAGAATCTTCTGGTTCCTGCAAAGGGCGTGATGTCCCAATAAGTATAATCCCCTGTATATAGAAACCGAAAATCCTTTATTTTTACTAAAAGCATTAATGCTCCTGGCATGTGTCCCGCATGGAAAAACGCAAGATAACAATCGGGCTCTTTAAAATCTATTCTTGTACCATTTTCAACGTATATGACGTTCTGGATCACCTTGATATAATCTTCTTCTTGAATATAACTAGGGTCTTCTTGTTTTAAAAAACCGGAATCCCTTAACAGGTACAAATCTAATGTAATTCGTGAAGAAAGAATGGGAATGTTGGGATGCGCCTTTATTAAATCTTTTAATCCCGATATATGATCAAAATGAGAATGTGAAATAAAAATTGCATCTAGTTCTTGCATGGGCATGTTTTCTAACTCATCTTCAGCTTTGACGCCCTCTTCATGCTTATCTTCTAAATTATCCTCCAACATGAGTCCCTCATTTATTGATTGTCCTTCATTTAATTGGACATCATTCAATTGCTCTTCATTCGGTGGTTCTTCATTCAATTCTTCATGTATTGCTTGCCCTTCTATTTCACTTTCTTGAGTGGTTTTTAAAGGTCTCATTTGTTCGGGAATTCTATAAACTAAATCTCTGCTATTCTTACCATTTTTAAGATCTATTTCTCTTTCAGATAAAATTTTCGGATAATTTTCCAAATAATATTTGATATATTCAAAATGCTCTTCTGAAATTCCACAATCTAACATTAATTTGAAATCTCCAATTCCTAGAATCATGCAATTGTGATTGGGTTCGTGAGATATGGGATATAACGTGAGAGTAATATCTTCCAGACTTGTATCGCTATTTATAAGGGAATAATGTTGTAGATGCACTTCACTAAATCTTTTTTCGATTTTATCGATTGCCAATGAAATTTGGCTATCACCCACTGAAACGCCTGTTATGTACCAATACCAACCGAATTTTTCCACCAAGACATCTAAATTTTCATACATTTTATCACCTGTAAAAGATTTGATTACAATTACTCTTTCTTTTTCATAATAGATGATTTTAGCTATTGATTTCTTCTCTTTTAACGGGATCCCATCAAAGTGAAAGAAAAATTCATGTAATACTTCCATGATTTCCATTTGAGCAATCTTTCTTGTCTTGATTATATTCATGTACTTATTATATTCTTTTGTCCTGTAGAGCGGACGCATGTTCTTTTTCTGCTTTATCGATATCAATTTTTCCTCAAATTCAAATTCCCCTACTTTAACGATAATTTCCTTGCGACTCCTTTTCCCTTTTTTTTCTTTCTTCCCCTTAGGACCGCTTTCTTTTACTTCTTTGTTGGAAACAAAAAAAAACCATCCATATTTCTTAATTAGATCATTCCTGTGCCAGATGATTTCCTTTCCCATGTTCGTCAATAAAATAATAATGCGATCCTCCAGACAGTAGAAAATTTTTGAAATGGATTTTTTGACCGCTTTCTTAATCGTACTCTCTTTATTAAAAAAGTCATCTAACACCTTTTCGATCGGAGCTAAATCTATCCCTTCTTTCTCCATTTTCTTTCTTTGAAGCGTGTATGAATGAATCTTGTAAGAAGAATCAACCTGCTTGACTTCTTCAATTGGAATTTTTTCACTTTCAAAGATAAATTCAGAATGGCTTGTAACATCCATGATTCTAATAAGTAGGCATTACTTTATTGATTTGAAATATATAATCATGATACGAATGAACCGTATTTTTATGCATAAAAAAGGTGGACTATATACAAAATTTCTCATATTTTAATTTAGAAAAAATTATATTTGATACCAATATTTATGAATTTTAAATCGTAAAAATGTAAACATATAAAAAAACAGAAATGAAATTGAATAGTCACCTTGAGGGTCATGACAGATAAAAAAAAATCCTTTAAAATAATGTGGGGAATCACGGGAACGGGATACATGATTGAAGAATCCATTCAACTCATGAAAAAACTCCAAGAACTTTACCAAGAAAAAATAAATTTTACCGTAATGCTATCGAAAGAAGGCGAAGTCGTGGTAAAATGGTATAAACAATGGGATTTTCTCAATGAAGTGATTTCTAAAGTGCGAGTTGAAAAAACGGCAAATAATCCCTTTTTTGCTGGCCCCTTACAGGTAGGACAATTCGATCTTTTTATTGTCTGCCCTGTTTCCGCGAATTCCGTGGCTAAGGTTGTATATGGCATTGCAGATACGTTAATTACAAATTGCGTGGCTCAAACCATCAAAGGAGGCATACCAGTTTATCTCTTTCCTTCTGATCAATATTTAGAACCTATAACTACTACTCGCCCCGATGGCTCAGCTCTCACTCTTAAAATACGCGATATTGAATTAGAGAATATAAATAAGTTGCGGAACCTGGAGGGAGTAATAGTTCTCTCCAACTTTTCTGATATTGAACCGCTTATCGTCAAATCCATCGCTAACAATAAATGAATTAAAACAATTACAAGAAAATTTTATTTAAAAATAGTAAAATGTATTTCCCTTAAATTTATGCTTTTAAGATTATGGGAATAATAGCTTTTTCAGGACATGAAGCTTCACATTTTAAACAATGCTGACATTTATTAACCTCCTTGAACTTGAATCGGATGCCCTCTTCTTTTTTTTCCCCTTTACTTACTATATCCTTATAGAAAAGGTTGTTGGGACAGAATTTTTTTTCCTCATTCACGCAGTCTCCGCATAGTGTACATTTCTCATGATCGATTTTGATCCCAATCACTTGATTAGGATAAGCAGAAGTCACTTGAATTGCGTTACGAGGACAGACTTGCACGCAGTTCAAACAAGCTTTACATTTATCATAATCAACCATGCGGATACTATTCTTAAAGTAAATGGCGTGCTGTCTGCAAGCTCTCACACAGCGTTCACAATGCATGCAGAGTTCTTGATCGATTTGAATCGGAATAAATTTTTCTTTAGTAGTCATCATATTTTTTTAAAACTTTTCAATTCCACAATTTAACCCAAGATTATGATAATGAACGATTTAAATAATAAAAAATTCATTTTTATAGATTATTAATCAAGATATATAATCGGTTTCACAACTACTTATAAAATCCAAATTATTAATATTACATGGGTATCTTAAATAAGTACATTTTATGCGAAAATTAGAATGCATGAAAATTTAGAAAAAAAGATAGTTTTCTTTATTGATAATACTGCGTGTAAGCTCCTCCCTCTCCCGGTTGCCCTAATTGCTGGGTTTGATACTGCTTGGCTTTTTCTGCAAGTTCTAACATTTTGGCTTTAATCTCCTTGCCCTCCTCAATTAACTTGGAGGTATCGATCTTTAAATGATAAATGGTATTCAATACTTCTATTATTGCTGCAGCAGCTTCAGGGGTTGGAATTTCCAATACTGGCGTAAATAAGGCATATGCCTTGAGTCGATTCGTTAAAGCTTCGTTTAAAAGCGTTGCTTCAGGGCCTACGATGACGCCTTTCTCGACTTTTTCAATTCCAAATCCCTCAAGAAATCCAATCATCTCGGCTTCCGCAGCATAATATACTGGAAAATCATCAATTATTCCCATTTTTTGGGGAATCCCTTGAATAACTATTATTTCTTTCGCTCTCACATCCCTAGAAAGAGCCCAATTGCAAATCGTACGAGAAAGATCATTATATGCTGAAGAAATCTGAAAAGGAACTTCGCAAATTCCTAAAATCAAATTATATTGCAGAGAATAATAAAGTCTGAAAGGATGTTTTAAAATTCCTTCATAGAACACGGCGATCGGGGGCAAATGCTCGCTAGTAATGAATCCAATTTCTTTAAAATCACTTATTTGGTCAATTAATGAATTACATACAATTGGACCGATAAGACCAATTCCGGCAAAACCTAATAAAAAAGTAGCTCCTTCCTTTATTTGAACCGAGAAATCATCAATCACAACGGAGCTTTTATCCCCTTTTGAACATATATATTCCTTTCTAACCATTTAACTTCACTTCGTTTTTAAAATAAATACATACTAATTTTTTCTTTAACCAATATATCTTTTTTTTTCTATTTAATTTACTTCATTTTACTTTATATAGTAAAATCTTATGAATCAAATAAATCATTTTAAAAAAAAAAAATATTGCACGTCTCAGAATAAAAAAATCGAAGTGCTGATAATTATTAATATATAAGTAAAGTTCATGAATTAGGTTATTTTAAAATCATTCAGAAACTTAATCATTTATAGATTATCACAAGAGATCTTAAACGTATACTTTTACATATATATTAATAAGTAATAATTAGAAAAAAATTGCTATTTTCGAATGATGCACATTAAAATCAAACTAAGGAATAAAGATGGAGACTGAAAATAAAGAAAAGGTAAAGATCAAATTGGGAGGCATGACTTGCGCGTCATGTGCACTCAAAATAGAAACCAAGTTAGCAGGCTTGGAGGGAGTCGATAGTTCCGTTGTAAATTTCGCAAATGAAGAGGCTACCGTAGAATATAATCCCACAGTTACTAATTATAGAAGTTTCGATAAAGCAATAAAAGATTTGGGGTATAAAGCATCTTTAGCAAAAATTGATTTAAAAGTGGAGGATACTATAACGGAAGAACAGTTTAACAAATTAGTGGAAGAAGCTAAGAAAATCAAAGGTATCTATAGCATACGCAGTAATTTCGGTGCATTAAAACTTTTCATAGAGTTTAATGAATTAGAAATCGGGGAAGGTCAAGTATATTCAAGCTTAAAGAAATTTGGCTATAATATTGAAAAATCCGCAGGTACTTTGGATAAAGAAATAGAAGCTCATAAGAAGGAAATGAAATATCGGTTAAGAATTTTGATTATATCATTAATCTTTACCGCATTTATCGTGCCTATAAATTGGTTTGTTCCAGCAACCTTTTTACGCAATGTCATTTTAGCGATTATATCCACTGCGAATTATGGCGTGGCAGGTTCTTTCTTCTGGGGGGGAGCGTATAAATCGCTCAAAAATAGATCCGCCAACATGGACGTGCTAATCATATTAGGAACCACCACGGCATATGCGTATTCCCTATTAACGACTTTTTTCATTTCGGGTGATGTATTTTATGAAGCCATGAGCATGATATTCTCTTTCATTCTAATCGGGAAATATCTTGAACATAAAACAAAAGGTCAAGCATCCGAAGCAATTAAAAAATTAATCGGACTGCAACCAAAGACAGCTACGTTATTAAAAGATGCAAAAGAAATTGAAATTCCTATCGAAGAAATAGAAAAAGGAGATATCTTGGTCGTGCGACCAGGTGAGAAAATTCCAGTCGATGGTGTTGTAATTAAAGGAAAGTCAAAAGTTGATGAATCCATGATAACGGGCGAAAGTAAATATATTACAAAAGAAAGTAATAGTAAGGTTATTGGAGCAACCGTGAATCAGACAGGATTACTTCAAATCCAAACCGAAAAGATAGGAAAGGAGACCATGCTATATCAAATAATTGAATTTGTCAAAGAAGCCCAATCACGAAAAGGTGAAAAACAACGATTAGCAGATAGGGTAAGCAATTATTTTGTTCCCATCGTCGTGCTTGTTGCTTCCATTGCTTTTATATATTGGTATTTCATTGCCCAAATGGGTTTAGAAACAGCATTACTTGTTTTCACCTCTGTCGTTGTCATATCCTGTCCTTGTGCATTGGGATTAGCTATACCTACTGCTATCATGGTAGGAACAGGAAAAGGCGCGGAGAACGGTTTGTTAATTAAAGGAGGAGACTCCTTAGAAGCAATAAATGGGATTAATACCATTGTATTTGATAAAACGGGAACATTAACCGTGGGCAAACCTAAAGTCGTTGAAATTTTCACGGAACAAGATTTGAAAGGCACGGGAATTTCAGAACGAGACTTGTTATTTTTTGCGGGAAGTGCAGAAATGGGTTCGGAACATCCGTTAGGATTAGCAATAATCGAAGGAGCCAATCAAAAAGGGTTGTCGCTCAAAGAACCGGCAGATTTTGATGCTATTCCAGGAAAAGGACTCGTCGCTACGATTGATAATCGAGAAGTCCTTTTAGGAAGTCCAAAATTACTTGAAGAAAATCATGTTGATGCCGATAAGTACAAGGATAAGTTTGAAGAATACCAACTTCAAGGAAGAACTGTCATATATGTGAGTATAGATAAACAAGTGAAAGGAATAATTGGTATTTCTGATAAAATAAAAGATCAAGCTCCTTATGCTCTTAAACTTTTAGGAGAAATGGGAATAGAAATTTACATGCTCACGGGCGATAATAAACAAACGGCCTTGATTATCGGGAAAGAGTTAAAGATCGATGAGAACCACATATTTGCTGAAGTATTGCCTAATCAAAAAGCTTTGACCATAAAAAACCTGCAAGAATCATCGGAAGGTAGAGTGGTCGCAATGGTTGGAGATGGAATTAATGATGCTCCTGCTTTGGCACAAGCAGACACGGGAATTGCCGTTGGTTCGGGCACGGATGTTGCTATTGAAACGGCAGATATCGTGTTAATGCGCGGAGATCTCAGAAATGTTGTTTCTGCAATCAAATTATCGAAGAAAACTTATAAGAAAATGATTACCAACCTTTTCTGGGCTTTAATATATAACATGATTGGTATCCCCCTTGCGGCCGGCGTGTTATTCATCGCTACGGGATATTTCTTGCCTCCATATTTAGCTGCAGTTTTCATGGCTTCGAGCTCGGTCTCAGTAGTCACTAATGCATTATTCTTGAAGAGATATGAACCCAAAACAGAACAACAACTTGAAGAAGAAAAGCTATTAATCGAAGAAAAGAAAGCTGTTGATCCCGTCTGTGGAATGGAAGTTGTCCCAAGTAGGGCTATTGAATATAAATACAAGGGGGAAAGCTTTTATTTCTGCAGTTCAAATTGTGAAGCACAATTCAAGCAAGATCCGGAAAAATTTAAAAATTATGATAACATGAATCCTAAATTGATGCACCAAGGTCTGACCGAGCAAAATATTGTTACAGACCCCGTGTGCGGAATGAAAGGGAAACCAGAAGATTGGATTGAATACAAATACGAAAATAAAAAATACTACTTTTGTAGCGAAAATTGTCTCAAAGAATTCAATTTAAATCCTTCAAAATATATAAAATCTGATGAAAAAACAAAAAAATTTGAACAGATTGAACCTAAACAAGCACGAGAAGATGAATCTCTTGTTAACGTGCTAAAGTGCTCAGAATGCGGAACTATTCAAGAATTACCTCAACATTGTGGAAAACCAATGCATAAAGAAGGAGATCAATTAGTCTGCTGGATGGGGGCGAGCTGCGGATGTGAACCGATTCCAGAGCATCATGGAAAGCAAATGGAACTTGTTCAAATTTCTAAAAAAGAATTAAAACAATAAATTATAAAATGAGGGTTAAAAAAAATGGCTAAATTAGTATGTTCTAAATGTGGGGCAACACAAGACCTTCCCATGCACTGTGGAAAACCAATGCATAAAGAAGGAGACCAATTAGTCTGCTGGATGGGTGCAAGCTGCGGATCTCAACCGATTCCAGAGCACCATGGAAGGCAAATGCAAATTGTGGAATAATTTAAATCTTTTTTTTAATTTCTATAAAATATTTTATCAAATTTAACTAGAAAATTATTCATTTCATTTCTTTTAAAATTATTAAGACGATATTTAAATTTATAGAGGAAAAAAATAATATATTTATTGAAAATATTGCGTGTAATCTTGCTTATCTGTGGGTGGCAATTGTTGTCTCTGATATTCTTGCGCCTTTTCAGCTAATTCGAGCATTTTAGACTTGATTTCTTTACCTTCTTCTATGAGTTTTGAAGTATTAATGTTAAGATGGTACAATTTATTCAATGCATCCAATATTGCTGCGGCAGCTTCGGGTGTAGGTATCTGATAAACGTAAGTAAATAACGCAAGAGCGTTTAATCGATTTGCTAACGCTTCGTTGATGACGGTAGCTTCAGGGCCGGCAATGATCCCTTGAGAGATTTTTTTAATTTCAATGTCCTTAAATCGCTCCTCTGAATTTTCCTCTGCAGCATAATAGACGGGAAAATCATCAATAATTCCCCTCGAAGGAATGCCTTGAAAAACTAAAAGTTCTCTGGCTCTTACATCTTCAGAAAGAGCCCAATTACATATTGTTTTTGCCAGATCATTATATGCCGAAGGAATTTGAAAAGGGACCTCACAAATAGCGACGATAAGATTATACATCGGTGAGTAATATAATCTAAATGGGTTTTTGAGTACTCCATCATAAAATACGGATATTGGCGGTAAATATTCACTTGTGATAAATCCAATCTCCTTTATATCTTCGAGTTGATCGATCAACGCATTCGCAATGATGGGACCAATGAGACCAATTCCAGCGAATCCTAAGACGATAGTTGCACCTTCTTTTATTTCAAAAGTGATATCTTCGATAATTATGGCAGATTTATCTCCCTTTGAGCAAATATACTCCTTAGTAACCATCTTTCTTAAACCTTTATCATTTTTTTTAATTCTAATTTGAACTTCTTATTTAATATAATATAGGTATTCCCTAATTTAAAGATTTGAATTATATAATTTAAATTCACATCAAAATCACTTTTTAAATAGCATTGGATATTGCTCTCTAGAGAATTAGATCTCGCCCATTATTAATGTTTGCACGGGAGAAAAGAATCATGCCAAGAAATGATGAAAATAAAAATTGGGATGAAACCCGTGATTACCAATGCATGACCTTGAAAGAAATAGTAGAATCCTAAGATAGCTAAGTACCAATCCTTCCATTTTGCATTTTTTTGGTTTTTTGACATTTTGATCTTTATGTTTAATATTTAAATTATTAATTTTATAAAGGTTTATTATCCCAATTTTTAGTAAAATAATTTTATAATGTGATCAAAAAGGATTTCTAATCATTATTATTAATAAGCAGTAGAGAGAGGTGATAATTTATCATACATAATTTATCTTGATTAATTCTAAGATAACGAGATCTTATCATTATAAACGTGTGTATTAATTTTGATAACACCACAAATTTAAATAAAACATTATTCCATAATTATGGGAAAATGAATCTTATGGGAACCTTCCATGTTTCACTTAAGATTAAAAAAGGAATCATAAACCATCCTTGGTACAATGTGGTTCATGCAATTAAATACCTAATTTCAAGAAATATATAAGGAAAAAATTAAAAAGAACAATGGAACTTAAAAATAATCACGAAGAACAAGCTGCAAAGCTAAAAAAGTTAGCCGAGTCAAACTTATTAGATATTTATCGTAGATTTAAAGTTCAAGGAAGAGGTTTACAAACTGCAGAAGCAAAAAGAAGGTTATTTCGTTTCGGTTATAATATTTTACCATCCTTTAAAACAACATCTCCCTTGAAAAAGCTTTTAGAGCAATTTAAAAATTTATTTAATATTCTTTTGGTTATCGCAGCGATCTTATCAATTATCTCGGGACTCATCTATTCTGATCAGAATTCATTGAACATGGGATACGTGATTTTCGGTTGCGTTTTTTTTAGTATCTTTTTAGGGTTATTTCAAGAATATAGAGCAGAAAAAGCAGTAAGGGAATTAAGAATTTTAATCCCATCTAATGTTAAGGTGATAAGAAATAGTACCTTATTAAGAGTCAAATCTATTGACTTGGTCCCTGGTGACATACTCATAATAGAAGCAGGTGATAAAGTACCGGCAGATATTAGATTGATCGACAGTCATATCCTTAGTATAGACAGTTCCATTCTTACGGGTGAATCCGAACCCCAAATTAAAGATGCGCTTAACGTAATTAATCAAATGGAAAAAGATGTAATCAATTTCGACAATCTTGTATTAGCCGGAACCTCCGTGATCTCTGGAAAGGGAAAGGGTATCGTATTAGCTACGGGAAAATACACCCAAATCGCAAGGGTAGTAGAAATTATTGATGAGACAGAAATTTGAATTAAGTCCCATTCAAAAAGAAGTAAATAGAACAGCTAAGATCAATGTTATCCTCGCCATTTTAATGGGATTTTCTTTTTTATTTATAACTTTATTAGTCTTAGGCTTAAGTCTATTAACTAGCTTATTATTCATGATCGGGGTTATCCTATCGTTAGTACCCGAGGGTTTACAAGTTACTATTACGCTTTCCCTTTCATTAAGTGCAATAACTTTAGCAAAAAAAAACGTGTTGGTTAAACAATTACCTTCTGTACATACTCTTGGTTCTATCAGTGTGATTTGTACTGATAAAACGGGAACTCTAACACAAAATGAAATGATGGTGGAAAAACTATGGAGTTCCGGTAAAAATTATAATATTTCGGGTGAAGGGTATAATCCCAACGGTCAAATTTTTAACCATGGGGGATTAATTACCAATTATTTAGAGGTTCCGGAATTAAAAAAAATAGCTGAATGTTGTATCGCAACGGCACACTCTAGCATTGAACCACCCGAAAAAAATCCTTATTCAAAATGGCGTGCAATAGGTGATACTACTGACGCTGCTTCTCTTGTATTGGGATTGAAAATTGGACTAACCGCCGAAGATTTTTCTCTCAAATATAAGCAATTAGATATTATCCCTTTTGATTATCAAAGAAAATTGACAACTACTATTCATCAATATTCCCCAAATCAATGTATAATTTATACCAAAGGAGCTGTAGAATCCATATTATTTAGAACCACCTCCATCTTATGGAATAATGAAGTTATTCCTTTAACTCAAGAGTTATACCAGGAAGTTTTACAGCAATTGGAACACATGGCAAGTAATGGATATCGGATTCTTGCCTTAGGTGAAAAAATCATGGACATTTCGCAATTATCTTTAAATAAAGAATTAATAGAAACAGACTTCACATTTATTGGATTATTAGGTATTTTAGATCCCCCACGTATAGGGGTTCCAGAAGCTGTTGCCTCGGCACGCAAGGCAGGAATAAAAGTTATAATGATAACGGGAGATCATAAATTAACCGCTGAAAATATAGCAAGAAAATGCGGAATAATAACCTCATCAAATCCCCTTATTCTTAAAGGATATACCCTTGCGCAATTAAAGGATGAAAAAGTAATGGAATTATTAGATTCTCCCGAGATCCTGTTTGCCAGAATGAATCCGGAACAAAAATTAAAAATTGTTACCTTATTTAAAAAAAAAGGAGAAATTGTAGCAGTCACGGGAGATGGTGTGAATGATGTACCTGCTCTCTATGCAGCAGATATTGGAATATCAATGGGAATCACTGGAACGCAAGTCGCCATGGAAGCCTCTCAAATGGTTCTCTTGGATGACAATTTTGCCTCAATCGTGAAAGGAGTTGAAGGGGGACGAGCAATATTAGACAATCTTAAGAGATACATGAAATACGTATTTACCCATAATTGGGCTCAACTAGTTGGATTTTTAGTTTTGATCTTATGGGATATTCCCATTCTCATTTCAGTAGTTATTATTCTTTCGATTGATTTGATAATGGAGATCCCACCATCTTTTGCCATCATATTAGAACCCCCCGAAAAAGATACCTTAAACCACCCCCCTTCCAAAGATACGCATCTTTTTACTTTTACAACTTTAATTCAATCTGTTTATATCGGATTAATCATTGGTGCATATTCTCTATTTAACACTCTTCAAGCTTATCATGCGGGAGGCTGGGTTTTAGGCATGGGTACAGTTCCAGATCCGATTGCATATTCCCGTGGCATTACGTTGTATTTAGTGGGCATAATGGCAGGACAGATAGGAAATTTACTTGCCAGTAGAACTAACGTGGAAAGTGCCTTTCATCGCAGTTTTTTTCATAATAAATCGATCTTTATTGCAATAGGAATTGAATTATTTATTTTATGTTCTATCGTTTATATTCCATTATTACAGAATTTATTCAATACCACTGCCCTCACATTGATTGAATTCCTAACCATGTTTATCCTCACATTAATTATTTTTCTTATCGAAGAATTGCGCAAGTTCGTTCTACGGAACTATTATTCTGAAAAAAAAGTTTGAATATATTTTACTAATTTCAATTCCCAATCATTAGTGTTATGAAGAAAATTTTTCTCATGTTCAAGTCAACATGCGTCTGCAAGAACAAGCATTAAGGACATCATGAGAAAAATCTCCATTAATAAATATGATACGTTAAATTTACATTAAAATAAAAATTAAATATTTTATATATCATAATTTCATGATTAATCTGAATTTAAATCAAATAGGAACCTTCCATGTATCTTTTAGAATTAAAAAATGTGACCATTCCAACATTTGATGGAAAATGTGTTATTGTAAATAATGTATCCTTTGGGGTCAAAGAAGGGACGATTCATGCGATTATTGGCCCGAATGGTTCGGGAAAATCAACCTTGGCATATACCCTCATGGGGATTGAATCCTATAATTTATTATCAGGACAGATTCTTTTTGAAGGAAAAGATATAACAACCTTAAATGTAACTGAACGGGCACAATTAGGAATAACCTTAGCTTGGCAAGAACCGGCAAGAATTGATGGGTTATCCGTTCAAAAATATATTTCTTTAGGCGTTAAAGACAAAGCTAATTCGAAAGAATTAGTGAAAGAAGCCTTAGAAATTGTCTCGTTAGACCCTGAAAAATATTTAAATAGAAAAATCGACGAGACATTAAGCGGGGGAGAGAGAAAGCGGATCGAATTAGCTGCCACTATTGCCATGAGACCGCGGCTCGTGATATTAGATGAACCTGATTCTGGACTAGATGTCATTATCGTGGAAGATTTTCTCAGAATTTTCCATAAAATTAAAAACCTTAACATGACCATCTTATTAATAACTCATAGGGAAGATATAGGCATGGTTGCAGATTATGGCACCTTGCTATGGATGGGAGATGCACTGATTACGGATGTATTTCCCGAGGTCATGCTGCGCTATTGTAAGAAGGCGGGATTGAAAGATTTTTGTAAGAGAACCCTATTCAAGGAAGGAGAGAGGTGCTTTTCATTGGATTATATTGATAAAATATTTGAGGAGGATAATTAAGTGCCCGATTCAGAATATCCACAAGAAATTTTGCAGAGTCTTGAAGATTATAACATCGATATTCGGGATTTTTTACCGGGACATGGAAAAGGAGCCAAATTATTGCTGGATTTCAATCGAATTCAAGGAATGGAGCAGAGGGAGGGAATTCTTTTAAAAGGAAGAGAAATTGAAAATGGCATCGTTGCCGACGTGATCATAAAAGAAGGTACCAAAATCGATGACCCCGTTCACTTATGTTTTGGAGTTCAAAAAGAAAAAGGTATTCAGGAGATTTTTCCTAGAATTATCGCTGAAGATAATACTAAAGTAACTGTTCAAGCCCATTGCAGTTTTCCTAATGCAGATGGACTGATTCATAAAATGTTTGGTCACTTTTACATCGGAAATAATTGTGATTTCACGTATAGTGAGACTCATTATCATGGGGAAAAAAGCGGAGCCTTGGTGGCTCCCGTGGCTTACATGTATATTGGAGAAAATAGTGTATTTGAAAATAATTTCAGCTTGACTCGGGGCACCCCCGGTAAAGTAAAGATCATGATAGATATCTATGCGATGAAAAATTCGGTAATTCGCTCCAATATTAAAGCATTTGGTAAAAATATCAATGATTCAATAAGGATAAGAGATGCGATCTATCTTGAAGGAGAAAGTGCAAGAAGCGTGATTAAAATGAAAGCTGCGGCCAAGGATGGAGGAGAAGTCATGATGTATGGAATAACCGAAGCAAATTCCCCTCGCTGCAATGGACACGTGGAATGCAGTGAAATTGTACTGGGAAAAGGGTCGATATGCAGAGCCCGTCCTTTCATTCGAGCTATTGATCCCACCTCCAGTGTCTCTCACGAGGCTTCACTGGGAAGATTTCCCGAAAAATGGATTAATGAACTCTGTGCTAAAGGTCTGACCGAGAGTGAGGCAACAGATGTTTTGATAGAAGCCATGCTCCAAGAAGAATGATTTCAATTCTATTCATTTTCAATTTATTAATTTCAAAAATAATAATTAATTTATTAACCTACAATAAAAAGATGATTTAAAAAATGGGAAAAATAAAAGAAGGTCAAGACGCCCCGAGTTTCAAATTAAATTCATACAATAAGGGGTTGATTGACTTAGACCAGCTAATTGGGAAGCAAAAAATTGTACTAATCTTCTCGAGGTATTTTGGATGCCCTCTCTGTCAATTAGATTGGAAAAATTTTTTAGGAAGAATAAATGAAATAACCGCCAAGGGAGCGATCGTATTATATATCACCCAATCCCGCGAAGATATTGCGAAAAAATTCATCGATGAGGGACACGTGGATTTTCCCGTAATTCATTCTACAAAGGATGAACTTTATAACGATTATGGCTTGGGAATGATGTCTACTGGAACAATAGCAAAAGTGCCTAAAATGCTAAAAGAAGCTAAAAAAGAGGGCATTGAGCACGGTGAATATGAAGGCTATGAAAAGCAAAACCCTGGACAATTTGTCATCGATGAGCAGGGAAAAATTATCCATGCGCAGAAGGGATGGCTGGATGTAGATGCAATCCTCGCAGTATTATAATATTTTTATTAAATTTTTTATTTTTTTAACAAGTAAGTTAAATATTATGCGTGAATTAAATGAAAGAAAACACTAAATATAATGAATTTCGTTTTGTTGGAAACATTAGAGTGGATGAAATCCAACCGTGGTTTGATTTTGATAAAGGGAAACCTTGGGACGAGGAAGAAGTCCCCTGGGTATTAGAAAATAAAGTAAGAAGACAAATATTGATTTTTTTGGCCGAAAATGGACCCCAGAATTTCCAAAAAATATATAATTCTCTCAATTTTTCGCCAAAACCATTATTAATCACTCCTGACGAATATGTTCCAAGGATAAAATATCAATGGACTAAAGAAACGCTTGAGAACCATTTACTCAATTTAGAATGGTATAAATTAATAAGAAAAAGGGATGATAATTATGAGATAACTTTTCCTATTTATACCATGACAACGATTGAAAAATTGGAGCGCCAAGCAACTATTTTTGCAGAAAATTGGGCTCAAATCATAAAATCAGCAAAATCGGAAGTAACCAAGGAATTGGGCGATGTGGTCGTTAAGGAGGATGCACTCTACGAAATTTTAATTGAAAAGACCGTGGATAGACTATATGATCTCTTAAAAAGAGAAAACTTGCTTCCCAATATTCCTAATGTTAGAAGTTTATGGGCAGAGCAGTTGAGGGCCATCAAATTTGAAGAATGGGTAGCTAAGAATTTCTAGAAAACTCCTCCTTCTCCTTATCTTGTTTTAACTTATTAATTCTTTAAAATTGCTTAATTCAAGGAATGCTTGGTCATAAAGTAAAGACGTGCTGATCTACGGATAACTGATTAATTGGATAAAGATAATATTCCTTATCATTTTGCAGCTGTGGGTAGGAGTGAAAATGATACCACGTCATACGCCCGAGAACGAGTGCAACTGCACCAGAAATCCGCATGGAGTCAAACGTACACTCTTTTAGCAAAAAAATTAAAATAGTATATTTATTAATGTAAAATATTTTTAAAAAAAAAATTAAGATTTAATAATTGTACCACTTTTTCCATCTAAAGCATACATGGAATGCTCCAGTGAAGTTATAATCGCTTTCTCTCCTCCAGACTCTACAAATCTTATGCAAGCTTCTATTTTAGGTCCCATATTCCCTGGAGGGAAGTAACCTTCAGCAAGATATTTTTTTGCTTCATCTATAGTAATAATATCAAGCTCTTTTTGATTCGGTTTTCCATAATTCAATGCAACTTTATCAACATCGGTAAGGATTAAGAGAATATTTGTTTCCAACATTTTTGCTAATAAAGCAGCAGTATGATCTTTATCTATAACTGCTTCAATACCAATAATGTTTCCTTCTTGGTCTTCATAAACAGGTATCCCACCCCCTCCACATGCGATAATAATAAATCCTTTATCGTATAGATATTTTAGAACTTTTTCTTCAACAATCCCAATGGGCTCTGGGGAAGGAACCACTCTTCGATAACCTCTTCCCGCATCATTAATCATTACCCAGTTTTTTTCATTTTTAAGATTAGAGGATTGCATGGCTGTATAAAAGGGTCCTATGGGTTTGTTAGGATTTTTAAAAGCCATGTCATTCTTGTCTACGATAGTCTGAGTCAGAATTGTAACAGTATTAAGTTTGAAATTATGACTTTTTATAGCATTATTTAAGGATACTTGTAGCAAATAACCAATCATCCCTTGACTTTCAGCTCCACATACATCTAAAGGCATCGGTGGTAGAGAATCTTTTGCTATTTCATTTTTAAGTAAAATGTCTCCTACTTGAGGTCCATTTCCATGAGTAATCCCTAATTTATACCCTTTCTTAATTATTTCAATCAAATGAGAATTCGTTTTATTAATATGAGTGAGCTGATCTTCAACAGTCCCCTTTTCACCATGTTGTAATATGGCATTTCCACCCAATGCTACTAAAATTTTTTTAGTCATTATCATTCACTTTTCCTAACATTAATCAACCTCGATTTAAAGCACAAGTCATGCAATGTGGGCCACCATATCCTCCAGTAAGATTTGTTACATCTATCGGATATACCTCTATTCCGTATTGATAAATTTCTCTTTTATGAGGAAAAAATTCGCCCTCATTCTTTAGATGTTGATAGTCTTTCATTGCTTGATCCAATAAGCGCCCATATCTTTTCGGTTCGTCATTTGCTTTCAATTTCAAACTTTCCAGAGTGTTTTTTATCACTCGACTGCCATCTACCGCTATAATGGTACCATCTCTAACACATAAAAAATTAGATGCATATGAAAGTTGTTCTAAGGTAGTTAACCCGATGATGTTAAATCCTTTTGATTTCATATATGCATGTAAATTGGTTTCAGATTTATCCTTTTTATAAACACCAGCACTTTCTCTATAGTATATTTCAACAATTGCTCTTTTCAAGAGAAGTTCTAATCCAATGGCAACACTGCTTGAAGCAACATCAAAATAAGTATCTATATGCATATCAATCATGGGATCAGGATTTTCATCAGGAATTAATGGATGATTCGGTTGATGAACAACTGCTACTTCATCAAAATCAACACCAAATTTAAGTAATTGGTCAACACCTGATTGATTGGTCCTATCACCTAAACCTACTAATGCGAAATCTTTCATTGGAATGAAATCACCTCCTTCAAATGTTCCAGGTTCTTCTACTCGATGAGCAATAGGAACATCTAATATTTCCCATAAAAATTGTGTTATGTTAGGCTCACCCCGGCGTTGTGGTTTTGCCATGCGAGAAATAAACATCCCTTTATCAGTAGTAGCTTGCTGATCCCTCATGAAGTATAAATTAACAGTCGGTTCTCTCTCTGTCACATTTAAATTGATATACCTTGTTCCTTTCCCCTTTTCAACGTCAATAAGTGGATTAAGCATTAGAATATTGAAATAAAACTCAGCATCTAATACATCTTCATTTTTTTCAAATTCCTTTTTTGCTAATTCTACTTCTTGAGGATCACCAGAATATTTTATTAATTCCTTGGTTCTATCAATTATCTTTTTTCTAATTTCAGGATCGTCATCCACTTTTTTTAATATTAAATCTTCTAGATGTAGGACCTCAACTTTATAATCATATTTCAATACATGCTCTAATCTATCATGTTCTATTCTTGCTTCAGTTGCATTGAAAGCTCTTTCATATAATGATGCATAGGGTTCAAGTAATCCAATAAACATTTCTATACCGGGTCTATGTGTAATAACCTTACGCAGTTTATCCCATTCTGCTTTTATTTTTCCGTCCATAATTTTATCTCCCATAAAAAAATTTAATTTCAATAAAAAAAAAAAAATAAAAAATAAAATTATTAAAAAATAATTTAAAATACCTATGGCTCCGTAAAGTTTGTTTTCCCCTTGTTGCCATACTATTGATTGTGTTCCTTCAATAACATCATCAGTGATTTCCAATCCACGATGGGCTGGTAGGCAATGCATGACGACAGCATCACTTTTTGCAAGTTTCAATAAATTCGAGTTAATTTGATAACCTTTGAAATCTTGCATTCGTTTTTGTTGCTCCTCTTCCATCCCCATGCTGACCCATACATCAGTATAGAGAATGTCTGCGCCTTTTGCAGCATCTTCAGGCTTGTCTACAATATTTATACTTGTTCCATTACTCATGGCAATTTTTCGAGCTTGTTCTAATATTTCTGTTTGTGGTTTATAACCCTGAGGAACTGCTGCATTCATGTTCATTCCCATTATCGCGCAACCCAACATTAATGAATTACACATGTTATTACCATCTCCGATAAAAGCTAAAGTTGAACCTTCTAATTTACCTTTAACTTCTAAAATGGTAAAAAAATCACAGATAATTTGGGTTGGATGGCTTACATCACTTAGCCCATTAATTATGGGCACTTTTGAATATTTACTCAGTTCGACCAATGTTTGGTGAGAATAAACGCGCCCAACAATTAAATCTAAATAACCGCTTAAAATTCTCGCAGTATCTTTGATAGGTTCTCCTCTCTTCAATTGTAACTCACTTGAGGCTAAATAGATTGCTTGTCCCCCCAATCTTAAGGTTGCAGCTTCAAAACTTGTACGAGTTCGAGTGGAAGGCTTTTCGAATAATAACCCAACGATTTTATCGTCTAAATTTGTTAATTTTTTCCCACTTTTAATTTGAGCTTTAAATTTCTTAATATGTTTGAAAATATCGATCCATTCCTCTTTGGTTAAGTCAGTCTCCGACAAAAATGACTTTTGCATTTAATCTTCTGCCTCCTTTTCGATTTGCTCAATATCGCTTGGCCGAAATTTTGGATCTGCATTTGTCTTATATGCCCAATAATAAATCAACAATGAAAATATTGTTAGCACAATAATATCATATGGCATTATCAAGAATCCTATTGGTCCAAAGGGTAGAAAATTCTCGTAGATATAATTTGTATCACCAAGATAAGAAATAAGAACAAGTCCAATTAGATACACTATTATCCACGCAGACCTTTTAAGTTCCGTTATATGATTTTTCGTTAAATAGTATAATGGAAATCCAATAAGCATCAATATACCTCCAATAAATGTCCAAGGCCAGGATGCCCAATATACTAAAAATGTCCCTAAAACAAATCCTATTCCCGCCACAACTTTATTTGCAGGAAGTCTAAAAGGTCTTTTTGTATTTGGATCAGTTTTTCTCATTATAGGAACTGAAATTGCTGCTGCCGTATAGGGTACTAAAGCAGTAATGGATGCCAATAATGCAATCGGAGGAAATGCAGGAATGGTAATAAGAAGTATATTCGTCAAAATTGATGACAATATAAGAGATTTCACAGGTGTTCTATACTTTTTATTAATATTTCCCATAGGACTCCAGAATAAACCATCTAATGCCATTTCATAAGGAATTCGAGATTGCAAGAGCACCCAATCACCACTAGCACCTGCTGTACTTATAATTGCTCCGATAGTAATTAAGATTGCTAACCAAAATAATCCCGGTATTGCATTAGCTACATCCGAAAATGGAGATGCTAAATTTCCAATACTCCCCCAATCATTAGTTTGTAAACCCAATGCATTCCAATTAATCATCCCTCCAAAAGCAAATGAAATAAAAAGATAAACAATAACTACTATAACTATTGTTAAAATCATTGCTAAAGGAATATTCTTATGTGGTTTTTTGACCTCTTCTATCGGAACAACGATTGCTTCAAATCCAGTAAAAGCCCAAAATTCAAATGCAATTGCTAATGTAACTCCTGCAATACCAAATGGTAAATAGGGTGTAAAGTTAGATGAGGTAAAAAAAAGTAAACCCACTACGCCGAAAATGATAAGAGGAACAATTTTTCCTATAGTAGTGATAATTGCATAGAGACCCCCCCATTTAACTCCTAATACATTAATTATAGTTAAAAGCCACAATGAAATAGATGCAATAATTGTTCCTAAAACTGTCATTGTTAATCCATTTGATAATCCCGGAATAAAGTAACTTAAGTAAATCATAAAAGCTTCAAGAATCGCCGCAGTTCCGATAAAGGCATAAAGATAATAACCCCATCCCATAACAAAACCTCCTTGATTTCCTAGTGCTAATCTAGGTAATGAATAGGGACCACCTGTCTTAGGATAAGTTGAACCTAATTCTGCATATGCAATGGCTAGAAAACTAACTACAATACCACATAAAATGATTGCAAGGGTAAATCCAGGGCCTGCTACAGATCCCATTACTGCAGGCATGACAAAAACACCTGAGCCTATAATGCTTCCAACGCCCAAACTAATAAGAGAAAATAGTCCAAGATCACGTTTAAGTTTTCCTTTTGTTTCTTCTTTATTAGATTCATTCATTTAAATATACCTTTTCTTTCAATTTTGGAATACTTAAATACTCCACAATAGTGAGAAGATATTTTTATTTATTGATAATGTCTAGAAATTCTAGAAATTATTATCCCCTCAAATCAATCAAGATACGATTTTAAATTAAACAATTCTGAATTAAACAATTAATCATTAAATAAGTGCCTTCCAATTCAATATTAGCAATTCTAATTCAATATTAGCAATTCTAATTCAATATTAGCA
>CAYLZE010000013.1:0-66679 GCA_964388035.1 uncultured archaeon
TCATTCTGTTATTCTCCAATAAAAAAAAAGTATTATTCAATAACAGAAAAAACTTTAAATTATTTAAAAAAAAAGATACTAAATATCCAAAATTTAAAAAAAATATGCCTGGAAGATTTGTTGGATGTTGCATTAATTGCAGGTAGTGTGAGATTCCAAATTAGGGAGAATAATAGACAGATTTATAAATATGATATTAAAAATTTTGAGTGGTACAATGATTTTGATTTAAAAGCTATTTTACCTTTTTTTGAGATTGTTTTAACAAGTAAATATCCTTATCAAGCTTTAATTTTTTTAGACAAGATAGGGATCCTGAGATTTATTTTCCCTTTTCTTAATGATTTAATAGGTGTTGAGCAGGATAAAACACTTCATCCGGAAGGTGATGTTTTTAATCATACTATTCATTCTTTCCAATTTATTAAAAATCCTACACTAAGGTTATCAATTGGACTTTTACTGCACGATTACGGTAAATCATTATCGAGTAGAAAAAAGAATTTTAGAGAACATTCAACATTAGGTGTCAGGAAAGTTAGAGAATTATTAAGACCTTTTGGGTATCCAAATACCTTTATTAAAGAACTCAAAAAATTTAGCAAAGAACTGGCAAAAAAGGAACGTTGGCTGGTATTAAATAAAATTGATCTATTATCAAAATCAGAATTGCAATCCCGCACCAAATATATTTTAAAGCATCTAAAATGAAATATGGTTATTAATGAACCGATGGTGTATTCGTGCTAAACTAACAATTAATCATCGATAACGATAATATCGTCAGTCTTTTCTTCCGATTTAGCATTTTCGATCTTAAATTTTTCTCTAAGCCCCTCCATGCTATTCAGCTTAAAGAATTCTGCGGCTTCTAAGCATATGGGATATTTTAGGGGATCTTCGGGATTCGGATTTTCTACCAACATTTTTAAAGCTTTTGCCGTGGTCTCCAAATCCGAAAGTCTAGACCATTTCTTTAATACATTTAAGCATATATATCCCGTACCTTTTTCTTGAAAATAATTTGAATCAACAGGGTGAATATTTGGATGAAAAATATCAGAATTCCATAAAAAATCAATGCCTCCAGGATAGGGGAAGGATCGATTAATTTTCAATGCTATTCGATGGTGCTTTTTCGGTGTTAGATCGATTTTCCCCTCAACATTTCCCATGATAAACCCTAAAGCTTCAATATTTATAATAAAATTAACGCTTTCTTCTTCATTAACAACAGAACCGGGCTCAATGACTTGTAAACTTTCAAGACATTTAATTTCATTATCGACCCGGTCTTTCCAAATCTCTTTAGGTAATTCTGGACTCATGGTATAATATACCTTTGTTGATCTTTATACTAATTATAAATAATTCAATAGAAAATATCTACTTTTTTCAAAGATATGTATTTAATTACACTAATATTTCTCTAAAAATTAATAAATTTTTACTTTTTAATTCTTTTTTAATTTTTAGTTGATCATTTAATTATATCTTTTTCGCAATATAAGAGCAAACCCAACAGTCTGGATTTTTACTCTTATTTATAATATTAAAGTTGTTGGTAAGCCCATTATAATTCAGTTGCTTGCCGATGAGCGGTTCTCCAATATTTGGATGCCATTTGCCATGTTTATCAAAATAATCTGCGCCTAAAACAAATTTTAATACTTGTTGTGCTTGTAGTCCTCCAATTATGGATGTTGTGGTGATTATAGTAGCCATTTTATCAATGGTTTCTCCATTTTCCGATTCTATTTCTTGTCCCGTGCAAGAAAATTTTTTCCACATGAGATCCAAATCTTTAGGTGTGATGCTGCATTGTAAACAAGGTGCTTGCTTTACCTTGGAATATACCGCCTGAACACTTCCAAAAAATTCATCAATACCAGAATCTACGAAAGGTTTATTGTAATAATAGGCATAATTATTTGCTTGAAGTCGAGCTTCAACATTATCTAAGCAAGAACAAATTACATCGCATTGGTTATATAATTCTTTATCAATATCATTTAAATCTTGTTTTATGGGAATAATTTCCGTGTCAGGATTTAATTCTTCACAGGTTTTTTTCACCACATCTACCTTATAATCCTTAATTTGAGCACTGATTTTGCCAAATAGCACACATCGATTTAAATTGGAAAGATTAATGATATCATAATCGATTAATATGATGGTCCCAATACCAGTTAAGACCAAGTTTTTAACTACTTCATTCCCTGTGGCGCCCGCTCCGATTATCATGATTTTAGCGCTCGCTATTTTGTGTTGGTCCCAACCTAAAATTCGTTTCTGTCTATCGTATTTATCGTCATCGATAGACCCCCGCTCTAATACTTTAACATTAGAATTACCTTCCTTACTATCCTCATTTTCTTCTATTTCATTTGTCATTATCGGGGCGAATACCTCGTTTTTATGAAGTATATAGGCATCTTAAAGTTTTTTTTTAAAGGTTTTTTTAAATTCGCGATTTATTCAAAAGGAAATGTTTTTAAATCTATGAAATGACCGCATATGCAATTTCTTTATAACCATTAACGGAATCATTTTCTAATGTAAAAAATGCTAATTCATCATTCATGGGATCAACAACCATTGCAACTTGATATGATTCCGGAAAAAAGAATTTTTGTGTGTCTATATCCGTATTTGATAAAAAACAAGTAAAGCCTGGATGACTGTGCCACCACCCAACAATCCTTAAATTTTCGTTTTTTCTTTTCAATTTTAACTTTTCGAATGCTTTTTCGTAGTTCCCTGCAGTACCTTCAATTTGTGAGGTGGAATACTGATCACCATGTACTGAACCTTCAATGAATAAATGATCCTCAATAATAATATATAATTTTTTATTACATTGAAAAATGTTACCAGATAAATATCCAAAAATTTCTAATTCCGAACTTTTACAGAGTTTAATGATGTGTTTGATAACCGCTTCATGAACATATACAGGAAATACAAAATTTTTGTCAAATTTCAAGCGCAATTTTCTCTCAATTTATAATTATGATATTATACAGGAAAGATTTATCGTGATTGTTATTGGAGATCTTCAAATTGCTTTTTTGCTATTTTTTCTAAGATGGATTCTTCAATCATTTCTTTCAAAATTAAATGCAACTTCTTTTTAGCATCTTCTCCGATACAAGAGAGACCATAGGTTTTCTCACCAAAAACTTCTTGGATCTTACTTGGTTTAAACGAAGTGTCTTTCAAATCTTGAAAATTTGCTATAATATAATAATCTGCTTTTTTAACCATGGACTTTAAAATTAAAAAGCTTTTTTTTGTTCTAGCGAGATTGCTTGCTGCAGAATTAGTGATAATACATATTATATCAACTGAATCCAATAATTGGCGATAAAGTTTTGAACTCTTGATTAATTCTTCTAAATCTATTTCTCTTAATACCACTTCTTTAATATTAGAAAATTCAGATACTTTAACCGGTTTTTGTATAATCTCAATAAGATCCTCATCCAATTCTAAAACTGTTTCACCGGGGAATAAATTTAAAATACTGGTTTTTCCGACACCCGGTTCACCTACAAGCAAGATTTTAGGAGGGATATATAAATTTCTTTCTACATATTCATCAAAATCTTCAAAAACACTGACTTCACCAGTCCAATTTTCCAATTGCTTTCTATATCGAGACACAAATTCTTTTTTTAATAATTCTATCTTATATCGTGCTTCTTCTTCCAAATCATCGATATCTGTGACTAACACGAACATGCAATCGAGTTCCATATCATGGGAATAAATATAGTTAAAATTTCGGAAATTCAAAGATTTTACTTCTCCTCCCTTTATTTCCATTACAAAATTGCTAATCGCAGTTAAAAAACCTCCAATTAAATCATCGTGAATAGAAGAATTTCCAATTAAATTTTTGGAATAAGCTAATAAGCCGCCAGAAGCTATTATTAATACCCGGGATATCATGCAAAGAACACTCCTTTAACGATAAATTTTAGTAATAATAATATATCTATGTTAGATTATCATCATTAAATTTTTCGAATTAATTTGAGTGTATTAACTATGAAATTCAAGTATAATATTTCTTTTTAAAAAATTTAGAAAATTCAAGTGAATGCATTGAAAGATAAAAAAGAAGAAATAAGTTCGGAGGATCATCATCCTACCATCATCAGCACGGAAGAAAAGGAAATTCCCGAAAAGAAACCTCCTAATAATAAAATTATTTTTTATAAAATTCCAAAAAAACATCAAAAGGATTAATTATCATTGTCATTTAATTGCCTATTGATAATTAATAATAATTTATTAACAGGAATTCTTGATTTTTCGCTTATTTCCCTTAAATCTTCAAATTCAGGCTTCATGTTAATAATTTTTTTTCCCGCAGAAGTTTCAATGAAGGATAATTTATATCTTAATTGATAGGAAACTCCATTAATTTCAATCGTTTTCATTTCCATTTTTCTTTCCACGCAAGCTCTTTCAATGGTATGAAATCGCACACCTAACGTTCCCAGCTCTTCGAATACCATTTCCATGATATTAAATGTGAGATGTGGATTGCATAATATTTTTATTACTTGCCCCGGTCTGTTCTTTTTTGTTAAGCTAGAAATTACTTGAATATCAAGAATCTCTTCCTTCTCCATCCTTTTGATGAAATTTCCAATAACCTCACCGGATATATCGTCAACGTCTGTTTCAATTTCCGTCACTTTTTCCACATATTTTCTTAAATAAAAAAATTCTTGGGAAATGTAAGGATTATCATTTAAATCCCCGTAAATTAATCTTAGAATGTTAGAGAAGTCGGGAAACTTTTTCTGACCACATCCATACCCTATTTTCTTAATTTTCATTTCTGGGAAATAATCCAAGGGTTTGGGGCTCAAATTAATTAATAAGGATGCTCCCGTGGGGGTGACCAATTCCGAAGGTACCGGTCCTCCTTTAAAAATTAGGGGAGAACCTTCAATAATCTTAGACGTAGCAGGTGCGGGTACCGATAAGACGCCATGAGCTGTCGTCACCGTACCCCCTCCTAGGGGAACAAGACTACAATACACGGGAGAATTATTTTCAAAAATCTTCATTTCATCTAAGGCAATAGTTACTCCCGCTATGTCTATTAAGGTGTCCACCGAGCTTAATTCGTGTAAATGGATGTCTTCAACATCCTTACCGTGAACCTTGGCCTCTGCTTGTACTAAACTGTTCAATACATTTCGGGCATAATCACGTGCTGATTGTGAGAGAGACATTTCAGCCAAAAAATTGGTGAGACTTTCTTGTAATACCGTGATTGTCCTGTGATGTTTTTTCTCCTTGATATCAATCTGTAATTGATTGACTTTCAAACCAAAACGATCCACTTTCCCGAGGTCTAAGGCTAATTTTGATATGCCCGATAAAAATTCGGGTAAAAGCCTTAAAGAGTTTAAAATCGTTTCCGGATTGGAACTCAAATCCAATAGAGAAGCCAAGAACATGTCTCCAGAAATACCGGAATTTAACGCATCAATATAAAGACAGTTATTTTCATTCATGCTCAATATAGTTAATAAAAAAAATGATAATAAATTAATTATAATGAACAGATTTCAAGATAATTAAATAAATTGGTTAATCACCATAATATTATTAGCATGAAGTATTATTTTAAATACAGTAAATGATAAAAAAAGTAAAGCCATGTCGGAACTTCAAACTATAAAATGTTATATAGACCAATTTCCCGCCACTTTTTTGAAATTACTGAATATTGACCCTCCCTTGAGCATTATTCCGGATCCCATCCAAGAGATTTTGGATATTTATCAAGGAATTGACCGCATCACGATCAACATGATAGATAATTTTGGACTATTTGAAATCACGTATCTCAAGCCGGAATTCATGATTACCAATTCCCAAGTAATGCTTTTATTATCTACCAAGAATCCTTATACTCTCGGTGTCTTGCATCAGATCATGTTCGGTGGATTTGAAGTACAGCCAAATGGTTTTCACTTTTTAAAATATCTCAATGCAAAAGGTAAATCTTCCTGTCTGGTCATGAGAAAAAAGGATTTGGACAGGTATGATGGAGGAACCTATTCAATTGCTAAAGATACGGATATGGCCACCTGGGTTGAATCAGCAAAAATCATTAACAATTATAATCTTTCCTGGATGCATTATTTAGACTTCGAAAATCTCCATAAAACCCAAAAGAAAATGATGCAGAGAACCCCCGAAGAATTGGTCCAAAAATTATTGATTCGCACGGATAAATGGATTTTAGGAAACTATAAACAACTTCGGGAAAACTCTCTCATGGTAATTATCGGTACTCATGGAAGAGCTAAAATGGATTTCAAGTATTCGGGAAAGATCGCTCAATGGCGTGAAGCCAGCGTGCCTATCGCAATCTTTATTAAGAAATAACGAGTAGGAAGTTACTAGATAGAAAGTAATTGATCTAGATGTAAAACAATGGAAGATAAAAAGGATTATAAACGCTTTACCATCTCTCTTCCGCGCGACCTCTTTAAAGAGTTTGAAGCATATAGGAAAAGTATTAATTTTTCCCGTTCCGAAAGCATCCGAAAAGCGATGCGCACCTTCATGGATAGTGAAGAAGAGATCCTGAAATCTTCGGGAGATGTGGTCGGATGCCTGACCATGATCATGACCCACGAACATTTTTTTACAAGTCATGAACATTTACATGAACATGAACATGAACATTCTCAAGATATTTCACCTATTGAGGATAACGAATCGAAAATAAATACAGAATCCCACCAATATGATACCCATCATAATCATGATTATTCGGTAGGAAGTATTTATGCGGATGTCACGCAGACTGATCTGATCAAAAATAATGATATTCAACATCATTATGCGGATATTATCATATCAACCATGCATGTTCATTTGGCATTCGATAAATGCTTGGAAATATTGGCAATTCAAGGGCCAATCGAGCGGGTAATAACATTAAAGAATGCACTCCAAAAACTTAAATCGATTATAAAAATCAACCTCGTCCTTGGATTGAAGTAAGAAAAGACAAGAAATACATGAAGAAATAAAGAAGAGAGGTATTATGGGAATAAAAATTTCGAGGTATTGACAGAAAAAGAAGTTTTGATAAGGCGATTTATGTTGAAATTTTTATTCCATTAAATGGTCGTGTTGCACCAAAGAAGGTTTTTATCCAATATAAATACCAAGATGATGATGATTTTCTAATTTATGAGAAAAAATAGTATGCAAAAAAAAGTATAAAAAAATTAGATATGAAAAAAAAAGATTATTAGATAGTTAACAAACTTACAAATCTTTTTCTTGAACTGTCTTGCGACCGTTTGCCTTTGCCCTTCCGATCGCCTTATCTAAAATTTCGATAAGAACTTTGTTTAAAGCATCTCCATCAATCAAATCTCCACTGGTGTTGCAACCTTTAGATTTGATATATTCTCGGACCTTGCTTTTAACAAAAAGGGTATCAGCTCCACCCGCTTTTTCAGCAGCTTTTTTTGCCATGTTTTTATTCCTCCATTTTATTTGTATAATACTTGAATAAATATTGTATTTTAAATAATAATGTGTTAATCTCATTTAAAAACGTTTTGGTAAATTCCTCTTAAATGATGAATAAATCACCTCTAGATCATCTCTAGAATAAAAAAGGTTATAGAATCTATTGTGCCTAATTTACGACACTTCCCCATTACAATGAAAATTCTTTCCCTAAAATCATAATGGGAAGGAAATTTTTAAAGTTTTGGAATTCCGATTAATTATATACTAAGCTTTTCTACATCAAAATAATCATAAAAAAAAGAAATAGAGTGGAACTGATATCGAAATTGTACAAGCATATAAGTTGGTTTGTGATTTTTTTTATATATTATAAATTGAATTTTAAATAATATTGATATAATTGGATGAATGTGGACTGGTGAATTAATTGACAAGAGTAATTTTTTCAAGAGCGCCGGTTAGGATCTGCGATATTGGAGGCTGGACAGATACTTGGTTTTATCCCAATGGTGCTGTTTTCAATATGGCCATTGATTTATATAGCCATGTTAGGCTTCAAGAAAACAAGGATCAAAAGGTTAGGATAATTAGTGAAAATCTAAACGTCAAAACAGAAATAAAGAGTTATAGAAAAATAGAATATAATGGGAATTTGGACTTATTGAAAGCTGCCGTGAAACGAATGGAGATAGAGCACGGATTAGATATTTTTATTAGGGCAGATATCCCTCCGGGGTCGGGTATTGGCACGAGCGCTAGTGTTGCAGTAGCATTACTCGCGGCACTTGCGAGATATAAGGGAGAATCCATAATTCCGCATGAGATTGCATCAATGGCCCATAAATTAGAAACGGAAGAATTAAATTTAGAAAGTGGGGTTCAAGATCAATATGCCGCGGCATTTGGGGGAATTAATTTCATGGAAATTGATTATCCTCGAGTTAAGCTCCACCCTATTCACCTTGGAGATCAAATGATTTGTCAAATTGAAAGCCAAATGATGCTGGTATATTTGAATTCCCGAAGTTCTAGCGAAATGCATAAAAATGTGATAAAAAAGTACATGCAAGGCGACACCAATATTCAACAACTCTTTAATACCTTAAAGAATTGTGCGATAGAAATGAAATCAGCAGTACACTCAAAAAATATTTCAGATTTTGCAACGATAATGAATAAAAACTGGAATGCTCAAAAAAATCTCCATCCTCTCATGAATACCGAAGCGATAACAAAAATTGAAAAATTTGTTAATGAAAATGGAGCAATTGGATTTAAATGTAATGGCGCCGGAGGAGGAGGTTCCATTACTCTTCTTGCCGATGTAGGAAAGGAATTTGACTTGAAAAAAAAAATAAGCGATGCAAAATATACTATCCTTCCAGTTAATCTAAATTTTAAAGGGCTTCAAACTTGGGAAAAATAATGTATTGTTGATTATAAATCATCATTATTTAGATTAGGAAGGAACCTAAATTCTTTCATTCCTATACCCTTCTTTTCTTTAGATTTTTTTTAAGAAAATAGAAGCGAAATCTTCTCACCTACAATTAAAATCCTCAGAAAACAAGATGCAAGATAAAAAAGTAGAGCGCATATAAAAAATTAAGATCAATTATTTATATTCTGATAAATATCATTTTTATGTATTATAGCTTTTAAAGGGAAGAGTGTATTCTCTAATTCCTTTAATTTCAATTTAGATTTCTCCTTGAAATTCACAGAAAAGGAGTGTTTTTTTCAAATGAATACTTTAAATCCAGACCAAAACACGGAAATAAAAATACTCTATTGGGGAATGGGTGGCTCGGGCAAAACAACGACCCTGGAAACTCTCTATAAGATTATCAAAACGCAAAAAAAAGAAATGGGGCAACTCATTCTTTACGAACCAAAAGGAGAGATTGAAAAAATTGAAAAAACAAGTGGAGCCACACTCTATTTTGATCGAGCTATTTTCTTATCCCATGCTCAAAAAAGGATCAACTACCATGTCTTCACGGTAGCGGGACAAAGCAGTTATTCTCCACTCAGATCACTAATTTTTAAAGGAACAGATGGGGTATTATTTATGGTAGATTCTCAAACCCATTTATTTGAAGATAATATAGAATCCTTGAAGGAATTAAAAAATGTATCAGAAGGAAAACTCATAACGGAAATTCCCCTGATTATTATGTTCAATAAGCAAGACCTTGAAGAAATTATATCACCAAGCGAATTTATAGAAGTTCTCAAACATGAAAAGTTATGGTTTGATCAAAATAATGCTCTTAATATATGGAATCCCTTCCTCTATGAAACTTGTGCTCTCTACGAGAAAAGGAAAAATATTTATCAGAGCTTTTCAGAATGTGCGCGGAGAACTCAGATATATAAGATAAATGGGTATGGTAAAGCTCCGGTATCCGAGAATAAACCCATTCAAGATTTAGCGATTTAATTCCATTTATTTTTATTTCACAGGCATGATATTTTTAAAAATTTAACCTACTAGATAAGGTTTCAAAGAATATTAGATTTTTAGAAAAATATGCTTTTTTTCATATATAATGAAAAGGGAATCTATTGAAAGAAGCGAATGAATTATTGTTAAATTTATGTTTTATAAAACTTAGATTAATATAGTTTCTAAGGTTAAATTGATCAAAAATGGATTAGGAATTCAAAATGACGAAATCAGAAGAAGATTTAAGAGCTGCTTTTGCGGGGGAATCTCAAGCAAATAGAAAATATCTAGCTTATGCGGAAAAAGCAGAAAAAGAAGGTTTGTCGCAAATTGGAAAGTTATTTCGGGCAGCTGCCGCCGCGGAAACAGTTCATGCTCATAATCATCTCAGAGCAATGGGAGGAATTAAAAGTACCGTAGAAAATTTAAAGGACGCCATAGAAGGAGAACATTATGAATTCACGAAGATGTACCCAGATTTCCTAAAGGATGCGGGACAAGACGGAAATAAAAAGGCAGAACAAACTTTTAACTATGCAAACCAAGTGGAAGAGATTCATCATGGATTATATGAACAAGCATTAAAAGCGGTTCAATCTGGCAAGGATTTAGTTAAAAAAGATATTTATGTTTGTCCCGTCTGCGGGAATACATTTATTGGAGAATTACCCGACATTTGTCCCATATGTAAAGCGCCCAAGGCAAAATTTAATAAAATCGAATAAATTTTTTTTAAATTATTCTTTTCTATTTTCATTTAAGATCCAAGGAACATATCCATTATTTATTTTAACGAGATATTCTTCAATAGAGACCCCAGTTAGCTTTTCAGCCCTTCTTAATGCACCGTAATTGGCACCAAAACGATAATACGAATATAAAAGCTTTCGGATCTCTTCATCTCCTAATGAGATAAGGGCTTGAAGTTTTGCATTTTTAATAAGGGCTTTCACATTTTTGAAATTTAATTTAATGGATGCTCGATTCCTCAATTTTCTCTCCAAGGTTAAGAAGGATTGGCGCAATTGTTGAACATTTTCTTTTAATAAATGAATAGTTTCAACTTGAAATGGAGTGCTTAATTTAGGAATAAATGGGTTAACATTGACTCTTAAAGATTTTTTTCCAAATCCAAGATTATCTATATCATTAAGGAAAATAACAATTTGTTCAATATCCTTATCAGTTTCATTGGGAAGGCCTAATAAGAAATAAAACTTTATGTTTCTTATCTTGGAGTCTTTTATTCTCTTGATTGTATCTAACAATTTTTCATTGGATATCTTCTTGCCAATTTGTTGGCGCAAGGTTTCCGAACCCGTTTCTGGAGCAATGGTAATAGTTTTAATGCCTGCTTTTTCGATGAGTGATATCACCTCCTCATTCAAATGTTCAATACGAATAGATGGCAACGCAAACCTTAGCCCCTTGTTCAAAACATAATTACAAATATCAGAAAACCGAGGGTGTGCAGAAACGCAAGAACCGATGAAACTAATTCTATTATTAAGGTGTAAATCAGCAAACGCATCAATCTCTCGTATTAGGGTTTCATAACTCTTATTTCGAAAAGGAGAATTATGAAATGATGATAAACAAAATTTACATTGATAGGGACACCCTCTATTTATTTCGATGAAATAATTCTGCGAAAAAGTGCCCTTGACATCCATATCATCGGTCATTAACTGATTAATAGGGGTTAGGGATTCATCCAAATCATGTAAAATTGCCCTTTTTACGGGATGATTTTTTAGTTTTGGAATATAAAGCCCATCCATATTACTGATTTCATGGAGAAATTCTTGTTGATTGAGGATGCCTTGTTTATACGATAAAAAGGTATCTAAAAACGGAGATATATTAGGTTCAGCATCTCCGATAAAACAAACATCCAGGAAACCTGCAAACGGGAGGGGATTAGAGGTAATTACGGGACCTCCTCCCAAGATTAAAGGCCTTTTTAGAATGGGATCCTCCTTCAGACCGGGATTTTCCTTATCTAGTAGAGAGGCATTCTCCAACATCCATAAAACGTTACGATAATCATTTTCATAGTGAATGCTAAAACCCAATACATCAAAATCCCTCAATAAAATCTCATTTTCTAAACTTTTTAGTGGTTCGAGAGGATTTCCACTTAAAGAGAATGGATATCTTACATGGTCTGGTAAGAATACACGCTCGCAAGTAATGGCATCTTGGGAATTAATTATGTGATAAAGAAGACGCATTGTATAGGAGGACATTCCAATCTTATAAGAATTAGGATAGATCAATCCAAACTTAATCTCTACAGGTTCTATATCTTTTTTCATGAAGATCTCATTACCCATTTAATACTAGGTAAAAGGGTTAAAAAAATTATTGAACTAATTCTGATTGTGCCTTCAATTTTTTGACTTCTTCTACAATGAGAGGAAGAACCCTCCCCGTCTTAAAATGAAGGACTACTTCAGCCCTCTCATCAAGAGGGGTGGGCTCATCATTTACAATTATCAATTTTCCTCCATCTCTCAAGGTATAGAGGGGAAGATCACATGCTGGAGCCACGGATAGTGAAGAACCCGCTATTAACATGACATCTGCTTTCTGTGATAAGGCTTGAGATTGATAAATTTCAAAAGTAGGGAGACTTTCTCCAAATAACACCACGGAAGGTTTTAAAGGAGCCCCGCACACATCACACTGCGGGGGATAATGTTTTTCCTTTTTCAACTTTCGCATGACTTGCTCCTTCGTATATGAAGCCCTGCATCCAAAGCAATTAAAGCGATTGATGTTGCCATGAATTTCATAAACCATTACACTTCCCGCTTTTTGATGCAACTCATCTATGTTTTGAGTAATGGTGGCTTTTAGAATGTCCATTTTTTCTAATTCCGCTAATGCAATGTGGCCGGGATTAGGTTTTGATTTAAATAAATTGGGAGCTATTTTTTCGGCTAAATTCCAAAATTTGGTGGGGTCTTTTATGTAGGATTTTATATTGCTATAGATATCCGGATCGTATTTCTTCCATAGCCCGCTGTCGGACCGAAAATCCGGAATGCCTGACTCGGTAGATATGCCCGCACCCGTCAAAGCAATGGCTGATTTTGAATTTAAAAGGAGTTCTGCTGCACGATGAATTTTTTTCTTTTCGGCTAATTTAATAATTTTCATGGTCAATGTACGAATATGAAATATATGCTAGTGAATCATCTTATATTATTAAATCTCTTTAATTCAATTTATAACTATAGTTTTGTGATCTTTTCTCGATTATAGCTAGTCCATTTTTATAAAGGGGAGCAGTGTTACTGATTTATTTCTTAATAAATTTTGTTTGAAATGAAACATTAATATAAGTTAAGACAAAAAGAATTGATAAAAAGTCATGATTCTTGCATTCCTCCCTAAAAATTGTTCGAAAACCTTAAAAAAAGCATGCTATTAAGCAGTGTAAAAGATAATGAATAGACAAGAAAATCCTTTCCATTTTTTCAAAAATGTTTTAAAATTATAGAGAAGAACGATTTAAATAGAATCATGGGTTAAAAATCTCACTTCTGGAGAAACCTTTTGGAAGTTGAACTAATTGATTATTACATTTATCTCTCTTTAAAATTTGTGTTTTAACAAGTGGTTAAAGAAATTACAACCTTGATCGTTGTCAGTAGAAATCTAAACCTATTTATATGGTTAGCGCATTAGTTCAAAATATGAATTCTAATACAACAACGTATAAACGGAATTTTAGGATCTTTTCCTTTTATTACTTTATCGAAGGTTACTCTCAAGGCATCCCTGCCTTGGTATTTCCCCCGTATTTAGCCCAAGTATTAGGGGGGTCTTTTGATCTTGCCCTTTGGACGTTGGTTGCTTTCCTTGGAAGCCTTCCGTGGGCTATAAAGGCAATAGTTGGGCCAATGAGCGATAAATGGGGCTCGAAAAGATTTGGTTATAGATTTCCGTGGATTGCGGGGTTTGGAGGACTGGGCGGTTTTTTTTGGCTAATGATGGCTTTCTATTTACCCATTGATAACACGATTTATCTATTTTTTGCGATTTACTATTTTTTAACTCAAGTTGGAACTGCCTTTAGTGATACCGTGTTAGATAGTCTCATCCTTGATGTAACTCCGAAACCAAAGTTAGGAAAAGTTCAAGGATTCACCTGGACTTGCATGATCTTGGGTCAAGGTGCAGGTGGGATGCTCATGGGAATAGTCTTTCTAATCTTGAATATTATTCCCTTGCTATTCATTGTTACGGGGGTTCTGATGATCATCTCTTCCATACTTCCCTATAAAATTAGAGAACAGCCTTTTACGATATTATCTGGTAAGGATATGATGGTTGAAGTCAAATCGATGTTTAGTAAAAAAAGAAATTATGTAGTTTTCTTTTATGTCTTCTCCGGCGCGATAGTTGCAACGGCACTTGCTCAATATTTTAACTACGTTATTTTGGTGGCAATGAATGTGATCGATGTCTCCCAAACCATCTTATCCATCACGAGCGGAAATGCCGTGGACCTGCTGGGATGGAGCTCAGTTTTTGTTTTCTGTTATGGAGCAGGGATAGTAATAGGATCCATATTAACGGGAAGGAGCGTGGATAAAAACCGGAAAAAAATCGTGCTAAAAGCGTATTTGATTTATATTCCTCTCTGCTTGGTGAGCGTGGTTCCTTTTGCATTACTTACGGGCCAATTCATTGCAGCACTGATTTTTGGAATCGCACTTCAAGTAATTATAGGGTCAGTTCAAGGATCTCTAACGGTATCGGGACAGACGGTGCGCGGCGACTTGACGCGAAAGTATTATCCTAGGTTAAAATCTACCTACTTTGCTTTATTGGTTGCTTTAAATAACTTGGGCCAATCATTTGGCGTCTTTCTCGCATTTGTCATCTTCGACACATTTGCAGACATTATTCCAAATTTTTACGTGATTTATTTCATCTTGACGTGTGCTTGTTCGGGCGGTCTGGCAATAAGTATATTGCTATTCATGACCATAAATCCCAAAGATTATGAATTTAGTGCCTCTCCCGAGGGAGAAGTCGAAGTTCGGTTTACGTGAGATCAAAATTAAGATCAACTGAATTTGTTAAATTTTGAGGTTTTATTTTTAACCTTATTTTTTTCCTATTTCTTTCCCTTCTTTTTTGAATTCTATATAAGTATTATCATCAAGAAAGAATTCTAATTTTGTTATTAATGGTAATTTGATTGCTCTTTATACTAAGATCATTTACATGGATAGAGATTAAATTGTATTTAAACTAATCTTTTGTCATGGGACGAGTTAGAAAAAATCCATGAAATTAGGGTACTTTATTGTCCTGTGAAATTCTTTTAGCACTTTCATAAGCATCCAATTTTTCAGCATGAATTTTCTCGATATAGGTTCTCATTTCTTTTAATGGAGTGCCCTTAATGGGAAAAAATCTCAAGGCAATCATTCCCAGCACGTCCATGATTGAGGGAACAATAAACAATAAAAATTTAATGCCAATAATAGCACTGGTCGATTGGATATATCCCGCGGATGTATTTTGAATGAATCCAAAAGATATTAAAACCGTTGATGCTAGAATGGGTCCCGCACTTTCAGCAATTTTATTAAAAATAGCGTTAGTGCCCAAAAACATGCCTTCCCGGCGAGTATCATATCTCATCTCATCCTCATCGCATATCAGAAGTAAATATGGATTCATGAAAACGGTGTACCCTCCTAGGATGAATTTTATTATTAATAATCCAAACCATATAAATTCAGTACCTTGGAGCAGACTTATAAAAAATGCTATTATAGAAAGAGAGATTTCGATAGTTCTTCCCCGCATGATTAGTGCTTGCATCTCCTGTTTCTTAGAAAACTTAAGATACAGCCATTGACCGACCACCCCCCCAATACCCAAGGAAACAAGAATGATGACATCAAAGCCCTCACTGAAAAGAAGAATATAAACAAAAAGAAAAGAATAAGTCATCGTATCATTAATGACCCGAAAAAACCTATAGAACGTAAAAGAAACAAAGGACTTCGAGCGCATGCATTGCTTGAATGACTCAATCACGGGCGGAATATCCATCTTTTGATGTAATTCGGGACGCTCCTTTAATTTCCTGGCAGAAAAAAGGAAAACGATGGCACTAAAAACCGCAATTATTCCCGCATACACTTGAAAAGCAAACAATCCGGCATTGAAAATCGTTAAAGTAAAGAGCACGGGAATACCACCTAATGTACCGACCAATCCTCCTAGAAAAAAAATCTGGTTTCGATCTTCGATACTATTTGCTATCTCTGGTAATAAAGCATCCCACACTAAAATAACGGCAGTCAACATGTTATCATAAAGCACCATTAATATAATGAAGTGGAAGAAAATGATGATCTGATTATCGGGACTCCAAGGAAACCAGATGAGGAAGAAAAATAATGCCCAAAGTGGCCCTCCATATTTGATGAAGATAAGCCGGCGACTGCCCCATCTATTCACGTCGATACGATCGCTCCACTGTCCAAAAAAAGGGTCATTTAAGGCGTTAAAAATACCATATATAATCATGCCGACGATGAAGAACGTTTGATCCATTCCTAAATAATCCCAGAAGAAATAAACATAGACCAGACTGAAGATCCCAGGCATTAAGGTAAAAGGGATTTTATTAATTAAATAATATCTTTTCTGATTGCGATAGAATTTATTCGCTGCTGCTTGGTCGCTTGTTTTTTTATTGATTGTCATTTTAATGAGAATTAAAAAATAGGGGCTTGATTATTTAATTTAGTTAATGAATCTTAGATATTGGAACATCAAGCAAAATATACTTCATGCTCTTTAGCTTCCCCTATCTTGCCGAGTTCATAATCTTCGGCTTTAATGGTTCTGAATATTAATAAACTAATACCTAGAGAAAAAGCACATATCGCGGTTAAAAGGAAATACATGAAGTAAAAATTCGAAAAGATATTTGCGAAAGCACTAAAAAGAAAACTGCCCATTAGGGTCCCAATGTTCTGCCCAAAGTTTGCTAACGCCACCAGCAATGCAAAATACGTGGATTTCAACATGGGATAATATTTTCGGGTTAAATCCCCCCGCACCGTTTGATTAGACACCGTTAATGCCCCCTGAACCGCCCCAAAAATAATTTGTAGTGAAAGCCCAAAAATCATGGCACTTATGGAGCCACTAAACAAAATAAAAGGTAATACACTTAAGAGACAGATTGGCATGTAAATTAAAAATGTCATTTCTACGGTTTTTTTTCGGCTTTTATCCACGAATTTTCCAGCAAGAAGTGATCCTATTACCGTCCCCAGACCATTGAAAAAGTAAAAAACAGAACTCCATCCCAGCAGGTCCACGGCATTTCCGCTCGTAATTGAAAGTAGCGTATCAGACACGTCAATAACCCCCATTCCTACCAAGATCACGTAATTGAAAAAAGTCAAGATGACCACGGAGGGAATTGCAGCGGCAAAACAATAGGAGAAAATCTTGTAATTTCTTCCCTTGCTCACGACAGATATTAAATCTTTTGTCATGGCTTTCGTGTCCACTTTTTCGAAAGGTTCTTCTTGGACAAAATGGGGTAAGGTGCTGGTAATTATGGTCAGGATCGCGGTGAGTAAAAATAACCACGGTATCGCATGTAATGCAAGAAAAATGAGCCCTAATAACATGCCACCAGCTCCCAAGCCCAATAATAAAAATGCCAAAGTTGGAATGCCTTGAACATATCCTTCTATAAAATAATATATCGAGAAGACTTTATTATTGAACTTATAGTTCGATCTAGAAATGCTCATAAAAATCTATTCGTTTATAGGAAATATAAAGGTTTATCTTTAGTAGAACATGATGAAAGATGTTCTCAAAAAAGTAATGAGATTTGATAATAAAGCGAACGCATAAGGAAGTTAAAATGGAAAAATGGATGAGCAAATTGTAATTAAAAATGGCACTATCATTGATGGAACAGGAAAGTCTCCCTATGAAGCGGATGTTTTAATTGCAGGAGATAAAATACAAGGTATTGAGAGGAATCTCGATATCGATAGATCCACAAATATCATCGATGCCAAGGGATTAGTGGTGGCTCCTGGATTCATCGATGTTCACTCTCATTTAGGATTTATCCAATCTTCACCCCGCCACCCCGAGATTCTAAAAGGTTGGATATACCAAGGCGTGACAACTTTAATTTCTGGAAATTGTGGCGTGAGTCCGGCTCCCATGAGTCAAGAAATGAAAGAGGATATCAACAAGTACTGGAATGCTCTTTTGCCTCGAGATGGAATAACATACGAATGGGAGACCATGAAAGAATATTTTCAGCATCTGGAGAAAATTGGCCAATTATATAATGTTGGAATCTTAACAGGACATAATACCCTTCGCACTCACGTGATGGGATTTGAAGCACGTTTTCCTACCGATGAAGAAATGAGTCGCATGCAACAATTACTTAGAGAAAGCGTGGAAGCAGGATCCTTAGGATTATCTCTAGGATTAGCATATGTACCCGGTATATTTTCAAACACGGACGAATTAATTGAGCTCGCATCCGTCTTGTCGAGCTTTTCTCCTTGCCCTCCAGTGGTAGCTCACGTTCGAGGAATGTTTACCAAATTTTATCATAAGGCGGTGGAAGAGCTAATTACTGTGGCTGAAAAAAACGGGATTCCCATGCAAATCTCTCATCATGCGGGAGGAGGACTTTCAAGAACTAGAAAATTAGCCATAAAGGCAATTGAAGAAGCTACAAAAAGGGGTGTAAAGATTGGGCATGATAATATTCCTTGGCCCACCCGGCGAACAACGGCTTTAAAAATCTTTCCGGCCTGGCTTTTTGAGGGTGGCTTCGAAAAATTTTTCCAAAATCTCCAACAACCTAGCATTCGTGAACAAGCAGTAGAGGAAATTAAGCACTTTTCCTCGAAATGGCCTCCTTGGGAGCATAGATACTGGTTGGAAAAGGACTTTAATGTAGCCATTATTCTAAGTGGATTTAAAAAGGATAATAACCTGCAATTTAACAACATGACCATGGCACAAATTGCTAAAGAAATGAATAAAGATCCGATAGATGCATTAATCGATTTAGTCTTAGATGAGCATGGAGAATTTTTCTTTTTTTCCGGAAAATCTGATGATCCCTTGGCTGAGATGTATATCGCGACCTTGCTTGCAGATCCTAATTGTTCCGTGGGAACCGATGTGGTTGGAATTGATTTGGAAAAAACTCCCGTCCCAGGTGCTTATGGGGGATTTACGAAAATATTAGGAAGTCTCGTTCGTGAAAAGCACATAATGTCCCTTGAAGAAGCCATTCGAAAAATGACTTCATTGCCTGCTGAGCAAATGCAGCTAGAAAAGAGAGGCAAAATAGAAAAGGGTTATTTTGCAGATATTACAATCTTCAATCCTAAAACAATTGATTGCAGGGCAACTTTTAAAGAACCCAGGCAACTTTCTATTGGAGTAGACCACGTGTTAATTAATGGAATCCCCATTTTAGAAAGAAATAATTTTCATTCTACACTTCATCCAGGAAAGGTACTAAGACGCGGAATCAATCATAATGTAATGAAAATGACATGAATTATTTGGAATTGTATCCAAATTATTGCATGCTTTCTTCTTTTTAATTCGCTTTGTACTTTTGAAAATTTTTGAAGTTTTGCATTCAAATTGACTTCTTATAAAATTTGATCTTGATACGTGTGAAAAAGATCCCCTGAGATTGTTTTCCCAATCTCCGCGACTGAAAATAAAATATTCAATTGCAGATTCCTTTTTCACCATAGAAGATGAGAGGTATTATTGAGCGAATGGTATAGCAAAGAGGTATCAAATAATCTAGTTTTTTATCTTTTTGCTAATTTTTAACGTTTCACGTTATCTTTAATGGAATTCTGTTTATGAGGTAATGACAATCCCTCCATGAAGGCATTTTGCCTCCAATAGTAATTGAAAATAAATTAAGTAAGTCCTAAGGTTAAAATCTAAATTCAAAAAAAATAAAAATATTTTAAAATTTAATCTTTTGCTGTATTTGAATAATTCATTTTTAGATAGCCTTATTCACTATACGAGAGTTTCTTTCTCTTCTAGTTCAAAGTCCAGTTTAATAAATTTTTTAGCATAGAAGTAGGTTACTAAGAGTATGATAGCACAAAGTGGTCCCCACATCACATAACCAAGGGATTCTTGACCAATTTGAAAGGCATAATTGGGAAGCTCCAAGAGTAAACCTGCTATGAATAATCCGATGGCTTGAAATATGTTTAGAGGTAAATAAGGAAACCCCGCATAAAGCCCAGCCTTTAAAACACCACTACCCTTCTTTGCATCGTTTTCCGCCATGTCTGCATAAATTATAAAAGGAAATATTTGCCAACCGCCTAATCCGATAGCTATCAATGGAATAAAGATTAAACCAAAAATAAGAGGACTGGGGAGGGGAATCATTGGAATTAAGGAGATCGGGAGAACTATTGCGGAAAAGAGAAATACCCAATTGAGTGTTCTTGCTTTTCCAAATCTATCTATGCTTTTGCGACAAAAGTAGATACTAATGATTAGAACAATGACCATCACGAGAGAAAGAATGACATACCCCATGAAATCTATACCTAAGACTACTTCAGTCAGGGGTAAAAGATACTGCTGTGCTATCGCCCATGCAAACTGGGCTAATCCGACTAGAATGGCGAAATGAATGAAATTGTAATCCTTGAGAAGATTTTTGAAATCTTTTAGGAGTGTAGTCTTAATCTCCCTTTTCATTTCTACGGGCATAGAAAATGCAGTAATATAGAAGAAAGCAACCATCATGGTGCTAAAAAGAATAACTGATAAAAAGAAAATTGGAGGTATATTTGCAGCATTTGTCGATAATTGCTCTTGAGCAGAGGTAAGTACCAACATGGAAAAGACTACCATTACTGCAGTGCCAACAATCATGAATACATTCTGTACAGCAGAAACTCTCGGACGTTTATCGGTAGGAAAAAGTTCTGCCAGCCATGCTTGATAAGGAGATAAGATACCATATAATCCTTGGAATGCGACATTTGTGACTGTAAACCAACCAAATAATTGTAGTTGTGAGGAAGTAGCTCCTAAGAACAAGCCAGGCATTACTAGAAACACGAATGAGAGAGCGAGGAATGGAGAAAGAAATAGGATGAACGGTTTTCTTCTACCTAACTTAGCCGTAAAGGGAAAATGATCAGAAACCCAGCCAAAAAAGAACTGCAATATTGCAATTGACACTTTTCCTAAAGCTAACGCAAGCCCTACATACAAGCCAGCAAGATTATATGCAACACCATACAAGAATAAGAGAGAAAAATCTGCAAATCCCATTAACATTGAAGATGCTAATCGGGGCAGAGCATAAAGAGCACTATTAGGACTTTTTATCGTCTCAGACATTGATATTACTTTTTTTTATCAATTCTAAAATCTAATTTTTATCGTAAATATAAACCTATAAGTGATATATTTTATTGAAATGAATATAAATCTTTTGCTTATTTCACTTCTCTATTTTAATTCTAATTATTTTTACGGCAAAAATTAAGCATTTAAATGCGTTTTTTCAAAAATGAGAGATTTATAGGTATGAAAACATGAATTTGTACGAGCGTTAAAAAATAAATTAAAAAAGAGAGAGAGTATTGATCGAGTTTCAAGATCGAGTCTGCGTCTGGGAAAGGTATTGAGATACCGGAATGATATTAATATAAGAAAATAAAAAAAATATAGAAATCATTATTGATTCATTGAATACCTTCTTCTTTTTCTCTTTTTTTAAAGTCTCTTAACAACTTTGAAAATTTAGGTAAACTAATGTCAAAATCAAGTTCTGCCAAGGCTTGATCTTGATACGCATGAAAAAGCTCTCCAGACAGAGTTTCCCAACTTCTGCAAATTTCTAAAGTATGTTCATCATTTTTTAATAAACTATCCAATGCCATGATGCGAGAAAACTCAGCTACCAGTGGCTCAACGGTATCCGTATCTGCTCCTTGGAGAAGATCGCTGCAAAAGTCTTCCGCAGGGTACCAATCCTTTACTCTCTGCATATCTCGGTGGATTTGGGTTAAGAGCACGTTTCGCGGTCCTTCCCACAGTTCCATTATCATGCTATCTCTCTGCATGCGCGGAAAAGATAAAAAGTCTTCCATGATTCCGTGCCCGCCAAAAAATGATATTGCCCGTCGAATAAGGGCGGGAGCATCATCCGCAACCACGATTTTCTGGAGCATGACCAATTCCCGTAACCTAAAACGCCGCTTTCGCTCCTCCATATCATCTATCTTTTGGAGATCGCGAATTCCGGCAATTAGTTCTTCCCCGAAATGGATATATTCGGAATACACTTTAAAAGCCCCAGCCGCGGCGCGCATGGCGTGATGATTCAAATCATTAATCTGATTTATCATCAAGGGAAAGGAAGAAACCGGAACACCAAATGCCGTTCGAAATTGAGCATAGAGACTTGCTTCTCTCGCCACGCGCAAACTTGCCGAAGCCATTCCAAGCGCCACGTGTAAGCGTGAAATGGATAAAACTATCCCGACAATGTTTGCTAATCCTTTTTCAAGCGGACCTACGGGATATGCCACGGCACCATTATACGTGATTTCCGCCGTGGGAAGTTCAGAAGTTCCCAATTTTGGTTTTAATCTATCAATAGTATAGGAATTCCTAATCTCTTTCTTCTTATTTCCTGGAAGCCAAGAAGGAACCACGAAAGCTGCCACCTTGGTGGAGGAAGGCATGCCTTTAGGTTTAGCTGTTACAACTGCATAATCAGCATGAACTGCCGAGCAAAAGAATTTTTGGCCGTAAAGACGCCAACAGTGTGAATATCCATCTTCCTTTTCCTTCTCCTCGAACACGGCTTCCACCAAATTCGAGGGAACATCGCTTCCCCCCTGAATTTCGGTGACAAATTGGGCGCCGACTTTATAGGTACCTCCTTTTCCATCCCTCACTTCTTCCAAGATTGTCCGCGAGAGTGGATCCAATTTATCTTCAAATTGCTGCATTAACCATACCATGCCATGAGTGCAGGCAATTGGGCACATCACCCCTGCCTCACTATTTTGATATAGGAGAAATAACTTCACAAATCTACTCCAAGGGGTATTTCGCATGGGATCAAATAACCCTAAACTAAATATTTCTCTTTCTAATGTTTCTGTTTCATTACAGCGTTCTATCCTATCGATTCGATGGTCATGGGCATCGTAATGTTTAACCCGGGTTACCTTGATGCGATTTTCAAGGTCGTTTGCCTCATTTGCTAAATCACGGAATCTATAGGAAGCATAATCTGAAAGGGCCCTCATATCCCTATCAATTTGTTCGTATTCATCTCTCGCATATTTCTTGACTAAGGCTTGGAAAAAGGGATCGTCCCGATAATAATTAAAATTATCTCTAACGGTAAGATAATCATCAAACGTGTACGGATTCTCTCTATTTCCTTCTGATTCACTCATAAATCGTAATCAACCTGTTTAAATCTTGATTATTTTTTATTACATGCATGTAAAATGTATCGCATGATCTAATTATTTATGGACTGCTTTTAAAAATTGCGAGTAATTTTCTAAAATGATTTTGTTATCTTTCCACATTATAAAATACTATTTAAAATAACTTGTTTGAATTAAACTCCTCTAATTTAACTAGGTTGTCTCTGTTTTATATTGATTCTAAATACTAGTCCATTAATGAAAAATTCTGCTCCGACAACTAAGCTTGCGATACCGATATTTAGACCCACATTATCTCCATTTATCACACTTGAAATTGTGATGGGTGTTCCTAGAACCAATAAAATTATTCCAACAAGTATCATGATTGCGAGGAAGATGGGATGCAACTCAAATCTAAATCCTAAGTTCGCAAAAGCCCTATAGAGAGTATAAGAGGAAACTTTTTTTGAAATTAAGTCAATGACTTTCTGAGGAATCTCTTTTCCATCCTTTAAAGCACCAGCTGCGATATTTAATCCTTTCATTATATTTCTCGTTATATTCTTTCTCTTTTCTAATGGATGGCCGTCAATTGCACCTCCTCCCCCCACGGTAATTCCTCCTTTCCAAGCAAATCCGCAATCTTGAGAAAAAATTCGACAGATCTGAAGTGCCGTCATGTTTTGAATAGGTTCAGGAAAACCATTGTTGCAGATTGCAATCAGGTTTGGTGTACTTTTTTTATCTGATTTATCCCGTTCTGTTTTAATTAATTCCATTGTTCTAATCAAAGGAGCTGGTAAGCAATCAATATAAAGAGGAAATGAGAGGATTATTAAATCCGTATTATTAATCATTTTAAAGAGTTCATTAAGCTTCTCTTCTCGATTTACAATTCTATGGATAAATCTCGTTTCAATTGACATTCCCTGTTGCTCTAAGTTTGAGATTAAATAATGTCCAAGAGAAGCAGAGGTACTCTTTTCGGCTCTAGGGCTTCCGACCAAAAGAAGTGCTTTTTTATTATTCCGCATATTCTTTCCTCCACCTTCTTTAATGTCTGAGCAAATTCATTTACAAAATTTGTTATATTTTGATTTTTCGTGTAAATAATCGCTTCATGAACGGGTGCCCCCATGTTAAGCGAATTGCGATACACTAATTCTTTGAATATTGACTCCTTTTCATTATCTGGCTTATCTAAAATGCCTATAGCAATAATAGAAGCCCTATCTTTGTAACGAAATTTATGATGTGTCTCTCCCTTTCTCAATGTTAAAAACGGTAATAATATTGGGAGCATTCGGTCGAGTACTTTTTTCAACTCAAAGGAATATCCTCCAAAGGCGATTGGCGTAAAATGAATAATTAAATTACCATGAGCCATTTTATTAGTCGTGTCTCGCCCATAATCATCTATTTTGCACTTTCCGGGTGTTCTTAACCAGCAATCAAAGCAACCTTGACAAGCTGCGATAGAAAGATCTCGTAAGACGAGGTGTTCTACTTCAAATTCATTTTTATTAAGTTCCTTCATCATTAGGGAACGAATATTATCAGCATCAGAATCGAAATGAGAAAATCCATCAAATAATATTGCTTTCATCATTTTTGTCTATTTTTTCCTATTTGGATTATTTTTCTAATTATGATCGTGTTAAATCAATTGATTCAACTAATAAATTTTTGCTTTCTTTATTTTTTGCTTATTGACTTTTTTAAGTGTGATCTTTACATGATGTTAAAGAAATACATTATTGACATGTTATTTCCTAAGATAGCAAAAATAGCAATATTAGGATGTAGATTTATTTTACTGGTATTTTTATAACTCACTTTGAAAGGATGATTCCTTTGAATATGAATCCCTTTAAATCAGATTAATTTAAAATATGATAAGATTTTGAAAATAAATAATGTTCTGAGATAATAAATGAGATTGAACGCCAAGTGGACAAAAAGGCTTTTTTTATTATTTTATTCTTGATTAAAAATTGCGAGATAAAAAGTAATTAAATAAGCATTGGAGATGATTTTCTATTATTGATTTTCTTCTTCCTCTTCCTCTTCTAATTCGATTTCTTCCTCTTCTAATTCGATTTCTTCCTCTTCCTCTTCTTCTTTTTCTTTCGATTTTGACGTACCTTCCGGGACTTTTTTCACGTTTATTCTCTCGGTTCTTCTAATCTCAGATTTTCTGCTTCTTTGAACATCGATCTCCACGATATCATAGGCTTCATCTGATACTGTTCTATCTTCTCCTCCTTCAGGAATGGAAATCACTTTACTCTTGATAACTGTACAATTAGAGACAGGATATATGGTTTTGGCAACTCGAGTGATTTGATTTTCGAATTCTCCATTGATCATGCCATTGATGAATTTTTCGTGATCCAAGGATTTTGCGAACTCCAGCATTATTTCCGTCATTATTTTTCTTATAAGATCTTGTTGCGATGATCGTGCTCTTCGGATAGTCACGCAAATTACGGTCACTCGATAGATATATTGATCCTTGGTGGTTAAATTAGAGATATTCTTTATTTTAGAAGCTCCTCGTCCTACCACGCTGCGTATGTAATCGTTAGTGTAAGAATGTCCCATAAAAACGGAACTACATCGCTTGCTCTCATCATTGACGTCCGTAACCTTAAAGGTTAATTTTAAATTAATATCATTAAAGTCATTGGTAAAATCATAGAGGAGAACTTCGATGGTCCTTCCAAGGATGTTTTCAGGTAATCCGATGATCTCCCCCAACTCCTGATTATTAAAATTATTTGGACTTATGACGGTATACCATTGTTTATCCTTATAAGTTATTTTTTTAGTTTTAGGTTTCTTACTTTTTTTTGGTTTTTGACTCATGTTGTTTTCCCTTTTTAAGATTTTAATCTTTACCGTGCAATTATTTTGCCACGAGTGTTCTGACCTTCTCGGTATCGTATTTGAATTCGGGAGCAAGTACTTTTTTCTGTTTATAGTACTTAATCAAACGATAGATCTTAGCTTCCGTGCGATTCAACCCTTTTTTTGCTTCTAAATCTTTTTTATTCGCCTCTAAATGTTTTCGAATGTTTAATGCCTTCCGAATTAAATTCGTCATATCTTCCGGTAGAGAAGTAGTGATTTCATTTTCTTCTAATATTTGACTTACTTTTTTACCGGTAACCACCTTCGTGAGGGGAACTCCGTGAGAGTCCCGTAATATAATACCAATTTGAGATTTCGAAGAACCCCTTCTGGCAAGCTTTACCACGAGTTCCTCGATCTCTTCAGCAGAATGTTCAATCCATACCGGTTTATCTAATCTTGACGGTCTTGTCGAGCCACTTTTCCCTTTCTTTCGAGAATGAAGTCTAGCCACTGTTATTCCTTTCTATATTTATGATTGATAAAATGATTACAAAACTATATAATATGTAATGATAAATAAAGGAAAATAAATAAAATTTGTGGATTTAAGAAAAAAATGGAATATAATTCATGAGTAGGATACCCTAGGGATTCTCTATCATTTTAAACCCCGCGGGTTACCTTAAATATCTCCCGCTTTTTCTTAATCAAGGGTATTCCAAAAATAAAATAACTGTCATATGATATGAAAGGGTTCCTATTTCAAACCTAATTTTTATAGTTTCATTCATTTTAATTATGAAGGGAACCCCATGAAAAACAATAAAATCTTTTTCATTACTGGAAATCAACACAAGTTTAAAGAGATTAAAGAAATCTTTGATAAAGAATTTAAAAATGTTATCCTTGAGTGTAAAAACTTGAATCCCGTAGAAATTCAATCGGATGATTTAAAGGAAGTAGCACTTTTTAAATTAAAAAGCGTGAAGGATGCAATTAATGAAACGTACTTCATAGAAGATGCTGGATTTTTCATTGATCATCCATTGAATGGTTTTCCTGGTGTATTTTCCTCCTATGTATATAAAAAAATAGGAAATCAAGGGATCCTTAAATTAATGAAAGAACACGTCGATTCCAAGGCACGCTTCATGGCAGTTATAGCGCTCTATTTTAAGCCTCAAGAAAAGATTCATTTTTTTATAGGCGAGGTATGGGGCAAAGTTTCAACGGAAATCCGGGGAAAACATGGGTTTGGATATGATCCTATTTTTATTCCTAACGCAAGACCGGAAAAAACCTTTGGAGAATTAAAAAGTGAAGAAAAAAATGAACTTTCGCATCGGAGCATGGCGGTTAAAAAGTTAATTAATTTTCTAAAAAAAGAAGGTGTTAATTAAAGATTTCAAGATTTTCTTTTTCAAAAGGTTTGCCGGAAAATGTCCATGATGGTGGTCTTGGAAAGCTTGTACAGAATCAAGTACATGAAAATTACTCCTGCTGATACAGATAGCACAAATACTCTTATCAAGGTGCTCCAATTCAAGGAGAATATCACAGGCATCTCCGTCAAGACGGATAGATTAGTCTCCATCAAGTAGGCAGAATACGAACCAATGATCGTGCCCATGATACCTGAAGAGAGCATTAGAAGCATGCTTTCTATTAAAAACATGTTCCTCACGTGCTTCGTTTTCATTCCCATGGATCTTAAAATTCCAATTTCAAATTTTCTTTCCAGAAATACCGCATACATCGAACTGACTAATCCAAAAATGCAAATTATGATCGTGAACATGAGGATGAATTCAAAAAGCACGCTCCGCCGTTCATTCATTTCTGTAACGTATTGCACTTTTGAGATAGCATCATCCACGATAAAATTCTTATTGTTAAACCGCGTTTTAATATCACTCAGGGTCTCCTCGATATTTTGTTGTGAAGTATCGAGCAAGGTAATGTAAATCTTGTCAATTGTCTGGTCGGGTTCCCCTTTATTCTCGATACCCATCAAGTCTGCATAAGTATCTTGGGATACCATTACTCCACCTCCGTTTGCAGAAAATTGGCTACTTCTAAAGTTGAAAAATCCCGGGATTCCTCCCGAGATGCCTACAACGGTAAATAGGGTTATATTTCCGGGATCATTTTCCACTCTAGGGTTATAAAAGGTAAGTCGTACTTGTTCGCCTACTTCCTGAACTCCCACGACATCTGCAATTGATTTCGCGATAATGCAGGTCCTATTTCCTTCAAATAATTGGGTAAATGAATAATTAAATCCACTGCGTGGACTGCTCCAAATAATAAGGTTTTTATCTATTATCTGGGGAAAATCGCGATCAATTCCGATGAAACTAGCACTTAAATCATCATGAGCAGCTATATCTGATATGTGTGTTTCATATTTAATTTGAGATTCCCGTGAATAGTAAGAAATCATCCTTGTTATTTGATTTTCCCCTCCATTATCTTGGAATCCGACGCCTTCTTCCCCCGTTGAAAAGAGGATGGAAATAGCTGCTGTAAAATCGAGGGCATTTGACATGGAAGTGGCTGTTCTATCAATCCCAATAAATTCTCGTTGCAATTGTTCATACATTTGTAAATCCACATCACTATTATCACTGGGGCTCCCTTGATTAATGATTACTAAATCCGTGCCGTATTGGAATTCCAAATTCATGGCCATGGAATTCGCCGACATTTGAGAATATGCAGTAATAAAGAAAATAAAACTGAAACTAATTGCAAACATGACTATCGTTGATGTATTGCGCCTTCTATACCTTTTTAGGGAAATGTTAATGATATTTGCATATTTTTTGATAAAGGGTGATATCATTTTCAAGAAAATTTGTTGGATTAAGGGAATGATGGCAACGGATGCAAACACCATTCCAATTAAAATTGCTGATAATAATGCGATAAACAAGCCCGCGATAAGCATCATATCTCCCGTCATGAACACGTTAGGCAGCATTACGAATATGACCATTCCAATGGTAGCCACGGAAATACCGACCAAAAAGCTCTTCATGTTCATGCTTCCTTCTTTTTTCACTTCCCATCCCTCATCTTTTGTTTGGAAAGGAGTGATGGACTTAATGATATCAATTCGAGCTGTCTTTATTGCCGGTAATAAAGCAATCACTAAAGATACTAAGCTTCCAACAGCGAAAGCTAATAATACAGTTGCGGGTTTTATTACGAATACGACTTCAGAAAATTCAAACTCAAACACGGCAAAAAATCCACTTGCAATGGGAGGAGTAATAACGAGACTGATTAAAATACCAATGATTGAACCAAAAATGCCTATCAAGAATCCCTCAAATAATACAATTTTTATGGGAAATTCTTTCTTACCCCCCACGGTTCTGAGTACACCAAATTCTCGCACGCGCTCCTCTGTAGATGTTGATAAAATGGCGTGAATGAGGATGCCCGTAATGAGCATGGAGAGTATCGTGACAAACCAAAAGAGGATGGTAGAACTGATCAACGTGAAATTACTCCCTTCAAGCTCTTCCAATTTGGGCATGGAGACGGAATATTCATTAATATCTAGCTGATCCTGAATATCATCACTTATAACCCTTAATCGTCTAGTGGTCTCATCTAAATTGCTCGAATCATAGATTAATTCAGGATGTTTTAAGGTACCGTATATAAAATTTATCTTACCTTGTTTATTGAGAAAATCTTGAGCTTGCTTGATGTTTACTAAAATTAAAGCCGTTTCAAAATTCATGAATTTTTGTTTTTGTTCACAGATTTCAACGACGGTAACGTTCAGCTCTTCACGATTATAAGATAAATGAATAATGTCTCCTCGAGATACGTTCAGCAGTTTAGCTACATTTTTCAAGATGACACATTCCCCCGCAGCAGGTTCTCCCGTATAAATTTCTTTTATATTATCATTAGAAGTGTCATTAACAATTACTAAATCTCCCATGTGCCCATTAACTGCTTCCCTATGGAAATCTATCCCATATAACTGTAAGGAACCACTTGAATTAGTCTTATCGGATGATGTATGTACTAATTGAAGTATGCGGGGAAACCATTCATCAATCCCATCAATATTATTTAGCTTAGTTGTAATTATATTCTGATCGAAAAAGGAATCATAAGTAAGATCTGTTTTAACCACCTTGCTTATCATTACATCCCCTTGACCTGTAGTATTTGTGACAATCTGAATGTAATTATAATTCAATGTATCATTAACCATCCCAATGGAAGTCATTAAACAAATGGAAATAGCTATGCCAAAAATACCAAATAGCGCTTTGGCTTTATCTCGTTTCATATCGAGATAAGAATGTTTAATGAATTGCAAATTTATGCGATTTCTCAACCAATAGAATATTCTCCAATATTTCAGGTTTTTAAATCCCATTTTTTTGTTAAATTTTCTTTTTCTTTAAATTCAAATTAAAAGGTTAATTCATAAATAGTTTATATTTAAATCTCTCTTTTCAATTTCAAATTCTTTGAGCAGTTTTCCTTCTTTTGCCAAGAGCTCTTCAATCTCTTGTCCTTCTCGCCTTACCAATCTAACTTCTTCACATTTCGGGCAATAATAATCTTCTCGTGGTTCTTCTTTATCAAACCATTTTCCGCAGTTCATGCAATTATAACTAGCATAAATTGCATCATTTCCACAGGTAGGACAAATTATGTCAAACTCATCAGATAAATACCATGAATTGCATGCTTTACAATGAAGTGTTAACGGTCTTTTTAATTCCTCTTCAGGCGTAATTAATTTTATTCTTTTAATGACTTGTTCTTTATCAATTCCACTTAATCGTATTTTTTCTGCTTTTAGAGTGCGTAATTTTGCAGATACAATATTTTCACGCCTGTTAATTGTGTAATATATTACGAAGCTTATTGCGGCGGATCCTATCGCAATAATGACCCATATACCCCATTCTATCCAATTCACCAGGAAATTACTAACTTGTACATGAATGGAAGATTCTGCTCGGTTGTTTCCCTCATCAAATGCAATGAGCATGAGAGTATAATTACCATCACTATATTTTCGAGTATCCCATTCAAACTCTAATATCCCCGTACTTTTACTATAATTTAATAAATTTCGATTAACCCGTTCTTGATTAATGTAGAGGTCTATCCGGCGTTCATCGATATCTTTATCATCCGTGATGAGTGCTCTAACAGTTACATTTGAATTGACATTAATATTGTTAATCGGATTCTCAAAGGTGATGACGGGAGCGTTAAAATCGGTATCTTGATCATACCCTATATAGATGTCATATAAAATCCATCCATAACCGTAAGAAGTAACTACATCGTTTGAATAAAGGGTGAACATTATCATCACAACCTCATTCGAATATTTTGAAATATCAATTTCTTCACTTCCTACGAGATCCTCTGTTTGATAGGTATACTCTTTTAAAACTGTCCAACTATTCCCATAATCTGTTGAAATTGATACCATGCACTTATCTAATTCATCATCAGGAAGATTTGTTTCTTGCTGTAATGAAACTTCATAATTATATTGTAAATATACGTGATGATCTCCTTGCATTTGAAGGGGAAGAGTAATTAATTGGGCATTCCAGTTGGTTCCATAAGCCCTATATGTCTCTCCAAACACGCGTCCCATACCGCCATAGATAGCACTTTCTCCACTATAATTTCCAACGTGCCAGGTATTGTCTCCAGCTAACCACGCAGTCCTCTCATCCGGACTGGGAGTGCCTGCTACATAATAATCAGTAATATCATTATTTGAAAATTTACGCCCCACGATATTTCCATCAACTTTATAAGTAAATTCTAACGGTTTGGGATCCGTGAATCCAATGAGATCATCCTCTCGATTATACCAATCTGTTTTAACATGATGTATTCCATCATAAGCATGAATTCGAAAAGTTCTATTTTCTATTTCATTCAAGACTAAGGATCTACTGAAAAGAATCCCCCGATCATTGATAGTATTGGAGTCAGCCCTCCAATCCCCTTGTACGTTATACATGGTATAATTTTTTCCATCTATTTCTAAATATACGTATTCCGGATAAGAATTATCCGCATCATAATAATCTACTGTAAATACATAACTCTGAAATTCGCTTCCCCTTGATAAGGGTGCATCCACGTCTATTAAAGAAGGAGCTTGTTGATTAGTATAATTCTCAATCGTTACTTGATCAAGCATGAACCCCCTGTAATTTTCCTCATCACGATTATTATCCAGATTAGTAACAAATCTAAACTGCACGTAATACCCTTTATATTCCGTGAGATTAAATTCTACAACATTCCAGTCATTTTCTACATTCGTAAATGTCTTGAGGGGAATCCATCCGCTCCAATTTGCACTAATTTGAAGTTGGATGCTATCTCCAGAATCTAAGCTGGTTCGTATTCCAAACCTGATGAAAGGTTGGATGGATTCATCTAATTGAGTCAGATTGAAGATTGGACTTTTTAAATCACCATCTGGATAGGGAATGGAAGGATGGGTTACTTGATATGTATATACTTCAGGCATGGTATGATAAGTGCCGAAATACAAAGATTCCCATTGAGTTCCATATATTCGAGATCTATCATCATTCGCATTAGTTTGAGTTAATATTCCCCAGCCTGTCCCGTCATAAGTCCATCCTCCCAATCCATCATTGAAAGAATGAATATAGGGAAAGGATTGGGTGTTACTTGGAGGATAAATCGTAATGTTTAAGTATCCTTGAAGGGGATAACGTATTTTAAACCTGCCATCGCTGGCATATAAAAAGTAGTGATACTCGCCAGGGGTCTCGAACCGTATAGGATTTGTCATGTAAGTCACTCCTTGAGAATAATTCATGTTTGCGAAAGTTCCTTGGGGATAGAGAGTATAGTTTTTATTCCCCACCACGCAAACGTAAATATCTTGGGGGGCAACATTCGCTATATCTGCATCCGTGTAATTTATAAAAAAGAGATATTGATCTATAGTATAATTATTGTCTGGGGTATCTCCAATATATTCTTGATAACTAATAATGGTTGCATTTTTAACTGTATCATCATAATCGATTGCAGTTATATTAAAATAAGGTTTAAAAATATTCGTGGTATTAGTAATCGTTAAATTAAATTCGCTGGCTCCTGTTAGAGCCTTGATGGTAAGGATGCATTCCGTTTCATTTTCTTTGGGTATGAAGTAAAAATAATTTAGATCATTTAAGTATTTTTGAGAAGATGCCAGTAAGAGGGGTTCTCCATGAGAATCGGAATTATTTGAATATAAAAATATGTCAAAATCGGTAGGTTCAAAGAAACTTAATGCATTAACGCCCGTTAAATTAAATAAATATTGATTATTTGCAGTGAGATTAATCCTTCGAGCAAATACATGAGCACCTAAAGGATCAACTTGAGAACTAGTAAGATTACCACGGATTATTTCGTCTACCTTAATTCTTTTAGTTAATGCATCGATTGCAGCTTGTATATTCAACCGACCATACCCCTCATGCACATCTTTCAATGTCGTACTCGTTCCTATATACGTGCTTGGAGAATACATGCTTTCATCAATGGGGGTGTTGGGATCATCTTCCCTATTTAAATTCGTTTCCGAAGCGGTCATGAGAAGGGTTGCCTTGATTTCTTTTATTCGGGTGCTTAGATCCGTATTCTTTATCCATTCGGTCCAATTGCTCCACTTCGCCTCAATGAGAATATTTATAGCAGCGCTGACGATAGCAGTTGCGATAGAGGTTCCATATCCCGCAGTGGTCTCGTTTGTCAAAGCATCGGCTCCAATTATTAATCTGGATCCTTTAATGGTGCTTCCTCCCGGAGCCACGATATCAGGTTTAAGGACCCCGTTGCCTACATCCTTTCCCATGCTACTGTAGGATGTGACCTGGTCTTTATCATTAATCGCTCCAACCACTATTGCATTCTTATTAATGGCTAATTGGTTAATAGAATCAACATCCGTTCCTTGAATTCCATAATTGCCAACAGCTATCACTACCAACACGCCCTTTTCAATCACATCATCAATTACTCTATTTATAACCTCTAAACCTTCCCCCATATATCCAACGCTAAGACAGATGCTGATAATATGGAGTTTTGTTTGATTCAAATATACTGCTTTTAAAGCTTCAATTAAATCCGAAACGCGGCCGATGCCGGTGTTATTCACTATCTTGTAAGATATTAACTTGGATCCATTCGCAATTCCCGTGAAATAAGTATAATTCTTAACATAAAATTCTGCGAAATAATTCACGTTCAAATTGTAAGAAAATGAAGGATTTGAAAACGTGGTTTTGTGATATTTAACGTACAAGTCATAGATCCCCGCTTCATCGCTTCCAACGCTGTGATTGAAGCAATAATATTGATTTTCATTTATATTATAAGTGAAATTCACACGCTCATTGTCTTTATATAATTCCACCCAAAACTTATCGATTCCCGGATCCTGTAGTTCCCAAGAAGAATTAATAAAAATATTACTATTATCCCTTGATACATTGAAAGTAAATACTTTAATCGAAAAATTTCCAGGAGTCGTGTATCCTTCTTGAAATACCTCCGAATGGGTGTAATTCCCTCTTAAATACACGTGAATCGTATTATTCGTATTATATGGCTCTATTCCTGTCCCTCCTATAATAGAGCTTATAAAGGTTCCATGACCATTATCATCTGAAATAACACTATTTGAGGGATCGGTAAAATCCTCCCAATCAACAATATTCCCGCTAAGATCCACGGGATTATATCCTTCGGGGAAGAAAGGATTATTCGGGGAAATGCCACTATCCAAAACGGCGATAGAGCAGTTAGTATCTCCTTTAAACCCATTTTGATACCACGTGGAATTAACCGCTTGGGATTGCAATGAAGCATAATTCATTTGTACTTCAATATTCTCATCGTTCTCAACACCTGCTTTAGGGACATCTGTTTCAAAGGGAGCTATATTGTTCTGAGAGATTTTTCCCGAGAATCCTGAAACGTTATTAAATGTATCATTCCATCTTCTATTAATAATGCCTCCATGAGATTCAAACTGAGTTTCAGCATCTAAATCATAGGTTGAATTGTTGAAGTACACGATAACGTCCTGGATGTCATTTCCATTTGAAGGATTAATTTCACTTAGATCGTGGTTTTGCTCATTGAGATCATTTTCAATTATAGGTGTAGCATTCATCTCTTGATTGAAAAAGAACGGAAAGACGTTAATTAACAAGAAAAATGATAGAACGATTACTACTAAATACTTTTTATGCATTCAACTCACCCCCTTCCTCCCCTCGATTTTCAATATCATGTAAAATATTTAGTCGCTCCCTTAATGTGTGTTCTACCTTCAAAATGGCATCCAAGGAATTTAACTCGAATAAACCCTCTTCGGCTCGCATTATTTCATACTTATCTTTCTTATATTTAGACGTGTATCTGTAATAGACACTCAAAACCCCCACAGATATTATGGATGGAATTAAAATATAAAATAATTGATAGATCCGTGGAGCAACGATTTTTATAGGAACTTCATTTGAACTTATTTGCTCTTTAAATAAAAAATAATAATCAATAAATGCTCCCGTTAAATTCATGGCAACCTGGGTTTTAGCTCGTATCTTATAGGAGAAGGAAATCACTTGTCCTGGTTCAAAATTAACGCTGAAATTATTCACCAATTTTCCTTCTATCAGACCAAAGCTTTCTTCTCCAAAACTGAGAGCGTCGCTAAGGAGAAAATTGTTAATGTTAATCGTTCCCACATTTTTTATGCTAATCAAGACCGTGATAATATCATCCACTGCAGCTTGTGCTTTATCAATAGTTTTATTCAGGGATAATTGTATTTTACCAAGAGTTATGGGATCCGAGGAAAAAATTTGAACAGTCCTGCTTTCATTTCCTCCTAAAAAGTTAATGGCTGGATAGTAATAACCTTTCCAACTGGTTTTTGCAAGAGTAATTCTGGTTGATTTGATCTGATTGTAACTAATGTGTTCAATTGTGGTAAGATAAGAGCTGGTGGTAAACAGTCCTTCATACATATCTCCCATCATCATTTTAATTTCAGGGATGGTCGTTCCTTTTGCCGTATTTTTCACGTTGATATACAAAGTGAATCTCTGATCTAGTTTGGGTGAACCAGTAGAGGTATTATAGAAGATTTCTACTATTCGTAGATAAGGAAATTTTTTAATATAATCAACGGGTGCATTAAAAAAGACCTCGTTGGAATGCACATATAAAGAAGTGCCATTTATGTTATCAATAAGATTATCATTATAAAAGGTTATTTTTGCTTCATTAATCGAGCCAGAATTGGGGGTATAGAACGTGAAATTAACGATCTTTTCTTCGGAAGGTCCTAATGAAGAAATATTATAGTAAAGATAATCATTATGAACCGTGAAGTTCTTCGCATTTTCAATGATTCCTGGAACTAAAATGGAAACGGATACATTTCTCGCGATATTTGACCCTATATTCTGCAAAGTTAGAGAATATTCGTTGACCTGTTTTAGATCCGGGTTATAATATTTCAATTCGGAAGTGGCGATAAGGGATGCCATGTCATAATTGCTTACTTTTACCGAATTAGATCGACGGCTGTAATAAGTATATCCTTTTTCTCCGCTAAAAAGTACTCTCGTACGAGAAACATTATAAACATTGATTTCGCTCTTTAAAAATGTGAGATCAACCTCATCAATGGAAATTTCAAATTTTTCCGTATCTGTTCTACTCATTCTCAAGATGACGGTATTATTTTGAGGTGTATCCTTGTTATGTACCCATTTTAAATGATCATTATGTTTCAAAAAAGAAATTGTAAGGGTCTTATTATCTTCTAAAGTGGTAATCCCCGAGGGAATTGGTTCGAATTGTTCACTAGTAAAATTAAATATCTCGAAGGTCAAACTTAAATTAGCTAAACTAACCTCATTTGTAAAGTTAATAATAATGTTCATTCCTTCTAGTGTGTTGTTTACCAAATCAATATGAGTTTGGTTTTCAAAAACGAAAATCACGTTCAATTCTTCATTTCCGTAATATTTCTCAGAACTGATATTCCATCCAATTCCATCAGTAGTTAAGGCCGAGGTTGAGTTTGTATTATCAATAGAAGTTCCTATAACCAGTTCTGGTGTAGGAAATGGCCGTGTTTGGTTTAGAAAATTACATTCATATATTTTAGTATAAGTATCATAGCTCGAATCGGCTAAAGACACGTTAGCAGGTGAAATTGTCACGTTCTCTCCTGGTTTAATGACCCAGTTATCATCATTCCAAATACTATTGTTGTTATTGAATGTATTTCTAAATGGATATAATGCGGCATAGAGAGCCGGGTTGTCTTCTCGAATGTAATCGATTAACTCATCCATATTCTCACTGTAAGGATATATATTCGCGGGAGTTAGTGCAGGATAATAACTATCAACGACTCCAGTACCTAATGCATCAATATAAAATAAGCGAGGGGGTTCGTCTAAATTCATGAATTCTTCCAACGAGTCATAATTGTCAAAATATTTCTGAACCGACTCCCACAGATCATCATAAAGGGTATCACCCAAAATATCATGTAAATTAACGAGATCTAGCAAATAAGGTGTGGGAATTCCCCAAGCATCTTCCGTGCCCACATTTGAGAGTGTAATGTTGAAATTAAAGTCACGATTTATCCCATAAGAAGCATTCATGTTAGGCATGATTTTGGTCACTAAAAGCTGAGGCTCCGAACCAGAAGTCCTGTATTTCACTTTGAAATCATCAATAGGATTTAGTATTCCCGTAGGAATACTGGAAAAAGGTTCCACTCCGGTTAACTGAATGGCATTGATAATATCCGTGGGATCTTCTTTATCTATGGGAAGCATAAAAATGCTACTCATTCCCTCAACACTATTCCAGTATAGCTTTAAATTATAATTCTTGATAACATTTACATCAAAGTCATTCATTCCTACAAGAGAAGTTATTTCCTGAATTTTATCCAATAAATAATCTGAAAATTCGAATAACTTAGGAGTCATGTCAAGAATTTCAGTGCATAAGATATGCACGTTAATCTGACTCATGAATGCTCCCATTAATGCAATGTAAATCTTTTCACTGGGAGCTAGCGAGTCCCCATCATATCCAAGGGTATCCCATAAATTAAATTCGTACTGGTTAGCGGCAATTTTATCTATACCTTCCTTCAACCCCTCATATTGAATTTGAATTAATGTATAATGGGAATCTTCAGCTAATTGTATCTGTTGTTGAGAAGAACTTGATGCATTATCTCCCGTTAATAAATTCAAGAATTGGGATGTATTTGAACTTTGGAGTAATGATATGCCAAAATCATCTAAATTAAAGTTTAATTGATAAGTAGATAAATCTTTATTCTCATTCAAAAAGTCAAGAGAATTGATCATCAAGAAATAGGAAGATAAATGAAAATGCTTGTAATAAGACTCATTTTCCAAGCGATCCAAGTTTAAAGCTTGCCAATATCCGTCCATTGGAAAGTTTTCGGTGAGTTTATCCAAATAACTGTCCCATTGGGGATAATATCCTACAAATGGAAAAAAGTTATTTTTATTTGTCTTGAGTAGAATCAAATCAATTTGGAATTTATTTTTTATAATATCAAGAGCTCTTTCAGCACGCCATTGTATTTCCTCTTTACCTACATCTTCATCATAATATAAAAATCCCGTAAATCCGTTCATATTAGGAATTGAGGGAAATTTTAAATCCGTTTCAGTCAGCACCGCTGGAAATATTTCAGGCTGTATTCCATTTGATGCACAAATGAAAAAATTGCATTTATAGAAGGCGGGGTCATTAGTATCAAATTGAGGAATAATATTCGTGTCATTGGTAAATAAAGATTGTTGAATAATAGATTTATTTCCGGCAAGATACACGTTAATTTGTTCGGAGTAAAGATCAGAGCCCGCGATATCTGCAGGCTTTAAAAGGGTCTTTTTATTAGTACCATCTATTTTATAATCCTCTTCTTGAGAACTAGTTGGATTAATCGTGGAAGGGGTGTTCTTTAACAAATTGACTGATACCAGCAAGATCAAAGTTAATAATAGAATTGAACTGACTTTTCTTTTAATTATATATCCCTCCTATAATGTTTCTCTATAAATATCTACTAATTTTTCACGCCGGGATTTTGTTAATATTATTCTCATCCCCACTAACACGGATAATGTGGAAAGCGTATAAACCGTAATCGCGTTTTGTAACGGAAATACAATATCCGTAGGGGTATCCGAGAGGAGATTGAGATTGGATGATAATAACCATGCTGTAAACCATCCCGTAAGAATTCCCACGATTGCGCTACTCGTCATGATGATAATCGCTTCTATGATGAATAAACGATTCACATCCTTACCTTTCAATCCCAAGGTTCGAACAATACCGATTTCTTTCTTCCTTTCTATAATTGAAGAGTAAGAGGAAGATATCAAACCAAAAAGACAAATAACCACCGTAGCTGATAATACCAGAGAAAATATAGAATCTAACGTTGAGAAGGTTCGCTCATTATTGGCAACTTCCCTTTCCAAATCAGTAACTCTAAAATCATAATCATACTTGTATGTATCCTCGATATAGGTTTCTATTTGATGGGAATTTTGGACTGCATTTTCGCTTAATTGAATGAAAAACTTGTCCGCATATACATTTGCAGGAACATCTAGTAAATGTATATAGAGATCTTGTGAGATTAACACGCCTCCATTATTAGCTGCATTCGTGGATCCCGAAAATCTTCCCGAAAAACCAGGCATGGTGGAAGCCATTCCTGCGATAATAAAAACATAATTATCTGACTCATCCCCTCTTTGTATGCTTAAACGCACTTTATCCCCTAAATTCAGATTTAAACTCGCACCAATTGCTTCAGAAATAATACAATAATAGGTTCCTTGATTGCTAAAAATTTGATTGAATGCCTCATCTTGATCCCCGCGCGTGAATTTAATATAATTTGAATTAATCGTAGTAAGATATTCTTGATCGATACCGTATAAACTGATACCAATGGTTGATAAACCTGCATAATCTCCAAACTGCACATTGAATTCTTTGCCCACTTGAGAATAGACCTGGGTTAGATGAGAAGGCGCTGCTGGCAAGCAAGATACTTTTTCAACCCCATCAATTTCCAGTAAAACATCTTTAAAATCCGTCGTCATTATTCTACTCGGATCAATGTTATACTTATCATCGGCTGCCAGATTTATGCTGGAATCTGATAAAGTTCTGGGTTGCGTTTCTTCCGAAGTGGGAGAAGTGCTAAAAAAACTAAATCCCCCTCCTCCGCCCCTCGATGTTCGGGTAGTATCCCATCCCCTGGTTTCGATAACTAAGTCTGATCCATATTGCAAGCGAATATTAAGCGAAAATTGAGCTGAAATGGTTTGTAGTACCGTGGCCGTGAAAATCACGAAGGAAAAAGACATTGCAAAAATAATGACAGTACTGGTATTTCTTCTATGATATCGAAATACAAAAATTCTTACGATATTATGCAATTTTTTTGAGATTGGTCTAAATAGTTCAATAAGGGCTCTTAAAAAAATAGGGACTAACCCCATACCAGCCAAGGTTACTCCAATATTGAAAATTAATAAAACAGTTAATAACGTGCCCGATAATAATGACATATCTCCCGAAATTATCAATCGTGGAATTACAAAATAAACAAATCCCCCATTTCCGGCAAGAATTAAACCGATAAGGATTAATCTGTAATTTACTGTGGACTTTTTTTGTAAATGATAAAGAGTATCCTCATGCCGATAGGGATGAATGGATTCTATTAATTGAAGTCTTCTCACTTTCAACGCGGGAGCAATACTGACCATCAAGCCTACTCCAATTCCAAGCCCATAAGCAATCAAAATCGAGACTATATTAAATGAAAATGATACTCCGGCATTCCCCAACCCAAATCCCGAAGAAAGAACATTTTCCGCAAAGGGCAACAAAAATATGTCCGTAATAAAATACGCTTCCACCATACCTAAAATGGTTCCTATATTACACATTAAAAACCCCTGGATGATGACGATGGCAAGATTATAATTTTTATAGGCTCCCAACACTCGAAAAATTCCGAATTCTCGAATCTTCTCCTCTACTGACGTGTTCAAGATTCCATTTATCAGTATTCCCGAAATCATCATTCCTATAATAGAGACGAATACAAATATAATAGTAATCCCCACACTGAATATTTGGGAATATCCCAACATCTCTAATTTGGGTAAGTCAATGGTGTATTCCTCAAGTCCTAAAGCTTCTTGTATGCCCGCCGCGAACTGCTTTACCTTGATCTCGGTTCCTTTCACATCCCGAATATCATAAAACTGAGATGAAGATTTAAAGGTCATGATTAATTGACTACAGCGGTCCTTAAACTCATCATACCCGAAAATACTCTGAAGGGTTGAGATATCAACCACGATGAGATTTTTACCTCGATAATCAGAAGGCCATTTTAAATTATAGTCAAAAATAAAGTCAATAACTAGCCTCTTAGTCTTTGTTATCGTTTTATCTCCGTGGGTAATTTCTATGGTTATTTTAATTGAATCGCCTGCCTTATATTTAATATTATCCGCAAAATCTTGATAAATTGCGCAATGATATAAAGGAAGAGAAACTGGTCCCATTGAATTCCCAGTATTTGGATCCAAAAATTCTCCAAATCCTAAAGAATTTTCCAAAGTGAAATCAATCCCCGAAATTGTTGTTAATTGCTCATATTCAGTTAATACATTACTATCATAACTTTCTTTAATGTATACCGATCCGGAAGCTTCAAATCGCGGGATGTATGATTGAATCTGGTTCGTTTCTGCCTCCACCTTCTCGATTACTTCTTGAAACTTAAAATAGGAAGATCTACCTACGGGTTCTCCGTTATAATGTCTAACATAAATAGCCATATCTTGATTCCCTGCATCTGCTGCTAAATAATCAACAAAGGATGCAGTCACCGAATCGGATAGAAAAAGAATGATAGAAAGTAGCGATACGGAAATCATTACCCCAAAAATTCCCAAAAAACTTCTCAATTTTTTACTTCTTAAATCATTAAATGCATATTTAAAGGCTAATCGAAGATTTGTCATTCTGTATCGTTAAACGAGTAAGTATTTCTTTTTCACTTTAGGTTTTGTAGAAATTTATTGTAAAACTAATATTTCCCCTTTTATAGTCGCTTTTAAATTATTATCATTAATTATTTCTTCTAGAATATCATTAAAATGCTCTGGTAAATTTAATAAAATCTCTTTTGGAATACTTTTCTTGATATCATTTATCTTTATTTCATTTTGATTATGAGAGTCAAACAAGTATCTATAAATTTTAGTCTTACACTTTTCCTTATTAAGTTCCATTTCATTTTGCCGAGTCAATTTCATGACATCGGTTTCTTTGAGTCCAGCTACTTTTCCCTCATGGGTTAATTTTCCATCTCTCATGTGAAAGACTCGGCTGGCAAATTCACTCACGGTTGCATCGTGCGAAACCGCGATGAAAGTCGCCCCCTTCTTGTTCAAATCTCTTAATAAATTTAATACCATGACTCCTGTTTTAGAATCCAAATCCCCCGTCGGTTCATCCAACACACATATTGCGGGATCGTTGGCAAAAGCCCGAGCAATAGCCACTCTCTGTTGTTCTCCTCCCGAGAGTTCTGAAGGAGTATGATGAGCTCTTTCATCCAAACCCACTAACCTTAGCAAATCCATGGCTCTTTTCCGCTTTCCCCTACGACTCAATTTCCCCGAAAAGTGCAGGGGAACCATGATGTTTTCAAGTGCCGTCATTTGAGGCAAAAGATTATAAAATTGGAAGACAAACCCTATTCTTTCTTTTCTAATGTCCGCTAATTCGTTATCGCTCAACATGGAGATATTTTTTCCCTCGAGAAAGATTTTTCCTCTCGTGGGAGTATCTAATCCTCCAATTAAATTTAACAGCGTAGTTTTCCCACTTCCGCTGGGTCCCATGATATCAACAAAATCCCCTTTATCTATTACTAAATCAACGCCTCGCAAAGCAGCCACTGCCGTCGTTCCCAGCAAATAAGTCTTGTGCAAGTTTTCCACGACAATTAAGTGATCATAATCTTTGCCCGATTCCTTGTCTTCCTTGATCTCTTCTTTTAACTTTGTTTTTTCAAGTTTAGATCCGAGAAGAATTTCTTTCTTTTGTTCTTTAATCTCTCCTTTTTCTTTTTTATTCTTCCATTTTTGAAAATCCTTGGTCAACTCTCCCTTCCAAATGGCGAGCTTTCCCGTTTCTTCTTCATACTCTTCCATTAAAGGCGTTTTACCGTTGCTTTTTACACTCATGCCAATTTCCTCAAGGTTCAAATATATTATTATAAGTAATTTATAGTTCCTTCTCGTTTTTTATATAATAAAATTCGAGGTTTATTAATTTTTTTTAATTTTTTTAATAATTGAAAGCATAATTTTAGCTTTGTTTAGTCCAATCTCTCATCTCATGATTTTCCTTTTTCCACATTTTTCTTTCCTGATATGATATCGAATTGGATGGTTTCTATTTTCATGTTAAAGTTAGTTTGACTCAATGCAGAAGCTGTTAATTTTCCGAAAATTTCTTTAAACTCTTTTGAATTAATGCATTTATCCCTTTCTTCATCGGAGCCAAATGAAAGTATTATTGAAAATGAATGCATTGGGAGTCTCTTTAATCGCGACTTCTGCTCGGCTTTCTGAGACATTTTAATATTTACTTTTTCTTATTTTCACATAATAAAAGTAACTATTTTATATTAATCTATCTAAAATGTTAACAAATGTATACAAATGTAAACATTAAAAATTTAATTTCATGGTCTTTCATCTCTTTTTCCTCCCAATAGAACTTAAACTATCAAGTATCTGTTCTGCTTTAACTCTTAGGAGAAAAAAAGGGGATAAAAAACTCAAAAAGAGTTTATTAAAGAAAGTTAGAGCGTTCATTGCCACTTTTTGTTATTATTCCTTCGAATTAAGTATATGAAAATTAACGAAAAAAATATACCAATAAGTGAAAATTATTGAGACCAAATTTAATGATCTCATTTTCTTTGATTTAAAGATGAGATAAAAAGGATTCTGCTTTAAAGCTCAATTCATGCATCGATGAGAGCAATAAGTACTCCTATTAGTCCCATTAATAAGGAAAAACTTATGAAGGAGGATCCAATAATCATAGCAATTTTTATTCCTAAGGGAAAGAAAACAACATCCACGAAGATGCCAACGATGAGTAGGATTGCCAAGAAATTTTTAGTCCGATAAGAATATTTCATATCAGGCAATATTTTGGCCATTAATATAGAAGAAAATGTCACCCATATAATGCCAAAATTCAATCTTATTAATAGCAATCTAAAATCCTCCCAGATAGTTATCATGGTATATAAAAATACTCCTATAAAGAGGAGGCTAAATCCTTTTGCAAGTAAAATTAAAAAGTTCCGGATGTTCATGGCATCACAATGAAAAGTTAGACATTCCTTAATTGAAATTGATTAGTTCCTTATAAAAATAAGGAATTTTGAGATTAAAAAATTTATTCAAATTAAAAAATAAGATTCTATTTTTTGTAATTTTGACAATTAGATCTTATCAAAATCTATATTTTATAAAATTTCCTTCAATTCCCTGAGAATTTTTGAGGATAAGTCAAATTCTGCTTTTTTTTTTGATTTGAAATTACTTGATTTCAATTTATTAAATTGATAGATAACCTTATCATTTTCGTCTAAAATCATGGGATTCTTCGCACACCACATGAGATCGTTGTCAGGACCATTCTTTTCATATTCATATACAATTTTTGGAGTTATCCTTAAACGTTTTTGTAAATATTCGAGCATGAGATTTTTATTAAATATCGGAGAGTCATTTAAAAGAAGGGGGAGATCGGAATAGAAAACATTTACAATTTTCTTCTCTACCATTTGAATATCAAGGTTACTGTCCAAATATAACGCGGCAGAAACGGCTTCCAATACATCTGCTATGATATTAGTCTTATCTAAATCTTGATCGGGAGTTTTCAAGATAAATTTATCTAAATTAAAATACAACTTTCCAATTTCATTTAAAGTATTATCATTTTCAATAAGTTGCTTTTGCTTTGTTAATTGACCCGGATTTGAAGCATTTCCTTTAAAAAGCTTCAAGCTCAAGGTCAATTTTAGTACGGGATCACCCAAAAACTCTAAATTTTCATAGTGAGATACATGATTGCTATTTCCAAATAAGGGGGTGGTGAGTGCCTGTTTTAGCAAATTCTTATCTTTAAAATAATAATCAATTTTCTGCTGAAATTGTATTAATTTCTCCTCCTCATCATGGCTCATGCTACATGACTTAAATTCGCAAAGATTTATAATTTTTTTCTCTCTTCTTCTTCTCATATGGATAAGAAAAAATTCAACCGTACCATTTCTCAAATTAAAATAATTGAACAGAAGAAAGAAGAATTATACCAACAATTAAATGCTCAGGAATTACCATCAAGAAAAGACTTAAAACGAGAAATTTCTCAAGATATCTTGTATAAGAGCACAGTTTTTGAAGAATTAGGCATTCCCAAAAAGGGCATTCAAACGGAGCCTGAAACGGACATCCAACCTCCCTTGATCGAAGACATTATTAATGATCTCTCAGAAAAAATTAAAAATAACAAATCAAAAAAAGTAATTTATTTAAAAAAATTCCTAGAGCTCTTTCGAGAAATTCATGAAAACGACAAGGCTGTTTTACTTCAATCCCTTGAAAGAGAGGAGGACATAAAAATGTTGATTGCTAAGATGAAGTCTCTCGCAAATTCCTTCCAATTAACAATTTAAGGGTCTTATTATCAATTAAAGATGATTCTTGTACTTTTCTTGTACTTGAAAACCTTTATCCCAGTAAGCTAAATAAATTTGTTAATTCCATCACGTTTTTCATGCCTTTGATTTTTACTTTGCGGGTGATGATTTTAAGTAGCATTTTCCCCGTCGATAATTCACCAGTAGCCATTTTAAAGAATAAATCCGTGGAGGTTTCTAATTTTCCATCCCATCCAAGTGCCTCTTGCTTGAGATCTTCTTTATTTTCATTCTTAATTCCATCGACCTCGATCGTCCCGTTCTTGATCTTGATAAAAGCAGCGTATTTCCCGTCAGAAGCATTTAATAAAATCTTTAAATCCCGATCCTTATATTGTTCTTTAAATTTCTCATTAGTGTTTAACGGTTCCATATTTTTTGCAATTACCCCGGCAAAACCTCGGGGTTTTTTCTTCTTTTCTTCCATATTAATATATTCACTTCATTTAAATTGTAATTTTAATTTGGTTTTAATCATACTTCAACATTTTAGAATATAAATCTTTCTCTCTTATGGTTTTTTTTTGATCTCGTAGCGTTATTTAATAAACATTTTTGGAATACCTTACATCTTAAATGAAAAAGATTGGCAGAAAAGCAATCATTTCCCAATCATTTCCAAATGAAATGAATAATTTCTTCAACAAACAACTTTATTTCTGGATACCTTTTACACGATATATCTTATATGTTCCTGTTCCTGTATAAATTTCACTAAATTAACTATCTCTCTTCCTTTAATTTTGATGAAATATAATTAATGATCATGGCAGACCAGCATTCTTATAGTTTTTTTGGACAAAAATCAGCTTTTTTTTTCCAAAGCCCTTCAAGATCTGTACAATACCTATTTTTTAGGTTTATCAAAAAAAAAAATAATGGAATTTGGGAAAAACCCTCAAATAAAGAAGGTACCGTTATCAAGCTATCATTAGAAGAACAAGCGCAAATATTAGAGGTGCTTGAAAAAAACTCTCTTGCGTGGAGCGGTTATCATGCATTTAAAGGTAATAAAACACCCATTAACGTCAAATGGGAGACTCCTGAAAGTACTCGGCTTTGGATTAATATTGGAAATTATTCCAAAATGTTACAATCTCCCGAAATTACAATCTTAAGGATGCTAATGGAACATGTGTTACAAGAAAAAATAGAACATGCCACCCAACCTTCCTTTTCGAAAAAGGCGTCTAATTCCATGTCCTCTAATCATGTACAAAAAAAGGTAAATTCACTTGAAGATGGAGAAGATTTAACATTAATTATGAATGATTCTTCTCTTCAAATTGATTCTAAAAATCATGTTTCAAATGAATCATTTTCTGCTACACAAGTAATTGAAAAAGATTACGGATCCATTCAAGGTAAGATAAAAGGGGAAACAGCAAAAGCTCTACTATTAATTACTGGTAAAGATAAAGAACAGTGGATACCTAAATCTACGATAAAATCTGATTATGATGTGAATAATAAAGCCACGGTTCAATCCTTCACGGTTGAGAATTGGCTTTTAAATAAGAATAATATTTTAGACTAATTGCTTTTTATCTAGTACTCATTATAACCTTCTAATTATTTATAAAATCTTGGAAATTTCTATATAATTAGATCTGCTCTTATTCAGAAGAAAAACTCATGAACTCATGGCCGACTAAAGAGGCAAAAATCAATGATCCCATCGTCGCAAAATTAATGAATGGTACTCCCAAGATTGTATTATCAGCACGTTGAATGCGATAAACTGGACAAATAAAAAGCTCATAAAAGCAATGCCGTAAAAGTATAGGAATGTTCGGAAGTTCAGATCTAAGCGTCTCCTTTTAAAGCGGGATCATTGGATGAATTGCGAATTATGGTTAATCCCGTGGTGTTGGCAATCAAAAATACTTTTTTGAGGGGCGTTAAAAATAAAATGGTACTAAAATTAGAAAAAATAAGAAAATTTAGCTGGGGAAATATTTCGCTATATTATTTGCTCCAGCATGAATCATCCTAATTTTAAAGAGGGTTAGAAATTTCTGTTATTCACTTTGCTGGATGGGTTTTATCCATCATCATTCTATTAAAGTCAAGAACAGTTAATTGGATCCTATTGTGATTAAAATATCTAATAACAATAATAATTAGAATGATTAATTACTCGAGAATTAGTATAACGAAGTATAAGCGAGGAGGTATGCTTAATTACGCTACATTTCAACAGGTAACGCCAGCTCTACCAATTTCCTTCTTCACTCGTTCCAAAAAATTCCTCATATGCTTTCCTATCTTCCCCTGAAATCTTTGAACTCTGCCCTTTTTCCTTGACCACGACCGGAGAAATCTCCTTATCATCATGTCTTATTACTTTCACGATTTTGTAATCTTCAGGGTTTTTTGTATCTAATTCATATTCCACTTCACATGCTTTACAATATAACTTACCGCCTCTTGGAATCAATAGGTTAGCGCATTCAGGACAAAACCTCATTTGCTTTATCAAACTCCGTTTCAGTATAATTTTGTATAACTTTTATTTCAACTATTTAAATTTTACGGTATATCGTTTTTATATAAAAAACATACATTATAAAAGAAATTCCTTTAATAAACTTATTGTTTTAAATTAGAAATCTGCACATGTTACAATAAAAAATTTTCTTTTAAAATTTATTAATATTTCACACTATTGGGAGTAATATATAAAAACATTGCTTTCGATTACTTATGAGAATTTATTAAGTCATTGATATAATAAACAAAATTGACGTACAAATGACCTTTTAAACAAACCAATATCTATTTAATTAATTATCGCTCACTTATAAAAAATAATAAAATTCATTTATTTCATTACTTTACCTTCTTCATGAGTTTTTTTGGAGAAAGGATATTGATTATGGGACATAGGGGTGCTTCCAATACATGTCCCGAGAATACATTAAAAGCTTTTCAAAAAGCCATGGATCTACAAGCAGATTTTATTGAATTTGACGTCATGCAGACAAAAGATGGAGAACTCGTCATTAGTCATGATGAAGATGTCTTTAGAACAACTGGTGTAAGAGGCCTAATTAGTGAAATGACTTTAACAGAATTGAAGCAATTAGATGCGGGAGAGGGGGAGAAGATTCCAACACTTGAAGAACTCATCGAATTAACTTCAGGAAAAATTGGATTGAATTGTGAGATAAAGGCAAAAGGGATAATGAAGAAAGCGATAGAAGCATTTGATAAAGCAGGGATACTTAATTCCGTGCTCATCTCTTCTTTCCTTCATGATGAATTGCTAAAGATAAAAGATATAAATTCATCCATTCGCGTAGCATCTTTAGAACCTATTGAATCAAGAAAAGAGAATTCAAAAGAAGTAAAAGAAGAAATGATTCAATTCGTAGTGGATAATAATTATTATGCCATCAATCCATTATATTCGTTCGTAGATGAGGATTTTGTTAGAAGTGCCCATTCCAAGAATGTAAGAGTATTTCCATGGACCGTGGATTCAAAGATTGGACTCAAGAAATTGGTTAAATATGGCGTTGATGGCGTTATCACAAATGACATTCCATTAGCAAAAGACGTACTTGGCAAATTACAGAAGAAATAAAGGAAGTTTTGTGAAAAATTTATATTGAAAAATTCTTTCATTGAAATGTGATCCTAAAATAAGAATGGCATTAATCTCACTTTTTATTATTAATGATGAGGTTCTTTTTTAGTTAGTCTTATTAGAACAAGATTAGAATTGGTTCTTTAGTAATGAGAGAAAATTCATCTAAGCATTATATACTTTCCGAAAAATTATAATGGAAATTAATAATCAATTACTTTTTAAATGGATTTTAAAATTTTATAGTTATACCTCTAATTATGGAAAAAAAAGAATATTTATTAATAATCTTTTTAATTATTTACTTATCTTTTTTGTCAAGTTAAGGTGAAATGCAAAATTGCTATATGTTACAGGTTATGATTTTCCCGAGCCAATTCGCACAATTATGATGATTACTCAGATAATCACGGGAATTTGATTATTTATTATTGTTATTGCAACCTATTCATATTATAAAAAATATCCTGCATACTCAGAAATAAGTACAAATTATATTATAGGAATATTAATTGTATTTATAATACTCACTTTTTATAGGTTTCTTTTCTTTTATCACGACTTTTTTGCTCCTGATGATTTGGATACTATACTCAGTAAAATTGCTAATTCCAGTCTTTTAGTAGGCTTAATTATCTTAAATTATATTTTAGAAAGATATATTTATAAAAAGAAAACCAAATACATTTTCACAATCGTAGGTATCATATTTTTAATTCTATATAATGTAGTTGTTGATCCAAGTCTCGTGCGTATAATCATTCAATTTGGATCATTTCTATTAATTATATTTCCTCTTATCGTTCATATAATTATTGCGATTAGGGGAACTGGATGGATTAGGCAAAAAGCAATACTAATATGTGTTGGAATTATAATATTAATTTTTAGTACGCTTGGTCTATTTTTATTTGAAAGTTTTGGTTTAATAGATCATACATTAAGCTTGATTCTCGGTTTTCCTCTCTCTTTGATAGGATATGCTTTTACTGGTTATGGATTAATGACGATATTGTATGAGACGTAATTTATTTCTTCCTTACATTCATAAAAATAAGAGAAGCTAAACCTCTATCTAATCCATCAAGGTGAAAAAATAGAGAGAAAAACTAACTGATCTTACTAAACACTGTTTTTCTTTTTTGTATTTGAAAAATAGATGGAAATTCAAAATCTTTAAAGAAATCATGTCTTTGGAATAAAAATTATTAAGCCAAATTTTAAAAATCTTAACATCTAAATATAGATCATCATGTCACGATGTTTAGTAATTGGCCATAAAGGGGCTAGCAAACTTGTTCCTGAAAATACTCTAAGAGCCTTTGAGAAAGCCATTGAATTAAAAGCTGATTTAATAGAATTCGATATTCATCTTTCAAAAGATAACCATATCGTCATCATACATGATGCAGACATTTTTAGCATTACAGGGCACCACGGATTAGTGAAAGAGATGACTTTAGATCAATTGAAACAATATGATTTTGGAAAAGGAGAGAAAATTCCGACCTTAGAAGAATTGATTGAGATAGCAAAAGGCAAAATTGGATTACAGGTAGAGATAAAGGCGCGAGGATTAGAAAAAAAATTAGTTTCCTTGTTAAGAAAAAATGATTTGATAGACTCATCGCTTATTTCTTGCTTTATCCACTCGAAATTAATAAAAATCCAAAAATTAGAACCCCATCTCAAATTAGGGGCCTTGGAGCCAGCAATCGTGGGAAGAGAACCACAAATGGAAGATTATGAGAGAATGGTAAAAAATGCGGTGGATCATAACTTTTATGCGATTCATCCCGAATTTACTACAGTAAAAGAGGAATTGATAGAGTTAGCTCACGAAAATAATGTTAAAGTCCATCCCTGGACTGTAAATGATGTGAATGAATTAAAAAAACTTATTGATATGGAAGTAGATGGCATCATAACGGATGATATAGAAACATTGAATCACCTTTTAGGAAGAGAATGGAAGACCTAACTTGCTAACGCATTCTAAAAAATCTCCATTATCCGATTTTTTAATTCTGATCTGAACGGTACTTTTTTAAAGTCTTAGCTTCGCTCATGTGGTATTTTTAACCTTTTCTGGACAGAGTTGAAAAATATAGAGTAAATGTTCTCTAGAGATAAAATATTTTAGTCTCTATCTCTTATAATATCTAAGTTTAGTTTATAGATTGAGAAGATTTTATGATTGTACAAGAAAGAGAGTTACCCGACTTTGAACGTTTATTTCATCCTAGAGCTATTGGGATCATAGGTGCTTCATATAATCCGACAGGAGGCGGCTATTTTGTTCAATGCATGCAAGGAAAATTTAAGGGAAAGATGTATCTCTTTAATCCTCATCTTAAAGGGGAAAAGCTGAACGGATATACGGTATATGGGTCTATTTTAGAAATCCCCGAAAGTGAACCCATTGATTACGTGATTTTGGGTATTCCAGCAAAGTATTGCCCTCAATTACTTAAAGAAATTGGACAAAAAGGGGTGCCTTTTGTGACAATTTTTGCTTCGGGATTTAGTGAAGTCGGAAAGGAAAATCTTGAGAAAGAAGTTCTATCTATTGCAAAAGAATATAATATCCGAATCATTGGTCCAAATTGTCTCGGAGTATACGATCCCGCAGCAGGGCTCTATATTGGGAGAGATCAATCGAAAAAAGCCGGAAATTATAGTTGTATTTTTCAATCGGGAGGATTAGCAATAAATGCGGCCCAATTAGCAGTAGCTTACGGATGTTATGTCAGTAAACTTATATCTATTGGTAATGCAATTGATTTAACTTATCCGGATTTCCTAAAATACTTTTTACATGATGAGAAAACCGCAATTATTGGTCTTTATCTTGAAAATCTAAAATCTCGTGAAATTGGACGCAGGTTCATGGATATTGCACGTGAATGCAATTTGAATAGAAAACCCGTGATATTATGGAAAGTTGGGTTTGGGGAAGCGACTAAAAAAGCTATCATGTCTCATACGGGAGGTCTGGCCGGGGATAGCAGGATATGGAAAGCGGTTGCAAAGCAAACAGGATGCTGTTTAGTAGAAAATTCCATTGAATTAGCCGCTTTAGCCAGCGCATTTAAATTAATACGCTTGCCGGTTTCGAGAAATATAGCCATTATAGGGATTGGTGGGGGTTCCACTATCGAAGCGGGAGATGTGCTTGAAAGGTATGACATAAAAATACCGCGGTTAACGGACAAGACTGTTGAAAAAATGGGACGCTTCCTGAGTGATGTAAATACCAGTTTTACAAATCCTATCGATTTAGGTGCTCAAGGTGCTTTCCCAAATATATATTATCGGACTATCATTGCTCTTGACAAGGATCCTAACATTGATTGCATAGTGTTTGTCAAGGATCCCGAGCAATTTGGGAAGCTTGAAGAGACATTAGTAGCTCAAATGGGATTTGAGGGAATGGATTTGAATCAGACATTCATAAAGTACATTAGCAAGGCTAAAAGGATTTGTAAGAAGCCCTTGATATGCGTGATGCTCAAAATTAATGAAGGATTTGAAGAATATAAGAGCCGTTATAAATTTAAACTGCGATTATTGAATAGAAACGTGCCTGTCTATGAGAATTTTGATATCACTGCGAGAGTGTTAAATCACTTGAACCAGTATCGGGAATTTCTACAGAGATATAATAAATATCCTAAAAACTAAGTTCATTTGTTTTCATCAAAAACAGTTAAATCGTCTTTTTCATGTTGGGGAGGATTTATAGGTCTCCCGGGACTCCCTTGATAATAACTTTTTTCGGGAACTCCTCTCCAATTTTTATGAAGAACAGTATTTGGATAAATAACATATCCATCTTCTATTTCGGCCCCTGGACCGGCTATAATCCCGGGATATAACGTGGTTTTTTTACCCAATTTTATTTCAAGCATGGATATTTTACCAAAAATAGAATTAACGGCATGAGAAGATAAGGCCGAGGTAGGATATATGATAGTATCATCATTAATATCTGTAAATTCCAATCCATAATAACAATCCTCGTAAAATACTCTTTTTCCTATTTTATTATGTCCAATTCTTCTAAGTGCACGTTTGACTAACCATGGAAAGGGAGATTTTGAAGTGATCCATATCGGAAATTTAATCATGAATCCTCTTTTATGATAATATTTCATTAATTTTCCCGCTTCACTGTTTTTTTCATCTAATATTCGCTTAAACACCCCCTGTATTGGAGGACTTTTACGATTCCAATAATTCCCCCACAAGCGACATATTTCAATCAAAATTAATAAATACATGTAATATAAGAGCATGAATAAGTTCGGAAGGATAATGAAATGAATGAAAATGGGAATAGGAAATAATCGGATAAAGATATATTCAAATGCCCAGAAGAGAGCTAAGCAGAGATAGAAAGGTATTATAAACGTGATAAAATTGATTTTAATAAAGTCTAGAAAGGGTAAGCCAAAGGTTTTTTCTTGTTTAGCTTCCAGCTCGGTGTATTCACGTATATCTTCTCCTTTATTTGCCATGAAATTCACTCTTATTGCGTTAGTACAAGTAACTTTATTATTCTATATAAAAATTATGATAATTCTTTATACGAACACTTCAAATTAAATATGGAACAATTTTTTGAAAAATTAATTACTATTCCACATTTTATAGTATTAATCATGGCTTCTGAAATTGATGCACTTACCCTCAGCATCGGTATTATTTTGGCTTTAATTACCACGTTTTGTTTTAACTTGGCCATTGTATTGCAAAAAAAGGGATTATCAGAGGGAATGGGATTAGGATATGAAATTAAAATTGAAGAAGGATTAAAGAGCATTCTAAAATCATTTAGAGGATTGATAAAGAATAGGTTTTGGCTTGCTGGAACCGTATTGGGAATGTTGGGATGGTTTCCCTATATAATTTCTATTGGAATGGTTGGCATCATCGTAACGGAACCAGTCATGGCAACAGGATTTATCTTTTTCGTGGTGGCGGCAAATCGAATCTTAAAAGAAAAAGTAGGTATTTTAGAGTACACGGCTATCGGGATGCTTACCATATCCCCGGTGCTTATTGCTTATGCGGGAATTTCAGATCCATATTTTGATTTAGTTAAATTCACTCCTAACTTGATTATTTTTCTAATCATAACCCTAACCGTGAGTATATTGTGCATTTTTGCTGCTCGCAAGGTGAAAAATGAAAATGTTGATGGGCTTTTAACCATGTTCGGAGGAGCCGTTCTATTTGCATTGGGTGGAATCTTTACCAACATTCTTGCTCAAGCCATTCTACAAGCAAAAATTCAAGTTAGCTGGTTTGTAGTATTCGAAATTCTTTTTTCTATTTTTTGGTTTCTTTTTACTAACGTTTATGCATATCTCTGGGTATTTTTGGGTCTATGGGGGATGGTAATCTTTAACGTGTCAAGCATTCCTTTTTATCAAGGCGGGTTTCAGAAAGGAAAAGTACTGATAATGTATCCTATCCTGGACTCTATTGCTTTACTACTCCCAATCATGGCCGGATTATTTGTTTTTGATCAAACTTTTGCTAACATGGCATATTTTATTGTTGCTTTCATTTTCATTATTATTGGAACCATGATTTTGAGCAAGTATCAAGTTGCAATAGAAAGAATGTATGGTCCTCCTCAGAAAGAATTAGAATCATTCGATAAAGAAGACAATATTAATCAAATTAGTGAAAATGCATCTAAAATATAAGATTGGAGTAAATTGTAAGATTTAAGAATGTTGCTGATATCAACTATAATTCTTGGCATGGTACTAGCTATAATCGCCGCTTTTTGCTTTAATTTTGCAGTTATTCTTCAAAAATTAGGATTAAATGATATTCCTGAAGTAAATTTTGAAAAAGGTATTGGTGGTATTTTGAATTCATTCAAACTTTTTTTCCTTAATAAATTTTGGTTAGCTGGTTTTTTATTGGGAATTGCAGGATGGTTTCCCTACATAATCGCAATCGGGTTGGTAAGTGTTTTAGTAGTTTCTCCCATAATAAATATTGGATTAATTATCTTTGTGATTGCCGCAAATCGAATATTGAAAGAAAAAATTGGAAAATTAGAGTATTTTTCTATTCTTCTATTGCTGGTGGCAACAATCTTGTTAACCCTTGCTAGAATTTCGCAAGTAAATATTGATATCAATTCAATCTGGGTTTCATTCTTAATTTATTTTAGTTGTTTGATCCTATTAAGTGGAGGATTTTTTATTTTATCAAAAATGACTAAAAAATCTCAGAAACAGGGTATTTTATTAGTATTCACGGGTGCAATATTATATTCAGTAGGAATCATATTCACTAATCTATTTACTCAATCCCTTTTGGATGCAAATGTCAATCCGCTCTTTTTTTGGGAAATCCTTTTTGGATTTTTTTGGTATCAAACCCATTTATGGGTTTCTCTCAGCTTTTATTCCATGGTTTTTTTCAATATCGTTTCCATCATTTTTTACCAATCGGGACTTCAAAAAAATAAAGCAATTATAATCTTTCCCATTTTTAACGCTATTACTTTGATCATACCCGTGCTTACGGGATTTTTCATATTCCATCAACGATTCGATAACAATCTCTTATTTCTCCTTTCTCTTGTTTTAATCCTCGTGAGCACCTTGATTTTAAGCCGATACCAAGGGAATATTGAAAATATTCAAAAAAGTACCCCAATGCTTTCTCGTAACCAATAGAGCTAAAAGCTTCTAAGACAAAAGAAATCTATTAGTATTTTTTTTTATTATAACAATGGATCTTTTTTTACCCCTAAATCTCCGTTTTTGTAAAGAAAAAAAATCACTTATCACATTCATGCATCCTTGTTATAAAAAATCTACTAGATTGCGCAAAAATCTTTCCTTATTTTAGAGATATTAGCGATTTGATAATATATTTTAAATGTTTCGTCATTTACCTTTATATTATATAATAAAAAAATATTAATCTTACTTGGTGTTTAAACAAGTAAATGCTTCTCTCCTCAACTCAGCATGAGAAAGAAAGAAAGGATTTGGATGAATTTGAAGATAATAGCTCATTAACCGATTTTAAAATTGAGAAGAGAAAATGTTTTTTCTGCGAAGAAAAAGTTAATTTTTGGTTTTATTATAGAATAAACCGGTCTCTTGGTTTGGAGTTCGTTAAACAGTCTTGGAATAATATTAACACCCCAATTATTTGTAAATCTTGCTTTAATAATTTAAAAGTAAGAAATATTAAGAAATATTTAAATCAGAAACCCATCAGAAATAGAACCTGTTATCAATGCCACCAAGAATTAACTTTTTATGAATTTTGGACTTCCAACTATGATATGAGTCCTAAAGATATAGTCAACACTTGGCAGAGTAAACATGTCGAATTACTATGCTGTTCTTGCCATTCTGAAATGGTAAGAAATGAAAAAATCAAGAACCAAATTAATAAAGCAAGAGAAATAAAGACATTATTAAATTCTTCCGAATTGGAGGCATTAGAATCAATTGAAAAACAATTAGGAATCCCTCTTCCCTCGCTATCTCACGTTAATTATTTCGGATCGTTAGGCTTCAAGGTTTCTAATGAGGGTCACGTTTCGGGACTAAGCTTATCCAGTTGCGAACTAGCACATGTTCCTTTAGAAATACAACAATTTAATCATTTAGCATGTCTCGATTTAAGCAATAACCAATTAAGAACTTTTCCAGATTGGATTCAAAATTTTCCTTCCTTAGAATGGATAAATATATATAATAATGAAGAGATTGAAAATTCTGTGAAATTGAAAGAAATATCTGATATACAAGAAAAGAAGCGTGGCTTTCTTATCATTTCCAAAAATCATTATGGAAATTATGATAATTCTGAATATTTATTGGGAACCCTTATTAAATTGTCTCAATTTGTAGAAAAAAAGAAATTGATTTCTGAAGATTAAAATCTCTCTTATTTGAGAATTAATCTTACTCTGAAAAGAAATCAAGTAAAATTTCATTTACTTCGGGCGCATTGGATAAAGGCGCGGAATGTCCCGCATTTTGAATCACCTTAAAAATACTATGAGGCAATCTCTCGTGCATCTCGAGCATGGTGGATTTAGGACAAAGCCTATCATGGGATGCCGCAAGTAAAAGGACGGGAACCTTAATGAAACTTAATTTTTCTAACGTATCATGATTTGCAATTGCTGCGGCTTGATTATCTATATCTTGATGCGTGGGAGGATCAATTGAATTTATTTTAATAAGATCTTCTACACTCCATAAGCCATGAAATTTCTTTTCAGGATTAATTTTCATCTGCTTTCGAAAAGATTGATGGAAACCATAGGGGGCGCTGTCCCAAAACTCTTTTTCTGGATCTTTTAATAAAACCTCTAAATCCCTGTGCCTTGTCTCTTGAAAGTATTCTATTCCTATACCCTTATAGTTAGTAAAGAGCAAAGCTGCTTTGTTCACTCTTTCTTGATGTAATAAGAGAAAATGCTGAACAATCATCCCACCAAGACTCCATCCTGCGATATGTACTTTTTGAAGGTTTAAAAAATCTAACAAATCTGCAATATCATCCGCAAGCATTTTTAAGGTTTGAGGCTCATTGGGCCGATCAGATTTTCCTGCACCCCGATTGTCAAATCTAATGACTTTAAACTTCTCACTTAAGACTCCCGCTTGAGCAATCCACGATTCTTTTTTACTCCCAAAACCGTGAACAAGAACCAAAGCATCCTGATTTTTTTCTCCTAAAATTTCATAACAGATGTTAATATCATTAATTTGAGCAAACTTCTCGGTCATTGATAAATACTTCCTCTTTTTTATTATTAAATTTTAACCATGAAAAAAAGAATAGTAGAGCTTTCTTTACATCCACTTTTTAACATGTTTTTAACCTTTTAGGAATTTGATGATATGTTCATTGATTTCAGGTGCTTTTTCTTTTGGAGATTCGTGTCCGGCTCCTTTAATCACGACCAGTTCACTTTTTGGGATGAGTTCATGAATCTTTTCATTCATGGATCTAGGTGTTTGTCTATCTTTATCAGCACAGATGATAAGAGTTTCACTCTTCACTTCATGTAATTTATCTAATACATTATAATTCCCTAGGGCATGTGTTTGATTAATGATATCCTCGGGCCTGGAGGGATTTATTGTGGAATCATTGATCAAGTCTTCCGCCGAAAATAATCCATGGATTACTTTGTTGGGATCCTCTTTCATTTCTTTAATAAATGGTCGACTAAAGCCCGTAATTGCTCTATCAAAAAAAGTGGTTTTGGGATCCTTAAGTCTCGCATGATAAGATTCAATTTGACTATTTTTATACATTTCAAGTCCCGATTTATCGGCAGGCCAACTAGGAAGAGTATTTATTAAAATGGCTTTATTTATTCTTTCGGGATATTTTATTAAGAAGGTTTGTACTATCATCCCACCGAGACTCCATCCACAAACATGTACTTTATCAAGTTTTAGAAAATCTAACAAGCCGGCAATATCATCAGCAAATATCTCCATGGTATAGGGTTGATTGGGACGATCAGACTTTCCCGCACCCCGATTATCAAATCGTATTACCTTAAAATATTGAGAAAGGGGCTTAAATTGTCCAATCCAACTTTCCTTTTTTGCTCCAAATCCATGAACCAAAAGAAGGGGGGCTCCTTCTCCCGATATCTCATAGCAGATTTTTATTCCATTTACATTTGCGAATAATTCCGTCATAGTTTTAGATAATGCGGTATGCTTTAAATATCATGGATCTCAAAAAATGCACGAAATTTTATATATATTTGATATTTCTTAAAAGGACTGCTAATGCACGAGAACTATTCACGATCTTACATGTCAAGATGAAAAAATCCCCCGTTTCCAATCATGAAAAAGTAATCCCCTTAAAAGAAGAAATTCAAAGGAAAATAGCGCTATTTTAAGAAAATCGATTTTGAAAGAATACTGTTGATAAGGATTTTCTTATTTATTCGTTCCCTTTTATTAAATAGTTCCTGTCATTTGTAGAGCAATCAGGCAAAGAAAATAAACTAGGAGAAAATTTCCGCTTAAAAGTCCCACATCTTTCACTCCTTTAGTAGAAGTAGTGGGTCTTCTGAACGTATAAATGATACCTGCTGGGAAAAAAATGAAGGGAATGAAAAAATAATTGCATGTCAAAAGGACGAGCCATGATCCCAGAAAGATAGTAATTGCTGCAGAAAGAAGAATAACAATTTGACATTGCCGTAAGCTGAATTTTTGGCGAATTGCATCCCCGTCAATTACTTCATGGGTTACTTGCGCATTGAATGTAAATGCAAGAAAGGCCATCATTAATACAAATTCTACAAAACTCAATAATGGTAATCCCGCATCGACTTTAATAATTAAGTAGGGAAGAAGCACGTGAGAAACAGCAAGCACGATATCATTTAAAATTGGAATCGGTTTAAACCATATACAATAGCCCAGAACCATGGCAATTATCATGAGAAGTAAGATAAAGTTAAGAAAATGCTCGATGCAAGTTCTGACCAATAAGGTTATCCCTAGTATGAAGCTCACTAACCCTATTGTAAATATTTCTTTGGGATGATATCCTTCCACGCGTTTAATGGTATCAGCATCATCCGGATTTCTCATGTCAATCACGTCATTCCATGTATTTCCCGTAATGGCTAAAAAAGTAAACCCCACTAATATATCCAAATACCTGAAAATGTTTAAATGATTCAAATAAATGGCAAAAAGCATTGGAATCAGCACGGAAAACGTGTAATCGAGTCTTAATAATTCAATTCTTTTCGTCATTCTTACCCTTCCTTATATACCCTTGTTGAATTTATAATAAGATGTAATTCGCATGGTAATTTTAATTATTCAAATCATCATTAATTAATAAGCTTTTTTTTGCCGTTCATTTAAAGGTAGTAGTTATGAATGAGAAAGTTGAAAATATTTTATGGATGGAAAGTAATTATAAATAAACGGTAAGATTGATTAACTCATTAACAACAAAATAGTTGGAAATCAAAACAATGGATGAATTAAAACCTGTAAATTTTGAATTTTTCGATGAATTTAACGAGGACGCGTGTACGCAATGTGGAGAATGCTTCCATCAATGCCCGATCATGAAATTGCCCTTGGAACAAGCGATCCTCGAAATAAATCGCCTGATTAATGGAGAAAAAACGGAGGAAGTTTTAGCAAAATGTCAGAGTTGTTTTTCCTGTAATTTCTATTGCCCAGAAAATGCCCATCCCGCCAGCTTAATTCTTAAAAGATGGTATGAACAATATCAAGAAGAAGGACTAAAAAAAAGAGGGGCTTATTTCATGACCTTGTATCCTCATTACCCCAATTTTCGCTCGTACGTGATGGATCATTTACCCGACGACATGAAAGAATTGGTAAAAACGTGGTCGGATTTAAGTCCTTTAAAGGGAGATACATTAACTTATCCTGGATGTAATGTAATAACTTTTCCAGAACTCACGCAGACTCAAATTTTTAAAGATTTGGAAATTCGAGGTCGATTGGAATACTGTTGTGGGGAAACCCTGTTCAGGACGGGATATGCAGACAAATTAGAACAAATTACCAAACGATTGGACAAATGGTTCAATACTCTAAAACCGAAGAACTTACTCGTTTTATGTACTGCTGGTACGAATGTATTCAAGAATGTCCTTCCGCATTATGGATTAACCTATAAATTTGACAGCATCAAATCCTATGTTCAGTATATCTGGGAGAAAATCGAGAAAGGAGAAATCAAAGTTAAAGAAAAATTGAACATGACGGTCACCATTCAAGAATCGTGTTATGGTAAGATGTTTGGCGATGAATACATGGATTTACCCCGAAAAATATTAAACTTTTTAGGAGCAGAAGTAATTGAAATTGAAGCTTGCAGGGAAAACATGCGTTGCTGTGGAATCGGGGGTGGTTTTTCCGTTGATTCTGCTTATCATCCCATGAGCCTTATTAGTTCGGGAAAGCGCAATTTGAAAGAATTTAGAGAAACTAAAGCGGAAGCCATTTGCGTGTATTGTGCAGGATGCTTGGCCACGTTAAATGGAGTCCAGAAGATGGTATTTGGAAAGAAGATGAAAATATACCACATTATTGAATTAATTCAAAAAGCGACAGGTGAAGAGCTTTCCTTAACGGAAAATGCAAAAAAAGAAAGAGCCAATCATTTTTTCTGGGGAATCATGCAGAAGCAAATGCCAAAGATCCTTTCGGGAAAAACGTTCAAAATAGCAGATATCCCCGTAGATCCTCCTAGTTATGATAAAGCTTATTAATCCCATCTTTATATATAGAGAATTTACTTGTAAGAACAAATATTAGAGAATACGATAAAAATGGTAATAACTAAACGAGTACCCGCATTTAAAGAGGATTTGTGTGATAGATGCGGAATATGCCTTCATGAATGTCCCGTGCTACAATTACCCCTAGAACAAGCAAAAGTAGAAATTGCAAAATTAATCAAGGGAGAAGAGACTTCACTTGCTCTTTATAAATGTAACACGTGCTTTGCCTGCAATCTTTTCTGTCCCAATGATGCGAATCCCTATCAATTAATTCTGGAGAGATGGAATGACTTATATTATAAACGAGGGGCACCGCCCTTGTATCGATTTGTCTGTCCCACGGAAACCCCAAACATTTGGCAATTACTCAATATTTTTCTTTCTTCTCAAGAACAAAAATGGATCTTTAAATGGATGAATCTAGAGCCAAAACCAGGGGATACCATTTTACTAATTGGAAATTATACCCACTTATTCCCTTTTATCATCGGTGGAAGTAAACTATTAGAATACTTCACACCTATTGATAGGATCGATCAATGGGAAGGGGGGGCTTATTTATACCAAGGGGGATATTTGGACGTGGTTCAAAAAATCGCAGAACGAACGAAAAGCGATTTCGATCATTGGGGGGCGCAAAATATAGTAGCAACATTAGATGCTGTAGAATTCATTTTTAATGAGGTTCATCCCAAGGAAATGGGAGTTAAACACGATCAGAATTTCAGGAATTTTAATGCCTGGTTCCTGGAAAAACTTGAATCAAAAGAAATTGAATTACCAAACAAATTAAATTTCAGCGTCACCGTACACGATAATTGCTATTCAAAAGCCATTGCAGGGAAATATTGGGAAGATCCAAGACAGATTTTGAAAAAATGTGGATGCAAGATTATTGAAATGAAGCATAATCGAAAAGATTCTTTATGTTGCGGTTTTGGTGCGGGGGCTTCCTGGGTGAAAAATATGGCAATACCTTTTGACATTATATCTGAAGGAGCAAAAAAGTTCCGTGAAGCAGAAGAAACCGGAGCAGACGCATTAGTTTCTTATTGTGGCGGCTGCATTTATCTATTATGGGCAACCAAAGAACTCTTGAGGAGCAAGATTAATTTATATCACATCATTGAAGTGGCTCGCATGGCAATGGGAGAGACCTTAAATTATCCTAAAGACCATGTCCGTAGAGCGTGGGACATCATTGCGATCATCACTTATCAACTTATATTATCTCTCTTCCAAACGAAATTTTACATAAAGAAAATAACTTATGATGATAAACGCTCGACATTTAAACCGAAAAATCATTATCTTTTGAAAACAATAAGAATCCTGTTTAATTCTAAACTGGTACGAACTTTTTATGCCATAATATTTCAAGCATTCATGCCACTCATGAAAACAAGATAAGCGATGCGAAACTCACGTCTTAATCTTTTTTTTTAAATTTTTAATCATGATAAATTAATAGTAATAACGTTGAAAATAAATAAATTTAAAAAAATTAATAAATAAGGTAAAAATGGATATAGCATGGAGCCAATTAAAAAATCCGATTTTTGATCGTGATCGGCAAAATATTCAGGAGCGGGATGGTGCCCTGTTCTTTTTCGAAGGTACTTTCTATTTGTATCACTGCGCTGTAGAATATCCCAAATTAGGAAAGTATCAATTTTACACCGATTTAATTACAAGTAGGGATTTAGAGCATTGGTCAAATCCCCAACGCCTTTGGGATGCTCCCTTAGGTTTTTCAAGTCCTGGAAACGTCATTAAGGCAGGAAAAAAGTGGATACTTTGCGTCCAGACCTATCCGATAAAGTGGTTTCATTGGTGGGGGAGCGATGCGTGTCGTTTGTGGACGAGTGAGAGTGATGATCTCATCCATTGGAGTTTTCCCAAAGTAATTGCCCAAGAAGGGTCTGCTGCTCACTGGGCAAGGGAACGAAGGCAAATCGATCCATTCCTCCTTCCTCATGATGGTAAATATTGGTGTTTTTATAAGACCAGCGGCCAAATTGGACTTCTCGTCTCGGATGATTTGCAGGAGTGGAAAGAAGCAAGTCCCGATCGACCCATTTTCGCGGATAATGAAACGCCAGATCACACGACAATCGAGAACGCATGCGTTATAGAACGGGATGGCGAATTTATAATGTTTTTTTCTCCGTGTTATAATAAAAGGGGCATTGGACTTGCCCGTTCTGAAGATCTCTTCCACTGGAAGTTCGAACGATATCTCATTTTCCCTAAATTTTCTTGGGCAAAAAGTGGTCCTACGGCACCATCTGTTATAGATTTACGAGCAGAATGTGGCAAATGGATAATGGCCTTTCATGCCGAACGCCGGCAACCGCATCATGCGGCTCTTGGATTAGCATGGAGTGAAGATCTTATTAATTGGGTTACAACCTAATCATTCGAATTTGAACCTGAATTCCAAATTCTAAGGGAAAATCATGACATTAGATTCTAATTCTGACATTCCGCATGAAAAAAAATTGGCTCAAAAAACCTCGCTTCACCTTACCCGGTGGATTATTGCGTTATGTATTTTTACTGCTGGTTCATTTACATTTAATGAAATTGCCTCGGGTTGGTTTGGATCATATGTCTATTTTATAGCCGGTAAAGAGTTAATCTGGTGGGGTACAATCACCCTTATCGGTTCAATTGTCGGCGCTATCTTTTATCTGATTTGGAGCACAGTTTCAGATAACTTGCGGACTAAGCTTGGACGCCGCATTCCATTAATCCTAATTGGAGGCCTTGCTACCTCCGGGTTAGCGGTATTGTTTATCGAAAACGACAATATTATATGGCTATTGATTGATGGGGGGATATTGATTGCTATCACGAGAAACATGTTAGGTCCAGCACGTAGTTTGACTCCAGATCTAATCCCTCAAGAAAAGCGAGGGAGAATAAATACTCTTCTAATCATCATGACAAATGTAGGTTCAATTATAGTGTGGATTCCCGCATTAATTCTTTTACCAGGTGGCGGGGAGCATTATTCTCGAGAGACCCATGTACTCTTTATAACAGCAGGGGCTATAATTTTAACATTATCTTGTATCATTTTAACTATTCTTGTTCGGGAACCTCCCGTTCGGGAACCACCAGGCTATTGGATTCAAGACCTCAAAAAAGTATTGGATTGGCACGAAATGAAAAAGAATCAAGATTTTTTCAAGATTTTTATAGCAAATTTATTCCTATCAGCCGCCGATAGCGCCATTTTTACATATTTGCTCCCTTTCGTAGAGTCCATAAACTTTAATCTGACAGCAGTCATTATAGCAGGACCTATAGTAGGTGCTTGTATCGGGCTTGGATTGTACTTTCTTGGTAAGTCCACGGATAAAATAGGACGCAAGTTTGTTACAATCATTGGATTCATCTTTGCGCCCATGGGCGCCTGGATTATTGCTTTTTCAGTAAATAACATTTGGTTGTTAATGGTGGGGTTTGGATTATTCTTTCCCTTTTACCTCGGTGGGGTAACCGCAGTAGAGTCTTGGCTTCAAGATATCTTGCCCAAGGAGGCAAGGGGACGATTTTTTGGATTAATCAATATTACCTCTGCAATCGGTGTCGGAATCGGAGCCGTATTTTCTGGATTTTTGGCAGATCGTTTTGGAATTTTCTGGATATTTGCAGCATCAGCTATGATTCTTTGGACGAGTTTAATATTTTTTTTACGGGTCCCAGAGACTTTGAAACATGTAAAAAAATAAAAAAATTTAAGAAGGTATTTTTTTATTTCTAAATGGTTTTATTCTTTTCAACCAAAATAGAAAAAAAATAGGTTAGAATTTATTTTCATTTAAATTCAAGAAAACAATTTTAATAAGGAATAAAAACCTATTCCAAAAGCGTATAGCGGAATTACATACGCCCAAATTTTATTTGGCAGTATTCGAACTATATAAGGTGTGATGAGTGCCCCAAAGAAAGCTCCTGTCAAAAGAGAGGGCAATAGAATCAGATCAATTGCCACACCTGCATTACTGATGAGATAAAATGTAAAAACTCCCACGATTGATACCATGGCTTCTGAAAAACTCACGATCGCCGTGGCACTCTTTTCATAGACACCAGATAAGATCTCTCCCATTGTTACGACGGGGCCGTACCCTCCTCCTCCAATACCCTTGTTGAAGCCTGCTAACGCAGCAAATCCTATTAATCTATTTGGACTGGGTGAGACATTACTAAACTTCTTTTTTAAGGGCAAGCGAATCACTCCCACTATTCCCATCATTAATAATAACATGGCGATATAAAAGCTAATAATAGCAGTTTCAATTTTTATTGCAAAATAAACAAGGATTATCGATATAAAAATCGCAACACAGCCACAAAGACCGATGAGAATCGCAAATTTCGTCGCATCGCTCATGGGCTTAAACTTGAAGCTCACGTTTTTGAGTTCGTTATCGAAAAAAGAATCCACGATGCCTGTAAC
>CAYLZE010000014.1:0-64221 GCA_964388035.1 uncultured archaeon
AGTTTTAAACATTTGATGATTAAATATAAGTTAGAAAGTAATTAATAATCTCTTTAAAAGAGAGTAAATAAAGTATATCATTGAAAATTCGATAATAAGGTATTTGAAATCTTAAATATGAATTAGAAAAAATAGAATAACCTTTCAGCTGACAAGTCAGTCATCCACTAATTAGCTTTTTTATTTGTAGGTTAACGTAAATTCCTATATCAGTTCAACTACACGAGAATTTGTAAATTATTAAGAAAACTTTAAGGATAAAAGCAAGAATCAAGGCGATAAAGTGGCGTATTCAGAGGATTTGAGGTCAAAATATCGCGCTTTCGTTCAATAAGAGTGGTTTAAAGCTATTGAAATCTTGATCTCCTCATGAAATGCGATTAAATAAAAAAAAGATATAAAAAAAAGCGTTTTCTTTTTATTAAGAGTAGAGAAAATATTATCTGATTTTGAAAAAAACATCTCTATCTATTTGAAGCTTCACATCTCCAAGCTTCTCATCTATAAAAAATTGTGCTTCAGTAATTGGTCCAGGAAACAAGGAAGGGACTTCAAATTTGAGTTCTGCGATATTCACGGGAGCAAGCGGGAGCATCAAATCGTATACTCTCTCTCCCCTACAGTTTGTTTTAAAAACTAAACCTCCTCCTGCGGGAATAACCCTTCCCGTACTATAACCATTAAAAGTCTGATACTCTCCAATTAAATTTTTATAAATACGAGCGATTTTCAATTCAGGTAATGCTTCTTCAATGCTTTTTCCTAGTAGTACTGCTAAAATTCCATGAACAATTGAAATTAAAGAGAGTGGTTTAGTATTCTGTCCAACTATTACTCCTATTTTTAACTCGGGAATCAGCGCAATATATGACCCGGAGGTTCCTATACTTCCTGAATGTTGTACCACTTTGTAGCCAAAAAAGTCTTGTTCTATTGCCCATCCATATCCATAAAATACTTGCTTTTTCTCATTCTTGTCCAAATAGTTAAAGGGAATATGAAAGTGTTCGCTCCACATTATATTTAGCGATGAGGTTTGGATGATCTGGGCACTATTATAATTACCGCCATTGAGTAATGCAATCATATATTTTGAAATATCTTCTACCGTACTGAACAAACCTCCATGAGGAAAGGATAGAGTATCCGTTGCATGGTTAAAAGCAATGAGGTTTTTTCCATCTTCGGAAGGATAATATCCCGTCATCAACTCCTCACTTTTTTCATAATCCTTAAAAGTCGAGCGAATCATTCCTAAAGGATTGAGAATATTTTCTCGAATAAAATCTGCATATTCTAATTTTGAAACCTTTTTAATTATCATTCCCAATATAGTATACATGTCATTATTATACATCCAACGAGAATTAGGTATGTCAATTACAGTGGGAATAGCATTATTGACATAATGTAGAAAATCTTTTTCGGTAACGACTGGTACAACACATTCCATTATGTCAAATTGTCGATAATGAACGTTCAAATCGGCGCTTATGTTTGCAATTCCGGACGTATGAGTAAGCAGATGATGTATCGTAACGGGATTCAGTTCACTTCCTAACTTGAAGGGAAGGTACCTTTTAACGGGATCTTCAATATTGATTCTTCCTTGCTCTACAAGTTGCATTATTGCCAATGATGTTAAGGATTTAGTGATTGAGCCGATACCGAATAATGTCGTAGGAGTCATGGGTGTTAATTTTACTAAATCACGCGCCCCTAGTCCTTGCGAATATATTAATTTATTATCTTTTACTATCCCAACAACAAGTCCAGGTACCTTATCTTGTCTTAGATAATCTATAAGATATTCTTCTAAAAGATCAAATTGCTTCGTCATTTTTATGGTTAATTACCTTAAATTTTAATTCAATTTGTTCAGAATCCTAATTCCTTGAGCTTTTCTTGATTCTCTCGCACTTTATCTTGCGTTAATGGATAGAATTTCCAAAAGATTAGAGTTCCTATCACCATGAAGAGCATCGGTACTAAACCCCATTGGAGGCGAAGTCCCCATAACGCTAAATTAACATCTGGGCTAAGTTGTGCTAGTTCTTCATAAGTTTGAGCACCTGCAACAAACCCAGTTATATCATGGATAAAAGCAATGACAAATTCATCAACAGAGGCAACTAATCGACTAAGAAGGGCCCATACACCAATTAATACCCCTTTTTGATTTTTCCGCGTTTTAACAACGAAATCATCGAATACATTTAATTGTATTAAGGGAATTAACAATGTCCATAATCCTCCAATGGAAAAACCAAGGATTAAAGTAAATATGTATAAATCGATTATCCCTTGGAAAAAGCTCATTGGAATAAGACCAAGACTGAATGCTATACAAGCAATTAGTATTGTTTTCTTATTATCATCCACTTTCTTTGATAAACGGACCCAAAAAGGGACAGAAAGTAAAGCTGCAATAAGAAATAAAGCGAATAAAACTGTGACCACTAAAGCACTTGCTCGGAGTACAAAAGTAACTATATAAATAACAGATTGAGTTAGTAGTGAATTCGCAATAAGATAAAATGCAGAGAGCAAAAATAATACTATGAAACTCTTTAATTTGAATACTTCCTTAGCTCCTTTAACGAAATTCATGCTTTCATATTCTGAATAATATTTCTGAATAATTTCTTGATCTTCACGAGCACCAGGAATAAAGAGAACTGCAGAAACAATCGCAATTAACGATAAAATCCCCGCCATAAACGCGAATGCAGCTCTATTATCTCCCGCACTTAAAAATAGTGGGGGTACTATCATTGCTATTACTTGAGCTACCATCGATAAAGGAGTAAAGTAACCTGCCAAATTTCTTCTCTCTCTTTCACTGCGAAATTTATCAGGACGCAAGGCTAAAATGTTTATACCCACTAAAGTATTGAACGTATCATATATGAATAATGACATTAATAGCCAAAGAAATACCGGTAAAGGATTAACTGAAGCATCTATGTTAGGTGCGGAATAGATTAAATATAAGCTGATACACCAGGGAAATATACCTATGACAATCCATGGAAATCGTCTCCCCCATTTTTTCGTCCATTTGAAATTTCGATCTACCAGAAATCCAAAAATGGGGTCATTAATAGCATTATACACGGTGAAGATTGTCATTGCCAAGAATATCAAATAACCCGATAGCCCTAATACGACTTCATAATAAAAAAATAAGAAAACAGTGATAGTGCCTTCGAGAAACGTGACGGTAAAGCCATATGAACTAAAAGAAGCATAAGTCCATTTAGAGTGCCTTGATTCCCCAAAATCTTCTATTTCTTTCACATTTTTCACTTCTTATTGTTAATTTATATTAAGATTGAGTTTTTTACTTTTCTGATAAAAAGTTGATATTTATAAATACGTTTCATTTTTAAATGTTGCCTTTTTTTCAGAATTAACTGTATTATTCTGTAAAAAGGAGCATATTCCCTATCTTTTTATTTCCATTTTTCTAATATTTTAACAAAATTTAATATATACCAATACTACTTTTATCTAACTTATATGATAATAATAAAATAAATAATTCGATTATCATTCCCGATAGCATTATTTTTGATTAGATCTTTATTATATTAAATTATTTTAGACAATATTCTGCGAATGATTATTATAATTGAAAAAGAAATCAAGGATTACAAAGTAATTATTTTTCCCAAATATCATGTCTATTGAATTGACTGATAAAGAAAAATTGCTCTTGTGGGGTTTAAATAAACATCCAAATGCAACCCTTAATGAATTATCGGATATATTATCTCTAAAACAATCTACTACCGCTGCAATTAAAAATAGGTTGATGAAGCAACATTATTTCTTTGAACTCAATATACCAATGCTAAATAGACTTGGTTTTGAAATGTTAGGAGTAGGTATTATGAAATTTAACTCCCTTATTTCAATGAAACATCGCTTTGGGAAGACTGTAGAACTCATGGATAATTCGTATGATCTATTTCTTGCAGTAGAAGGGCAAAATATTGGTCTTGCATTTGGTTTTTTCAGAGATTATACGAATTTTAAAAAATTTGAAGAAGATAATACTATAAAACTAGCGGGATTAGATTTTTTAGAAGGGAAACTCCCAATCTATGTATTATTTCCCTTTAAACACAGCCATATAAGAACATTTTTTGATTTTTGGCGTTTGTTGGATGAGGTGTTTTCTCTTAACAACACGGTGAATACATTTAATGACCAAAAGTGGTTTTTCCCGAAAAACTCAATTGACTTAACTGATAAGGAAAAACTGGTTCTACTTGCCTTAACTGAATATCCTAATGCTACCTTAAAACAAATTGGCGATAGTATCAATTTATCACGGCATAGTGTAGGTAGAATAAAAAGTAAATTATTCGAAATGGGATTAATAAAAAAATTATACCTCCCAAATTTCCTTAAACTGGGATTAAACATTCTAGCGTTGTATTACATAACATTTAATCCAAAAAACCCCCCTAAAAATGAGGATTTTATCCTCTTGAATTCTAAGTTTTCTCTCTTTTTTGCCAATACTAGTTTAGAAGCTGTTCTTGTTGCTTCATATCGAGACTTTAAGGAGTATTTGAATGATAAAATGCAAAAAATTTCCTTTCTAAAAGAGAAAAACCTTATCATTGAAGAGCCCATGATCCATGAAATTTCAGTCGAAAAAATGCAAATCACAAAAGCGTTTGATGCGAGCATGATCCTCAGGACAATCTTTGATATAACTCAACCCATTTTTGATTTGCAAAGAATTCCCTCCTTTAGAAGCTTAAAGGAAACCTTATAAGTTGGAAATGATTAAGCATCCCTTTATTTTCAATATCACGAAATAATAAGAGTTAGTGTTTCTTGATATTTTACATTTTTAAATTTACCTTCCTTATAATTAATCATGCATAAAAGTAAACATTGTGTAATATTTGGAGCTCCTGGTTCTGGTAAAGGTACATTTTGTTCACATGTTGTTGAGCTATTTCCAATGATTAAACATGTTAGTACTGGGGATATTTTTCGAGAGAACGTGAAGAATGAAACGGAATTAGGTAAAAAAGTGAAAAAGTATTTGGATGAGGGCAAGTTAGTCCCCGATGAAATAACCAATGCTATTGTCAAAGATAAATTGGAACAATTAAAAAAGGATAATTGGATTTTGGATGGATTTCCTCGTACTTTACTGCAAGCTGAATTTCTAAGTTCATCGTTTGAAATTGATAAAGTCTTAGTACTGGATGTTTCCCGAGATACCATTAAAAAAAGAATTTTAGGAAGATTTAGTTGTCCAAAGTGCAAAAAAATATATAATAAATTCACTTTACCTCCGAAGAAAGAATTGGGAGAAGATAAATGGATTTGCGACGAGTGCGGTGCAGAAATTACCTTTCAACAAAGAAGTGATGATACCGAAGAAGCCTTAGAGAAAAGATTGGATGTTTATGAACAGAACGCTAAACCTGTTTTAGATTATTATCAAAACAAAGGAAAATTAAAAAAGATTGAAACTGAAAATACTTTAGAATTATCAAAGAAAGATATTAAAAAGATGCTTAAGTGAGAAAGAATGATTCAAAAAACATTCGTTATGATTAAACCGGATGCGGTAAAAAGGGACCTTATTGGAAGGATTATTAATCGCTTTGAGGAAGCTGAAGATCTTACCATAAAAGATATGAAGATGATGTCTTTAAATCGATCTCTAGCAGAAAGTAACTATCTTGAACACAAGGGAAAGGAATTCTATCCCCGATTAATAGAATTCATAACGTCAGGACCGGTGGTTGCCATGGTGATCGAAGGAGAAAATGCGATTTCTAAAGTACGTGAACTGGTGGGTGCAACAAATCCTTCAAAAGCCGAATCTGGAACAATTAGAGGAGATTTTAAGGAAATACCTGTTAATAGTATCACGGAAAATATGATCCATGCTTCAGATTCTGAAATCTCCGCAAAAAGAGAGATAGCTCTATTTTTTAATTAAAAAATAATTTTTTCATTTTACTTCAACTTTAACTTAAAGCAAATTGATTCTAGAATAATTAAATTCGTATAAATATCATGAAACCTCAAATTTGTATCGCGTTGCCTATTAAATCGGGAAAAATTGAGGATCTTAAAAAAGACTTAGAAAAGGTGCGAGATTTAAATCCCAACTTCATAGAATTGAGATTTGATTATATAAAAAAGTTAAGTGAGTTGAATGAAGAGTTTATCAATTCCTTGCTAAGCTACATTAGGCCCCCAATTCCCGTGATTTTCACGTTACGCAAATTTTCTGAAGGCGGCAACACACAAATTGAAGAAATAGACCGCTATCGCATTATAGAAGAATTATTGGACTTTAAACCTCAATATATAGATATTGAAATGAGCACTGAAGATGAAATATTAAGTAAAATCATTTCAAAATGCGTTGATTATGAAATCGGTATAATTTTTTCCCATCATGATTTCCAGAAGACTCCCCGTCTTGCAGATTGTTTAAGGATTATTGAAGATTTTCGGAAACGGATAAAGAAAGATTTAAAATTTGATTTGAAAATAGTGGAAAAAAATGTTTTAAAACTCATATTTACCGCTCAATCCGTTGAAGACTGCCTCATTCCCCTTCAAATATGCGCACATTTATCAAACAAGAAACAAAAAATAATAAGTTTCTGCATGGGAGATTTGGGAATTTTATCCCGGGTATTATGTATATCTTCAGGTTCATATTTCACATTTGCATCAATTGAAGAAGGTACAGCTTCCGGTCAAATAAAAATTGAACCATTAAGAAAATTTTACGATTTTTTCTTATAGTTTCTGAAAGTTCATTTACCTAGCTGATTAAATTCAACAATATTGGATAAAAATCCCATTTTTTATTTTATATTTTTTAGCCGATTGTAGGTTAAGCATTTAATAAATGCAATAGACGGGTTATCTCATCATCATTTATTTAATTATCTCGGGCATATTTGAAACTTTTTTCCAGTTAGATTTCATTCGAGGAATTATGATAAAATATTAGAAACAGATTCCTAAAAAAGTCTTTTTATATAAAGTTTAAATTGTTCTTAGGGTTCTTAATTCCTTTTTCTAAGATATGATAAAAAATGGAACATCTGTTAAAATGCGAAGAAGAATGAATCATTTTGAAATATTTTGAGATCTCTTCGGAAACTTTGGAACTAACTTCTAAATCTAAATCACAAAAAAATCATACATGTATAAATATTTAGCAAAATTATTGCTTATTATTATTTCAATCAGAATCGAAGGAAATAATATTATTCGGGGATATTTATGAATCAAGATCAAATTCAAAAAAAAAATGAGTTTAATCGAACACTCCCGGTTGCTGTAGACGTAGATGTGGCCGTTATTGGAAGTGGTCCGGCGGGAATTGCGGCGTGTATTGCAGCAAAACGGCACGGTGCGAAGGTGGTTCTCATCGAGAGATTTCCATTTTTTGGGGGAATGTCCACTTTGGTTCCCATAGCCACGTGGCCCTTGAATACTGCCGTAGAGATCGGAGAATTGGACATGCCTTATGACGGAATTGCAGGAGAAATCATGGAAAAAATGAAGAAGCAAAATGCCATTGAATTACATACCGTGGAAAATGATGGAGTAGATGCTTTTATCATGGATCCTACCCCAGATGACAAGGTTGCAACCAGTAAATGGTATCTTTTTGATCCAGAGGTCCTAAAAAATCTTTATTTTGACATGTTACATGACGAAAAAGTAAAATTGAGAATTAATTCTCTCGTAGTGGATTCGATTGTTGAAGATGAGAGAATAGAAGCACTCGTTGTTGAAAGTCTAACTCGAAGAGAATTAATTAAAGCAAAAATCTTCATTGATGCCACGGGTAGTGCAGATGTGGTGGCACGATCTGGCTCTCCCACTGCGTTGGGTTCCAGAGATAATGATGGGGTACCCCCTGGTCTGATGGTTCCTTCATCAACTACCTTTCGCATTGCGGGAGTGGATACGGATAATCTCGATATGTACGAAGTAGCACGGAATTATGAAAGATCCAGAGCAAATGGTGAAATTAAAGTACCTTTGGAAGGATTGGGCTGGCAAATTGTTTGCAAAGGGGTAATACAAATCTTCGGAACGCGCGTTTTTAATATTAATCCCTTGGATCCTCAAAAAGCCGTAAAGGGTGAAATGAAGCAAAGACGTCAAATACGAGATATCCATGCTTTTCTCAAGAAAAAAATACCCGCCTTTAAAGATTCTATTATCATCAATACGGGGGTTTGCTTGGGAATGATTGGTACCCGACGCATTCGAGGGGATTACTTCATCACCCAAGAAGATATTTTAGAAGCAAAAAAATTTGAAGATGCTATAGCTACGGGCACGTATAGAGTCGAAATTTGGGAACCGAACGGAGAAAAGTTACATTTCCAGCATTTGATCGGAACGTGGTATACCATTCCTTATCGCGCACTTCTTCCCAAAGGACTGGAAAACGTGATCGTTGCAGGAAGTTGCATTTCGGGGCAAATAGTTGCAATGGGTCCTTGGGCCATCATGCCCGTTTGTTATAAAACGGGACAAGCTGCTGGGACTGCCGCTTCTATATGCGTGAAACAGGATTTGACTCCACGCCAAATTGATGTGAAGGAATTACAGAACCAACTTCGACAAGATGGTATATTTCTGGGATTTTGATTTTTTTTAATTAAATTGACAAAAACAGAGGAATAAAATGACAAATAATGTCCAAAGTTTGAAAGAAGAACCTCAAGAACATTCTAAATTAATCATGGCGAGTTACGGATCGCGAGAATTGTTCGGACAATGGATCGCTGCTGCATTTGGATTTACCGCATTTTTCTATTATGAGGTTGTTATTGGTCTCAACGTGGTACTCGCTGCAACAGCATACGTTTTATACAGCATTTGGAATGCGGTCAATGATCCGTTGCTTGGTTATTTAATGGAAAGAATCCACATGCCCTGGGAAAAAAAATGGGGCTTAAAAAGATTTCCCTGGCTTTTAATAGCGGCATTTCCTTGGGCAATCTCCTTTGCAATAATTTTTATGGTCCCCCAACAATGGGACCCAATTACTAATCCTGGTGATAATTTACCTGTATTTCTATGGTTTTTAAGCACCATATGCATCTATGATACTTTCAATTCCTTGTTTGATGTAAACGTTCTAGGGCTTTATCCGGAGAAATTTCAGGGATTGGACGAGCGAAGAACAGTTCAAGGATTCGGAACCATATTAGGTGTCATCGGTTTAGTATTGGCTGCAACCATTCCCCCCATGTTTATCACCACGGGAGTGAGAGCAACTTATCAAACATCAGCTCTTGTCACGACCAGTTTTGGAATGTTCATTCTCATATTTGCGCTTCCGGGGGTATGGGAAGATAAAAAAACGAGAGAACGAAATATAATAAAAAATCAGCAATTACAGCAAGAATCCATCGAAAATTTTTTCAACACTGCTAAATCAGTCTTGAGCAACAAGACATTTCTTGCTAAAGTCACATTATTTTTTGGATATCAAGTTGCTGCTGTAATGCTTCAAAATTCTGCTTTTTATATAGTTACCTTTCTTCTAAACGAAGGAGCAAGCACCATCACCCTCCTTTTAGGAGGAATGCTCCTCGGAGCTCTCGCTTCTGTCCCCTTATGGGTATATTTCTCCCATAAATTGGATAATAATAAAAAAATAAGCATAGCGGGAGCTATTCTAATGCTGATCGCTTTTGTTCCCATGATCTTTGTCTCAACACTTCTAGGATGGGTAATTCTTTTAGTATTGTTTGGAATAGGACTTGGGGGACAATGGTTCTCAGATCCACCAACTATCTCCGACGTCATTGATGCGGATACTCTTAAAACCGGAAAACGAAGAGGAAGTATTTATTTTGGCTATCAATTATTCTTCATACGACTCGGTTATGCTACCATCGCCATTACTATTGCTATTGTTCATACATTAACGGGATTTGTCGAGGGTGCATCGAGTTTAGTAGAATTGAGAAGTGAAAGTCCCACTCCCGATCTTGCCCTCTTTGGAATTCGGATCCATTCGGTTATCGTGCCGGCTATTTTTATATTAGTAACGGTTCTCCTTTTCTGGCGATTCTACGATTTAACTCCAGCAAAAGTGAAAGAAAATCGAAAAAAATTGAAAGAACTTAATTTTTAATATAATTTTTTACTTTTTTTGTTTCTTTTATCTATACCCTAAGTTCTAATAGAGATTCATAAGACTTTAATATAACAAGAGTGGCTAGTACAATATATAGCGTACTTACGCTAACGGGAAGTCCTCCACCAACTTCAAGAGTAGGTTGCATGCTTATAATAACCCGCAGTATTAATCCAATACTACCAAGTAGAAAGCTCCCAACATAGCTCCAAAACTTTTTTTTCTTACAATAATAAATGAAAACGAATGTAAGAACTATTTGTGGGATGACTGCTAATGATGAAATCAAGCGAATTTCGATAGTACCACTCATGAATGTTATAATGAATGCAATTATAATTGCAATAACAAATACTTCAAGCAATCTTATTAAAACTTTCATATTTATACTAAGTGCTTCAGACTTTATTGACAAGCTTTATACATCCTTACTTTTGTTCAATGTACTACTAAGTCAAACAATGAATTTAATTTTTAACTATATTCATTCCTCCTTTTAGTTTTCTTTAACTTTTCAATTCGCTTTAGAGGACCATATAATAATTTAATAACCTGACCCTTGGAAAATAGATTTAAATTTAATCTAATTCTACAAGTATGTTTTTATATCTTTTCTTTCATTTTATTATGCATGGGATTAGGGAAAAAAATAAAAATACGATTTCTTGCTTCAAACTTAAGACCAAGATATCAAAAGATTGTAGATTCTGAAAATAAAATTAGTTCAATGCACGATACAATAAAATTCACGGAATCATCCCCAAAACGTTTTGATATTCCGTTAGAAGCGCTCTCTTACATGGAACGAGGATTTAAACCATCCTTTTTTAATAAAAAGGTCTTGCCTTATGCAATAGGGAGCATGAGAGGTATTGGAAAGTCATTCAACTCGATAAAAAAAAACCCTCTAGACCCAAAAACTAATTGTGATCCCGAGTTTATCAAGTCTTTCGAAGAATATTGTTATAGAATTGGAGCTAGTGTAATTGGATATACCAAAATGCCTCCAGAATTCTTGTTTAAAGATAAGGGAGTAATATTTGATAATGCAATTGTATTTGCCATGGAAATGGATAAAGATAATATCGCAAAAGCTCCGAGCTTGGATACCTTAATCGAAGTTCAAAAAACGTATCGTGATTTAGGCAAAGTTGTAAATTCTGCGGCAGAATTTTTACGTGAACACGGTTATGCCGCTCAAGCCAGCCATCCCTTGGGGGGTGTTGTATTGTATCCTAGACTGGCAAGATTGGCAAATTTAGGGTGGCAAGGACGCCATGGGATGTTGATTACGCCTCAATTTGGTCCGAGAGTTCGTTTAGCAGCGGTTTTTACCAGTATTTCAAATTTGCTTATCACTAATAATAATCCCCATTCTTGGATTGAATCGTATTGTAAAACTTGTGACATTTGTATCAAGACATGTCCTGTAAATGCCATATATACAGATCCGATTAAAAAGGATAATGGAATAATAACGCATATAGATGTAAATAAATGTTTTCCCTATTTTCTGGAAAATCATGGATGTTCTGTTTGCATGGATCGTTGTCAGTTCAATCGAATTGGGTATGAAAAGTTGAAAGAAATTACTCAGAATAGATCAGTTGACCTATAGGTTTCTTAGATCGCTCTAAATGTTCTACTATGATTCATATCAAAGGATTACGGCGATTTAGTAACCTTTATCATCAAAATAAGAATAAGATTAATTGTTTAGAAATTCCATAAATGAAAATAAATAAAAAAAAGTAAATTATATAAAAAAAAGAGATAGAATTCAAACCTCTACTTTATTTCTATTTTCTTTTTCTCCGGCTTTGGCGGTTCTACCTTAGGAATTTTAACGCTTAATATTCCTTTTTCTAGATTTGCTTCGATTTTATTTTCATCTATATACTCTGGTAAATTGAAGGCTCGATAATAACTGGAAGATCGATACTCGCGGCGAATCAATTCACCTTTTTTCCCTTCTTCTTTCATCTCTTCTTTATGCTCTCCCTTAATTTCTAGCATTCCATCGTGAATGGTTATTTCCAAATCTCCTTTATCCATCCCAGGTAATTCTGCGGAAATCATGAAATTATCCTTCGTCTCACTAATATTAGCCAATGGTGTTCTGAACATGGGCTCATCCTCTCGAATCACTAACCCGAATGGTCTTCTACGTCTGGAATCAAAGGGCCATCGGTCATCGAAAAAAGCCCTCGAAACATCATCGAATAACTTATCCATCTCTTGGAAAAGTGAAAAGGGATTTTCACGCCTCATTGATAATTCATGAGATTTTTTATCATCTTTCTTACCTTCATTCTCTTTCTTCTTAATTTCTACCTTATCTTTGGACATATTTTTCACCTCTTCTTTTTTCCTATTTTTTGATTATTTTTGAACTTTATTAAACGGTTGTATGACAATTAATAATTGACAACCTCATATTAATATAAGAAACTTGACTATATAAATATTTCGATCCCTATTCTCCCCAAAATTGAAAGAATTTTGGGTTTTATCAGGGTTTTATTCTTATTCTGTTAAAAAAATATTACAACCCAGAATCATAACTCATTGGTATCTCTCCAAGTAATCATCTTTTTTCTAAATTTCAAAATCAAGCCTATTAATGATTAAAATTTACCTATAATTATAAAAAAAATAATTCAAAGAGCTTAAATTAATTAGAAAAAAAAATTTAGGATTAGAGTAAGGAAGCTGTTATGGTCACCATGATAACTATTACCGTAGTAATTACTGTCCCGGTTATAATATTTCCTGTTTTTTTATAACAAGCCACGGATACATAACTCCCTAATAAAGTGGTAGGAATGACTACCGGCATGAATACTCCGAAGGTGAAAAGGCTTCCTTGTAAATAGCTTAAGAATAATAAGAACACAGCCATGTAAATCACTTGGATTATGAAAATTAACAACCCTGCTTTTAATAATCCTTGAATGCCCTTTTCGAATTTTACTTGGAGAGTTGCGTTGGCAAATATATTAAATACTAATAAAATGAAGAATTCAATGACAAGATACATGGGAATATAGATATACTTGGTCACGGAAGGAGCAATGGCAAAATAGTTCAACCCTATTGAAACATCTGCAATTATATATACAATGACAGCTAATACAGCTCCCAAGATAAATTCTCCTAATAGTCTCTCTTTTCCTCTCTTAAATGGTCCCGCTAACGTTTCCTTGAAGGAAATATCTCCTTTTTTCGTTATTCTCCACATTAAAATTAAGAGGGCAAAACTTTGACCAAATAACAGCATGATGACTTGAGCCATGGTCTCTAAAGGTAATATTAAAGAAAGTGGCATGAAGATGAGTATACCAACGAATCCCAAAACTAATGAGAAGATAAGTGCCTTGATTGAAAGATTTGCAATAGAATTGGTAGGAGTATCTATTTTAAAGGGAGCTCGTTCTGCCTCCTCTGTATCTCCTTTTTTTCTTTTAACAATCACATTATAGAGGGGTTTAATACTCATAAAAAACACCCCCATGCCTCCTGTTAATTGAAGGAGAAGAATAAGCCCTCGAATATTAACAAAGAAATTCTGATCAGTCTGTCTCACGTCTGGAAAGGTACTAATCACCCAATTTCTCGCAGCTCTTATAAAGTCCTGGTCCCAACATAGTAATAAATGGTTGGTATTATCATCCAAAAAAATCATGGATGCAGTTCCTGTTTTAAAACAGCCATATAACTTATTTACATCTACTTCTGCGGAACTCGTTCCTAATCTTAAGGCCATGCCTTCTTTAAGCTCATCAACTGTTACAGCTTCATCATACGGACCTACGATCATTAAAACGTTCAATTTTCGACCCGAATTCACCTTTACGGCATATTGGGGATTATAGGAGGCAGAGGGCAACCCTGTTCCAATACCAATAAAACATTTAAAACCATTATCCTCATTTACGATCTCCCATCCAGGAAATCCTCCCATACTATACCCTATATATCCCAGATTATCCATATCAACGTCCCCCCTTCCATCCAAGTAAGCAAGAATGGCTCTCACATCGTAAATCAAACGATCTCTATCTAATACCCCAGTACTTTGTCCATGACCTCTGAAATCTAAAGCAACAACAACAAATCCCGCGTTTGAGATTTCTATTGCATATCCCTTTAACATCTCTTTATCTGCCCGATGCCCATGCCCAATAATAACCGCCTTTTTCATCGCATCCCCATTTTTTGCTTTATATAAATCTTTCCGGGGTTCAAAGACATTAAAATAAATTGTCACTCCATCATCAGTTTGCGTGGTAAGACTATAGGTAATTTTGATGGTACTTGGCACGCTGAAAATTAACACTGTTCCAACTATAAACATTGAGAGAAAGATCAGGAATAATATAACTCTTTTTTTTAAATTAGCTTGTTCCATTATAATTTCACGATCTTATTTTTTAGTAAATTTTATAATTTTTAAGAATGATAAAATCTCTTAAGAAGTTTATTCTCTATTTCTTTTTAATGACTCTTTAAAATCGCTTCTCTTTCATTCTTTGATGAAAATTTAAAAGTGATCTGGAATACCTCTTGTTATAATTCTCTGGAAGCTTGTTCAAAAGGGAAAAGATGTGTTCCTATATCGTTCCTATATATCTCATGTCTTAAAAAAAAACTTTAATGTTCTCTCAAACCACATGTCTCTTCATTACTTACGACTTGAAGATGTTATATTTCGAAGCTCTTCGGTTCTGCGTATTTCTTATTGGTTTTCCCTTACGATTGATCTTAAAAAAGTGAAGAGCAATATTTTAAAACGTTCGCTTCCTTCCAATAGTGCTTTCAGATTGGTCTTCTCGCGATTATATTCCTAAAAAAGTAAAAAAACTTTCAGCTGTCAAGTCAGTCATCCATCCATTAGCTATTTCTTAATGTAGGTTATCGTAAATTTCCTTATCAATTCAACTGCACGGGAATTCGTCAATTATCTAAAAGACCTTCAGGATAAGAGCAAGAATCGGGAAGAAAGAGTTGCCTATTCTGAGGATTTGAAGCCAGAATGCCGAGCTTTCATTCATTAAGCGTTGGTTAAAGCTATTGAAATCTTGCTCTCCTCATGAAATGCGATTACATAAAAAAAAGATATAAAAAAGATATAAAAAAAAAGGTTTTTTAATTTCTATAATATTGAAACAGTAGTAGTTAGCATGACGATAATAAATATGATGGCTATCGTTCCGGGAATAATGCTACCCGTTTTTTCATACACCACGACGGAGACATAGCTTCCTAAAAGCGTTACACCAATAGTAACAGGCAAGAATACTCCAAAAGTAAAAAAGTTCCCTTGCAAGAGGCTCACGATAAACAAGTAAAAGGCCATGTAAATTATTTGCATCACGAAAATTAGCAATCCTGCTTCAAGTAGTCCTCCATATCCCTTCTTGAATTTTCTCTGGAAAGTGGCGTTGGCAAATATATTCAAACCCAAAAGGATGAAAAATTCTATGACAAGATACAAGGGAACATAAATCATCTTGGTGATGGAGGGAACAATAGCAAAATAGTTCAAGCCAATCGAAAGATATACGATAACATAAATGAATGCGGCTAAAATTATTCCCAACACAAATTCTCCTAAAAGATTTTTACGCTTGAATGGCCCCGAAAGTATTCCTTTAAAGGCGATATTCTCTTTTTTCCCAACTCTCCACATTAAAATCAGTAAGGCAAAGGTCTGGCCGAATAACAGCATTATTACTTGAGCCATGGTAGTTAATGGTAGCAGGAAAGTAAGGGGCATGAATATGATGATTCCTACGAGTCCAAGAACTAACGAATAAATGATAGATCTTAAAAACAAATTCGCAGCCGAAACTGAAGGTGTCTCAATTTTAAATGCCGAACTTTCCATTTCTTCCACGGTTTCCTCTTTCTTTTTCACTAGCACGCTATATAGCGGTCTAACACTCATGAAGAATATTCCCATCGCGCCTAATATTTGAAAAACAAGAATTCCTGCTCGAGTATTTACATAAAAATTTTCATTTAGTTGTCTCACCGTGGGAAAACTGCTAATCATCCAGTCTCTGGCAGCCCGTATGCAATCTTGGTCCCAACATACTAATAAATGATTGGTATTATCATCTACATAAATCATGGAGGCAGTCCCCTTTTCAAAACATCCATATAACTTGTTGATATCCACATCACCCGCAGATGTGCCCATTCTCAAGGCCATTCCCTCTTTTAACTGTTCAGTGGTAGTAACTTCATCATATTTACCCATAATCATTAAAACATTAAAATCTCGACCAGAATTCACCTTTATCGCGTAATCAGGGGTATTGGAGGGTGATGGAATACCTGTTGCGAGACCTATAAAACATTTAAAACCATTATCCTCATTTACAAGCTCCCATCCCGGAAAACCTCCCATGCTATATCCTAAATATCCCAGATTATTCATGTCAATGTCCCCCCTTCCTTCCAAATAAGCAAGAATGGCTCTCACATCGTAAATCAAGAGACTCTGATCTAAGGTTCCCGTGCTTTGTCCGTGTCCCCGAAAATCTAAAACTACGGCAACGAAACCCGCATTTGCCATTTCTATAGCATAATCTTTAAGTATTTCTTTATTCGCAAGATACCCATGTGCAATTATTATTGCCTTTTTTTTAGCATCTCCATTATGCATGGCATATATATCATCTTTAGGTTCCATCACGTTGAAATAAATCGTCACTCCACCTTCAGATTGAGTCGTAAGACCATAGGTAATTTTAATCGAGGAAGGTGTGGTAAACATTAAAACCGTACCGCTAATAAAAATCGCCAGAAAAATCAAGAACAGAATTATTCGCTTGGTTAATTTTGACTTTTCCATTTTATTCGATTTTTCCATTTTAAGTTCACGATTAAATTTCTAATTAAATTTTATAATAGTTAAAAATGTCAAATTCCCTTTTGAAGTTTTCTTGATTTCCATGCAAAATTTTTATAAAAACAATTAAAATTTATCTAGTTCAATTTGAGTAATAAATTGAATGAAATCAAATCATTTTATTAAAAAAAAAGATGATGAAAGAGTAGCTTTCATTCATTAGTTGAAGTACTTTAGATTTCTTTACTTAATTTATATAAACCTCCGGACACTACTCCAAATAAAATAGTGAGCGATATGGCAACAGCGAGAAATATCAAATTTCCAGGCGCGAGAAATGCAAATAAAATCCAAATAACTGCTATGGAGGCACCGAACAGTTCACTACCTAACCGTTTTAAGTTATACAATTCAATCACATTACCAAAATTTTATTGCAATATTATTGGTTTTTTTTGTTAATTTATTAATCTTACGTTAATAGTTAATAAGAATCTTTTCACTTTAAACGGATTTCAACCTATCGGTTTCATCCATGACTTCTCCGGCTAAATGGACACACATTTTTTATGAATTATCATTCAATAAACTTTTTCGATCTCATTCTCTTTCTACTTTAAGTACTTTCACTCTCAGAGCTCCCTATAACTTTTAGTTCTCAATACTCCACTAATTTCAAATAATTATTCAGATTCTTATCTGAATAATATCGAGATTTGATATATTTCAAGACATTGCCTCTAGAAAAGTTTATATAAACAATATGCATGATCTTATGTACTATTTGTTTACAAAAATGTGAGAGATAAAACATAATGAAAGAAAATTTAACAAAAAATAGTAATGTAATCCAAGAAGAAGTACAGGCATCTGAAAGGGTCCCAAATATGATGTCGCAGGCAGAAAAAGGTCGCCGCTTGTTTTTCATCGATCATTGGCGGGCTGCTCTGGCAATTCTCGTAGTTCTACACCACACTGCCCTCATCTATGGCGCTATAGGTCTCTACTATTACGTTGACTTTCCTTTACCCAATACTCAAGAATATGTAGCATTTTTAATGTTCGTGTTTACTAACCAAGCCTGGTTCATGGGAGCCTTTTTCTTAATGGCAGGCTATTTTGTTCCGGGATCTTATGATCGGAAGGGCGCAAGGGCTTTTCTTAAAGGTAGGTTAATTCGCCTCGGAATTCCTACTCTCCTATTCTTTTTCTTCCTGGGGCCCATAACATCCTTCGGCGTTTACACGCTACCCGTTAGCGTGACGGGACCTTTACCCCCAGCCTGGTTTTGGTATTTTTATATGATGGAAATCGGACCCTTGTGGTTTTGCGTGATGTTACTCTTCTTTAGTATCGGTTATGCAGCATGGCGAAAGATGATAAGCAATAGACCCCCCTCGTCCATTAAAAAATCTGCTGCTCCTAGCTATTTACATATGGGGATTTTTATTTTGATATTAGCACTGGTCAGCTACTTGATTCGGATTGTCGTTCCCATAGGAACCGAGGTGGCTTTAATCCCGCCAGGATATGAGGGATGGATTGAATTCCCTACCATCGCTTACCTTCCGCAATATCTCAGCTTTTTCACAATTGGGATTGTGGCATTCCGCAATGACTGGTTCCGCACTTTACCCGCCTCTAAAGGCATCGTTGGATTTGTGATAGCATTAACCGCAGAAATCTTGTTGTTTCCCCTTGCATTTAGCGGCCAATGGTTTTCTTTAGAACCTAATTACTTGTTCTTAGGACAAGGGCATTGGCAGTCCGCTGTATTTGCACTCTGGGACTCCATCTTTGCGGTCGGTATGGTTCTCGGGTTGCTCACGCTCTTCCGTCGATTCTTCAATAAGCAAGGAAAACTTGGCAAATTCCTCGCTCAAAACAATTATGCTGTTTATGTCACCCATCTCCCCTTAGTAATGTGGATCTCCATAGCACTAAGCGGAGTTTTGCTTCCCAAGGGTCTCAAATTCGGGTTGGCAGCACTCATCATAGTTCCAACTAGCTTCATTGTTGCCTATCTAATTCGTAAAATACCCCATTTCTCGGAATTTCTCTAAATTTATAGAAGGAGCATTACAATACAATAAGAAAATACAATAATAAATTATAGTAATATAATAAAAAAGTCAGCTATGAAATCTGATATACCTTTTTTTTCTTTCTAACCAATTTTAGGCCAGAAAAGCTAAAAACTCTTTTTGAAAGTAAAACCAACAAGTAGAAAAAAAAAATAAAGATTGAAAATTTGATATTAATTTAATAGGATACGCTATATTTTAAAGGTCTCATTCATAGAACTTATAAATCTTCAGCATAATCTTCAAAAGCTTCCATGGCTAATTCTAAAATCTCTTGAAATGCCATAGCGTCTTGAAGATTTCCTTCTACGGTAATATCTCCAGCCATGTATGCGCTGGTGGCGTCTACTTCGCCAGCTAACATTCCAGCTCCTACTTCCATGATGCAAGTAAAAGTGAATGAAGGATTGTCAACTTCTCCTTCTCCATATTCAAGTTTGCCTTCAGAAGCTTTTAACCAGTACTTCTTACCGACATCGGTAATAACTTGCTGGACTGTAATGTCCATGTCTTCTAATTCTTCCTTTAAATCTTCATTTTCAGCGGCAACCGCTTTAATGAAAGCGTACATTTTTAAAACATCATCTGGAGTTGCTGATCCAGCGCCTTTATCAATTATTCCTTTTACTGTTTTGACCAAATTCATGTCCATTTAATATCAACCTTTTTGCTTTAATTTAACTATATTTTTATAATTGAATTGAATATAGCAAAATTGCAATTAAATATTATTGAAGAATAAATAAAAACCTTTCCTCAAAAAATAGGATCTTTAAATAGTGATTACAGCTTATTTAATTGACATTTTGGAATAATTCAAATTCAAATAGAAAAAAAATAATGATAAAAAAATCATTATTATTAATTATAAATATTTTGTCTTAGATTAATTTTTCTAATCTCCTTTTCATATTATCAAAAATTTAAAATAATGAATTTTATAACTATTTGCTTGCCTTTATATTAATTATCTTTTGCTAACATTAAATCTTGAATCGTATTGAGATTTTTAAGTGTGCTAAATAAAGAAGAATGAGATTTACCCATATTAGAAAGAATGAATCCCTTAAGGTTGGTCACTAAGAAATAATCCCGATTTTCAAGCTAGTTTAGATAATTAGAAAATTTTGGGGAGGATTTTAACCACATTTTTGTACATGTTTGGCGGGAATTCTGATTCGGGGCCAACCATCACGCATTCGAGAAAGGTGTCGGATTATTTCCGTTCTCTTGAGAGCATGGTGGATGAGCGCTTATTAAATAAATTGGTACATGCGTTCAACATTTATGAGGAAATATTGAGTTTAACTGCGGAAAAGGACGCCAATAATAAAGACAAAAAGGTTGTTCTACGCTTTCAATTATCAGGATCTAAAGGGTTAAGCCCTCGCACTGAATGTAGGTTAACGGCGTGATCGGGAGTAAATTACAAGCTGGGGACTTTAGTAGCGGACGAGATAAAATTTAATCCCAAAGATGCTCAAGAGCGTTATTATGCGGTGTTCAGCATGTTAGCGTGGATGTTATTGGACCCCGACATGTTTGTATCTGCGCAATACGAGGGCGAGACAGAGAGCAATAGGTATTTACTTCTTGCGAACATTTATGGGATATACGATACGGATATAGCGACAAGCAGCACGTATTCGAGGCCTTTTAGCGGGGAAAGCATCCAATTATTATGGAATGATGCTGATTATCTTAAAAATCATGATGTTGGGCGCTATGAATCTTTAAGGGGGGAATATAACGGGTATAAATATTGGTATGGGCAATGTTGCATTCTGGAGCCCGGTATTTTCACACCCGGCGACATTCAGAACCTTCTTGCCTGTTATGACAAGGAGACTCGTTTTAATATAGGAATCACGCAGATTTTTGAATTTCTTCTTAATAAAATGTATAGTGATAAAAATTATGAATCATTAACTAAACAACTCATAAATGCAAACAAGGAAATATATCTTTATGATTTCCGTTATGGTAACAGTAAAAAAAAAAAGAAGCTTCTCTAAAAAGATACAAACTATCTGGAAATTGTATCAAGTTACTATGACTAATGCCAAATTTGTAGTAAATTCAAGTAGGAAATTGACAGTTAAGTCTATTTTATTTTTTAGAACATTAATTCAATCGCGGAGAATTTATTTTTATAATACTCGTTTTTTTCGCGTGGAATTAGAGTCTCTTGTAAATTTACAAATTTTAGATTTTGCATTTTCAATAACCAATCGGGAATTGAATTTATGGGATTTCCCCCCAACTTTAGCATAATCAGTGAAGAAATTCCTGAAATACCATCTGGGAAATGATCTAATTTATTATCAAATAAATTCAATTCAAATAGACATTTAAAGTTACTCAAAATATTCGGTAATTTACTTAATTTATTTCTTCTTAGATCTAATTGCTCTAATGATTTTATTCCATTGAATCCTTCTGCAATTTGAGTGATTTTATTTTTTTCGATATCTAAACTAAGAAGAATTTTGAAGTTTTTTGCCTCTTCGGGAAAGAATTTAATCTTATTATTATTCAATTTGAGATATTTAATTTTTTTTAAGGGGACAGTTTCTATTGGAAACTTTTTCAGCCAATTCTTTTCCAAATTTAATACTTGTAATTCATACAGTCAAGAAAAGGAAGCGGGAAGGGAGGAGAGCGCCGTGTCTTTAATCTCAATTTCCCTCAATAAAGATATATTACCAATGGATTCGGGCAAGCGCTTTAAGGGGCAATTAACGATTTTCAGCTCCCGCAAGTTGGTTATTTCCCCGAGTGATTCAGGAAGGTTTTCTAAGTTACAGTTAATAATCTTTAATTCATACAATGTTTTGAGGTTTCCAATGGAATTGGGCAAGGTCTCTAAGCTGCAATTAATGATCTCCAATTTATACAGTGTTTTAAGCTTTCCAATGGATTCGGGCAATGTTTTAATGCGGCTGCCGAAGACTTTCAAATTCCAGAGGGTGGGCAAATTTCCGATTGCCTCCGGTATCGATTCGGTGTGGAGTCCATTAATATTGAGCGTTTTCAGCACGGGAAAAGCGTTCGGGTCGTCAAACAACTTGTTGATGCGATGACACCGCAATGAAAACGCTTGAAGGCGCGGAAAGCGCCCCATGTGCGAAAAATCGGTTTGCCCCGTATAATCGTAAAAAGCGAGTTCTTCCAGGTCTTTTAGTTTAGAGATTTCTTCTTGAACAATGATGGAATCTTCTTTTGATATGGTTTCATTATCATATTCATCCAAATAAACAGTAATTTTTACGATCTTACCGTTTTCGATAACTTCTTTACCCTTGGGCATGCGGGTTCGAATGATGGTTAAAGGAATTCGGATATCTTCGGGGAGAGGGGAGTAATATTCTTCCGTGGTGAGATAATCCAAGAGGCCTTGTTCAACAATCAAATCTCGCACTTTTTCGCTTCCGTAATAATAGCGTTCCAGGATCTCCTCCTTTAGTCTCATTTTAGCTCGCTGATACCCTCTTTTCACGAGCTCCTCCAAAAGCGTAAATGATAACATGTAATCGAGCAACCGGGTGTTAAAGTCATGCTCTACCCAAGCTTGGAGATTGGAGCAATTAACAAAAAAGTCCAGTTCGGGATCGATCTCGTAATCCATATTTTCACTCATGGGAGCGCGTTCAATGTAATCAATGATATCATTAATTGATTCCATGTTCTTGAGTGCGGGAAGCTCAGCTTGGGGAATTGCAAGAGGAACGGTTCTACAAGTGATAATTTCTTCTTCCCCGATAAAAATACGTGACTTGTCATCAAAGAGCTTGACGGTAAAAACGATATTTCCTTGATTATCTTTAATGGGATATTCCTTCATGGATTCTTATTGCGTCTTAGAAAATTTATGTTTTTAGTATTGTTATAATAGAATTCATCCTATTTATTTATTCTGAGGTTCTGAGTTTAATGAATTATTATCTCTCTTATAGCTTAGTTCTAAATGGCAAATTAATTTTAATCTAATTCAATAATAAGGAGTGAATAAGATTTTTTAGAACACTCCGGTGGCAAAGAGGATATAGATAATCATGAGGCAAGAAATTACCAGATTGGAAATCATGGCAAATTTTTCATTTATAGTTTTAGGTTTGTTAAGAAAATGGTGAAATCCGGCAAGCCCTAAAAATAGCCCTCCTGAAAATGCGGATACAATTCGCCATGGTGGGACGAATAAGGAGATAATCCCAATCAATCCTAAGCAAATATTGGTAAACCCGAGTTCTCTTATAATGCTATAGCTTTGTTTTTCTTTAATGTCCAAAATAATTTCTGCAGTAAATTTAGGATTAATTACTTGTCTAAGACCTGCAGTAAATAATCGGACTCCTAGCGCCCAAAAAATGAACCATTTTCCAATTAACTCCCAAAGATTATAAATGACGGGTAAAACAAGATATTCGATTAAAATAGAAATGCATGGAAGGATAAACATCAACGTGGTGGCTGAAAAAATGTAAAAATTGAATGATTTTTGGCTCAATTAATTCGCCTTTTCCTTATTATTCTTTTTTTAATGATGAGTTCCATTAATTCCCATGAATTCTATGGATCCTATAAATGTACTGGTTATTATAAAACCTATAGAATTTTGATAATGTCAAAAAAGTTTAGAATAATGTAAGTAGGAGATTTATATTTTTTTATTTGAAAAAAGCATGAAATTTGGTTCATGGAACTATTCAGATGGACCTTAGATTTAAGGTAAAAATAAATTCTTTTTTTAAAAATCTGTTCTACAATCGAACTAGCGGGATATTGTTCCTTTTCCCATAGCCATTTAGGGAGGAAATACATATTGGGCAGCACGATTGAAACCAGAGATTCTTCACCTCTATCTTTATTCGATTTTTTCGAGTCATTTTGGCCATGTATTTCAATTTCTTGTTCCATTGGGTTAATAATCCACACTACTTTCACGCCCTTCTCCAAATATTTTGGTAATTTAATAGCTAAATCGGTATCTTTAGTGCTTTTAGATAATATTTCAACAACTAAATCTGCTGCTCCTCTAATCGATTTTCCTTAATTTTATTATAATTTGAAGGTAACATTACTATTAAACCGGGCTCCGGATTCCATTTTGGAGACAATCGCATTACGACACGTGATCCAAGAACCTTTCCCTTTCCTATATTTTCCAAGCAAAATGAAAATATAACGATTAAATGTTTAAAAAATTCTTCGTGTTCTATATTTGGGGGAGAATTAATATATAATCCCCCCTTTATCAGTTCAAAATGAGTATCTTCATTAGACATTTCCCAAAACTTTTCTTCCGTAACATCCGGTTTAAGAACAAGGTACTCCTCCTTTAAAACCAATTTGTAGGGAAAATCTAAGTGTAACTCCATGTAAGATAGAAAGAAATTTTTAAATACATAAAAATCCATTAACTCACAAAAATCACTAAAATAAAATTTATGGTTAAAAAAAAGGATAGAAGCCCATGAAAATAAATACAATTTTCAATTAGGCTTTAATTATTTTGTATACTTTGTCATTTTTCTTAACCGGGGCATCTACTAATAAGCTAACAGCAATGGGATTTCCCTTAGTGATACGCGGGGTTTCTGTTAGGTTCCCTTTTTGCTTTATTCGTATGGTCTTGATGGTTTGTTTTAAGAAGGTGTCGGTATGGGTGCCAATAAAATAGATCACCTCATTAGAGCTCAATTTTCCCTTGGTTAAGAGAATTTTAGCGACTTTCTTATCCGGAAAGTACGATAAGACTTTACCCATTTGTATTTTTTTATAATCTGATACGTTTCCTTCTTTAAATTGTTCTATTTCACTTCCTTTGGGAAGATCAAAATAAAATCCCGTGGAAAAGCCCCTGTTATATACTTTTTTCAGCCTACCGAGCCATTCGTTCACCTTTTCGGGAGTAAAACTATTCTCATAATAAGCATCGATGGCTTCCTTATAACATTTTGTAGTTTCGTGGATATAGATGGGATCTCTCATGCGTCCTTCAATTTTAAACGCATCAATATTTGCTTCGATCAAGAGGGGGATGTATTCGATCATACAGAGGTCCTTCGTGTTGATGAAAAAGGTTCCATCATATAACAGTTCGTTATTTTGGTCATCTATCACCCTCCATTTTCTTCTACACGGTTGGACGCATTTTCCTCGGTTCGCAGAATAATCTCGGGAGCTACAAGTTTCAGCGGAGAAATAACATCTTCCGGAAATCGAAGTACATTGCGCTCCGTGGACGAAGGTTTCAATTTCGGCTTTTTTTAATTCTTTTTTCACTTTTTTTATTTGTTCTAAAGAGAGTTCCCGTGCCAGGATCAATCTTTTTGCTCCTATTGTTTCATAAAATTTAGCTGCAGAGGTATTGGAAATGCTAGCTTGCGTGGAAATATGAAATTCTAACCCGTGTTTTTTAACTAAATCAATTACTCCCAAATCATGGACGATGATTGCATCAATTTCCGCCGAGGCTGCTTCTTCAAGTATTTGATCAAGCAAATCGAACTCATTATCGTATACTATTATATTCGTGGTGAGATAGGCTTTAATTCCATGGTCATGACATGTTTTTGTGATGAGAGGCAAGTCTTTCAATTTAAAATTATCACTAAACATCCTCATGTTAAGGGATTCAATTCCAAAATATACTGCATTAGCATCATGCAATACTGCAGATAAAGATTTCAAATTCTTTAACGGCGCCATTAATTCAACTTTTTTAGGAGGCGTTACCATGATTGTTGGATAAGACTTAAAAAATATCTATTTCAAGGAAAAAAAAGAAAGAAGAAAAATAAAAATAATGATTATATTTAGAAATGAGAATGGTTCATAACCCAAAGAACCAAAGTGCAAATATGCCCACTCCAATGATAAAAGCTAAAAACGCCCATATGTATGTCATGTGCTTGGAATAGTTCCTATAGCGTTTTCCATGTTCCGTTTCGATGGTATCCACTTGTAAGAAAGGAGAAGGACCTCTACGATACCATCCCGTAATTCTAACCCGTTGTCCTACTAATTTTCTGGCTTTGGTAATTGCCCAGAAAAAATCCACAATGCGCAAGCCGAAGCGATAATCGATGTACAATAATCCCGTATTGTCTTGAAAGTAGAGATCTTCGCTAAAATAATATCCGGGAATCCCACGTCCTACAATTGTGCCTTCTAGAATTGCAGGTTCGCATCGAACTGGAGACACTTTCACGTTTGTTAATAGATCAATGATATTTCTGGGTTCAAAACCTCCTTTATACATGAATTGCGTCTTTATAATGAATCCAAAAGCAATAAGATAGAATCCGACAGCCCACATTAGCAGTAGATTTGAAATTGTGAAGGCGCTAACGATAATTGCATTAACTTGTAATAAGAAAGCAAAGAACCAAGCAATAGACACTCCGATGAGTAATATAAAAACGATAAGCGGAAGATATTTTATCATCAAATCTACGACGAACTCATCCAGCATGGATTTTCCCGCTTGTTCTTCTTTTAATTGTCGCGCTCTTGAAAAATCGATTGCGGGTTGAATTCCATATTTGGCGCATTGTTCATTAAGCCTCATTATACGCTTAGCAGGAAGAGGATGCGTGCTAAATGTCTGATAGAATTTTGCCCATGGATTAAATAAATCCCAAGCAGCCGTTGCTTCGATAGCATCTTTTGAAAACGTACCCGATCGTCCAACGCTTGAAATTGCTACTGCTTTCGCTACCTTTGCATCGAAAATACCGAGGCTCCCAAGAGCCCGAACGGGTGATTTTCTTCTTTGTTCCACGTTGGCATCCACTAGTAATCCATATGCTATTTTTACCAATCCCGTAGATAAAGGATTGGGATTTTCCAAGACTTCGGCGGAATGTTCATCAGCATAATATTCTCTTGTTCTAGATACAATGAGAGAGATTAAATAACCAATATAGTATGCAATATAAGATAATACGGCAATGATTATCAGAGCAATTCCTATATAAGCACTATTATCTCGACTCCTTCCACCGGTTCTGGAGAAAAAACTGGCAAAATATGCCCATCTGGCAATAGTCAACAGAACCATGGGGATAGCAAAAACAATCGTCATCAAAATAAAGTCCGAGTGAACCACGTGTCCTAATTCGTGGGCTAAAACGGCTTCTTGCTCTTCTTCGTTTAGATAATGGAAGATTCCATCTGTTAAGATAACTCGCGCATTATTTTTCGTATGACCAAACGTAAATGCATTAGGATTCAAGTCGTGGATGACTCCTAGTCTCGGCATTTTGATTCCATTAATAGAGACGACCTTATTAAGAATTCCTTCCATGTGGGGGTATCTAGAAATGTAATCACCATATTCTATCCATTCTATTCGATAAACCCATCCAATGATATATGGTGAGATAAGATACTGGAGAAAAACAATTCCTACGGTTATCAGTACCATGAGCAATAAACCAAAGATGGTGCCTGGAAGGAACCAAATTCCAATTACAAATACTAATGCATATAATAGTGCAAATAATGCGGTCGTGGCGACGGTAGTAGCAAATTTTAAACCGATTTTTATTCACCTTTAATTCTTAATTTAATCTAGATTTTTTTTTTATATTTTTTAATAGATATAACGATCAATTAAGTTAAAGCCAACCTTGATAAAATCTTTTAGGATCATTAAATATAAATTAAATTCTGTAAAAATATTTTAATTATTATTTGACCAGCAAAGGACACATGAACCAAGATATGAAAATATTTTGATTCTATAATCTTGAGAGTAAAAATATGAGTTCTATTATGCAAGAACCATTTTAATCAACTAAAGAATTGAAGCAAATTGGTGAACTATGAAATATATGGCTCATCCAGGGAATGATTCTTAGTATTAAGGTTTGACAAATAATTGATCTTGAGTGCTAACTATCAAAATATTTATATATTTATCTATCAATAATTATCAAGTAGACATAAGAAGCAGTTTTATATATTATTTAAAAAGATGGGGATTTAAACCACCATTATGCTTGTTATGAGAATTGACTAGTAGAATAAGCAATGGTGTAATGAGAAAATGCTCAGAAACTATTTGTTCGTGATATTGGCTTTTATTCTCGCATTATCCTACTTGTTTATTGAAACGTTTATCCATGTATATATTTTTAGAATTTCAGGAGATTATGGCACGCATTTATTCCTTGCTTCATCTCAAGAATGGTGGATGAGATTAATATTAATTAGCGTCTTAATTTCTTTCGGTGTTTTTGTGCAATTAGTTATAAATTCGAGGAGAAAAGCTATAGATGATCTTCAAGCTGCAAATGTGAAAGTAAAAGAATTGCTAAATCAATCTACTTTATATCGAAATCTCTTAATACATGATATTACCAACATTTTTCAAAACATTAAATCTGCGGTGGAATTAATATTTCTACAAAGTGATGAGAAAATATATGAACATGAATTTTCGGAATTATTAGTCTTAATTAATGACCAAATTAAGAGAGGAATATATTTAGCAAAAAATGTTCACGTTTTGACTCAATTTGAGGAAAGAAAAGAAGAATTCACTAAAATTGATGTTTTAAAAGTATTAAAGGAAATAGTTGTCCAATTTAAAGAAAATTACAAATATGAAAATATTGAAATTAGCATTCAAGCTTCAAATAATCAGTATAATATCATGGCAAATGAGTTACTAAGTAGAGTTTTCGAAAACCTCCTTACCAACGCCATTAAACATAATGAAAATGTTAAGAAGGAAATCACAATAACAATCTCCACTCAAGATATAGAAAATGTGAAATACGTGAAACTCCAATTTAAAGATAATGGCGTGGGAATCAAAGATGAATATAAGGAGTCAATTTTTGATGGGATTACTCGCAGACTCAATGGTCGCTCTGGAATGGGAATAGGTCTCTCTCTCGTGAAAAAATTAGTCCATAGTTATGATGGTTACATCAAGGTTCAAGATCGAATCTCGGGAGATTCCTCTCAAGGAAGTGATTTTATTATCTTAATCCCTGAAGTTATTGAAAGTCATGAATGGATAGGAACATCTTATCAAATTTAAACTCCTTTTAACAACCTAAATTAGGAATAAAAAAAGATGGAGATTTGGTAAGTGTGGCTAACTTATAGGAATAAAATCCAAAGTTTTTGATTTAATCCCTTCCAAACCTATATTATTTTTATGCATTCAATTTTTCAAGAATTTCAAATAACTCTTCATTGTGTGGAATATCTTTCATGGAATCTCCGTAATAGGCCCATTGAATCACACCATTTTTATCCACGATTAACAATCCTGGCATTCTACCCCATTTAAATATTTTAATTTGTTGATGTAGTAACTTGGCGACATGCTTATTTTCATCATAATAAACGGGATATTTCCGTGCATATTTTTCTTCCATTTTTTTAGCATTACTCTCGTTATCAACTAAAATAGGATAAAGAATCGTGTTCATTTCTTTAAATTTGTCAAGATCTTTTCTTAAATGTGCGGCATGCCAACGACAATAGGGTCAATTAATGTTTCGAAATAAAATAACAATTACGTTTTGTCCGCGTAGATCTTTGATGTTTGTGGTTTCTCCATGAGAATTTGGAAGAATGAATTCAGGTATCGTTTCTCCGACCATGTTAAACTTATCTTTCATTTTGGAATCATAATTGATGAGACATTACAAATTAATAAATTTTATAATTTCAATTTATAAATCAAAATATCTTGAATTTTTGCCTTCCATTTAAAGAATGTATGATTTGATCATGTAAGCTTAATACGAATGGAATATGAGTTTTAAATGTAATATTCAACGAGTGTGATACCTCTATTGAAAGAAATAGATCAAACAAATTTAACTAAGTATCAGAAAAAAGAATTAACGGCAGAAGAAGCCATTGAACGGTTTGTTCATCCGGGTGATAGAATTTTTATTCATTCGGGATGTGCAGAACCTTTAGATTTAACCCAGACATTGATCAATATGGGGGCGAGGTTACCCGATGTAGATATATTGCATTTTGTTAACTTATCCCATCAAGATTATTATAAAACTGCTGGAGAGGGACATTTTCGTCATAATACCTTTTTTATAGGAGATAATCTTAGAGAAGCTGTGAAAAAGGGAATGGCGGATTATACTCCCATGTTACTTTCTAACATCCCAAGATTATTTAAGCGGGGATTAATGCATTTAAAGACAGCGCTCATCCAAATAACGCCCCCTGATAAATATGGTTTCTGCTGCTATGGCACTAATATTGATATTTCAAAACCCATTGCTGAATCAGCCGAAAATATTGTGGCAGAGATAAATCCTAACATGCCTAGAACTCTAGGTGATTCTTTCATTCATATGGACAAGATTAACGCATACGTGAAAACCAATCATAATATTATTGAATTCACTTACGACCCACCTTCGGAAGCAGCTAAAAAAATTGCCAAATTTGTGGCTTCTTTGATCGAAGATGAGTCTACTTTACAAATGGGAATTGGAACGATTCCAAATGCCTTAACCGAAGAATTATTAGGAAAAAAAAATTTAGGGATTCATAGTGAAGTACTTTCCGATGGAATTGTTGATCTGGTTGAAAAAGGGGTGGTGACTTGTGAAAAAAAGACGCTGCATCCGGGGAAAATTATTTGTTCTTTTATTATGGGAACCAGAAAGTTGTATGATTTTGTGGATAACAATCCCATGCTCGAATTTCATTCAAGTGATTATTGCAATGATCCATCCATTATTAGCAAAAATGCAAAGCAAGTAGCTGTTAATGCTGCACTCACAGTAGACTTAACTGGTCAAGTGAATGCCGATTCACTAGGCGCTATATTTTATAGCGGGATTGGGGGGCAGGTTGATTTTGTGAGAGGTGCTAATCTTGCAGAAGATGGGAAACCTATCACGGTATTGCCCTCCACGGCCACTTTATCTAACGGAAAGGTTGTTTCTAGAATTGTTCCATATCTAGATCCTGGTTCTGGTGTCGTGATTACGAGGGGGGATGTTCATTATGTTGTTACAGAATGGGGTATTGCTAATCTTTTTGGTAAGAGCATCCGAGAAAGAGTGCTTCAAATGATTGGTATCGCTCATCCCGACTTCAGAGAAGAATTATTAGAGTATGCAAAGAAGTGGAATTATGTCTATTCGGATCAGAAACTACCTAAATCGATTGATGGACGAATCAGCATTTATCCTTCAAAATATGAATTTAAGATTACTCTAAAAAACGGAAAAACCGTAGAAATTCGACCTGTTAAACCCACCGATGAGAGAATGCTACAAGAATTACATTATTCCTTAGATAAAGAGGATAGATATTATCGCTTTTTTAGACCCGTTTTAAAATTCTCCCATGAAGTTATTCAACCCATTTGTAATATCGATTATTCTACAGACATGATACTGGTTGGGATTTTTTCTAAGGAAAATGAGAAAAAAATTATTGCAATGGGAGGATTTTTTAAAACAGAAAAACCTGCAATAGCGGAATTAGCTTTTATCGTACATAAGCAATGGCGAGGAAATGGAATTTCTAAGATTTTTATTTCAGAATTAGTAAAGATAGCACGAGAGTTAAACTATAAATCTTTTTCTGGTAACATACTTTTAGAGAATAGAGGAATGAATCACATCATCAATACATTGGGATATCCGATGACTTATAGAAAAATGGAAGCAGGAGTTCTTGAATTTATCATGGATATCTCAAAATAATTTCATGAAAGAATTTAATCTGTTATTTCTAAAAAATTACTGCAAACTTATATTTTTTAACCAAAAGCTTTTGATGCATTAATATTTGATTTAATATCAAGCAAGACGTATTATAATATGTAATTATAAAAAGTAAGGAATGAAAGGGAAGATAAAATTGGAACCTATAGATCCTAAAGAAAAGTACTCTAACCTCTTGAATAAATATAGTAAAAAGAAGGTCTCTCTAGATAAAGCTATTAAAGGATACATTGATCCTGGTAACCGCATTTTTATTGATAGCGGGTGCTCAGAACCAATTGACCTAACAAAAAAGTTGATAGAATTAGGCCCAGAGCTCCCGGATGTAGAAATCTTGCATTTCTTATCCTTGAGCGATTTGGACTACTATGAAACTGCGGGAGGAATTGAAGATCTATATAGACATAATGCATTTTTTATTGGAAAATCCCTTCGAAAATACATAAAAGCGGGTCAAGCGGATTATACCCCAATGCTTCTCTCAGAAATTCCTTGGTTATTTAAATTGGGTAAAATGCACCTTGATACTGCCCTTATTCAAGTTAGTCCGCCTGATAAATTTGGATTTTGCAGTTATGGCATCAATGTCGATATAGTAAAACCCATAGCTGAGTCTGCAGAACGCGTTGTGGCTGAAATTAACCCCAAAATGCCCAGAACATTAGGCGATTCATTCATTCACATGGATGATATTGATGTATTTGTCACGAGTGATCATGATATTATAGAATATAGTTATGGAGAACCCGACGAGGTCTCCCATAAGATAGCAGAATACACCGCATCTTTGGTTGAGGATCAATCAACCATTCAGATGGGGATCGGTACAATCCCCAATGCGGTAACTAAAGCCTTAGAGCAAAAAAAAGATTTAGGGGTGCATAGTGAAGTGTTTTCGGATGGGGTGGTAGACCTTGTAGAAAAGGGAGTAATAACGTGCAAGAAAAAGTCGATCCATAAAGGAAAAATCATCTGTTCTTTTGTTATGGGAACTAAAAGGTTGTACGACTTTTGTAATGAGAATCCCATGCTTGAATTCCACCCTTGCGAATATACAAATGACCCATTTATTATTAGTCAAAATAAAAAGCAAGTCGCAATTAATGCTGCTTTAACCGTGGATTTAACCGGGCAAGTAAATGCTGATTCTTTGGGACCTCAATTTTATAGCGGGATCGGGGGACAAGTAGATTTTGTGAGGGGCGCAGGGCGAGCACCGGATGGTAAGCCTATCATGGTAATGCCCTCTACAGCTACTCTTAGTGATGGAAAAGTAGTTTCCAGAGTCGCACCATATTTGCAACCCGGTTCTGGTGTGGTAATTACGCGCGGAGATGTCCATTATGTTGTTACGGAGTGGGGAATAGCATATCTTTATGGAAAAAGCGTTAGGGAACGCGTGCTACAGATGATTAATATTGCACATCCTGATTTTCGAGAAGAACTCTTAGAGCATGCTAAAAAATGGAATTACGTGTATTCCGACCAAAAATTACCTAAATCAATCGAAGGACGTATTAGCATCTATCCCTTTCAATATGAAACTAACTTTAAATTAGAAAATAATGAAAAAATATTAATACGCCCAGTTAAGCCCACCGATGAAAGAATGCTGCAAGAATTGCATTATAGCTTGGATGAAAATGATAGATATTATCGATTTTTCTCAATCGTACAGGATTTTCGACATAAAAAAATACAACCTTTGGTAAATATTGATTATTCCACGAACATGATATTAGTAGGAGTCCATTCCGAAGATTCAGAACAAAAGATTGTTGCTCTTGGTGCAGTTTTCAGCACGGCACAACCTTCTTTGGGAGAATTAGCTTTTATTACTGATAAAGAATGGCGGGGGATGGGTATTTCAAAATTCCTGTTAGATTACTTAGTAAAAATCGCACGAGAAATGAACTATAAAAAGTTAGGTGGTTCTATTTTAACCGAAAATAAAGCAATGTTGCACATTATTGACTCTGCAGGATATGATCTAATATTAAAAAAAATGGAAAGTGGGGTTTTCGAATTTCAAATTGATATAACCAAAGAGACACGTAAAGAAGAAAAAGCACCCTTTAGGGAGAATTAGAATTATTTTAATGATTTTTTTTCTTTCATGACATGTTAGAATGCCTGTATTTAGTCACGCAATCCAAAATAAAACATTGATATCAATCATCTAAAAATGTCATGTAAATAACTAAATTATAAGTAGATATTCTCATGAGAATCACTACTTCTTGAATAGAACTTATCATTCATAAATAATTAACGAATATATGAAAAAGTATCTGGTGCTATAAATAACACTCTTAATCACGGAATTTTATGAAAAATATAAGAAAGAAGGGTTAACTGGAGAGATTATAAAGGAATTTCAGGATATCATATGGGATTATTATAACAAGCAAGGACGCAAATTTCCATTTAGAGAAAAAATAAGCGATTACAATGTCTTGATAAGTGAAATAATGCTCCAACAAACGCAAACTGGAGCAGTATCTGAAAAATTCATGAAATTCGTAAAAAAATTTCCTGATTTTCTCTCATTAGCCCAAGCACCATTGGATGAAGTCCTAAGAGCATGGCAAGGATTAGGATATAACCGAAGAGCAATTGCTTTAAAAAGTATCGCGGAAACAATTATTAAAGAGTATAATGGAAAACTTCCTCGTTCTAAAGAAATTCTCATAAGTTTTCCTCAGGTTGGAGCAGCAACCGCATCATCTATACTCGCTTTTGCTTTTAATGAACCTACCATCTTTATAGAAACAAATATCAGGAGGGTGTATATGTATTTTTTCTTCACTCATCAAAATAACATTAATGATAAAATGATTTTACCCCTAGTAGAGAAAAGTTTAGACAAAACTAACCCAAGAAAATGGTATTATGCATTAATGGATTATGGGGTCATGTTAAAAAAAGCACATCCCGAATTAAATAAGAAAAGCACGCATTATAAGAAACAAAAATCTTTTAAAGGTTCTAATCGGGAAATTCGGGGAAAAATCTTAAAATTGTTGTTAAAAACCGCATCTTTTTCCAAATATCGTCTTATAAAAGAATTAAATTTCGATCAGGAAAGAATTGAGAGTGTATTGAATGATTTAGAAAAGGAAGGATTCATTAGGCAAGATCAAGAATCCATTCATATAAGTAAGTAGCAAACTTCCTTTTCAATTACGTAAAGATTAAGATTCGAGTAAATCTTAAAAGTTATCGAATAAAGACAGTAAATTTAAAGGATGATAAAATGCAATGTTTTGATAAATCTTTTGTTAAATTACTCAAAGAACAAAATTAGTCAGCATGATATCAGAGATTTAATTTAAAAAACAATATCAAAAAGGATAGAATTAATTATGAGTTATTTTATTATATTTTTAGAAAAGAAAAGGTTATAGAGAGTTCGGTAAAATGTCAAATAGACCAATACTTCTGAAAAAAATGGAGGAAATATTAAAGTTAAGATCCCAATATTTTACCATTAGACAAATACAATATGAATTGAGAGAGATAAAATCGGAAGTTGATAGGCTAACAATCGATGAATATGTGGAAATTTTGTTCTTGGAGAATAAAATAATCATGACGGATCATAGTGGAAAAATCATTTCCTTAATTGAAAAAAAGCTTCAAGAATATGAAAAACCCTTAAAAATTCTCCATGTGGAACACCAAGATCTCATCTCTGAAATTAAATCCGAATCTTCACAGCACTCGTTTAAAGAAGAAAAAGCTACTAATTTAAATCTCGTGAAAATTAATTGTATTGATTTTTTTTACGCAATACTGAGAAGCCAATTTGATGATGATATTGCAAACAACGTGTTTGTAAAGATATATGATATTATTGATAAGTTTGATTCAATCAAATTTTTCGCACCAAGTCATTATTCGCTACTAATATTTGAACAATTTTTTAATAAAAAGTCAAATATTAATGTAGATCCAGAATCTTCTCGCAGAAATGAAATTATTGAGGAAGTTCTCAAAACAGAAGTTAATGTGTACCAATTAAAAGAAAAGGTAAAAGCGCTTTTCGATTTATTTTGTGGATTAAATTCTACGGGATATTTAAAGATGTTCATGATCAATCACAAGATTTTCGCTCACTTAAATAAAATGTTTTTTCAATCTACAAACCAGCAGAATATCCCTACCAATCCACCCCTTAAAAAAAAGTCCAAGTTAATTAAAAAAAAATATAATTTTATGAATAAAGAAATCACGGTTATTAAAAATCAAGCAGAAATGAAATATAGTGATAAAACTCTATATTATACAATTTTAGATAAAATGATTGAAATTTTATAAAATATCTTCTAACTAAATAGTCAGAGTTGAAGCCCTTTTGGAAAATAATTTAGATTCAATAAAAAAAGATATGAGAGCTGGAAATTACGCAAAGGCTTTAAATGAATTAATTTCCTTGATTAATGGTAGTTATCCCCCTAATATAGAAGAAATATTACAGGGGATCTTGGAAATTCAAGAAATGGAATTCCCTTTAACCTCGGAATATCTTCAGAAAATTAAACCTCTTATCGATGATTTTGATGAGAATATTCACGAATTAGCGATAAAAAACTATATTAAAACCATTAAAACTACTTCTCTACTTAACGAAGAGTTAGAATTCGTACTTTCAAAATTAAAATCTTTTGAGCCGATAATTAAAGAAGAAATGATTAATTATTTAATCGAAGTTTTTCCAAATTATCCCGAACGTGAAGAGGAAATTTTAGGGGGATTAATCGAATGCCTCGGTGATGAGATATGGAATGTACGGATGAAAATTATAAAATTTCTCAATGATATCTTCATGAAAAAAATTGATTTAATAATCAACTTTAAAAAGCAATTAGAAATTATCTTGGAAGAGAGCGATATTGACGTCTTGAGAGAAGGGCTTGAATTTTTATTAAAATTATATGATCAAACCTATTCCATCGCAGATATTAGAAAAATAATTAAAAATATCTCAGAAAAAAATTGGATTGCCCAAGAAAAAATCTTATTTATCATAGGGAAGTTAGGTATCAAACGAAAGGATTTAATCACTCCCATTAGAAACGATCTAATTAAGCTTTTAGATTACAATGATTATTTAGTAACTAAAAAAGCACAACAAATAATTGAAGAAATTATTGTACACAATGCAAATCTATTCGATGAAACTTTATTTTCTTATATTCGCAACGATACTATAGATAATCTTGGGGCCATCGAAACCCTGTTGAGTAATTCTATTATAAAGCACGGATTCATGCGCTTCTATAGCATTTTTAAACAAATAGCTAATGAAAAAGACCCATTATTTAAGATTTTTAACGCAATAGTAAACAAATTATTGGATCATAACTCTGAATTAATTTTAACGATGTTTAATGATCTAATTAATAAAATATTAAAAGATTTCAATGTAAATGATTATCTCAAGTTAGAAAGATTATTAATATTAAATCCTAACTATGATCTTTATAATCTCCTCCTAAAATCATTAAATGATAAAGGTCACTTAAAGGGAATAGAAGAAGAAAAAAGAAGAATTGATTTAATGAGTTTTTTATGGGAAAATATCCCAGAATTAGGATTTAAAAGAATAAGTTCCTGGCTTAACGGCGTAATAAAACACGATTCAATCGAAATTGAGGCAATCTGTGAAAAATTCAATCTCCAACACTCTTTAATTGTTGAAGTTATTAAGAAATTAGTGAAGAAAGGGTTGTTGAATGCGCAAATACAAGATGATGTCATTATATCGGAAAAATTCTCCCCCAAACCAAAAGAAGATGTGATCTTCTCTAATAAGTGGCAAGTAATTCAAGAAAATGAAGATGATGAGATAAAAATCAATGTCATTCTTAATCTTAGAAATAATTCGGGAAAACAAATCACAAATATAAGCTTTGATATCATCGATCCGTATCAAATACTAGTAGTACAAGAAGTAAAAAACCATTTTCCAGAGAATTTGAATCATAATCGAGAACTTTCAATCAATTGGATTTTAAGAAAATATTATGATATAAGTAATATGCCGCTAGCAACCATGATTCAAATATTAATATTTTATCAAATCAAGGGAAAGTTATTCTATAAAAAAGAAAACATGGATATACTTTTATTATAATGTAATTTTTAGAGACTTTATTTAATACCTTCAAATATTAAAATCTGGTTTTCCTCGTTCTTCTTTATATCTTCTTCTCGAATTCAGTTATATGACCATTTTAATAAGATCTTTCATGATATAGGTACCATACCAAGGCATACCATAAGCTTCAGAATTATATTCACCACCTCGAGGAAGTCTGAACGCTCTTAAAAGGGAGAGTTCTTCAGCAACGTTTTTAACAAAAACATCTGAGCCATATATAGCAGCTATTTGTAAATAAAGCCGCAGCTTTTGAGTTCTAATCGAATTAATTAAATTATGATGATAGAAATTTTTATTACGATAACAAACCGATCATGTCCTATTTGAAGTTCGCCTAAAGAATAAAATAAGGTTAAAATAACATCGGTGGTTTTGGAAAAGCCATACCCCCTTTAATACTTCTGGGTAATTAAAAGGAGTAAGAGTTAGCGCGTCTATAGCTAAGATTGCCAATTAAGGTTATAATTGCATTCTCTCCAAAACTGCTCTAGCTACCTTCTTTCTCGCTTGATAACAATCAGTTCCTGTTGCTGTTCCTACACTTGCGTCTAACATTTAACCACTCTTTTATATTTAATATTTTAATATTTTTAAAATTCTCACAAAATTACATGCTATTAAGAAAATTTTGTATCATTCTTTGAAGACTTCCAAGAGTCGAGGATATCTCTTCTAATAGAGATTTAACTTTTTGAACAGATACGGTGTCCGAACCTATTTCTACTTCTTCTGAAGGTTGTTCTAATTCTGTTTCTACAACAGGAGAAGGTTCTAATGCTTCTGTTTCCATTTCTATAGATGATTCTACTGATTCTGGCTCTGATTTGGTGGAAACGCTTATTGGCTTTTTACTTGTCATGGGAACCGTATCAGCAATGGTATCCAAGTCAATTTCACCTTCAAATTGTTCCAAAATATGTTGTTTATTAAGCGTGGGGAAATTTTCGGGTTCATTTCCCTCCTCAACAACCTCTATGCTGGCACCGTAAAGCTTTAAATTTGATTTTAGTTTTGTAGCAACAACTCCACCATGATACTTATCAAGCTTATCACTTTTCCCACCACTCCAAATCCACATTTTAGGTCTTTTTTTAGTTCTATCTACGATTATATATATACCTTCCGTAGTTAAAGCTGGATTATTCGTTCCTATTAATTTCTTCCCTTCTATCTTATATAATGTTATCATTTTTTCCATCCTCTCTATTTCATTCTAAATTTTAAATCCATACAAGGATATTAAAAATTTTTTTCCAAATTAAATAATAGATTAAAATGTATAAATAAATATTTTTGTTACTAATCAAGATTAATTCCTATTTTTATCTTTGAACGATTTTTTAGTATGACTAAAAAATTTTCATCTTATCCCTCAATATAATCACACGAAAAAAGATATTAATTAGCTCTTATTCATCTTTTTCGATGTAATCCCATTTATATAGTCTTTATAAAAAAAAAAATTCAACTAATAAACAATTTTGAAGATTTAAGTGCAAATCTTTCATGCTTTTTCCATGAACCAAATAAGTCGCCATTAGATGTTAAAGTTTCTATCACTATTCTTAATTTTTTCTTGATTCTTTGAGGAGAACTTTTAGCAAAGACTGTCTGAGGTAATGGCATAAAAGCATGAGCATGAATTTTTGCACCTTTTCTTACCAGATCTTTCATTACTTTAATAGATTGTGTCATATCTTCTTCAGTTTCATTTGGCAAACCAAATATAAAATCCACATAAGGTTTGAAATTTGACTCAATTATTAAATCAACAGCCTTATATACATCATCAACATTATGGCCTCGATTACAATCGTCTAATACTTTTTGGCTTCCGGATTGTGCTCCTATAACTATGTTATCATTAGACGCGAATCTAGAAATTAATTGCATCGTAGCTTTATTTACATGATCGGGACGAACCTCAGTAGGAAAGGATCCGAAGAATAATCTGCCTTTAGGGGGCAAAATATCATCAATAACGGTAAGAAGTTCTCCTATTTTATCTATATTAATCGTCTTACCATCAGAAGAACCATAAGATAATGCGCTCGGTGAGATAAATCTTATATATGTTGATTCTTGAAATTGTTCTACCAACCATTGCACGTGTTCAACTATGGATTCAATACTGCGATGTCTTGGACGAGTTCCAAAAAGATGCGAAGTTTGGCAGAAAAAACAAGCATAGGGACATCCTCTTGTGATCTCTATTGAACCAAATCTTCGATACTGCTTTGTTGGAAATGAAGGATATTTATCTAGATTCATTGCTGGGCGCTTACCAGTAAATTGATACTCCCCATTTTCATCATTATAGGAAATTCCTTTAATATGCCTAATTTCTGAATTGTTTGCTAAATGGGCTATGAGTTCAACGAAAGATTCCTCACCTTCTCCGCTTATTACAATATTGAATCCTATCTTTAAAGTTCCCTCTGGGTCACCCGTAGGGTGGGGTCCTCCTGCGATAAGATAAACTCTGCTTTTATAGACTTGCTTTATTCTTTTGACAAATCGTTTTATTTCAAAAAATTGAGAGGTGAAGAATGAAAAACAGATATAAATTCGTCTAAAATCAATTAATAATTGCCTTATTTTATTGATTATTTCCCATTCCGTTTTGAAAATAAAAATTGTAAAATCACTTCCTTTCAAAGATTCCTCTGTTTCTACAGCTCCTAATAATGCATTAAAACTATTCACGTTCATTTCATTATAATAAAGGATGATAGCGCATTCTTTAATGTTCAAGCAACTCAAAGCTATTTATTTGAAATTATTATGGAGAAAGGTTAAAATTCCTATTCTTAATCAACCTCAAAAATAAGACTATTAATCATATAAATATATTTGCATTAAATGTTATTATTATACTTAAAATAAATTTATATCTAATAAAAATAATAAACACGTTGGGATATAACTTATGCTTTTTAATTGGTTAATAGCTTCCTCAATTGATGAGGTAGGAGTGAGCCTTTTTGACTTCTATAGCATTGGACATGTTTGTTTTGGCATCGGGGTCTTTTTATTCTTCTCTCTTTTTTATACTATTCCCAAAAATCAAGGCAATGTTCCGATTCTAAGTTTACTCGCTGTTTTTATCTTTACTCTCATCGTTTTAATTGCTTGGGAACTCGTGGAAAATTTGCTTCTTTTAACTTTAGGTTTAAAATTTGAGGGAAGAGCAGATAGCTGGCAAAATATGACCACGGATATTTTGTTGGGTGCGGCAGGTGGTTTAGGTTCTTGGCTTTTTTGTTATATTATTTTTGAAAAAGAAAAGAAAATTTGGCTCTACTATGTATTCGGGTTATTAGCATTTGGCATCTGGTTGATCTTCTTTTTTATTGGACGATACGTGACGTATTGGTATGATGGATTATATGCCGCTAGTATTTTATTTAACTGAATAGTTGTAATTCCCTTTTTTTCCTTTCTTTTTTCTCTTATTCATCATTTTTTATATATTAATTTCAATAAATCTTTTAAGGATTAAACGCATAATCTCTTTATCCATGGTTGAGGATTATTTAAATAAATTCATGTACTTTAAGAAAGGCACTTTTCCTTTAATAATATCCACACCTCACGGTGGAACATTAACTTGCGAAGAGATTCCTCTCAGGAAGAAAGGAATTTCTGGTATCGATAAAGGCACGATCCAATTAACGAACAAAATAGTTCATCTATTTGAATCATATAATTATAAGCTAAAAAATCAACCATGGGAGAGACCTTCTCTCATTATTTCTAGAATAAAACGATCTTACATAGACTTTAATAGAGAAGAATACGAGGCGTATAATCCCGATTCAGAAATAGCGGGAAAACTTTATCGATTTTACCATGAAAAAATAAATGAATTCGTATCTTATAACCTAAATACATTTGGCATTTCGCTTCTTTTAGATATCCATGGTTTTGAGAAGGATAAGCGTCCCCACGGTTTTAGAGACGTGGATATTGTATTAGGTACTAATAATCTAAAAGCTATCATTGATACTTCAGCACCTAAGAAGGATATAAATAATAATATTCGAGAACGGATAATTAGAGAGTTTTTAGATTTAGGCGTTTCCATTGCCCCTGGTCATCCCAAGAGAAGAGAATATGCCTTAACGGGAGGTTATATCGTCCAGACATATGGATTTAATAATATTGAGAATAGTAAAGCAATTCAAATAGAATTTTCCGATAAAATTAGGATCTTTGATAAAGATCTTCAAAAAAAAGTGCTGGTAGGATTAACTCAAACAATTTTAGCATATTTCTCCAATATACTTAAAAATGACACGCAATAACTGAAATAATTAATATTGATTTCATGTCTCTTTAGCTCATAAAGATTTTTGACTTATTTAATAGATTTAATGAAACTAATGAATAGAATTAAGTTGTCTCATTTTCTTTTTACAAATATTCCAATATGGAAAAATTTTATACAAAAAATTACTTTTAAATAATAACATGGTTCACTCTGAAAATTTTAGAATAGGTTTTGTCTTTGATCTTGATGGAACTCTGATTAACAGCACAGATATTGGCGATATTGCTGCTAAAGAAATTTTCCAAGAATTTGATATCCAAATGACGGCAGAGTTACAGAAAGAAATTGATGAATTAACATACAAAATAATCGCGGGTGAAAATAGCAAAAGATTAAGCACGAAAGTCATGTGGGCAATTTTTATAAAATTAGGACTCTCTTTTATTGAGAGAATAAAAGCATTGAAAATTGCTGCAGGAGTTTTTAAGCGTGAATCAAAAAAGATCAAACTCTATGAAGGAGTTCCCGAATTATTTCGCCTTTTAGATGAGAAATCCTATCCTTATACCATTGCTACCACTTCTTCCAAAAAAGAAGTGGATAGCAGGTTAACGAAGTTCCCGGATTTTTATGAAAAGCTTGAGGGAAAGATTATAACGAGGAGCGACGTCCAAAATTTAAAACCAAACTCTGAAAGCATCATGAAAGCTTCTGAAATCATGAATATTCCCTTAAACCATATCGTCATGGTAGGTGACATGCATACAGATATAATGATGGGTCAAAATGTAGGTGCTATCACGGTGGGCGTGTTAACTGGAATGTTTTCAAAAGAACAATTAAAAGAACTGAATCCCGATTTTATCATCAACGTGGTCTCTGATTTAAAAGACATTTTAGAAGATATTAAGAAAAAGATGTATCAATAACCTTAATTTTATGATTAGCAATAATTATTGCGTTGAGAGTAGTCTCTTTCTTTCTTTACTCCCCATGTAATGTAAAATTTTAAATAAAAATACTACATTAATATCTTCAAATAATTTTGGTTTCAAAATTATAAATAAATACTTCAATTTCTTTACTTAATTTATTTATTATAACCCTATAATAACTTAATTGATACATGTCTAACGAATTCGATCCTATTGAACCCAAAGATATACAATCCTTTATTGACGGTTTAAAAACTTCTTTTGATCTTCTTGGGGAAGCTGATCCCATGGAATCAAAAGGATTTCAAGCTCAAATAGCAAAAGCAATTTCAAATCTAAGAATGAAAAAGAAAGCTAAAATTGACAGCGGACCCAAATTTTCCGAGCGGTTTTCTAAAGAAGAATTAAAGCAATTTCTTTTCGGAGAACTTGAAGAACTAAAAGAAAGATTAGATATGAAAGGAATTAGCGTTCGTCGAAGGTATGATTTAGTAATGGAGATAACCAAGTTGAGAGAAAAAATCTCGTCATTATAAAGCTCTCTTTTTATTCATTAAAACCTTGATAAAAGTGGTGAATTGGGCCTAATGATTGCTGATGTGCATTGTCATGTGAATCTCTATCTTGCTTTAGATCAGATAATAGAGGAAGCGTTAAAGGTGGGAGTGACGAAAATCATTGCGGTGGGAATGAGTACTCAAAGTCTGGAAAGAATAATTGAAATCTCTAAAAATTATAAAAATATTTATCCCGCTCTTGGAATTCATCCCGAAGAGGTTAAAATGAATCCAGAGATTGAAAATCAATTAGATTTTGTATCTGAATATATTAAGGATAATAATAATCAGATCATTGCAATTGGCGAAATCGGAATAGATCATTATTTTATCAAAGAAAAAGAATTATACCCGCTTCAAGAAAAAGTGTTCAAAAAGATGCTTGAATTGGCGCAGCAATTAAATCTTCCCGTAAATTTACATATTAAAGGTGCTGAAAAGCTTATTTTTGATATTTTACCTAACTATAGTTTATCTAATGTCAATATTCATTGGTATTCGGGACCCGAGCTATATTTAAAATCGGGAATTGACAGGGGATATTATTTTTCGATAACTCCCGCAATTTCGTATTCTTCTGCAGTTAGGAAAACGGTGGAATATATCGATAAAGAGCACTTATTAGTGGAGAGCGATGGTCCTGTAAGATATTCGGGAGAAATAGGCACTCCCGCAATGACTCGCAAGGTTATCAATTCCATTGCAAAAATCAAAAACATGTCTAAGGAGGATGTAGAGGAATCAATCTGGCAAAATACTAAGAAGATTTTCCCTAAAATATTTTAATGCCTTGGAGATATAACCTCAACAATCGTCTTTTCTTACTTCATTTAATCTGAAAGATTAGAGCGAAAATTTTAAAAAAATAAGGAAATTTATTTAAATCTATTCAAGAAGATCATCCTTATATAAATTAATCAAAATTTACTCCGAATTTTTTTAATTTCTCTATTAATTGTTCGGTATAATAATAATGGATTCCATTAAATCCTAAAGAGCGTGCAATTTTAATGTTTTTCTTTTCGTCGTCAATTAAAATAGCTTCAGAGGGTTTGCATCCTATATGCTTAATCAATTCCTCATAAAACGGTATCTCCCCTTTATTCAATTGATAATCGAAACTAAAGACTGTATCATCAAAATACTTCATGAATCCACATTTTTTATCCAAGTATTCTATACGTTCTCGTATATTCCCGCTGAAAATAATTAATCGATATTTCATTCTTTTTAAAGTCTGTACTAATTCTCCCATTCCATAATGAACACAATATGCTCCGAACCAGATATAACGTACATGATCTTTTTGCTTTACCTCAATACTTAATTTATCGAATAACTTTTTTTCAAATTCATCAATGGTTATTAATCCTTTTCTTAATAAATATCCCTCAGAATTAGCCTCATCCTTAAATATCTCTCGAAGCAATTTTTCATTTTTGATATCGTAAATTTCTTTGATTTTCTCAATTGCTAAGTGAGTTCCGGCCGTAAAATAAACCCCTCCCAAATCAAAAACAATCGTTTTTATATTATAAGATGTCAAGATTAGAACCTCTTTAGTATAATTTACATGTTAAATATTAATTAATATCCCTTATTTTATTTATTCATTTATGAAAAGGATTAGATAAATAGAAATATATTAACCTGCTCTGTAAAATGAAAAATAAGCAAGTAATTATATTAATTAGATCCGTGAGCTTTAATTAAATTTATCAAAGATTCGGGTAATTCATTTCGATTTTGCATTCTTACTAACAAATCCTCTACTTCTTTGATAGTATTCCCGTAAATATGCAAAGAATTAGAAAAATCTAAATAATGTCCAATTTCAACGTTCAATTGCTCAGCAACATGTTTTTGAATTCTTATCATGCCATTTACATTTGCTTCCCAAGCCCGAAATAAATCGCGGCTTCTCCATGTAGTTTGCATCAACAATTTTCCTTCTTTTATCCTCATATAGATTCTCTGAAGGCAAGGAGGATCAAAATGGAAGGGGTCTACTAAAGGACGCCAAGTGATCGCTTGAGCTCGACGAGAATAAGGTTTTTCTTTTAACTTTTCGATTATATATTCGATTTGATTAATTCGGGGGAAAGAAAGCACTTCAATAGGTAATTGTTCAATTCCAAGTTGTTCCTTTATCTCCTTGTCCAATTCCAGTTCAATTCCATTTTCCAATTTCCATACATAAGAATCTCCTTTTTTTTCTATCTTTTTAGCTTCAACTAACTTTTGATGGTTCTTGACCTCACTACTTTTCACGCAAGTTATATCATAATGCTTATGTATGGTATCTTCCAAGGAATAGGGTGCATAATTATAAATTCTATCGTGATAGGAATACGGGAAGCTAAGTCCTGAATCTTGAATATAATGATCATTAATTCCTTCCATTATTTCTTCAATATAGCCGCTTTGAATAGAACCCATTAAATAAGTATCTGCAATGCAACCATATATTTCATATGAAGTGCCGTATTTAGATTTGATCTTTACTTCTTTATTATTTCTAATGACAGGGTCTTTAAATGGTTCTTTTACTTCAATCAGCGCAGTCACATCTTTCGAAGGGGGATCTTCGGGCCGATCATATTCTGTTTTGATATCATCCCCATTATATAAAATTTCACAAACCGCCTTTAACCACGCATCCTTGATGCTCTTTTCTGAAATAAAAATTACTTTCGCCATGGTAGTTATTTAAACATTTTAGATCTTTAAAAATCGACAAAATTTTAATATTTCTGTTAAAACCTTAATAAAATTTCATGAGCGTAAAAATAAATTTACTATGGAAAAATGATCAGGTAATCCCGAGTCGTCACATTATATTATCAGTATAAATATTTTTAAAGGAATGGAAATATAAATCTGCGATATTAACTAATTACATGGACCAATTTAGTTTTCAAAATTCAGAGAATTTAACCATCACGGGTAAATGGCTTTCATTTCCTTTAAAGGAGTCTAAAACACTTAAGAAAGCATGGGATCTCCTACTTATTCACGCATTTCCCTTTGATTCTACCATATATTTACCTAACATGAAATCTGAATCACTCATAAAAGAACTTAATGAATTGGCATTAAAAATAGGTAGAATTAGGTTATTTTTTCCAGATCTTCCCGGTTTTGGAACCAGTACTCCTTTCAAAACAAAGCCTATAAATCTTGCCCCTTATGTCAAAATAATCCACGAAATTATCCAAAAGTTCGAAATTGAAAATCTAATTTTAGGGGGATGTTCTATGGGAGGCTATATTGCTTTGGAATATACTCGTGCTTATCCTAGCGAGTTAGCAGGTATGATATTAATGGATACTAAAACAGCTGCAGATAATGAAGAACAAAAAGCCAATCGAAGGACCACGGTAAAAAAAATTGAAGAAAGTCTCAAATCATATCAGAGAAATAATGGAAATATTAAACTTCAACAATTATATGACACCGATGACGCTATAAAAGATTTCATAGATGACTTACGCGAAAAAATCACCTCCAAAAAGAATACTTCGAGTAAGCAATTATTATCAGAACAAATCTTATTAATGATGAAAGAGCAAAGTCCCAATGGAGTAATTCACGCATTACTCGCAATGGCCGGAAGAAATGATACCACTGCAACCCTTGAATCATTTAATAAAAATGTTTTAATTGTGGTAGGTTCGGAAGATTCCATTACTCCGATTGAAATTGCTCAAAATATGAAGAAAATAGCATCAAATGCTTCTTTAAAAATTATCGATTCAGCAGGACATTTGTCAAATTTTGAAAATCCAACCATCTTCAATCAAATTCTATTCGAATGGTTAAAGAATTCCGTTTCACCAAAAATATCAGCGCGATATCTATAAACCTTTTCAATTATAACTTTTAAAGGGTCTTAGAGATTAAACGGTCATGGAAAAATTTTTAGAGATGAATTTATTTAATATGCATAGAGACTATTTTAAAAGGTGGGATCATACATGATAAAGCTAAATCTGGAATTCTCTCCACCGTTTAATGAGGTTGCGGGAAAAATATTTCAAACTTTTGAATTCGAACATCCTATTACTTTAAAAGAACTACTGGAATATCTCCGAAAAAAATTTGGCGAAGAATTTCATAAATTGGTATGGGAGAATGGAATCGAAGGAAAATTCAATAAACTCTTATCTCTCATAATTAATGGCAATTCCTATAGACACGAGGGATTCCTAGATACCGTGTTAAATGATGGGGATGAAATTGTGTTTATCTATATTTATTTCGGGGGTTAAAGCAACCCACCAAAATGATTTTTTCCGAAGATAATTATCATGATCTTTTAACATTTGAGGTAAAAATTAAAATAATTAAAAAACCAAGCAATTAGAATCCATCCCAAAATTTCTTGATTGGTTCTTCAAGAGCATGTTCAATCTCTTTTTCAAATCCTAAAAATTGGGTTAATTCACAATCAAAGTCATCCTTACAAGCATCCGGATAAAGTTCTAAGAATTTATCTGAAATTGCTTCAAGCTCTTCATTAACTTTCTTTTCTTTTATCGTTTTAGGATAATTGCATATAAATAATAGATTACTTTTTCTGATTATTGTGAATTTTTTATCGCTAAGTTCAAAATTTGACAAGCCCCCCTCTGATAATTGTTCAGCAAATGAATTTAACGCACTCATCAGGGCTCCAAATAATTGATCCTCTATTTTCTTATTAAAAACCCTACTAAATAAAACAATTCCATTACTCTTTTGAATCCAAAGATCTTGTATGAGCTTAGCCAAAAAAATCCCTACAATCTGCTTTTTATTTCATGTTCTCTTATGGATTAAATTTCATTTTAAAGTTAAATAATTTTCCTTTACTCTCCCGGCTTTTGTCCCAAAGCATTAACAGAGCGTAAAAACAATCGCTTCATCCACCCGGGCAAAATAAAACCCCCATAAAATTCTATGGCACTCAGAATTAATATGGAACGGAAAATTACGAGAGTGATTGCATCTGTTGGAATGGTTGCATCTAAAATTGCACCTATACAAAACGTGGGAGCAGCAAGGATGAGTAATTTCCCCTTCAATTTCGTCTCAGGATCCCCGATTTTTATTGTCTCTATTCCAAATTTTATCACCGTGACAAATAAAATTACTATCATGAAGAATAAATATATGATCAAGACCGTGAGATTTCCTGAGGTGTCGACTGGCGAAATTTTATGCCCGATATAACTGGGGTCCGTTATCAAAAAATAGAGGAATATAACATAAAAACCTAATGAAATGAGTGTCGTAATTGCCATGATTAGCTTTCGCTTTTCTTTATATAAAAAATTGGTAAATGCAAGTAGCCACAATATTAAGGCGAGAGGGAGTAACAAAAAATTTAGAGCCATTATCGTTCCAAATGATAACCCTTCTCCACCCGTAAACAAAGCAACGTAAAATGAGGCGGTCGTTCCATACCAACCTGAGACAAACAAACACCACGCTAAACCAACATAGATGAAATTCCGATTTTGATTTTTAAAATATTTCGATACTATTATGAGCCCTAAAATAATAGATAATCCAACCAATAATGTCCCAAATATACCATTGATGAAATCTAGTGTTGATAATACCATTTTATCATCCCATTATATTGTTCTTATATAATCTTACTAATTTAAAAAAATGAAACGATAATTACAATATAAAAAGACTTTAATTTTAATTTTTCGAACTAATTAAAAATAACAGTTTTTTCAAGCCTATTTATTTTCTATTTCCTTTAATTTCCTCAATTTTAGTAAGAATTCAAAAGTGTCATGTCGTACATGCTAATTATTTTTTATTTTTTAGGTTCGTGATTCTAGTCAATTTTTTCAAGGTATTAACACCTATTACCGCTTCTTCAATACTATGAAAAGCAGGTATATTGCTTAGTTCAAGAGCTTCAATGATGCTTCCATATTTTGGGATGTAGGGAATGAAACATACCAACGGCTTTCTTTCCAAAGTAACAGTGTTTGCAATCCTTCGTCCAATTTGGAACGTTATAGAGGGAGTATAAGGTAATATCAGGACAATAATGCATTCTATTCGTTCAATTCTAGATAAATATTGAATTAGTTTCTCCATATCTTCATCTTTTGCTGAGCCCGTGAGATCAATTGGGTTTCTAAAAGTGGCAATTTCTCTAGCTACGGGATTGACCAATTCGCTCATCTCATCTTGTTCTTTTTGAGTAAAGTCTATCGCAGATAAACCGTAATTTTTTAATAGATCAGCACAAATTACACCATGTCCTCCAGAAAGAGATAAAATGGCAACATTTCCATGAATAACGTTATCGTGTTTAAATGGCTTCTTTTTGTGGGCTAATATATCTAACAACTTCAATTCAGTTAATAATTCAAGTTCCGTGAGGGGTTGCATGATTAAATATTGTTTCAACGCAGCTTCAAGCACTTTATCATTCCCCGAAAGACTTGCGGTATGAGATTGGGTTGCACTTTTTCCTTTCTCTGATAATCCACCAAAATATATAATAACATTATCCTTCGATTCTTTTGCCAACCGTAGAAATTCTCTACTCTTAGAGGATTTAAAAGCCTCCAGGTAAAAGGCAATATTTTCTGTTTCCTTATCTCGCTTACTAAAATATTCTAAAAGCATGGTTTCATCTACCACGGCCCGATTCCCTATGGATACCGCCGTGGAGACGCCAATATGAATTTGATTAAATTTATGAAAAAACTGGTCGACCAAGACACCTCCTGATTGACTGATTAATGCAACCGTGCCTTTGGGGGGGCGTGTTATCCGCTCGGTGGGCATAAAAATTGTATCTAACAAGGGTGGTGAATACACTCCAATGCAATTAGGTCCAAGTACAGCAATATCATTGTCCGTTGCGATTTGAACAAGTTTTTCTTGTCTCTTTACCCCTTCACCCCCAATTTCAGCAAATCCTCCGCTAATAATGATGCATCCTGGAATATCATAATCAACACATTTTTGCACATATTCAAGCGTAGATTGAGCGGGAATGGCTATTACCATGACATCCGGTTTTTTGGGTAAATCTTCCATGCTTGAATACAGCTCAACCCCTTCGATTTCACCCCCTTCTGGATGAATCCCATATACCTCGACCTGCATCTCAAACACGTTCTTGATGAAAATAATTCTTCCGGGACTTAACGGGTTATGCTTGCTTATTCCCACGACCACCATGGTTTTTGGTTTAAAAAGCTTTTCTAAATCCATCTTTTTCCCATTCTTCTATTTTTCAAATCTATATGATCATTGTTATCTTAGATATATTTAGGCTTGTTCCTTATATTATATTAACCCTATTGATTATTGACAAAAATGGAAGCTGATCTTCAAAAAAAAGGAAATTGAATGTTCCCTTGCCCTACTTGACATGCTCTTATATTCTTCATGCGTAAGATGCTTATTTTTCTATTTAATGGGATCCATTATCATGGCAAATGAAGACTCTTCTCCTGCCTAAAGAGGATTATATAAAAAAGGACAGAGGTTCCATACCACTCCATAACAAAAAGGCCTTATGAGCCTCCTACATATAAATAATTAATATTGTTATTTTTAAAATATTTCAATGCAATCGTAATTTCTAAGCCAATGGATATTCCAACTACGAGAATCCCCAGAATGCAATTTAAAGAATCTAATGGAAGTAATATTATTTCTATTTTATCCTTTTTTTTTGACGGGCACCATAGCAAAAAATTTAAGGAACCCTTTTATTGCTAGTAAGTAAAATTCAATAAAACATTAACTATCTTCTGTCTAATTTGCACCTTCGAATAGTGCAAAATTATACTCAACTCACCAATTCATCGACTTAACGCGGACTGCGTATATTTAAATAATAAACATACTATTACTATTATAATAAAATAAAATACGCAATACTAATTCACGAAAGTATTGAGATTGACTGATAAACTATTAAGAGAGTGACTTATTATTTTATCAAATGACGAAACAGTTAAGATATTGAAAGAAAAAATGATTGAATTTGCCAACTCTCAAGATGGCGTAAAGGGTCAAATACTTATCACCTATCCAGATGGAGTTCCTATTGTCAATACATGGAGAGGTGAAATTGATCCGGTATTGGTAGGTGCTCTTTCTGCTGCGGTAAAATTAACATTTAGATATCTTTGTCGAAAATTGAGAAAAGGAGACCTTAAACGGCTATATATGAATAGCGATTATGGAAGAGTTATCATCCAAGATGCAGGAGAGAATGCGATATTAACAACAATAATAGAAAAATATGCTGATCTTTTTGGAATTGTATTTGGGGTAAGTAATCTTTCTCTTGAATTAGAAAACTATTTACATGGATTTGTACTACGGGTGTCAGATGTTTGACAGAATCAAGTTTAGAAAAATATAATTTAGTTGGATATTTGCACGAAATTGAAAAAGTAACCGATCTTAATGGATGCTATTTCATCAATGTAGAAAATGATGTCGTAATCGAATCTACAATTCCTTTTAAGGTTCCTGATGAAATATTATGGGAAATAGGTGTACTTAGGAGTACATTCAGACAATTTTCTCAAGGGATACAGCATGGAGGACTTAATGAACTCATGATTGAAGGAGATAAAGGATATATATTATTATACGATATACCTCCCCACTTACTTTTGCTGGCCATGGGATCTGAAGAAATAAATCTATCTTATGTAAGATTAGCCATGATCGATATTTTAGATCGCATCAGAACCGATATCGCTGAAATTGGAGATGCTATATTAAAAATCCCAGCAAAAGATTTTGGTGTCCTTGGAGAAAAAGATGAAAGAACACCCATACTTATCACTGCAACAGAGCCTGTACAAGTTGAAAATACTGCTATTATTTCTCCTATTGTTCCAGATATCGAGCCCCCTATCAAAACTGAGATTGAATCTATTCGTGTAGAGCAAATCAATAAAGAAATCATTCAGCCTGAGATTAAAGTACCTGACATAACTCCAGTAAAACCGCGAGAAATAGAGCAAATAGAGCTTAAACCAATCAAAGAACAACCTATTATTGTCGAAACTCCGAATATCAAAGCTAAAATGGCCATGTTGATGGATAAAATAAATTCAATCCAAGATAAGAATGTTAAAGAGAAATATAAGACATTAGAAAGCATTTTTGAAGAAATTAAATCTCATTTACATTCTTTTTCAGGAGTAGAATTATATGAACTATTAGAGAGTTTAAAAGATGCGATATTATTAAATATTGGTACATCTCTTGCTCTTTTTGATATCTCAAAGGTAGCGCAAGAATATAAGAAAATCGAAAGTCTAATCGAACCGAATGAATGTGATAAGATAATCAAAAGAATTAATACTTGGAAGGTAAGGATTATCAAAAATTAAGTAAATTATTTCCATGACACATTTAAACGGTGAAAATGCTTGAGTTTAAGATTTTTTAAAGTAGAACGAACAGAAATTATTCCTATGGAAGATATTGCTCTTCAAGAAGATAAACTCTATATTATCCTTGATACACACTCCAAAAGATCAACGATATGGATATGGAGCGGTCCGAAATCGGATATGATGGACAGATATTATGCTGGTGTATTCGCGACTAAAATTAAAGCACAAAAGAAACTTTATGGGGCAAGTATTGAAGTTGTTCAAGGGGGAAATGAACCAGAGGAATTTCCTAAATTAGATCAATTACAATTGGTTACTCAAATAGATGATAAATTTGAGGAACTGGTATTTAATCAAGTTAACTCAGAAGTAGAAAAAGAAATACAAGATACAGAAGCCACAAAATCTCGAGAGCCTCCCAATGAAACAAAAGCAATCGGGAAATCTGAAATTCAACTTAAAAATCAGATCACCTCTTTACTTAATGAATTAATTATAGATATTGGAAAGATTCAAGAGAGAATAAAGAATTTCTCAGACAAGTTATAAATTAAAATACAAAAAATATATAAACAAAAGGTAAAAATTAAGAATGATTGATGCAGGAGTAGGACTATCTATAGAAGATAATGGATATAAAGCCGGAAACTCAGTAGCAAAACAAGCAATGGAAGGGATGTCCATAAAACCAAAATTAGCAATTTTAGTGATTGATTCGTTATCCCGGGTTAAATATAATTATCAAGATGTACTAAATGGTGTAAGGGATGTTATTGGAGAAGATGTAATACTAATAGGGAGTACTGTTAATGGGATCCTAGTTAAAGATCGTTTTGCTCTGAAAAGTGTTGGATTAATGTTAATTGGGGGAGATTTTTCAATTGATTCTTCCTTTAATTATGGTCAATCTAGATTAAAATATAAAGAGATTGCAGAACAGGTTTACAATTTATCCACGAATTTTCCCCCGAATCAAGACCGTTTTCTTTTATTGTTTCAAGATGGAATGAAATTTCCACAAGAAGTGTTAGATAAGCAAGAATCCTTGAATAGTCGTGTAGTATCACTTTTATCGGGATTAGTTAACAGGTTTTTTAAAAAGCAACTTGAAGATTTTAAAGAAGATGGTTTAGGGATGCCCTCTGTTCAAGAATTCCTTGAACAATTTTATTCTAAAGGTTGGGAAAATATAGTAATTGGAAATATAGCAACAAACGTTCGGAATCAAGATTCTGTGGAATTTTATAATGATAAGATTGTCGATGACAATATTATTGGAGTATTTTTATCTCCTTCTAATTCTACTAAATTCGGATTCGGATTTGCAGCTGGAGCAGAATCAACTGGGAAGAAATGTATTCCAACCAAGAACATTGGCAATTTTTTACTTAAAATTGATAATGAACCAGCTTTATTAGGACTCTGTAAAGCAGCTGGTATTCAAAAAGACTCTCTATATGAATTAAAAAGCTCATTCTATCTGAATTATCATACCATTTTAGGTAGAAAAGAATCAATAGGGGATAAAGATTATATTCATTTAACAGCCACAATAACCAATCCTAATTTAGAAAGTCTTGTGAACACCGGATTTCCATTTGAACGAGTTCCTAAAGAAATTGAAATATATAGAAGTAATATGAACATTTTAACAAAAACTGCTGTAGATTCTGTGAATCAAGCTCTTGAAGGAATCTCAACCCCAAAATTTCTATTAGGATTTGATTGCGCGATACGCTTATTTGCATATGGTGATAATCTTCCCAAAATTGTGGAAGAAATAGATAATGTTGTTGGGAAAGATCTTCCAAAAATGATTGTTGGATCGGGAGGGGAAATCTATGGATCAAAGGATATGGATAACTATTTTAATAATATGACTTTTGTATCCTTAGCTGGTGGCGAATAATTTAAAGCTAATTTTAATTTTTTTAATATTCTTTTTGTAATATTTTCCTAAAACATAAATTAATAAATATGGATTATATTATTTTTATAATTGCAAGAAATTTAGCTGGATTTACATGATAATTGATACATTAATTGAAAAAGGTAAAGAAAATTTCAGAAAAGAAGAACAAACGAGCGTCAAGAAAGAACGATTTGATGCTATTTATGAAACTACGATGCATATAATGCAGAATTGTAATTCATATCGACAATTCTGTAAACAGAAGGGCTTTAATCCGAAAAATGATTTGAAGTCTATTGAAGATATTAAAAATATTCCATACCTAACAACTGCTAATTTTAAGGCCCAATCAGGAACACCTAAACAGTTTTTATGTGTTCCAGAGGAAGAAATACAAGTTTGGACCAAGTCAAGTGGTACATCGGGTGACCCCTCTACAATCGGGAGGAATCGATTAAATCTTGAAAGATTCTTTAAAATGTTTAGTTTCGTATTAGATGAATTATTTGATATGCCCAAATATAATTGGAGCCTGTTTTTCCAACCACACCCAATGAATAGATTAACAATTAAGGATAAGGTGAAAGCTCCAATGAATCATATGGGATATATCTTTAATGTTGCCAATAATCTTCCAATGGAAGCTAGAGTTTATGCCTTAAAATTAGCTAGCCCAGAAGAAATAAAGAAAGGAAAATTATTTGATTTCGATTCAGAGGGGACATTTGGATTTTTAAATTCTAATCCCCGTCAAAAAGGTATTGGATGGCTTGGAGGATCTGTACCTTTTATGTACCAGATACTTACAGAATACTATAAAAAAACGGGTCAAACATTTAATATTGGAGAGAAATCTGTATTAAGTACAGGAGGCGGATGGAAGACATTTTCAGGAGAAGCTGTTAACCCAGAAAAATTCCGAGAAGACATGTCGAAAATTTTAGGAATCCCAGTGAACCAAATCTTTGATGTATATAGTTTCACAGAAACTGATAATACATTCTGTGAATGTGAATATCATAATAAACATTGTTTACCATGGCAAGATGTAATTGTAAGAGATACGGAGACTTTAGAACCAGTTGGAATTGGAGAAAAAGGACTTATAAATGTTATTAATCCTAGCGCTTATAGTTATGCTGGTATATCTATCCTACAAGATGATATAATAAGTATCACAATGGAAGATGAATGTCCTTGTGGAAGAAAAGGAAAAGTTATAGAACTTTATGGTCGGGCTGAGGGCGCGGAAGCAAGGGGTTGCGGAGCTCAAATTGTTAGGGACAGCACGATGTAGTATTTTTTTTTATTAACTTTTTTACTTTCAATTTTTTTTTTAATCTTTCAATATTATAAATTAGATCAAGTTTAAGTAATAAATAAGAAGGAGTCCTTTTTAAATTGGAGAAAAGAATAGAAATCCCCGCTTTTATATTTGAACCAAAGTTTTCTGAAAATACTGAAAATGCAGTAATTAAGCGGCAAGACGATATTTTAGAAATCACGTTCCCAATTTTTGAGAAAGAAGAGGTTCTGAAAATTGCAAATAATCTGGCGCTAAAAAAGATAAGGGCACATAATAGAGATATTGACGAAGTTTTAAATGTAATCGATGAAGTAGGGAATTTATGGGCTAATCCAAATTATGATATTCGAAAGGAAGTAATGGATATTCTTCCCATGATGACAGGGGAATCTCGTACGTTATGTGAAATAGAACTGATGGGTACCACAGAATTATGGAAAAAGAAAAATGCAGAACTACAATTAGAAAGTGAAATAGGTGGTAAAAAGCTTTTAGAAGAATGGGTACCGAAAGGAAATTCTAGAATCCATGCTCAACCAAGAGGCTTAATTCTTCATAATATGGCGGGAAATGCTTTTAATTTGGGTTTTCTGACATTATTTTATGGATTGGTTACAAAGAATGTTAATTTAGTTAAGCTTTCTCACGGAGAACCTTATATAACCATTAAACTTTGTGAATCTATTAGAGACGTTGATAAAAATATAGCTAAGGAGATTGCAGCACTATATTGGCAAGGTAATCGTTCCGATATTTATGATGAATTATTTAATTCGGGTTTGATTAATGCTATAATCGCATGGGGGGGGATCTATTCTATAGAAGAAATTAAAAGACGAGCGTATCAATATGGGATAAAAATCTTGGATCATGGACCAAAACTCTCTTTTACTATTATCTCAGAAGATTTATTTCAAAATGCCGATAAATTGAGAGAAATTATACCTAAACTTGCTGTAGATATTGCATTTTGGAATCAGAGAGCATGCTTAAGCCCTAGAATTGTTTATATTGTCGATGATCCTCATGAAATTGCTATGAATTCAATTACAAGCAAGAATGATGACGGTATTGATTTAGACATAATTGAAAATAATTCTATTAACAATTCGCTAATTAAAACATTCGATAAAAATTCAACCTCGCAAACAATTTTCGAAAATAGTTTAGAAACTCAAATGATACGATCGATAAAATTAATTAAAAATAATTTATCCAATTTATCTCCAATTGGATTTGCTCGATTATTAGCTAATAGTTTAAAAAAAGTAGATAAAATACTTCCTCGTGCTGATATAACACAAACCGATGGTCTAGAGATGGCGAAAAAAAGACAATATTTTATGATGAAGTATGTAGCACACAATCGAGCAAAAATTTTCACGCCACCTAAAGATAAATTAGATTGGACAGTTGTATACTTAAGAGACTTACCTACAAAACTTGAAATTGATATGTGTCAAAATCGTTTTGTAATTGTTACCAGAGTTTCTAGTATTAATAATCTTATCTATTCAATAAGGAACGAGAAATTGCAGCAATACTTACAAACCATCTCTATATATGGCTCTGATAAATTTATCAAGGATGTGGCAGAAGATTTTTCACTATTAGGAGCATATAGATTTCCAAGAGTAGGGGAACATAACATCCATTCAATTGGGATGCCTTGGGATGGACATTATGTACTTAATGATTTAATAAAATGGGTATATCTTGGATTTAAAGATTATAATTATGGAGAAGCAGAAGGACGAATAATTCTTTTCAAAGATGATGACTTTTTCCAACAAGAATAAATTCAGTATAGTCTTGTATAGAAATTTCTATTTATAAGAATAAAACATCTAATTTTTTGACAATTTTTTACGATTTTTCATTTTTTTCGTAGAGGAAAATAATATTAACATTACTTATTTTCGGATTAGAAGTATTAATTTGTTTTTTCTCAAAATTATATTTCAATATAAGATTTTCACTAGGTTTTAATGTTTCTGGGAGAATGCTTTGATCATCTTTATAGATGTTAAATAATTCTGATGGACAGTCCATCTCAATTTTTAAAATTCTAATATTATTTTCAGAAATATTTTGATTTTGAATAAATAAATTATTGCTAAAACTTCGGTGCAGGAAGGAACGAAGATTCTTTTCTTTAATTTATTAAAATAAAGATCTTTCCAAGAGCATCCTTTGATTGAATTTCAAGGAAAAATAGAATTTCTCTCAATTCTTTAAATTTTAATCTTAGTTCTTACTACCGATCTAAAAAATATTAGGTATTATTTCATTATTTAAATTCATTCACATGAAAAAAATTATTCTAGCTTCGAAATCTCCGGATAGAAGTGAAATCTTAAAACGTGCCGGGATATCATTTCAGATTTTTTTAACACAAGTAAATGAAGATAAATATAAAAGTAGAATCTCCGATTCCATTAAATTGGTGGAAGAACTCGCAAAGCAGAAAGCCCTACATGCTAAAAAAGTAATACATTCTCTGGAAGATGAGTATATCTTTATTGGAGCAGACACTATCGTAGAATATCAGGGAGAAATAATTGGAAAACCAAGTAACGAACAAGATGCTTTTGAAATGCTTAGAAAGTTACAAGGAAGTAAGCATTCTCTTATTACGGGAATTGCGCTTACCGAATCCTCCTCTCCTAAAATCAGTATTGATCATGATGTAACTACTGTACAATTATTGCCACTCACGGATGATGAACTGTGGGAATATATCAAATCTGGAGAGTGGCAAGGAAGAGCAGGGGCCTATTCTTTAAATGATAGGGCAGCCCTTTTTGTGGATCGTATAATTGGGTCCTCTTCTAATGTAATTGGATTACCGCTCCATAAAGTATTTCATATCCTAAAACAAGATTTTAATTTGAACTTATTACAGTACCATTAAACCCAAATGAAAATGATAAGAAAGTTAGAAATCTGTGTTGGTTCTTTAAATCCTACGAAATATAATGCAGTTGTTCAAGGTTTTAAAAAGTATTTTAGCTCTTTTAAAGTTATTAAAATTAAAGCAAATTCCAACGTACCTGATCAACCCATTGGCATGAAAGTTATTATTAAAGGAGCGATTAATAGGGCACGGGAAGCTTTATACTATCTAAAAGAAACCAAAAAGGAGAATACAGAAATTTTAGGGGTTGGTATTGAGGCGGGATTAGTTGAAGTTCCCTACACTGCCACTCATTACATGGATTTTCAATTTTGCGTTATTATGGATGATTCAGAAAGGATTACTATGGGAAGTGGTATTGCTTTTGAATATCCTGCTCGTGTTATTAACCAAGTTATATCTAATAAGAAAAAAGAAATTGGAGATATCATGGGAGAATTGACTGGAAATGCTGATTTGAAAAATGAGGGCGGAGCAATTAGTTTTCTGAGTAAAGGCATTCTTAAGAGAACAGATATTTTGACTCAAGCAGTTATTTGTGCCCTTTTACCTAGAATAAATGAAATAATTTATAACAAATAACTTTTATATCTTCTTGTTTATTTAATTACTAATTTTCTTTCTTTTTTAATTTAGAGATTCATTTAAATAGAAAAATTGATTTATAGCTTATTATCCAATTATATTATGGAGTGATTTGAAATGACAAGATATAAACGATATGATGTGATGAAAATCCTTGCGATAATTGGGGGGATTCTCGCACTCTTAGAATCAATCTTGAGTTTGGTAGGACGCGCCTTTACTGTTCTTATTCATCCAGCGGGTATGATTGTTTCAGCTATAGTAGGAATCATCCTTGGATTGGTTGTAATTCTAGCTTGCGTTAAACCTGAAAATCCCATTCCTTTTAATGCTATATTATTCCTAATTCTTGGAATTTTAATTATTATATTCTCAAGTTTGATTGGTGGAATCCTGGTTTTAGTTGCGGGCATATTAGGTTTGGTTGATTAATGAAGATCAATCTGAAATTCTCCTTAATAATTCTTTTATTTTCCTATTCTTTTTTTAAAACTTAAAATTATTTCAATATTATCATGTACAATAATGTAAAGGTGAATTTCTAAAATATTTTAAGAAATCATTGCTTAATTCTCAATTAATCCTTAATAATTTTAATAGGTGTTTTCCATTGAAAAAAACTTACAAGAATGAAAAGTTGATGCAGGTTTTGACCGTCTTAGGGGCAATTCTCGGATTGGTGGGTGTCATTTCTCAGTTCCTTTCATTGGCGGGATATGGATTTTTTCCCTCCCCTTTTCCTGCGGTTTTAAATGTTATAGTCAACGCAATCGTTGGTTTAGTTATCGTAATTTTCACGTTCCTTTGCGCATTAAAACCCGGTCGACCCCTTCCCTTCAATTGGATAGTTCTTCTCATTCTCGCAATCTTGCTAATTATCTTTGCGAGTTTATGGGGTGGACTAATTGTATTAATCGCTGCTATAATAGGGATAATAGAAGACTTATAATTAAAACAGAATGGATTCAACAATAAAGAAATTCTTCATTTTTTTTTAAAATCTTTAACTAATCTTTTCCCATAGGTTTTATTTAGGTAACTTTCCCTACATTTTCCAGAAAGTATGAAACAATTCGTTCTGCTAAATTAAAATCCGTAACTTTCTGTAGAGCGGTAAATCCTGGAATAGAATTGATTTCTATGACGAGATATCCCCTTTCACTTTCAATAATATCAACACCAGCAATTTCTGTTTTCGTAATCTTGGCCGTTTTTATAGCTAGAGACTTCAATTCCTCATTTATTTCTATGGGCTTCACTTTAGCACCCGCATGCACGTTTGTTTTCCAATTATCGCTAATCCTATACATCCCCGCTACCACTTCCTCTCCTATCACGAGAATTCGGATGTCACGATTATAATGGGGAATAAATTCTTGTAAATAGAACACCTCATTTAAATGCTCTAAAGTATAAATTACATTTTCAGCAAAAGCCTTATCTTGCAATCTTGTTATTCCTATACCCTTCGAGCCAAATAATGGTTTCAATATTACATCTCCTCCTAAATCTTCAAAAGAATTCAATGCATCTTGAGAGTCTTCACAAATTATGGTTTTTGGTGTGGGAATCCCAAATCTTTCAAAATAAACAGAAGATAAGAACTTATCGCTCGCAATTTCCAAAGATTCGCGAGAATTTATCAACTTTATCCCGTGAGCTTCTAAGGCATTTAATAGATCTAAGCGGAAAAAAATCTTTTGAGTAGGACAAGCTCCAAAACCTCGTACTAAAGCTCCTCTGGGATTGAGGTTTTCAAAATATTTTTCAAACTTGCGAATATTGATTTCCACTTTCACGTTGGAGGGGATGAAATAATCCACATCGTATCCCTTCTTATTGAATTCTTTACTTAGTATGACAACTTCAGGATCAGAAGGATTTGGAGTTATTATTAGACTTTTCATTTCCAACCTTACTAAATTACTTATTTTATTTAGAGCACTAATTTTTAAATAGATGAACAATAATTTTAAATTAAACCATTTTCTCATCACGAGTGTAAATTAAAATGCATGAAAAAAAAGAAACAAAAGAAATTGTAACGCTTAGTTCTATCATGAGCCAAATAAACCAACTTTATGAAAGAAAAAAAGAGGAGCTTGAGGAGCTCAAGATTGAAATAGAACAATTACGAGAAATCATGAATGAATTAAATAGCATCGTTTCAAATAAATCTTTCCAAAGTGCTGACCAGATCTATTCAAGCTTGTTACAAGGAGAAGGGACGGGCATTTCCCAAAATGTAGAAGATATCGAAAAGAAATATTTTAACGAGGCTATTTCCAAAGAAATTGTGAGAGATACAAACATCAAAAGAAAGATCTTTTCTTGTGATGAGAAAAGAGAACTGTTATGCATTCTTAACTTTAAAGATTTTAATCGAGTAGAGATTAAATTTATTGATCCTGAAGCCCAAGGTCTTAAAGAAACTTCGGAAGCTTTTTTAAACATTTTTGTCAGAGAAGCTCTTATCAAAATTAAAGAAAAGAATACTAACATGGAATTAAAGTATCATTTTTACAAGGATACCGACATAATCGAGGCAATCAGCATATTGCATCTTAATACAATCAGTGAATATGATCTTATCACCTCAAAAATAAGTCAACTCCTTCTAGTACTTTCCCAAAATCACTAAAATATTTATAATGGGAGTTTGATTATATGCTTAAAAACACGTGCTTAAAAACAAGTTTTTAAAAAAAAAAAATCGATAGTGTTAGGTTAAGACGAAAAAGTATTAACATATTAACACATATCAATTATATATTGTATAAAATATTAATTCAATCGTAATTGATTTTTAATCCAAGGAGTTTAAACACAATGGCGAAAAAAAGGAATTGGTTGCAGATACCCAAAGTGCACAGTAAATATAATAATAACGAACTGGAAAATGCTTTAACCGATAAAGCCACTCAACTGCTTTCTACAGAGGAAAAAAATGCCCCTTCTTATATATTTCTTACAGGGGGTTTCTTTGATGTAAAGGGGTTTGCCTATTCCGCACTACGTGCATGGAAGGGAGCAATAAAACCTTCTGAGGATGATAGTAGTCGAAGACCGCTCCTTGAAGCGACCTTCGCTTCGTTATCCGTATATCTTAGTTCTCTCTTATCTTTACAATCGGATTTCTATTTTGCTTATGATGAAATCAAGGAAATCTTAATTGAAAAAAATAGAGAAGATTTGTGGGTTATAGTCTCCGATAAGTTGCCATTTATTTCGCTTCCACCTAAAGAAATGTATGGAAAACGTGTATCCCCCATATCCCCCTATTTTATAATCGAACAAGATGGAGATCTCATTCTCGGAGAAATTTATCCTTCTGTTTATCTTTCATCCGTCATAAAGTCCATTAAATCACGCTTTTTCACTTTTTTCCAATACCAAGGTTATACTGCTTTCGGTTTTTTCAACTCCCTACCGACACGCAATGAATTTGGATTTGAGCAAGCACCAAGAGATTTCGACACGGATCCTACGCCAGAAAATCTTATTAAATACATTAGAAAAGCCAAAAATCTCAAAGAAGTGCTAATTGCTCTTATACACAGCCATAATAACGCCTTCTTGGAGCAATATCTTATTGAAGACTATGAGCTTTTGCTCAATGAACTTCTGAAGGGGGAGAGCTTCTAAAATGGTGAATGTGGGCTTATTAGGAGATGTAAGCGTCGGAAAGACCTCCATTTTACGTCTTTTTGTTAGGTATCTCAATAAAGGACAAATTGAGAATGTAGAAGGAGGAAAAAAATGCACGGTGGTGAAAACCGATTTTAGCGGGGAAGCTACCATCCCGACGGGTGGAGAAAAAGAAACAAAAACCATCCACCCCAATCGAGTCGTTTTTCGGGAAGATGATAATAACAAAACACATACGATATTCGGTCCTGGAGGAGATGCGAGTAGGGCAGTGGTTAGGATGGGTATAATCACGATTTCAAGAATTGCCACCCAAATCATTGCAGTATTTGCAATGGATCGCGAATTAAAACAGCAGTTTGAATTTTTTAATGATGTTCGATTTTTTCCGGATAAAATAAATGTGTGCATCAATAAATTTGATTTAGTGGACGGAGATGCTAGCGCGAAACAAAAGAAAATTGATGCCACCAAGAAGGAAATAGTGAATTTCTTTAAAAATAAAAAAATTACCGTGCATGAAATTTTCATAACTTGCGGTGAAACTGTAGAAGGATTTGATGGCGTAGAGACGTATAATAATGCTGTTGCGGAAATGCTTTTAAAAATCACCTCAGAAAGCTAAATTCTTATATTCTTTTAATTTAATCTTATTTTTTCTTTAAGGTTTATGAGC
>CAYLZE010000015.1:0-63661 GCA_964388035.1 uncultured archaeon
TTGCCACAATATGTCCAAGACCTTTTTTATTCCGTCGGTGTCCAACTCGGGATATTCTCTATCTCGCTCAACATAACAGTGACCGCAAGAATTATTACATCTATAAGTTAATGCCAAATCAACCCTCATGGGAAATTCCGAAACCTTAAATGCAGTCCGTTCTCCTGCCAGATCCAAAAAAGGATTCACATCTTCTTGGGTTAACAAGATTTCGATTTTATCCATCAACTCATTGTAATCACTTTCTACTTCTTCGGGCGTGGTTCTATAATATTTCACGAAAAATTCTTGAATTTCTTCCAGTGTTTTATGTTCTATTAGGTGTTGAATATAAACCATTGCAGTATGGTTCAAATATAGCACGGCTTCCGCATCAACAATTAATACCCCTTTCCCATTATTCAAAAGTCTCAAGTGGAACTTGTGAGTGCCCGTATCTCTAAATTCTACCAAGCTTGAATAAACCTTCTTCGCATCTTCTGCTAAATGAATTTGTGGCAATACTTTCTTCTTAATTTTTTTAAGAAATTTCCTCATACCACTCTTTGATTTTTGTGAGCTCATTCTATGCATTACCTCCTTTCATCTTCCTCCGCCAGCACATGCACACGCACAACCAGCACATGCACACGCACAAGCGCAACCTCCTCCCGATCGGCTCCCTCCACCTCTGCTTCCCGAAGCGGGTCTCTGAACGGGAGCTACTGTTTGGATTATAGTATTTGCAAAGTTAGAAAAATTTTGTACTATCGTGTTGCTCATGTTTTCCATGCCCCTGACAATTGAATCGGCGAACGTAAACATGTTAATCCTTTCAGTAGGAATGGTTCTAGATACATTTCCCGGATGATAAGAATAATAATGTCTGGGACCCCAATAATACCCGTAATAATAATAATAAGGATACCAGTAAGGTGTAGTATAGTAGTACCTGTTTGAAAAATACTTTTCCGATTTATCCTCAAAATCATCGTCTAAGATCATCCAATCTAATTTATCTTCAATATCTTCCCATTTAATCTCATTGGGCATTCCATTAATCTCTTCCCATGCTTCAATGATCATGCTTTGATAATAATGGATCGTATCCTCTAGGTGAAATCCAATCATTTTTTTATTAGTTGCCTTGATTAAATTTATTAATAACAGCTTAAGTTTCTCTTGATCTACTAACCCCTTCCTAGAACCTTTGGAAATAATAGCATTGAGAAAATCTTTTTGATATGGGTGTATCTTCTCCTCCCCTTTTGGGGAAATTGCCTCGAACTTTAGGGGCTCAACACTCAAGATTTTAAGATGCCCCGTTCGGATGAGGGAAAACATAATCAAGAACACGACCTTTTTTAATGGAATATTTTGAATGATCGCTGCTTCTACCACGGTAAGGTGTTTATTCACACCCACGCTATCAATTTTTATGAAGGGTTTATCATAAGGTAATTTTCCATATCGTTTTTTTAATAATTTACTAAGAAAGTACCCCATCATTCCAAATCCGGCAATAACCACGCAAAAAAATAGTATGATTAAAAGGACATTACCTATAGCATCCCAAAACGGTATAAAAAATATGGCTGCGAAAATGGATAACCAACAAATAACCACTACAACACTTCTCTGAGATTGTTTTGGGCTGGGAGGATAATATCGCCGCTTGAATTTCTTATGATAATTATAAAATAAATAAATTCCTCCAATCGCGAGACTGCTAATGCTTATAGTTAACAGAATGGTAATAATAATAACAACAAGAGCAGGATTCGTTTGACTTGGTTGAAAAGTATTCACGTAACTCTTAGGAAACGACACCCCGAAGGTATATTGTTGCATGGGAACATTAGTTTTTATCCACGTATAAATTAGGTCCCCATCTTTATCATAACTATACCCAGAAAACTCTTCGCCATGATATTTCACAATATTGCCATTAGATAACCCGTCAGGAAAATAAATATTAACTTCTAAATATTGGAACGTACTCGCATAATCGGAATCGAACCAAGTAGGAGAAAATTCAACACTTGCTAGGCTATTATTTTCATAATCTTCGTAGATCATTTCGGGATTATTCCCAATAACGTGCAGAGTTTTTGTATTCCCCGAAGCGATTTCATATGGATACAGCCATATTTCCACGCCGATATCAATAACGGTGGAAGGTTTAATATCGGTGAGCTCATGTCCATCGATATCTGCTTTCACGCTATCAATGTTATAATGTTCATTTGGAAATCCTATATCCACCACATAAATAGGCTCTCCCTTGTTGGTAAACGTTATCCAGTATTCAATGGTAATAGAACCATCTTTTTCAATATATACATTAACTTTTTCCGAATTTACGTTAAAATTATAAGCTTGTGCTTTACCATTAGCAAGCAACGTGCTAAAAAATATGCAAGAAATTAAAATGCTAAGAATTATAAAGACTATTTTTTTTCTCATGATTTTTTCTCTTACCATTTTACTTTACTTCTTGGAATTAAATTCTCGGTACCGCAAGATTCGCATATCACGCTCTTTTTTCCTCGTAAATCCTCCGTTATTTCGATAGGTGCCTGGCATTCTCGGCATATAATTTCAACTGGAACCGTGGATTGATCAGTTGTACCAAATTGCGCTTGTTCAGGTATTCTAACAATAGCTTGTCGTTTTCTTTGAATTAGAATGGAAATCACTACGAGTATTAGGATTCCCAAGACAATAAGGGTAATCCCTATTATTAATCGTGAAAGTGTAAGGGCAGGAATTACAGGAGCGGCTAATAAGTAAAGTAATCCTATTGAAATGAATACTATGAATAAGATATAGCTAATTACTCTCAAAAAACGGTAAGATTTTTCCATGCGAACTTGACCCTTTTTATTTTACTAACCGAAAATAATTGTATTCTTATATAGTTTTAGGTTGCTTTATATTTTATTTTTTATTATATGAAATATATTCAATTCTAGAATGGAGCTAATTTTAAATGCAATATAATTATTTCGATGAAAAAAGAGAAAAAACTCCGTGGAAAGAACTTGAAGATAATCTCATGAAGAGCGGGAAATGGACATTAAAGCGACTCCATGATAATATCCCTTTTTTAAAAAAAAGATATGAGGAAGCGGGGGTGAGTTCCGATGATCTCAAAACCATGGAAGATTTTCAAAAAATTCCTTATATGAACAAGCAAGATTTTCTCGATAGCTTTCCGGATAAACTATTGTGCGTGTCTCATGAAGATGTGGTGAGAATGCATGCCACGAGTGGTACATCGGGTCATCGACCAACTTGTGGATTTTATACCCAGAAAGATCTTGATCATTGGACTTATTTATGTGCACGAAATTTGGGCGCCATTGGAATGACCAAAAAAGATATTTTTCAAAACACTACCTCCGCGGGACTATTTACAGGAGGATTCGGGTATGCGCAAGGTTGCACTTTATTGGGTGCCATGCTCATCCCTTTCGGACCGGGCATGACCTCTCGTCAATTAGAATTTTTTAAAACCTTTAAAGTCACTTCTTTTCACGCAATTCCATCTTTTGGATTACGATTAGCAGAAGTCATGGAAGAAGCGGGAGTTAAAAAAGAGGATCTCTATTTGAAATATGCAATTCTAGGGGCAGAAGGATGGGCAGAATCTACCCGTAAAACTATCGAATCCCGCCTGGGAATTAAAGCTTATGATAATTACGGCTTAACTGAGGCATACGGTCCCGGTGTTGCTGTGGAGTGTCAAGAACAAAATGGCCTTCATTTATGGTCGGATTATTATTATCCAGAAATAATTGATCCTAAAACGGGCGAGGTTTTAGGAGAGGGACAATCGGGAGAATTAGTCTTGACGAGCCTCACTAAAGAAGCCGTGCCCATCTTTAGGTACCGAACGGGAGACATTACCTCCATGAGAAAGAGTGAATGTCCGTGTGGAAGAACGGGCTATATAATAGACAGAATTAAAGGAAGAAAGGATGACATGCACGTGATCAAGGGCGTGAATGTCTACCCAAGCATGATCGAAGAAGAAATCTTTAACCTGTCCTCCTACTTCACGGATGTTTATTTAATCATATATCATACTGTTGGGGTAATGGACCAAATCGCTGCTAACGTGGAAGTAAAACCCGGAGTAGATGTTGAGAAAGCTAAAAGAGAGCTTGAAAAAAACCTCCTGGAAGCCACTTTTCTCCGAATTGATGTTCAAACTTTTCCTCCTGGAACACTACCTCGACAAGAAGGTAAAGCAATACGGTGTAGAGATATTCGGGATAGACCAGAAGGGTATAAGGGATGGTTACAGATGATGCAAGAACAAAATAAATCTCACTGATTAGGTTTTCCCCCAGATCAATTAGAATTGTAACATTTTTTCTTCTTTCTGATTAAATTTTATTAATATCTTTCTATTAAAGACCATTTGCAGCAGGAATTTTATCCTTGTTTTCTGCTATAAAAACATTTAAGGTGTAGTATCATGTTGCTTTTTAGAATAGGGAGATAATTTAACCAGCATAAACTTCACTAAGGGACCAATAATTTTTAAGGCGAACCTTGTCAGTCGGAATTTTCGCTTCATTTTTTCGATATATTTCTGAAAGGGTTCCGTTTGAAAGTTAAGGACTTCTTGGGACTCCTTGGTATCCATCCAATCGATATAGAACCATTCCTCTGTTTTTGCGGGTTTCCTGAAAGCTTTATCGGGAAGCATGGGTAATCCGAAGGCATCAAAGAATCCCTTTAAAAAGTCTCTTTGTACAAGTTGACTCTCCGCACCCCCCCCAATCAGAAAAACCTTGTTAATATCCTCTAACTTTACCGCATTAGCGAATGCAATTCCACAATCGATTGAAGATACGAATTCAATGCGTTGGTCAAGTGGTACTTCGTATATGATAGAGTAAGAACTTAGAGGAAATTTATCAACTGAAACGGCACCTAGCCTTAGGACTGTCCAAGGAAGGCCACTCTCTTTCAACATTCTTTCACATTCTACTTTTGTATGTGAATAATGATCGGAAGGATTCAAGGGAGTATCAACTTTCACGGGAGGCTCTAAGTGCATTGTTGGACCGTATACACTCATGGAACTTGCTATTATGAATTTTGGCTTATTTGGCAAAGCTCTCACGGCATTTATAAGATTTCGCGTTCCCTCAATATTTACTTTTTTTGTCAATTCTGGCTTTTGTTCACTTAGAGGAGGGATGATAGCTGCCAGATGTATGATGCAATCAATATCCTTAATTGCCTTATCAATATCATCTTTTTCGAGTATATTTCCCCAAATTGTTTTAAAATTCCATTCCTTTGCTAATTTGGCACGCGATTTTTCATTTGCAGGATTTTGTAAATCGAAACAAGTGACATTATATCTACGTGTAAGAAGTTGCTTTAGAGTATTTTGTCCCACATTACCAAAAGCACCGGTTAAAAGAATATTTTGTGCCATTTTAAATTCTTCTTTTTAATTTTTTCTTTTTTGCTATATTAGATGCATGATTTAAATTTCTAAATTAAACTTAAATCACATCCCTAACAAAATAACAGACGTTAATAATATGAATTATTTTGGATAAAAAAGTTTTTTACTTGATCATTCAAGTTGTCATTATTAAAAAAAAATTATTGACGAAAAAAGATGAATAAGAGAATCCTTTCCTTGAATTGCTCTTAAGCCCTTTTCCCTTGGATTATTGTTTTGACCAGAAGATAAGGTGATTAAATAGAAAAATATCTTTACTAGTTTAGTCGAGTATAAAGGATATTTAAAATTGAATCATGAAATAAAGAAAAATCAATAAGTATTCATTATACTAATTTTTAATGGGATCTTCTAAGGATCCTTTTCAAGTGTGTTAAAAAAAGAGTTCTATCGAAAGGAAAAGCTAAAGCTCTATTAAAAACAAGTTATTTTATATTCTCTTTTTTCCATTTTTTCATGAAATTTCTGAAATCTGAATCTGCAATTCCAATGGAATTAATTTTTTTATTAATTTGAATCGGATTGACTTTTTTAATGCCAAAATCCTTCTTCAAATTTCTTTTTCGAAAATTTAATTCCCAATCCAAGTAGGAGTTATTAACTACTTTTGACATGTTTATATAACATGTTAACTGATTAATAAATAACAAGAGTGTACCAATTTTCTAAAATTTTGATGGGTTTTTTCTCGTTTTTCCTTCCTTCCTTTGATAATCGAAGGTTATGATAAAATACAATCTTCTTAAAAAAAGTGAATATTTTCTAAAAAAAAATGAATTTGATTTCCTCCTAAAGCATTAAACTGAAAGTTATTTCTTTGATTTGGTTGATTACTTTTTAACGAGAGGGACACCACAGCATTCAAAATTGCATTCTTCATCGCATCCGCACGAGTTATCATTGCATTCATTGCACGTTTGTTTAACTTCCAAGAGAAGATGGCACTCTGGACATTCTAAAACATCCCCAATTCTTAAATCATGACAACCTACCATTTTTTTTCACTCTTAAAATTAGTTTTTATTATTAGAAGATCCATTGATATATAAAAAACTAAGTATTAATTTTTTAAAATGAAAACCATGCAAGATTAATTTAAATAAACTTTTTCTAGCGGCATTATCATCTTTTAATGAACTATTATCCATCATTTTTTTGGCTTTAAATAAATAATAGTAGCCGCGTTTCTGAAATCTATTCTACCTCTTTAGTGAGAAATTTAATGATAAGTATTCAAAAAGAACGAGGTAGTTAGAATCTATAATCATGGTTAAGATATCATGAGATTTTCATTATTTTATAATCCCATCATAATAAATCTAAAACATAATGTGTTAACTTATCAAAAGCTTCTAATACGTTCATGTTATTTTTACTCGAGGTTTTTACATAGTCGACCATTTTATACTTTTTTTGGGTTTTTTTAGCTAACAGGTCTCCCACCATTGAAAACTCCTTGAGGTCATATTTCGAAGCGATTAATATTACCGGGAGGCTTTCATAATACTTGTTGACAAGCGACATCCATTTTCCAATATTAACAAAGCTCGTCATTAAGGTGATATCAAATAATAAAAGTGCTCCGTGAGCGCCCTTCATGTAATTTTCCACCATGAATCTGAATCTTTCTTGCCCGCTGATATCATATATCATTAATTGACAATTCATAGCATCTATCAGAAATGATTTAGTAAAAACATCCATTCCGATTGTCATGGTTGCTGAGTCAATAAATTCTCCCTGTACAAATCTATTTATCAGCGATGTCTTTCCTACACCACCATCTCCTAATATTAAGAATTTTAATGTTACTTGTTTCGGCATTTTTATCGTTCGATTTAATTATATACTCAATAGTGATTACAAAATTAATTTTCTATAATAACATGATCTAATGCAACCATGAATAAATTCATTCAAAAAGTTTTGCATCTCCTTTATTTTTAAAAAAAAAATTATTAAATCTCCATGAATTCGTTTTCAAATTAATCGTAGGTATGGTTTTCCCTTTACGTTGTTTTAAAGACAATGCTATAAATTGCATTGATTTACTAAATTATAATAAAACCTAAATGCTCCCGTCTGAAATAATTAAATCTCAGGTATTATTGCAATGTTAACTAAAAAAGCTTTTTTTTGAATTTTTTAAATTTCTTTTTTCGATGAGGGTTTGATTTTTTCACATTATCTCCATGAAACAAAAAAGAAAAAGATGATTTTAAAATTTACATTTTAGTGTGAAAGAACAATCTACCTTATTCTTCCGTTTTAGCGGATTTCATCACGCTAAAAATTTGGCTTAGGAATTCATCTGATGGTTTAGAACCTTTCGTCATGAGGGAAATTACTGGAAATGTGATTAATGCTGCAACTTGAGACACTATAAATTCATGAATGGATCCTATCGTGATGGTCATGAGATTCGTTTTTAAAAGTACCATATTGGCAATGGGCATTATGTAGGTAGCATATGCGTCGGAAGCGCCTACCATGGCCCAGAGCGAGGCGCCAAGGAATAGCACCTTCCAGACAATAGCTATGATAAAAGAAACAGCCCCACTATAAATGGCTGCTTTTGCTGTACCTCCCTTCCAGAATAGTCCAAATACGTAGGGAATTAGAATCACTGCAGCCATTATCGACCAAGCGAATATGCATAAGGCAAGTACCGCATCCGGTCTAAGTATGGCAAGTACGACTGCTACTACTACTACTAATGTCGTCATAACTTTAGTCATTTTTAAAGCTTTATCATCAGAACACCCTGTTTTGGCTTGATAGACATCAATAGAAAACCCGCTCGCTGCCATCATTATAACCTTTTCTCCCGTAGTTAAGGAGGCGGCTGTCACCGCTGCTAAAAATAGGCCGGCAAAAATGGGGTGCATGACTGCTTTCATGAGCATGGGCACGCTATTATCGGGATTCACGGTTCCATTAGCAATTAGTGCCGGATCGTGTATTGAAAAATAACCTCTCGAAATACTGCCATTAAACCACGCAAAAATAGCCACTCCAAAGGCCCAAATCGTGGATATGAATAATCCCCATCGAATGGATCTTTGCTTTTCTGCGGTATAGAAACGGGAAATCATCTGCGGCATTCCCCAGACTCCAAATGATGTTACTAATATATATCCAATAAGACCCATTCCTCCCGCTCCAGGGACGGATCGTAATGCTCCTTCTGGCATTCCTTGAGCTTGTTCTATGCCTGCTAATCCATTTATTAAGCCTTCAAACCCCCCTACAACAATCATTCCTGCAATAAAGATCATGATGACCCCTGCAAACATGATAATGCTTTCCAAGGCATCCGTAGCTATTGTACCGTGAGATCCACCAACATTTAAATAAAAAACAGTGATGATCCCACATAGAACCACTGCTATAATATAGGCAAATGTTTCTCCCGGCATGAGCACGGACATTAAAATACTCAATCCCATGTAAATGGATACCAAATAAACCGTTTCAAACACCAAAATGATAACCGAGGTGAAAGTTTGTACCCGAGGATCATTGTATCTCTTGGAAAGAAATTGGGGCACTGTTAATGAATCAAAATGTTTTCCTAAAGTCTTCGTCCTGCTCCCAAAAAGTACGAACACCAAGAAGACTCCGACTAATACATCAATAGAGGCAATCCATACTACCCCAAGTCCCCATAACCAAGATTGTACACCTCCTCCCACGATCATGACTGCAGAAAAATAAGTGACTCCAAAAGAGAGCCCAAGAAGTAGGGGGCCTATACTCCTTCCTGCTACCATAAAATCCGATAAGGTCTTTGTCTTTTTTTTTGAATAGTATCCTGCTATCGCGAGAAATGCCAAGTATAGCACAAAAACTACCCAATAGACAAATTCAAATCCTATTTCCGCCATCTATTTCTTCCCTCGCTTGATTTAATAATAACAATATAGGAAAACAAGAATCACGGTGATGATTCCTACCCAAATTCCCAAACTTATCGTCCAATTTAGTTCCACTAACAACATTTTTTTATCCTATTTTTTTTCATTCAAAGACATGGGATCTGATTTCCCACAAAATTCCCACCTTGAATGAAGTTAGATTTGGTCATTTATTATGCTTTAAAACCTTATTATTTTTTCTATCTTTCTTGGGGTCGGGAAGTTCTAAATTTTAAATTACTTTTCTCGCTTTGAATAAAGTTAAAAGAATTTCTCCAAATAAGCTTCAAAGATATGGTTCTCATTAATTTTTAATAGCGAGATTTTATCTATAGAAATGTTTCCTTCTTCGTAATTATTAAGGAAGAGTTTTTATGTAAGGGTCTACTGTAAAAAATTTAAAAGAATGATAAGTTCAGAAGCCGTCCTTCAATTCTTGAAAAATTGAATAATAAGATTTTTAACTTTTCGTTAATGAATTAGGATAAGATTTGAGGGAATTTTTTCCCACTAAACGAGATGAAATTATTTTGCCTTATTGGAATGAAAAAGCGGAAACAATGCCCCGCGCAGAATTAGAAGCACTGCAAGGGAGTAAGCTAAGAAAGTTAGCTGATTATGTATATAATAACGTGCCTTTTTACAAAAAAAAATTTGATGAATTGCGAATAAAACCCAGCGATATAAAATCGGTTAATGATATTACCAAATTACCCTTAACTTATAAGACGGACTTGCGCGATCACTATCCGTTTGGTTTAAACGCAGTACCCATGGAAGAGATCATCAGAATCCATGCCTCATCGGGGACAACAGGAAAGCCAACCGTTGTTTGTTACACGCGCAAGGACATCGAGGATTGGACAGAATTGATGGCACGTACCGTCTCCGCCCCCGGGATTACTCGTAAAGATATCATTCAAAATGCCTACGGATACGGACTTTTCACGGGAGGTCTAGGATTTCATTATGGAGCAGAAAAGGTGGGAGCGACCGTTATTCCCATTTCTGGTGGAAATACGGAGCGGCAATTGATGATTATGCAGGATTTCGGGTCCACAGTGTTAACGTGTACTCCTTCTTATGCACTATATATTGCAGAATATGCCAAGCAACAAGATATTGATGTGAGCAAATTATCTTTAAAAATAGCTATCTGCGGTGCCGAGCCATGGAGTGATAATCTCAGGAAAACTATTGAAGAAGAATTAGAAATCGATGCGTACGATATTTATGGGCTTAGCGAGATATATGGTCCTGGAGTATCCGTGGAATGTGAACAGAAAAATGGAATGCATATTTGGGAAGATTTTTTCATCGTTGAGGTCTTGGATAAAAGAACTTATGAACCCGTCGAGGAAGGAGAAGAGGGTGTTCTCGCCTTCACGACTCTTGAAAAAACGGGCATGCCCCTATTAAGGTACATCACCTATGATATTGCCACCTTCACGAAAGAAAAATGTGGTTGTGGGAGAACATGTGGTAGAATGAGCAAGGTCACGGGAAGAGCAGATGATATGTTGATCGTCAGGGGTATCAACGTGTTTCCAAGTCAAATAGAACACGTTCTTTCTTCAGTACCGGGAGTAGCAGGTTATTATCAAATAATTATTGATCGAGATATTATCGATTCACTTTTAGTGCAAGTAGAGCTTACACCCGATACATTTTCTGATCAAATGAAAGTTTTGGAAAAGTTCAAGAAAGACATTGAATTAAGACTATATAACACGCTTCAAGTTAAAGCCGATGTAGATTTAGTTTCACCGGGTACTTTACCACGGACTGAAGGAAAGGCAAAACACGTGGTAGATAAAAGAATAAAAAACATATAAAGAATTCATGTAGGAGGTAAGAAAAATGTTAAAACAAATCAGTGTCTTTCTTGACAACTCCCCCGGGCAATTAGCACGGTTTACAAAGATCTTAATGGACAATAAAGTGAACATGAGAGCAATTACTGTAGCAGAAACAGCCGATTTTGGAATCCTACGAATCTTAGTGGATAAAGTGGAGGAGTGCGTTAAAATTTTAAAAAATGCAAATTATCTGGTTTCTCTCACGGACGTAATCGCCGTGGACGTGCCCGATGAACCGGGAGCGTTGTATAAAATAACCAAAATCCTTGGAGAAAATTCAGTAAATATAGAATATCTCTATAGCAGCATTATTAAAGAGGAAGCAATCATTGTTTTAAGAGTAGATGATGTTCAAAAAGCCCAAGGGATTCTGAAAGGAAAAGGTATCAAATTAATAGAAAAACAAGAATTTTAATAAATTATATCTTTTTTTTATTTGTTCACAAATGTGAATGAATGTAGTTGAATACTCAATTAAAAATAGAATAATAATTAAAAGTACCATTTTATTTGTTTTCGAAAAGGGAAAAAAGGGAAAAATATGATTCAGTTATCGGTATTCCTTCCAAACGTACCAGGGACTTTTTCTAAATTCCTTGATGTCTTTATTGCACACGAAATCGAGATTCTCGGTATAACTGTGGCGGAAAGTGACGAATTTGGATTACTCCTTTTATTGGTAGATAAACCTAAAGAATGCATTAATGTATTAGATGAACATGACTATTCTGTTTCTGCTACCGAAGTTATTGGAGTTAAAATCGATTCAGAGAGCAATACAAAAGCAATGAAGCAAATAGCTAGTCTTTTAGGAGATAATGAAATTAATATTGAATATTTGTATAGTTCGTTGGTAAGACATGAAGCGATTATCATTCTAAAAGTCGATGACATCGAAAATGCAAAACGGGTCTTAAAAGAAAGTCAATTTGAGATCGCAGGGGACCAAGTTTAAAAATAGGAGAAACTCCTTTATTCCTTATAAAGAATAGGTAATTAGAGGTTCATTTTTACGTATTTAACAATAGATTAATATACAATCTAATTTTTACCATTTATAAAGTATACATTTAGAGAGAATTAATTTTATAACTACAAAAATAACAGGGATTTAACCAAATGTTGCAAGAAATATCGTTATTTCTCCCGAATTATCCGGGAGTTTTGGCCCAATTAAGTTTACTCTTGAGAGCCAACGAGATTAAAATAATTGCGATTTCTGTCGCCCAAACAAAAGAGTATGGGTTAGTCATGATTTTAGTGGACAAACCTTCCGAATGCATTGCCATTCTGGAGGAGAATGAGTATGAATATCACGTGAAAGAGGTGGTGTTGATCAACATGATTGATAAACCGGAAATAATAAATGATATCGCGGAAATCATGGGTGTAAATGACATCAATATCGAATATATCTACTCCACCCTAGTCCGACGTCAAAAAAATGAAGCTTACTTGATCCTTAATACAAATAATAATGAAAAAGCAACAAGCACTCTAAAGGAGAAAGGGTTTTCGCTTTTAGAATCGGTTTAAAGGAAAATCTGTTAATATTGGGAATGATTTAGTTCTTGATTAAATATCATTCACTTCTTATTAAAAGAAATGGTTAGAATTTTAACTTTTTACGGATATTAAATTTAATATATTATATGGAATGGAATGGTTCATCACCTATAGATTGATTATAAATAGTAGCATGAGAAAATCATGACTCTAGGACTTCGTAATAAGGATACTCTTGGTGCAGAAAAAAAGCCCCTTAACAAAAAAAATTATAATGCATTATGTGTTGGTATTGGAGGAACGGGAGTTATCAGAACGTCCATGATCCTGGGATGGTCTGCTTTACACGAAGGATTTAGAGTACGGACGGCTGAAACTCATGGCATGAGCCAGAGAGGAGGATCTGTTTCTTCATATCTGAGATTTGGTCGCTCCTTAGAATCCCCATTCATGGTGGAAGGAGATTTAGATGTATTAATTGCATTTGAGATTTCCGAGGCTCTTAGAAACTTGCATTATGCAAATAAGGATACAATTTTAATAATTTCCAAAAATACCGTTATTTCTCCTTCAGTGCTAACCCATCGCAGCTTGAAAATAGATGGAAATAAGTGCGTGGGTTGTGGAAATTGCATTGCTTATTGCGTGCCTAATTCCATCTATAATAATCCCTTCAGCAGCCACCCCTTTACCTTAATCAAAGGTCCAACGCGAAAGGTGGTAAATGGCTATTCTCGAGTATTAGAATCCTGCACGGGATGCATTCAATGTATTATTGATAAAGTCTGTCCTTTCGGAGCAATTCAAGCGTTTAATGAATGGGAATATGTCGATGTGGACTTAATTGAAAAAGACATTAGATCTATTTCAAAAAAAGCTATCATTCTTGATGCAAATCAAATTGCTATAGAAGCGGGAAACATTCTTACTGCCAATGTTGTGCTATTAGGGGTTCTAGCGGGGATAGAGGTGTTACCTCTCTCAAAAGCAACCCTGAAGCAAACCGTGAAACAATTTGTACCTGAACAAGCTTTGAAAGTGAATGAAACTGCGTTCGAAATGGGAGTGAAAATAGGATTAATGGAAAAAAAATCAAGGGAAAATGAATTGAATAGATTAATTTAATTTAATGAGTTGATGGTGAATGAGTAAACCATTTTACGCTCTAGACGAACCGAACAGCAAGGGGGTCTTGCTTGGAAACGAAGCCATAGCCCGAGGCGTCTTTGAGGGGGGAATTACGGTGGCTGCAGGTTATCCCGGAACGCCCTCTTCTGAAATCATGGAAACCTTGGCTGAAATACACAAATTTTATCCCACGTTTCAAATTGAATGGTCTACCAATGAAGCGGTTGCATTTCAAGTAGCTCTAGGTGCTTCGATGTGTAATGCAAGAGCATTTGCTTGCATGAAACACGTGGGATTAAACGTGGCAGCAGATGCATTCATGACGGCAACTTATGCTGGTGCACATGGGGGTTTTGTTTTATTATCTGCGGATGATCCCAACTGTTATTCTAGTCAAAACGAGCAAGATAATCGTTATTATGGCCTGCACTCCTTATGCCCAGTAATTGAAGCAATTAATTTGCAAGAAGCCAAGGATTTAGTAAAGCATGCCTTCGATTTTTCTGAACAATTTCAATCCTTAGTAATGCTAAGAACCACCACCCGGTTGAATCATGCAAGGGGAGATATACAATTAGGAGAAATTATTCATTTGGATGATCGAGAATTTAAGTTTGATAAGGATCGATCGAGATGGACTTTTTTACCATCCAATGCTCGGGTCCAAAGATTGAAGCAACTGGAGCGATTTGAGGCACTTAGAAAACACTCCAATCACTTTCCCTTTACCCGATTAGATATCAAGGATGGAACCAATGTGGGATTAATCTCATCTGGCATTCCTTATGCTTATGCAATAGATGCCTTATCAAAACTTAACATGGATAACGGCGTTTCTACCCTAAAATTAGGAATGGTATTTCCCCAACCGGAAGAATTAATATTAAAATTGTTCGAGAATACGGAAAAAGTTGTAATTGTAGAAGAACTCGAACCTTTTCAAGAAGATTTCGTGAAAAAACTCGCATTTGAAAATGATATTAAAGTAGAAATCGCGGGCAAAAAATATTTTCCTCGCAATGGAGAGCTCAATTTAAACTTAGTAGTAAAAGGGTTGGCCAAGTTTCTTGATATTTCCAATCCCCAAGTAGATATACCCATAGATACCACTAACTTGAATGAAGCATCACCCCGCCCGCCCGTGCTGTGTCCTGGGTGCTCGCATAGAAATACCTTTTATGCGCTTAAATTAATTGAACAAAAGTTGGGAAAAGAATTCGTGTATTCCAGTGATATCGGATGCTATACTTTGGGATTCTATAAACCCATCGAAGCAATTGATACCTGTATCTGCATGGGAGCTTCTATTGGCATGGCAAATGGCATTGCAAAAATTCATGACGGTCCCGTTTTGGCATTGATTGGAGATTCAACTTTTTTCCATACGGGGATTCCGGGATTAGTAGATGCAGTTTATAACCAAAATAACGTTCTAGTTATCATCTTAGATAATAGTGTCACAGCAATGACCGGATTTCAACCCCATCCTGGCACGGGAATTAAAATAACGGGAGAAACGGGAACGAAGATTCCTTTAGAATCTATCGTCCGCGGAGCAGGAATAAAGGAGGATCATCTATGGATCGTGGATTCTAACGATATAGAACAAACGACTACAGCAATTGAGCAAGCAATCCAAGTGGAGGGTCCCAGAGTGCTGATTTCCCGTCATCCTTGTTCATTATATGAACGTAAGGATCGAAAACAAATTAATCCCGTTATAATTAATTCGGAAAAATGTAATAATTGTTTAATTTGCATCAAAAATTTCGGATGTCCGGCTTTTACTCTAATTGAGGATAAAGTCTCAGTCGTGGAACGACAATGTACGGGATGCGGTGTTTGCATCAATATCTGCCCTTTTAATGCGATTGAAAGAAAATATTCTCCCTCTTAAAAAACTCAGGACTCTCTATTTCTTTCAATTCTAATTCGAGAAATTGTCACGAGTGGTAATCTTTCGACGCTTAATACTTAATTCGCCTTAAAAATCTATAGCTGAAAATAGCAATAAAATGAAAAACAGAATCAAAAATCATGTTAAAAGTAAAAAAAGTTTTAGAAAAGTCACTTATTTTCTCGAAGTGATTAAAAATCCGATTAGATAAAAGAGGAAAACAACGCCAAAAGCTGCAGCACCATAAATGTAGAACCAAATAATACCTTTTGCCAATAAATTAATGATTATATATTTAATAAGCCATGCAAGAAGGCCGCCACCCGTTGTAAATATGATGTCCCAGAGAGAATTCCAAATGGAATCTTGTCGATTCTCAAATTTTACTCCGAGGCGCCACAACACAATATTTTCAAAAAGTTCCCATATTATGGCGAAGATAACCACAAAGGATAAAACATGCCACCACATGAGAATAGGAGGACCGATGAATATTTCAGTTAGAGTGATTAATAAAGAGAAAATTAAAAATGCAGCAATTCCCGTGCAAATATGCCCCCAAGAATAGAAATCCCATGGAGAGCGTCCTACATATTCGCTCGTGGCTCCAACAAGAGGAATATATTTATCATCTATTGGTTCTGTTCCCATATTACTTCACGCATTACAAGCTGTTTTAATTTAAAATGATTTTTTATTATAATAGAAAAATAATGACAATCTACTATTAAATAATTATTGAAAATTTCAGCAGCATGATTATTTTCCCGCTCTTCCCTAAAATTGAATTGAAAATAGTCATTTAATTTTTTTTTACAAAAACAATATATTGCAATTGCCTATTACTTTAAAAATTAAGAATTTCTAAGAAAATGCGTTATATATGTCAACCCATCTAAAAACATATTTTTTCCATTAGATCTAATATCTTTATTTTAAGATAATAATAATACTAATTAAATTTCAAGCTTCAGAATATTCGCACTACTAAAAATATTTTGCTTATTAATCCTTATTAAAGTAAAAATAATGAGTTATATCCCATTTAATTAAATATTTTTTAATAGGACAGTATTTTAGAGATTCAAGAAATGTCTTTTAAGAGTTTACTCCCATCTCTGATAAACTGTCAAATCTCGCTTATTAAGAATTTAATAAATTCCCAAAATTTCTTCCATAAAGTGTTGATGAAAAAATTTTTTTTTAAAAATGGGTTAAGACTTTTTTTTTGTTTTCAAAAAAATCGTGGGAATTGCACGAAATTTTTTGATTATTAGTTAAAATTATGCGTTAAAATGACATTTTTTTTTAAACCATTGATGTACCATAGCAATATAAAAATTTAATGGCATTAACACGTTCTATCAAACTGCTTGATTGATTAATCCAATCCAGCTTAACGTAAACTTTATATTTGGAGATTTCTATATTAATATTGAAAAGAAAATTTTCGAAGTAGTAATGGAATGATACATTTTTTGAGCAATTTAGCCGCATAATTTTTATTCCTCCACTAAATATCTTTTATGTGCTATGCCAAAGTTATTCTATCATTCCATTACTCTTTTTTTTTATTTATTTCATGAAGGCATGAATCAATCCTTATTCTCATCGTAGAAAATTGAGAAGCAATGGGCATAATTAGGGATTTAAAAATACATTGCATTCAAAAAATAATATTTTAGAAAAATAAGTCTTTAGATCAATGTATTTAATTAGGATTATCATTAATTTTAATACTTTTGTAAAGAATTTTAAAGTATTATCCTAAAAATTGATAATGAGGAATAAAAAATGGCAAATTTAGTCACGATCGTGCATAGAGATGAAGTACCGGGGTATCCTAGCAAATACACGGAAGACGATTTCAAGGTCATCTTAGATATGGTTGATGAAATGTTCAAGAACTTAGGGGGCATAGATAAGTACATAAAGCCGGGAGAAACCGTGGTGTTAAAACCGAATAGCTGCACCTATTTTGGTTCGGTAATGGTAGATAGAACTACCGGTGAGGAATGTGTGAATCTTCAAGGTGCGGCGAATACGGATGCAAGAGTATTGGCTGCTATAACCAAACTTGCGTTAGAACAGGCTAACGCAAAAGAAGTATTAACGGCAGAAACCTGTGCATTTGATTATCATGAACGATGGCAAGCCTGTATTACTTTAGAAGTTTCCGGGATTCAGAAGGCAGTGGAAGCAGTTGGCGGGAAAGCAATAGATTTTAATAACCTGGAACGTGTTGAGATTGAAATCAAAAAACCAGCAAATGCAATGTCTAAAATTAGAGTTCCGGAACTTTTAACCCGTGATGATGTAGCTTTTATCAATTGTCCTGCAATGAAAACGCATTCTTTTGAGACGCTAACGTTAGGAATGAAAAATTATCAAGGTATCTTTCAATGGAAAGATAAACTCATTGCTCATGATGGTAAATTAAGTTTAAAGTTCGTTGATATGGTTCGTACTTTACCACCCCGGTTAACCGTTACTAGCGGATTATGGGCAGTTCAAGGGCAAGGTCCCATACCCATGCGTGGACACGATTATATGACCATTACGGACATGAATACTATCGTTGCGGGAGATAATGTGGTAGCGACGGATTCAGTTTGTGCACGTGTCATGGGTTTTGATCCGATGGAGGTAAGGACTATTCGATTAGGTGCTCATCTTGGTGCGGGACCCTTAGACTTGGATAAAATAAAACTATCGGGTACACCTATTGAAAAAGTTAAAAGAAATTTCATGAAACCATCAGGAGAATGCAATGGAGTGTATCCCACCGTAAGGGTGGTTGAGGGATCTCCTTGTTATGTCTGTAAAGCATTAGTGCGTGCTATTTGCGATGGCCTGGAATTTACTTTTCCCTTCTTACATGAAAAAGATCAAGATCCTATTTTCATTTTAGGATTGAATGCTTATATTCCCGAAGATATTAAAGGAAGCGACAAAGAAGTCTGGGTAATAGGCGATTGCGCGGCAGAACATAAAAATGTCACCTCCAACACTCATTTCTATCCCGGGTGCTGCCCCATGCAAGCTAATATTGAACTGCCCGGAACTATTGTCGGAAAGTGGAAAAAATTAAAAGGTTAAAAAATAATTTTTATTCTATTCTTTTTTTTATTAATAGCCCGGATTCACGCTTTTATTTCTTGGCTTTGAACACTTGGTACGATTCTCATTCTCTTTTTCAACCAATTAGGCAAATTGAAACCATAATAAAACAAGATAGCACTTGATGCCAGCATAATTCTACTAATAATCAATATTGTTCCTTGGGAAGCAAATAAACCATCCCATACAGCACCGATTACATAGACAAGAATCGCGACGAATAAGATCTTGCCTTTTAGCTTAATCTCTAAGTCATCAGATCCTATTGCGGAACGAGCAAACATGATTCCCGTTATCAAAAATATTAATAGAACGATTAAAAAATAGCTCAATATAAAGGGTTGATTTATTGAATCCACGGCACTAACTTCAATTGCGATTAACGATGGTTGGGTAAATAAGATAAATAAAAATACCACTTCAAAAACAGCTTGAGTTATGATTGCTAAGGTGATGATAATTTTTTTCTTTCTTTGATAGAGAAATTCAGTAAATGCAGCTAGCCACGCCACTAAACCGACTGGAACAAAAACGGTCGAAATAAAATAGATTGTTTGGATACCTAAGCCTTCTCCCGTGAAAAAAGCGAATAGGAACGATATTGCGTGTCCCATCCAAGGTTCACTCATGGCGATCCAAGTGATTCCAACGAAAATAAAAGTATTCTTCTTAAATTTTGAATATTTATAAAAGAAGATCAAACCAACTATAATTGAAATACTTACAAAAATAAGGGCTAAAAAACCATTAATGATATCATTAACTGGTAATGTCATGTTAAATGCACATTTGAATACGATTGAATTAATAAGAATTATGTAAAAACATGTTTATAAATTTATACCTTTTAGAAGTTAAAGCTCAAAAAATGAAACGAAACAAAAAGATAAAAGATTTTATTTTGATTTCTCTATTTCTGAATTATTTATAGGAATACTAATCCCTATTCTCTGCTTTTATTTTTTTTATGGCTTCAATGAGAACTGGGATGACTTTATGGAGATCTCCTACTATTCCATAATGTGCAACTTTAAAAATAGACGCATTGGGATCTCTATTAATCGCTACAATGATATCTGAATTTTGCATTCCCACTAGATGTTGGATAGCACCAGAGATTCCGCAAGCAATATATAATGCGGGCGACACGGTTTTTCCCGTCTGTCCTACTTGCCGATCTTGATCTACCCATCCTAATTCAACGGTAACTCGGGATCCGCCCACTTCTGCGTTGAGTGCGTCCGCCAATTGTTCGATAATTTTAAACCCTTCTTTACTTCCCACACCCCTGCCCCCAGAAACGATGATTTTTGCGTCCTCCAAATTAATCTTAGTTTTTTGCTTGGTAATGATTTTAATGATTTTAGTTATTGAATCTTTCTCATCCAAGTCTTTCTCAATCGCTTGGATCTCTACCTTTTTCTTTGTCTTTGGCAGTGCTTTAAATATACCCGGTCTAACAGTAGACATTTGAGGTCTGCTATTCGGCGTTCTAATGGTTGCCATGATATTTCCTCCGAAAGTTGGTCGCGTTTGTCTTAGATTTTTAGAGTCTTCTTCAATATCCAACCCTGTACAGTCTGCTGTGAGACCGGCATTAAGTCGTTTAGCGACCCGCGGGGCAAAATCTCGACCTGTTGGAGTAGCTCCTATCAAAACAATCTCTGGTTTCTTCTCAAGGATTAATTCAGTCAAAAGTTTTACGTATATATCAGAATAATAATTCTTAAGGATCTTAGATTTCACGTAAATTATTGCATCTTCGCCATATTGACTTACTTCTTCTAATTGATCCTCAAATTCCGATCCAAGTAATACCAATGTCAAGCTCACCCCTAATTTATCTGCTAATTCTCTTCCTTTTCCCAACAGTTGAAATGCTACGGGATGGATCTTGTTTTTATAATGTTCAGCAACAATCCAGATTCCCTTGTATTGAGAAATATCCATTTTTTTTTCTTTAAATTCAGGTCTTTCCAATGTGATTGCTTCAACGGGACAAACGTCGACACATTGACCGCATAATGTGCAGCCCTCTTGGATGCAAGCGATGTTATTCACCAGCTCTATTCCACCAAATGGGCAATTAGCAACACATGCTCCACAACCCGTACATATATCATCATCTACACGTATGCTCATTCAATCACCTCTTAGATAACATTATCCTCCTTTAGAAATTCGCATAATTTACTCGCTTGATCTTCCATTTTTCCTTCTAAAATAATGTGTTGTCCTTTCCTTTCTGGTATGAAGATCTTCCATACTTCGGTCATCGAACCTGTTAGACCGATCTTTTCTTTTTTAGCTCCAATTTTCTCGGCATTTAAATACACCACTTCCTTCTTTTCATAAGCATTTACAATACCTAACATGGAAGGATACCGGGGATGATTTATTTCCTTAAGAACCGAAATAAGAGCGGGCAATTTTGTCTCAATTATGACCGTTTCTTCCGATCTAAAAGCTCTCTCTACTTTAAGCTTGTTTTCTTTCAGTTCTAATTTAAACACGTACGTGATTTGGGGAATTTCTAACTCCTCTGCCAATTCTGGTCCTACTTGAGCCGTATCCCCGTCAATTGCTTGAACCCCCGTAATCACAAGATAATTATCCTTTTCAGAATGATTTTTTAACACGTATTTGATTCCTAAAGCCAAAGTATGGGAAGTAGCGAGAGTATCCGCTCCAGCAAAAGCACGATCCGTGAGAAGATAAGCCTCATCTGCTCCCATGGAAAGGGCTTCCCGTAGTACCGCTTCTGCTTGAGGGGGCCCCATGCTTAGTGCGGCGACTGTTGCGCCATATTTTTCTTTCAGGCTTAACCCCAGTTCGACGGCATGTTTATCATGCGGATTCATAATGGAGGGAATGCCTTCTCTCACTAACGTGTTAGTCTTGGGATCAATTCTTACCTCCGAAATACCGGGTACTTGCTTGATACAGATGAATATGATCATTTTTTATACCTCCGGAAATCTTCCTCTTAATAATTGATTTGCTATTACCATTCTCTGGATTTCTGAAGTACCTTCATAAATCTCCGCCATTTTTGCATCCCGGAAATATCTCTCCACGGCATAGGCTTTCATCAAACCATACCCCCCATGAATTTGTACCGCATCATGGGTCGCCATCATGGCGGTTTCAGAAGCTTTTAGTTTTGCCATGGAGCCCACTAATCCATAATCGAAGCCATGATCGCACATCCAAGCGGCTTTATAAGTCAATAACCGAGATGTTTCTACTGCCAAGCCAATATCTGCAATTTTCCACTGTATTCCTTGAAAGCGAGAAATGGGTTGAGAAAATTGCACTCTCTCATTAGAATATTTGATAGCAGCTTCTAAGGCAGCTTGCCCCAGTCCAACGCATTGAGCGGCCATGAGGATCCTCCCATAATCCAAAATCTGAAGTCCCAATCTATATCCTTCTCCCACTCGTCCTAAAATATTTTCTTGAGGAATCCGCATATTGTCGAACACTAATTCACAGGTACTGGATGCTCGAACCCCCAGTTTATCTTCCTTAACTCCCACCGAATAACCGGGCGTGTCGGTATTTACAATAAAAACCGTAAGCTGTTTCCTACTTCCGACATCACTGGTATTTGCAATTACTAAAAGAGTTCCGGCAATTCCACCATTCGTTGCAAATATTTTGCTTCCATTTAATACCCACTCATCCCCATCTTTATAAGCCCGAGTCTCCACTCCTGCCGCATCAGAACCTGCATTCGCTTCTGTGAGACAAAAGGCCCCTATTTTTTCCCCTTTTGCCAAGGGGATTAAAAAATCTTGCTTTTGCCCTTCCGTGCCAAATATATATATGGGATAAGCGACTACCGAGCAATGAACACCCGTAGTAATGGACCAAGAAGCATCAATTCTTCCGATCTCTTCCGTCGCGATGCAGAAACTAATGGTATCATCGTGTAAATTTGCACCTCCATATTCTTCAGGAATGCACGTGCCAAAGTACCCCATCCGTTTCATCTCCTCCATGACTTTTGGGTCTAATTGTGAATTTTGATCACTTTCTTCCGCCACCGGTCCAATGTATTCTTCAGCAAATTCCCGCGTTATCTTTCTAATCATCTCTTGCTTAGCTGTAAGTTTAAAATCCATTTTTCACACTATTCATAGTTATTTTCTTGATTGTGAAACAAATATAATAATTATGAAATTAAATTCTCGATGTTATAAATATGATTAAGAATAATCATAAAATACCTAGTTAAATGATCAAAATAATAAGAAGAAAAATTCAGATTACTTAATTTAAAAATAATTTAAAACTTCATTTAAGAGATGAATCACTATTTTTAAAGGAAGCAAGAATATTGAATTCCAATAAGCTAAATCCTTACATTTAAAGTAATGAATTCAGAATTATATAATAGAATCTATTTTATTTTTTATATGATAATTTTTGAATATTAAAAATTTATAGGCAACTTTTTTTTAATCTGTCAGATTCATTATTAAAATAAAACCTAAGAAATATATCGTTTATAGTACAAAATTAATGGGAGAAGTGCGTTAATATTTATTTAAAGAAAAAATCTGAAAATTGGATATGAGTCAAGAGTCTATACCTTTTTGGAGTTTTTCCTCTACCGACTTATTGAAGAAATATAATTCGGATACAAATGGGATATCAAGTGAAGAAGTTGAAAAAAGAGAATTAATATATGGAAAAAATCTATTAAAGCCAAAAAAAAAGACCGATACAATTACGCTTATATTGAATCAGTTTAGAAGCCCCCTCATAATAATTCTTATAATTACAGCGATTTTAGCCTCCTTTTTAGGTGCAGCTGTAAATAGTTTCATTATAATTTTAATTATTATTTTAAGCGCATTGCTTGGATTTTGGGAGGAAAAAAAATCATCAAACGCTATAGAAAAATTGCTTTCTTTAGTGGAAATTAAAGCAACAGTATTAAGAGATCGAGAAAAAAAATCAATTTCGGTTGAAGATATTGTTCCAGGAGATGTTATTCTTTTTTCCGCAGGAGATATCATTCCCTCAGACTGTATTATTTTAGATTCTAAAGATTTATTTGTAAATGAAGCGACCCTAACGGGAGAGAGTTTTCCTGTAGAAAAAGAAGTAACAATTTTAAATCCTGAAACCCCCTTAAGTAAGCGATCAAATACGCTTTATATGGGAACAAATGTTATAAGTGGAACAGCTAAAGCTTTGGTAATCTATATTGGTAAGAACTCTGAATTCGGCAAGATATCCGAAAAGTTAAAATTGAAACCTCCCGAATCTGAATTTGATCGAGGGACTAAAAAGTTTGGACATTTTCTTATGGAAATTACCTTGATTTTAATAACCATTATTTTTGCTATTAATGTTTATTTTTCTCGTCCCATCATCGTTTCCTTTTTATTTGCATTAGCCATTGCAGTTGGATTAACCCCCGAATTATTACCCGCCATAATAAGTATCAATCTCTCTACGGGTGCTCGAAAAATGGCTCAAAAGAAAGTGATTGTAAAACAATTGAAATCTATCGAGAATTTTGGTAGCATGAACATTTTATGTACTGACAAGACGGGAACTTTAACTGAAGGCAAAATTGGATTGGAATCTGCGCGGGATTTCAATGGTATTGAAAGTGAGAAAGTATTATTACATGGATATTTAAACGCTTTTTACGAAAGTGGTTATCTTAATCCCATTGATGAAGCTATTAGGAATTATAAACAATTTGATATTTCAGAATATCATAAACTAGATGAAATCCCTTATGATTTTATTCGCAAGCGATTGAGTATCTTAATACAAAAATCAAAGGAGAGCATTTTAATAACCAAGGGTGCTTTACTCAATATACTTGAAATATGTTCCTTGGCAGAAACTTCAGATGGAAAATTGGTAGAAATTAGTAATATTAAAATTAAAATCCAGCATCTTTTTGAAGAATATAGCAATAATGGGTTTCGAGTTTTAGGAATTTGCTATAAGAAATTAGGCTCTCTTCAAAATATAAGTAAAACTGATGAATCTGACATGATCTTTCAGGGTTTTTTAAATCTTTTTGATCCCTTGAAACCGCATATTATAGATACAATAGAAGGGTTAAAGAAATTAGGTGTTTCATTAAAAATTATAACGGGAGATAATCAATTTATAGCGAATAATGTTGGCAAACAAATCGGGTTAACTAATTTAAAAATTACAACGGGATCATTTCTTCGACAAATAAGTGATGAAGCTCTAATTAAAGTAGTAAATAGTACGGATCTATTTGCTGAGGTAGAGCCAAACCAGAAGGAACGGATTATCCTTGCCTTGAAGAAGTCGGGAAATGTCGTGGGATACATTGGTGATGGTATTAATGATGTTTCGGCACTACACGCTGCAGATGTCGGAATTTCAGTAGATACTGCTGTAGATGTTGCAAAAGCATCGGCAGAATTTGTAATGTTAGAAAAAGATCTCCAGATACTTTTAGAGAGCGTAAAAGAAGGAAGAAAAACATTCATGAATACCATGAAATATATTTTCATAACGACGAGTGCGAATTTTGGCAACATGTTCAGCATGGCAGGGGCCTCCTTACTCTTGTCTTTCCTTCCCTTATTACCCTCGCAGATTCTATTAACTAATTTAATTAGTGATGTTCCTTCAATGGCGATTGCGACTGATAATGTCGATACCGAGCAAATGGTCAAACCTAAACGCTGGAGCATTTCCTTTATTTTTAAGTTCATGATTTGGTTTGGACTTTTAAGTACGGTATTTGATTATATTATTTTTGCCATCCTTCTAATTTTATTTAATGTGACGATGGAACAATTCCGAACTAGTTGGTTTATCTTTTCAGTCATTACTGAAATACTAGTCCTATTAGTCATTAGAACGCAAAAATCATTTTATAGAAGCAGACCCAGTAATAAGTTAGTAATTGCTTCCCTATCCGTTGCAGGTATATCCATGATATTCATGTATTCTTTCTTGGGAGAAATAATGGGATTTACTCAGCTTCCGCCTCTTCTGATATTACTTTTAATAGGTATAGTATTGCTTTATTTAATCGCTAATGAAATTTTAAAAAAATTCTTTTTTAAAAGAATTCAATTTTAAATTCTGTATTAACGTTGTATATTTTAATCACAATTCCACTTTTAAAAATAGACTTATTGTTATAATTCTTTCGCAATTTATTATTAATGCATGTACTCATAATTAGCCATGATAATAGTTTAAAAGAAATCGTTAAGAGAAATGATTCTTTCTGAATACTAAAAAATTTATGAGCAATATTACACTAATTTTTTTAACGAGATCTATTTTAAGTGAATCAAAAATATAAGAGAGATAATCTTATACTTCCTATTTAAATATTTGAATCTAATAGAGGTTGAGGGTAAACTTAATTATGGGTATTAAGGTGAGAAGAAATGGAAGAAATGCAAAAATTAGAAAATCTTGCTAAGGAAAATTTAAATTTAGCCCATTATGAGAAAGATCTTTCCAAAGCTGCGCTGGAAGCTTCCAAATTAGAAATTAATAGAGCAAAAGCTAGAGAAAGTTAAGTTAAAAGTGAATTAGTTCTTGCTGAAGCGAGAAAGGACTTGGCGCACACGAGAAAACTATTGTTAGAAAAAAAACGTTCCATTAATAAAGACAAAATAATTGAGTTTTCGGATGATGAATTGAAGAAAGAGCATGATTATGTTCAGTATTTTGAAAGACTTTCTAAGATGTAAATTGATATTGCTGAAATTACAAAAAGAATCGTTGATAAGGAAAGAAAAATCGCCAATCAAAGAAAAAATTTAGCAAATCTAAGATCACACGCTGCAGGTACACGAGAAAAACTAGTAAAACAAATTGAATCTTATATAAAAGCTCTAAAACAAAAATTACCTGAAGATAAATTGTCGAAATTACAAAATGATTATTTAAAACTTCAAAAAGGTGTAGATGTGGAAAAAAAAGATATGCTAGAACTTGAAAATGTTATTAAGAAAAATGAAAACGCACTAACATCTTTAAATAATGAGCTTTCTTTAAAGTTGTCGGAACGTGAAAAAATTAGGCATGATAATCTTGAAAGTGAAATGGAATAAATTAATGTTAAGTATCAATAATTACCCTTTTTCCTTTTTTTTTATATAAGATCCCTGTTCTTAAATTTAAAATAAACCTAAAGACAAGATATTATTTTAAGAACTTGATATGAATTAGAATAAAAGATTTCAAATTAATAGGCATTGTTATTTCTCTCTATTATTCAATGAAATTCTAAATTTATTCAATTAGGAACCCTTTTAAATCTTAATGTAATCTTGAGCAGAATGTAAATGATAAAATGAGTATAAAAAGATAAAAATTGATTATTTTAAATTTAAGAAATTATTTTTCATCAAGTACTTCTTTTACGATTTTATGAGTAAATTTCGCCATGACTACGAGAAATCCTTGAAGGATCAAACATATAATAATAACTCCGAGACCTAAGAAGAGAACAATCATGGATGTTAAATCACCAAAACGGGGATATATATACCATTCAAATACAAGGAATAAACCATAATACACAGCAGATCCAAAAAATAGTATGGCTAAAATCCAGATCACTAATACAATCTTTTCTGCAGTAGTTTGTGAGGGAAATTCTTCCTCCGATCCAAGAAATCCAATGAATCTATTGCGGACTCTCATGAAAAATCCGATTCCTACTAATGTTATTAAACAAGAAATTCCTAAGGAAATCAATAGAAGTAATAGTTGAAGTTCTATTAATTAAATTCTTAATAAACCTAGTATCACCAAGAAAACGACATATATCAATATGAAAAACCCCAAAAAAACTTCGATGATAAAGGTGGATGTAAATGCCCTCTTATAAAAATGATATAAATTCATGTGATAAAGTTATGAAATCGTCTTTCTATCTTTTTTGTGTAAAAATATTAATGTCTATCTTTTTATGGTATTTATTGTAAAAAGGAATATTCTTTCAACTAAATCGGCAATTTACCAATAAATACATTTATATTGAGTTTAGATAAAAGTAAATATCTACTAATAGTAAATTCTTTAATGGTTTATATTCTTTATATTTAATAAATCTGTATTTAACGCATTATTAATTATTCATATCTAACCAACTGTGAATAGTAAAATGTTCGAAAAAGATCAAATTGAAAAGATTAAGCAAGAAAAGGAGAACTGGGATACAAAAGTTGAAAATTCTAAAGAAAGAGAAATTCAATTCCTCACTGATTCAGGAATCCCTATTAAACGGTTATATACTCCATTAGATGTGAAGGGGAATTATTTAGAGAAAGATAATTTTCCTGGGCAACCTCCTTATACAAGAGGAGTTTATCCAAACATGTATAGGGGGCAATTATGGACCATGCGATTGTTCTCTGGACACGGAACTCCCGAAGAAACGAATAAACGATGGAAATATCTCTATGAACATGGAGAAACCGGATTTAGTGCTGCTGTCGATGCTTTAACATTTAATGGAATAGACCCTACTAATCCTGACGGTGCTCCCGAGGTAGGAACATCGGGCGTGCCACTTTATTGTATTGACAGTTTATTTGCCTTAACAGAAGATATACCTATTGATAAAGTGAGTGTTGCATTAGTAGTGGAACCCTTTACTTCCGCTCCCGTTTGTTCCATGTATTTTAACATGGCAAAAATGCGCGGATTAGAAACCCAGCAATTAATCGGAACTACTCAAAATGATATTTTGACTATGACAGTCGGATATATTCCCTACAAGAACGTGCCTCCTGATCACATTTTACGGTTAGCTTGTGATTTTATTGAATGGACCGTGCCCATGGGGAATGTTCCGAAGTGGCATCCCATCAATTTCACGGGATATAATTACCGAGAAGGTGGAATTGACGCCGTTCAAGAATTGGGATTTGTTTTCGCCAGTGCTTGCTCGCATATTGATAATATTATAGCTCGAGGATGGAAAATTGATGATTTTGTAGAACGATTAGCGTTTCATCTTTCAGCCCATAAAGACTTTTTTGAAGAAATAGCAAAATATCGGGCAGCAAGAAGGATATGGTATAAATTAATGAAAGAAAGATACGGTGCAAGCGATAGAAATTGTCGATTCCGATTTCATATCCAAACTGCGGGAAGCTCATTGACAGCTCAAACTCCATTAGTCAACGTCATTAGAACTTCAATACAAGCGCTTGAGGCCACCTTAGGAGGATGCCAATCATTACATACCAATTCGTATGATGAAGCCATCTGTTTACCTTCAGAAGAAGCGGCACTTATTGCGCTAAGAACTCAACAAGTCATTTCCGATGAAACTAGAATCACCAATACTGTAGACCCCCTTGCAGGATCTTATTACATCGAATGGCTAACAGATGAACTGGAAGAGCGGGTTTGGAATTACATGGAAAAGATTGAGAAAATTGGAAGCATTGATAAAGCTCTCTCAACTGGCTGGTTATATAAAGAAATGAGAGACGCATTTCACAAGCGAAGAAAACGCTTGGAAAGTGGTGAGGAGGTCATGCTGGGAGTAAATAAATATCCCATCTCTTATGATGATGTAACAGATGTCTTCCGAACTAATAAAGATGCTATAGATATTGAAGTGCAACGAATTAATAAATTAAAAGCCCGAAGAGACAATGCAAAATTAGAGCAAATTCTCGATAAATTACGCAAAGTCTGTGAAAAAGAGGAAAATGTAATGCCCGTGGTGATGGAAGCCACTAAAGAAGGCGCAACTGTTGGAGAAATTTGTGACATTTACCGTGAGATTTGGGGAATATGGGAACCTCCATTAGCAATCTAAACCGAAACACGCTTATCTATCAAGATAATTAAAGGTGAATCGATAAATGAGTGAAAAAAAAATTAGAATTTTAATGTCGAAACCTGGTATTGATGGGCATTGGCGAGGTGGAATTGTCGTTTCTAGAGCACTCCGGGATGCCGGAATGGAATTAATTTTTGGAGGATTTCAAAATGCCGAACAAATCGTACAGTCTGCCATTCAGGAAGATGTGGATGTAATCGGACTAAGCATTCATTCAGGTGCACACTTTGCATATACCCAAAAAGTCATTGATTTATTAAAGGAAAAAGGCGTGTTAGATCACTTCATGATCCTCGTTGGGGGAGTTATTCCCGCTAAAGATTTTTCCAAAATGAAAGAGATGGGTGTTGCAAACGTTTATGGTCCTGGAGCCATGACAAATGACATCGTAAAATTTATACAAGAGAATGTGAAAAAATAAATTTATTCCTTATTTTTATTCCTTATTATTATAAGATAATTACAAGATAGTTAAGATTATACTAAAGTTGATTATTTTTGAGTCGTGATTACGATATTGATACTCTAATAGAGAGATTCAAGAAACAAGATAAAATTGCATTAGCACGCTTAATTACTTTGCTAGAGAATCAACCCGAATTAGCCCTTCAAATTTTTAAACATTTTGAGAATAATAAAAACGCATCCCATATTATTGGCATAACGGGTTCACCCGGAGTGGGAAAAAGTACTCTTACCAACTCAATCTGTAAGAAATTAATTGAAGAGGGTAAAAAGGTGGGCGTGATCTCCGTTGATCCTACTTCTCCTTTCAGTGGAGGAGCATTTTTAGGAGATAGGGTACGCATGACGGATGTTTCTTTAGATCCCAATGTATTTATTAGAAGTTTGGCATCCCGGGGTTTTGGTGGGGGAATATCAAGAGCAGTCTTTGATATCAGCCTGCTTTATGAAGCTTTTGGTATGGATGTAATCATCATCGAAACAGTCGGAGTCGGGCAAGCGGAAGTAGATATTTATAATTTAGCTTATACCATCATTGTGGTACTCGTTCCGGGGTATGGAGATGTGATACAAATGCAAAAAGCCGGAATCATTGAAATTGGGGATATTTATGACGTGAATAAAATGGATCTTGGCGGTGAAGATATCGCTGTTCAAATTGAAATGATGCTAGATGATTCTTCTACCTTTCAAGGAGGGTGGCGCCCCCCTGTTTCTATGACTAATGCTATTACAGGAGAGGGAATTGATGAACTCGTCCAAAACATCTGGGATCATGAAGAGCATCTCAGATTAAGCGAATTATTAAAAGAAAAGAAAAAAAGCCGATTTACATATAAAGTAAACCAATTGTTATTTCATAAAATCGAAAAAATTCTGATGGAACAGATCATGAGCAAGGAAGAAATCTCCCAGATAGCAATTCATGCTTTGGAAGATGGTAAATTTAAGATATATGATGATGTTCAGAAGATTTTTAATAAAATTCACTTTGAGATAAAGAGAGATTGAATATATTACCTCTTTTTTTCTAAATTAGGGGATGAATCCTTTTATCAAAGATTAGAGTAAATCTTTAATAAGGATAAAAGTGAAATATATTTCAATTTAAATTATTTCAATGTGAATTAACATGACAGAATCTAAATCTCAATCGGAAAGGTTTTCGTATAAATATGCTACTTCTTACAGTATTGGGCAATTATCTGATATTGCGGCTTATCAAACCTTCACATTTCTGGTCTTTACCTTCTATTTCGCTGTAATTGGTATTAGAATTGAATTAATTGTTACAGGTTTTGTTATATGGGCTTTATGGAACAGTTTCAACGATTCAATTATTGGATACATATCTGATAAAACTCATACTAAGTGGGGGCGCCGAAAGGTCTATATCATGATTGCTTTAATTCCATTAGCAATTCTCGTCTTACTCTTGTTTACCCCTCCATTAGCCTTCGGAATTGCAAGTGAAACACTTAATTTTGTTTACTTCCTCATCATCATAATGTGTTTCGAATTGTTCTTCACGATGTATGATGTAAACTTTACGGCACTATTCCCGGAATTATTTCTCTCCGTGGAAGAACGAACTAAGGCAAATAATGTGAGACAAGCTTTTGCGATTGTAGGGTTAATCATGGCATTTGTTTTACCTGGTCTGTTCATCTCAGATTATTCAAATCCCGCAAATTTGCCCCAATACCAGACTTTTGGAATCATCATTGCTATCATTATAATCGTTCCCGGAATCCTTTTTCTAAAATTTTCGCCACGTGAGAAGTCTGAATTCAGTGAAGATTATAAAAAAACACCTGGATTCATAGAATCTTTTAAGACATGCCTAAAAAGCAAGTCTTTTGCATGGTATATCCCTGCTGAAGTCTGTAATTGGTTCGTATATGGCATGTTACCCGCAATCGTGCCACTATATGGAAAATTCGTGTTAGGTATTTCAGATACGCTCCTACTATCTTTATTATTGGGTGTTGCTTTTATCTCCGCATCAATTTTCATGACGATTCTTTGGAAACCCTTAGTTCAAAGAATCGGACCGCGAAAGAGCTGGCTCATATCCATGACCACATGGATTTTTTTACTCCTAAGCTTGTTGTTCATTTCTAATTACATTATAGGACTAATAGTATTTGCTTTAATGGGGATGGGGCTCTCTGGTTCCCTCTATATCATTGATATTATCATTAGTGATATCGTAGATGAAGATGAGGTAAATACTGGCACCAGGAGAGAAGGTGCTTATTATGGCGTAAATATGTTTCTCATGCATCTCTCGACCGTAGCCGTTTTCTTAGTAATAGGCCCCGTCTTTATCATTTCAAATTGGCAAGTATACGATCCAAATAATATTACTCCCGCGGTTATTTTTGGCCTTCGAAGCTTGATGTCTATTTATCCCGTTTTTGCTCTGGCCATTGCCATTCTTGTAATTTATAAATATCCATTAGATGATCAGAAATTGAAAGAAATTAAAGAGAAAAGAGAATTACTTCACGCGGAAAAGAGAGCAAAACTATAAAGAACAATTCTATCCCGCTTTATTTATAAATTAATTTATTCTTTTTCTTTCTTTGAATAGAAGCTGAATCCTAGTTCTATAATTTCATGAAAATATAATTCTTGGATATCTTCGTGGAGATCTTTTGAAAGGTTAAAAAAAAAATCAAAAAAGTCAGGATTACTCGTTAGTCAAGAAAAGATAAAAATGTTATAATGGGGAGAATAGACAACCATAATTTTTTTCTTGATAAGTATCGATCATATATTGAAGAACAATGAATCCTAATACAAAAAAAAAAGAAAGCGTAATTCTCTATAAAGACCTCAGTGAAGAAGCTTTAAATGAGGTAGATCAGCGCATTATTTCACTCAAAGCCTCTAATCCCCCCCATACCTTGAAGGAAATCATATCCACGATTCGAAGTGAGATGAATGTAGTGATCCAGCAACATCACATATATAAAGCTCTAAAAAGTGCCAAAAATGTTCCCATAAGCGAAATTCCGGTTATTCACGCTCCAGAGGAGATTCAACTTGGTTCTGAAGAGCCAAAACCTTTTTCCATCCAAGAATTGATAGAGAGCATCGGATATTACACCCGCTTTATCCAATTCCTTATGAATGACGAGCCTTACATGTTTTATATCATCCGTCTCACGGAAGCAAAAAAGTATGGTAGCAAAACTTCAGAAAAGTTAAATGAGCAAATGGAACTCTGTCAAAAGCAGGCTTACTCACTAAGAGATAATCTCGTGTTTCCCTATAGTAAGACCATTAAAGGGCAAGGGCGTTTATCCAAGAAAGAAAAAGAAGAGGGTCTCACTGAAAAGATCATTGAAAAGCAAATACCAGCAGGGATCAAGCGGGGCTTTATTAAGGTGGATTCGGATGGAAATTATGTATCGAATAAAGAGGTTCAAGAAGTTAATTTGGAAGGACAACCATTAGAAGTGCATCCCTCTTCGCTTTATTTCAAGAATTCCCCGAATCACGTAGAATTAGGAAATTCAATCACACTCAATGAAGCTTTGGATCATGATATAAATGCTCAATACATACTCATTCCTGAAGAGGAGGGGAATGATTCTAAGCTGAAAGCATTAATGCATGAATTGGAAGATGCCGTTCCCCCCAGATTTCTTGCCCTTCCCTTCTGCTATTATCCCAGCACTATCCCTCAAGATGCTTTTTTACAATTTATCAAAGAAAAGGAGACTGAATACATTTTAATGAACGTGGGTGTCAAAATAAACCCCCAATTAATGGGTTTGGAAGAAATTCCCGAAGAAATAATCGATTTGGAAGGCGAAGAATTTGAAGATTTAGAACTAGACTTCCATCCATAGTCTTAATACAAGACTTAATAAAAAAAAATCAGTAAAATTTATAAAAATATATGAATTAAAAAATGAGCTTAAAAAATATAGATTTTGAAATTCATCTAACCGGAGAAGATCCCCGCAAAGATACTAAAGTTCGAGCTTATAGGCGAATGCGTAAGCGAGATAAAATCGTTCAGAGCGAGGAAGGGAAAAAGGTGGAGAATGTGAAAATAGCCGTTTTTACAGCAGGAAATCAGCTTATTGCTCAAATTTTGGACGATAAGAATGTTCTAGATGATATTCTAAATAAAGATGATGAGCTTGACCTAGAAATCGCGGGGAAAATAATAACCAAGACTTCCACTCTTTTAGTTAACTCCAAGAATTACCCTTGCTATAATTTCATGGAATACGAAATTATTCGAAATCGAGAGGGAAAAATCGTGCCTTGCGAGCAATGTGGGGAGATCTATTGCTCTCATCGGGTAAAAAAACAAACTAAGGAGAATATTAATCAAGATAAAAATCCCGTCCGATGGATCAAGGTAGCGGAACTAAACAAGTTAGAAGCCTTGAAAAAATGGTCCTTCAGCGTTTCCTATCAATTAAGACACGTGGATGGTCTCACGTATCAATTTTTATATGATATAGCTAAAACCTTACAAGAAAAAAATATCATGGTATTGATGGCTCCCATTCAAGACAAAAAACCTCAAAAATTAGTGTTAAGAAATGGCGGGAAACCGTTTTATGGATGGCTCGAAGGGAGAATTGAGGGAGAAAAATATGCCCTTATTTTACATAGAACTACCTTGAGGTTAGATTAAAAATTAAAAATTAAGAGAGAAAATTAAAGTGACACTACAAAAAGTCGTGGGAGAAGCCGAAAAAGTATTTCCCCAAGAAATGGACGGATATTTTTTGGGACAAGTTCATAGTGTTCAAGAAAAAATTGAGCATCTCGCTAATGATTACAGGATCTCAGTCTTGAAGCGAATGATCCCCTTGAATCACGAGCATCTAGATCCCAAGCATCCCAAATTCCATAAGCTACCCGATGATTTAATCGTATCCATAAAGCGGGATGGGGGTTATAATGCTCTTTATTATGATGATCAAACGGAACCTCATTCTCTATTTATAAATCAAGGGGGACGTGCGATCTATAATTTACCCGTAAATAAAATATTTGAACACGTTCTGGATCAAATTAATGAAAACGTAGAACCCCTCAAAAAGCTTTTAACATCCTTTAATAAGAAAACAGTTTTTAAAAGCTCGGAAACTATCCATGATCTCATTATTGCAGGAGAAATGTTTGCAAACATCCAAAAGCCGGGAGATAGACCTCGCGTGTTTGATTATCTTAAACTATTGCGGAATCCTGAAAATAAAAAAGACTTGGAGAACTTGCATTATGAAGTATTTGACGTTCTTTCCATGAATGACGTGGATTTGCTAGACCTTTCATATGAATATCGCATTCAGCTTTGTTCCTTCCTCTTTCCTCGAATTAAGGGGAAAGAAAATTTTCCCATTAAAGTCGTAGAATATCAAATGAATGTGAAAGCAAGAGATCTACAAGAGTTATATGAGAAATGGGTTGTAAAGGAGCATCACGAAGGTCTGGTAATTCGGACTAAATATAATATGGCTTACAAGGTAAAACCGCGGTTTGATATTGATGCCGTAATAATCGGATTTTCAGAGATGCTTCAAGAAGATCTAATAGAAGGTAAAGAAGCCATCAGTTCTATTTTAACGGCAGTCATGCGGAATGATGGAACCTATCAAGAATTAGCACGCGTGGGAGGCGGGCTCACGCAAGTCCAACGCGAACAATTTCACGCTCTACTAAAAGATGATATTATTCCCTCCGACTATAAGGCCACCATGCCAGACGGGAGGGCTTATCATTTTGTACGCCCCAAGCAAGTAATTCAGATAATTTATTCGGACATTCTTGATGAAACAGCATCGGGACAACCCATAGAGAAGATGGCCTTGCAATTCGATAATGATACATATAAAATTATCCGCAGCGTGCCCTTTGTCGCTTTGATCTCACCCCGTTATGAAATCTTGCGAACGGAAGTAAATTCTAATCTTTATCCTTCCTTAGAGTTTGCTAATGTGAAAACACCCACTTATTATGATGTTAATATCAAGCAAATTACTGATCTTGTTCCAATCCCCACATTTGACCGTCTGAAAGCCGAACAAGAGCTTCCCGAAAGTGAAATTTTTCTAAGATTAGTATTTAAAAGCAAATGGGCGGGGGTGGAATCAGTAAAGAAATTCTTGCTTGTTTCGACCAACAAGCACGAGTTAGATCCCACGTATCCGAATTTCCTTTTATATTACGCTGATTATCAGTATTATCGCTCAGTTCCCTTGTTGCAAGATGTTTATCCCTTTAACTCCTTGGATAAAGCACTTAAACAACTTAACTTCCTATTTCTACGTCCCGATAATCCTGGAGAGGGCTTTTTAAATACTACAGAAGATGGAATCAAGAGATCAATTATATTGCCTCCACATGATTTCTACCTTCATTCGGATATAGAAAAGAAGCTCAGTAATTCCTTGGATGAAGTTATTAAAACCAATTTACTTTGAAACCGTGATTAAATATCATTAAATTTAACCTTTATTAGAGAATTTTTTCTATAATCGTGGTTTATTAACTTCACAAAAGTAAAGAATTTGGATTTTTCTATTGAGTAAATAAGCTCTGCTCCTTTTCTATTAAGTTTATTAATTGACCATGAAAAGAAATTATTTTATCAGATTCATGGAAAAGAAGCTCCAGCCCTGCAAAATTGGTCAAGATGTCTGGAACAAGTATTAATCCATGATTGTTCAAATTTGAACTACATGATTAAGAAAAATTAATTCTATATTCTTCAAAATTAAAAATGTTAATATTCGAGAGATATAAAATGATTTACGATAATCTCATGAAATTTAACAAGGATTTTCAGTTTCATTCATAAAGTTGAAAATTATAATATAGAATATAGATAGAAGGTTTATCTGCTAACGAAAAATGGCACTCGTAGTGAATAATTGAACAAAATATGACATGTTCTTCAAGAAAAAATGAAAAAGTAGAAATAAAAAATAAAGAAAGAAAGAAAAGAAATATTATTTCTTAATATGTATAAAATCCTTTTCCTGATTTCATTCCCAACTCACCTTTTTCAATCTTCTGTTTTAGAAGTTGGGGTGGAGCATCCTTAGGATCCCCACTTTCATTATAATACATCATCTCTATATCCCAAACTACATCGAGTCCAACAATATCCATCAAATTGAACGGACCTATGGGCATTTTAGTAAAGATTTTCCATGCTTTATCGACATCTTCGATATCTGCATATCCTCCTTCCCAAATTTTCAAGCATTCCTTTTTAATTGCTCGCCAAACTCTATTAAACACAAAACCTAAACATTCTTTTTTTACCACGAGGGGAACAACATCAATTGACTCAATCCATTTCTTACCTTTTTGAAAAGTTTCTTCGCTAGTTTTTGTACCTTTTAAGATATCTGCCATTAAGAAATCAGGTAATTTGTAAAAATGGATATTTAACACTTTGTCCTTACGTGTGACAGCATCTTCAATTTTTGAAACAGGTATGGAAGAACTATTAGTTGCAATAATGGCATGGGGAGGCGCTGCCTTATCAATCTGAGAAAATATTTTCTTTTTTAACTCTGGAATTTCTGGAACCGCTTCAATAACCAAATCGGCATTTTTTACAGCATCTGAAAGGTTTTTGTGAAGCGTGATGGTTCCTTTCGCCTTCTTCTCTTTCACCTTTTGCTTTGTTTTCTCTACATGTTCTTCTAATGCAACCGGATTCGCATCATAAATATTCACATCATAATTATATAATGCCAACCATTCGGAAATTTGCTTTCCCATCGTACCAATGCCTATTATGCTCACAGTCCTAATATCTTGCGTCATTCTTAATTACCTCTCTAATAGTTGGACTTATTTAAATTTTTTATTTAACCATTGTACCAGGTCATTCCATGCTGCTGCAGGAAATTCCGCATGTTTAGCTCCCTTAATCACAATAAATGTTTTATCAGTACTTGGAATTTCTTCCAATAAAGCTTTAGGAGAATCAATTTCAAACAGCTCATCTTGATCTCCCACTCCAATAATAACAGGGAGATCTAATTTCTCAGGAAATTTTAATGCCTTTGCATTTAAAATTTTCATGAATCGAAAGGTATACTTGAAAGTACGCAACGGATCATCAAGTCCAGAGATGCCATCTCTAGAATAGGTGATTACAGGCTTACTTGGTTTTATCATGGAGCTAAATAATATTTTAAGCATGGTACCTGGACTCATTTTTTTATAGGCTCCCTCTCGTACGGTTCTCCCTGCACTGAGAAGGATCAATCCATCAATTTTTTCCGGACAATAATTGGTTGCAATGATAGCTGAAACGACCCCCAAGCTATGTCCCAAGACTATAACTTTTTCAGCTTTTTCTTTCACGAAGCTTATTGCTTCACATAAATCTTTTACTAATCTATCCTTACTTGGTAGATCTCCTCTATTTCCATCAGATAATCCATGTCCTCTTAAATCTAATCCAAATATAGAAAATCCCGCTTTTGCTAGGGGAATTGCGACCATCTCACTATATGCCCCACTATAGCCCGTTATACCATGAAAAATTAAAATTGAAACCTTGGAAGGGCTGGAAGGCTTCCATTCTCGAATGAATAACGTTGCTTCATCAGAGGCTTTTAATAAATGATGCGGTTCTTTAAAATCTTCTCTCAACTTTTTAATATTTAATTCCAATAAAGTCACCTTATAGTTATAAGAAAACTATTAAATAATTCTAAAGATAATTAATTTTTTTTCTTAATATTAATTTATTCCTATTTTTAAAAATGCGTATGCAAAAACTAAGAAGTAATAATAACCATAATTCCGTTTCTCATAAGAAGGGTCTCTTTTTCCACTCTTTGACATTCATGCAACTTCAATATTATTTCTTTAAGTTACTTGGAGCATTTATCTTTTAAATAATTAAATTCATAATAACTAAGCGGCTCTACTTCTATTTTTAATTCTTTTATTTTAAATTTGTTAGGTGTAATTATGGGTATATATTTATCTATCGTAAGTGCTTAACTCATTTTCTTAAATAATTTGATAAAAGAGGAAAAAGCAATAAAGAATAAAGTTAGAAAATTTGCGTGCTAACTTTAAGTGTTTTTATCTCGTTCTTTGCTCATAAAATTTCCGAGAATATTCTTTAGCATGCTTATAAGCTTCTAAGATGGATTCAATCACCATGCCTTTAAATAAACTGTTGCAAGAAGAAAATAGATATCCCCCTCCTGGAGCACCTTGGTTAATGCAGCGCTCAACATCTTTCCTCACTAATTCTAAATCCGGTTGAGTCAATATAGCAGATACATCCAGATTTCCTGCTAAAATGAGTCTTTTTCCATATTCTCTCTTAATCTCTCCCAAATCTATATGTGCATTGGGTTCGAAAGAATGAATTCCTGCAAATCCTGCCTCTAATATCATTGGAATTAAAGGACGTATATCTCCATCAGAATGCCAAATTAAAGGAACCTTACAGGCTTTTACTATGTCTTTATATTTAGGGATCACTAGCTCTTTAAATAAATTAGGATTCATCATGGGACCTGTCACGAATGCCACGTCATCACCAAACATTATAAAATCCGCCCCCGCATCGCATGATCTCTCAATCATCGCAATAGTCCATTCGGTACTTCTCTCCATTAAAGCATCCACTAATTCTCTATCTCGATGGACAGCCACGAAAAAATCTTTTAATCCCATGCTCATGTAAGACAACCCCAAGCAGCCGTCATGAAAAGCATAGTAAAGTGCATGAGATTTCCCATACTTTTTCTTGGCAACCTTTATTTCCTCCTCTTTAAACCACGCGTCAGCATAATCTGGGTCCGGAGTATATTCTTCAAGAAGTTCCATCTTTTTCACTTTCCCATCAATATAAAGTCCATCTTTAAACACTCGCCCCCATTCATCCGTCCCTGTTCTCCAAGCATTCGTGCTCTTAGGATGTCCTACTGCCACGGGAAGGCAATCAAGACCTAACTTTTCCCGAGTTTTATAGGGATCCCCGCCCGCAATCTCCTTAGCGATCTCAACTTCAATCCATGCCTCGAACAAAGGCACTTGATCGGGTTCTTGAAATTTAAAACTTGTTAACACTCGCTCTCTTGAATTCATTTTTCAGGATCGCCTCATGTTTAATTGAATGAATTAAGAACTCTTTGGCATATATCTTTCATGTGCTTTATTTAGAATTAAGATTTATTCTAAAAGAATTTTGAGAATTTTTAAAAGATTCTCGGAATTGAATAAGCTCCAAACGCATACAGCACCTTTATCCTTGTAATTAAAAACTGCGAGCGTAGGTACTGCATTATTGTCATCTACCATTTCAAGCTTAGGAAGTATCCCAAAAATGGGTCTCCAATCCTCCCGCATTTCATAACGAACCTTCAATACTAAACATTTTGTTCCAAAAAGTTGAAGAGTAGCCTTATATGTTTCGATGACGAAATGCCATTCATGTCTATGAATATATTCTTCGGCGAATTGGATCATGGTTTCAAATGCTTTTTTAACTAACGTTTCTATTGATTCTTTCTCATTAAAAGGAAAAAATCGAATCCCACATAATCTAAAAAGTATTTTTTCGGGTCCAGGAGCAATGAATCCCATTTCATTTAGGAGCAGGGAGGAATGACTTTTAAAATACTGCCACCCTTGATCTAATAATGTGTTTACTGCAGAGATTAATGAAGGAATTTCCTTATATATTAACTGTTTTTCCTCTTCTGATACTTCCATGATTTCTTGAGACATTTCATCCAATAAGGTTTGAGTCAATACTAACGTATAAATGGACGATACTGCTTGATCTTGAATCCTTAACGTGATCCCAATCTCTCCCGTTAAATTTGTTAAGAACGTGGTATCGTCAATTATGAAAACATGATAATTTATTTCTCTCTCACTCATTGCAAGTGGAATGGGAAATTTCTTAGAAAAAGCTTTACTTTTACTTGGATCAGAAATAATGATTGCGAATTGATCCCTTACATATTCAAAAGGGATGGTATCCAAATTTGGATACTTTCTAAGCATTAAACGAGAGATATTATTAATTAAATCTTCCTTAAAACTGCTGATGAGGTTGAGAGAAGAATGAAGCGAAATCCTAAATTGAGCGTTATTAAGATGGGTTTTAATCTCTTTTATTAAATCAGTAAGAGAGGGAATAATATAGGTTTTAGTAATTCTCCCTCCAAGAATTGCTTTTTTTGTAAGATTGGGAATCACGGTATTTTCAATAAATTCCTCAAAAACTTTCAGGTCACGAAGTTTCACTTCTTGATTGGTTAACTCCTGGCGTACGATGCGAAGAGGATCTAACCCCCTATATTTCGAGGGTCTTTCTCCCGGGTTCGTTATTTCAATCCACCCTTCCGTTTCTAACTTATTTAATAAAGCATAGGTATGCGTGCGTGTTAAATGAGGAATCATTTCCATGACAATACTACCTTTAAAACTTTCCTCACTAGTCAAGAGTAGAAGATAGATTTCCAGCTCATCTCCTTGGAGCAAGTTAAATTTCTCTAAATTGTTTTTTAATTCTTTTATCCATTCCTGATATAATGCCATGCGCGATTCCTTTTCTTTATTAATCAATTAACTCTTAATTCTCAATTATATAATGTTCTTTAAAATATATAAATATGTTGTTCACACTATGAACAACAAGTTTAAATTCAATGTCACATTAGTTTCTCACATGAACTTGAAGAAGAGCAAGTCAAAAAAGACAATGGAACATGGTATGTTGGAAGTCTTTTCCTATGGAGGAGGCACTTTTCTTCAAGAATTTGTTGGTACTGTATTCGGAGGCTGGCTCTTCTTTTTTTATGAGATAGAGATGGAATTAAATATTTGGGCATTAACTGTTGGCTATATAATTTATTCCATTTTCAACGCGGTTAATTCTCCCATTTTGGGATATTATACAGGCAAAAAGAGATTATTTAAATCTCGATTTGGACGTAGATTTCCATGGTTATTAATTGCGGCCATACCTTGGATGCTCTCCCTCTTTTTTCTTTATAATCCTCCTATTAGCAGAATAACAACCGAAAATGACACGTTATTCCTTTTCTCATGGTTTTTGATCTTTATTTGTTTACTCAGCTTATTTGGTACCATTTTTGGAATCAATTATGGTGCTCTCTATCCAGAAAAATTCCAAACTGAAGCGGATAGAAGTCGTGCTTCAGGCATAGTAGGAGCTATTTCTTTTTTTGGAGGTGGTTTAGGAAGCTTTTTACCTGCAATGATCATTAAATATGGAGATAAAAGTTCCTTTTCCCGAATGGCTTCGATAATGTTGCTGGTGGGAATTATTGCATTTTTTCTTGCACTCCCCGGTTTATGGGAACATAAAGAAATGCGAGAAAAAAATATCCAATTTCATCAAAAAAATAGTGAATCTAATTTTATTGAATCTATGAAAATTGCACTCAAGCAGAAAAATTTCTTGATTTTTATCGTTCTTTTCTTTTTTGCACAATTTGTAATGTCCATCGTGGGAGCTGCTTTTCCTTATGCTGTTAGATATGTCTTTCAGAAGGAAGCCATTTATACTGCTTGGTTTGCCCTCCTCTATATTATGGGTGCAGTTGTATCCTTACCTATATGGATACGTATCAATAAGAAACTAAAAGATACCAGAAAGTCCTTGCTGATAACTGGAATAATGCTTATATCTACCCAATTTTTAATATTTTTCGCTGTAACGATATCAAGTGCAATATTCATGGTGATCTTATATGGTTTTTCTATTGCGGGTTTCAGTACAACTATTAAATTAAGAATCATAGGGAATGTTATTGATGAAGTTGTAGTGAATACAGGAAAAAGAAATGAATCTACCTATATTGGAATAAATGGATTTTTTGTCAATTTTACCGCTGCCTTACAATCATTCATTTTTGCCTTGGTGCATCAACTTACAGGATTCAACAAAAATGTTGTGGTTCAAACCGAATTGGCTCAAATCGGGATTAGATTGACCTTATCATTAATTCCCATGATCTTTATCTGTATTGGATTGATAGTATTCTTAAAGTGGTATGATCTAACTCCTTCAAAAATAAAATCCATCGAAGCAAGACTTAAACAATTACAAGCTTAAAGGTTATTTGATAGTTTTTTTCTATTACTTTGTTAATGATCTTAAAAACGAATTTTTAAATAAACAAGCGAATTGCATACAATATAGGTGATTTTAAGAAATGATTAATCCATATAATTTAGATAATGTATCAGTTCAAATAGTAGAAGAGGGAAATTACGCAACAGTTTCCATTAATCGTCCCGATAAATTAAATGCACTCGATAATCACACTTTGAGGGACATTGCAACAGCTTTAGAAGCTTTTGAAGTGAATCCAAAGGTCAGATGCGTGGTATTACGAGGTACGAAAGAATTTACTAAAAAGCCTGCATTTTCAGCAGGAGCGGACTTGTCATCTAGGGGTTTTGAGGATTTGGATGCAAAAAATTTAAGACATCAATATCAAGCCATGTATCGGAGGCATAAATATTATGATTTAATTGAAGAATTTCCAAAACCTTTAATTGCAGCGGTAGATGGCTATGCTTTGGGTGGTGGTTTTGAACTAGTGTTAGTATGCGATATTGTCATCGCTTCTAAACGTTCATTATTCGGATTTCCCGAGATACAGCGTGGAATTTTCCCCGCTAATGGAGGAACTCAGCGTTTAATCGAACACCTTGGAAAATTTCAGACTAAAAAAATGCTTTATTTCGGTGATCACTATACGGCAGAGCAAATGCATGAAATGGGTGTAGTGGGATTTTTAGTCGAGGATGAAGAATTTGAGAATGTTATTCATAAAAAAGCATCTTGGTTAGGAAATGCGCCTACAAACAGCTTATTCATCATAAAAAAGTGTATTAATTATGGGAGTCAAGTTCCCTTAAACGTGGGATTGCAATTTGAACATTTTGGCTATGCGATGAACACAACCTCAGAAGATGTTCAAGAAGGTGTTAGAGCGTTCTTAGAGAAACGAAAACCAGAATTCAAGGGAAAATGATCACTATTAATATGAATAAATAAATATAAATTTATAAGGAACTTCTCTCTATTCTTTTTCTTACACAATTTATAACTAAAAAAAAAATAATTCAAATTAATTTTATCTTGCTATTAAAGCCAGGAATATTGCCTTCATGATCCACGACATTTTTCTCTTTTAACTTTTTGAGAATTAACCGGACTCCTTCGAACTCATTTTCACAAAGTGATTGTAACTTCTTATAATCCAAACTATTATTATTTTCTTTTAACACCTTAACAATGAAATTTTTTTGTGGGCTTAATTTTTCTTCCGTCATTATTTACCCAATAAGATAAATTCTCTATTTAAATTTAAAGAACTTCGTGAATATTTCATTGAAGCGGTGTTGGAAATTTGTTTACCATGGCAATTTCTTTTTTAATGATATCATTCAATAAATCTTCTCGTTCCTTGCCGGAAAGTACTTCTAATTTTCTTATTCCGAGGGGATCTACTTTTTCTCTTAATGTTCTAATTTCTTGTTGGCTTGGAGGGGTTGTTTCCTTGAGATCTTTGGGAATAACTAATTCAAACCCAGTAGAATCTTTAACTTTTTCAAGACTAACACCCGGATGAATGGTTTTGATTCTCATTCGTCTTGAAAGTTCATCAAAGTCAAGATAAGCTAAATTTGTGACGACACATTGGGGTCCAGAACCACCACAACTACTTTTTTTACCCTCGGGAAAGCCCACTCCCGAAATAAAATCCAAAGTTGAAACGAATGTCCTTTTATCATGGCGGGGTGTATATAAAAAGCTACCACGCTCGTAAAACATGGAAAAATCTGCTATTCCCGCACACCCGGGAAATCTTAGTTTAGGTTTTTCCCAAGGACCAATACAAATATTATTTGTATTTCCGTACATGTCAATTTGTGCTGGCCTGAACCATTCTATCGTAGTCAATCTTGCTGAGGGAAGGGATTCTAACGTACATTCTCCCGAGTTTTGAAACCGATACGCTCGGGCAGTATTCATTTCTAAATATAGTAAGGATACCTGACGAGGTTCAAATACAAAGGTATTACCCATTATGTAATGAAAGATCGCTTCTGGTGCGTAGAGTAATTTGGCTAATGTAAACGCTGCCCATACCATGGGGGTTGCAACGCCAACTATCATCACATCCGTATTTTTTACTTCTCTCGCCATTAATACGGTGAGAAGCTCATCAATTGTATAATCTTTTAAAGGTTCCATTTTCATTCCTTTCCGAAAAGAAGGATTATATTTATCATGATCTTTATTAAATAAATTCAAGATAATATATTAGATTATCTTAATGGCTTATTATGTCACATTAAAATAAGATTTAAAATTTACAAGAATTTATAAGATGTAATTATAATAATATAATCCTAATTAATTGGATAAAATAGATCAAGGTGAGAAAGTGTCAATCTTTTATTTTAAACTCGAGGAAATGGATCTCTACATTCTTATATCCTATGAATTAGATACTAAGAAGAAGAAAGTTGGTTTGAATCGTTTATTTCTTTGTGCTGAAAAAGAACTCATTAATAAATATATCAAAAGGTTTAATTTAGCTTCATCTCTATTAGAGGTCCAAGATTTTGAAGAACAAATTTTAACCAACTTGGAACAAGCGATCAATGACTATTTTTCGGGAAAAAATGTTGATTTATATGAAAAAGTACAGGAATTAAACGTGGAAATTGATTTAAAAAAGATGTTCAATAGTGAGTTTTCATATAACGTGATAAAAGCTCTTCTCGAGATAAAGAATGGTGAATACACGACATATTCACATATTGGCAACAAAATCAATTCAAAGGCATATCGTGCAATAGGAAATGTTCTTAAAAATAATCCCGTTCCCTTAATTATCCCTTGTCATAGAGTAATTAGAAAGGACGGTAAAATCGGAGGGTTCATGGGTATTGAAGGGAATGGTTGGGAAACGGATTTAAAAAAAAAAATGTTAATGATTGAAGGAATTTCTCCTAATTAGAATTATTTTAAACCCAATGTAATATCATCGCAAAAACCACGTGAAAACTTAAAGCAACTATTACGCTGACTATTGCCAACTTCTTTTTGCCGTTTAAATTAATATGGTCATAAAGCCATACCAAGATAAGATTGGGAATCATCCACCAAATTACGATGAAATAGATATTTGGCCAATTCCAGAACCACCAATCCCATACCAGAATTCCTGCTAAATTCAGCATCACTTCAATAAATACCGATATTCCCGTCCAGACAATGGGAAAAAAGATACGATTTGGAATGCCAAAAATTTTTTGGTTTTTATCTTTTGGAAGGCTTTTAATGTTGATTAATCCTACCACTGCAGCTAAAAAGGCAATCTCTACATTCCACCCCACATAAATCACAAAAGCAGAATTACCAGGGGTTGTCCATAGAGCAGAATATTGGGTAAAGTGAAGTACTAGTGCATTGATGATTTCCAAAACCACGCCGGGAATGCAAAACCAAAATATACCGAGCAATGCTTCTTCCTTTCTCCCTTTTTCCAATTCATTGTTATAGATATATATTGCAATGAGAAGTAAAGGGATCACATACCATTGTAGATTAGCTGTATTCCTTAGATTTTCTAATGCTAATTTACTAGCTTCTGTTACCATTCATTCACACGATGCTTTTTTCTAAAAATATATGTATAATATTGAAATTTCCTACTTATAGTTAAAGAAATTACCTTATTTTTAAAAAATAGAAAATATCTCACTGTATTTTGATTAATTTAAAAAGATTTTTTTACCAATTTTCCCCTTTAGATTTGATTTATAATACAATACAAGCTTAACTACAAATTTAATTTCGTGCAATGCTAAAACATTGATCTTTTTATTATTTAATTTTAAATAATAAAAGGATGGAGCTGGAGACTTTTTCCATTTTAACAATTGGATATTTATTCACATGTCTGATTCATTATATTCTGAATCTTAAAAGAAAAAAGAACAAATATAATAATCCATCAAAATTCCTGCTTGTTTTTCGATTGGGAATTTTAATGTATTCTCTTCTCCTCCTTATCCTTTTCTTTTCAAATTTAAAGCTTTTTTCTCGTGAACCTGAAGACTTAAACTTATTATTTAAGATGAATGGCTCCATGTTTTGCATCTTTATTTCTGTCGTTTTTATAGCACTTTCAATGGGAAAGTCCCGAAAATTTTTAATTAAATTGGATTTTCCTTCAAGGTCAGAAAGTCATCGCGGAACCATAAAACTGGGTAAAATTGTCTCCGAAAATCACAAAAAGCATTCTTACTATTTAGATCTGGAAGATCTTACCCAACACATGTTTATCTGTGGCATCACTGGCTCGGGAAAAAGCAATCTCGTGCAATATTTTCTCTTAAAGTTTACGCGTAAACATTCCCTTCCCTTTTTATTGGTAGAATTCAAGGGAGAATATCAGTTTTTGCAGGAGAGAATCCCCAATTTGCTCATCTTAAAACCGGGAGAAAACTTCAGCATCAATATGTTCAATCCGGAAGGAGCAGATGCTCAAGTCCATGCGGAACGCATTTTTCAGATCTTTGAATCGGGGGGTATGTTTGAAGGCATTGAATATAGTCCTCAAATGGAGAGGGTGTTTGTGGATATCTTGAACAAAGTTTGCGGCAAACATGAGAATAGAAATTGGAAGCGATTCCAGGAAATTTGCCGCTATAACATGGAGCACTCCAAGGATTCCACCTTGGAAAAAAGCATCCAAGCCATTGAAAATCGAATCAGACGCTATAATTTAGGTTCTTTGAAAAAAATTTTTAATACCGAAAGCATGATGGATGTAAGGAGCTTATTCAATCATAATATTCTTTTGGATTTGAGTTCCATTATTCGATTGGGAGGAGAAAAGCAAGATGCGTTATTTTTCCTCAACATGATTCTAAAATATTTATGGGATAAAAATGTGTCTAAAGGGAGTAAAGATTATGAGGGAATAAGGCATATTACTATCATAGAAGATGCCCAATACTTTGCTCCGGAAAAAGGAAGGGAAAAAGTAAGACTAAGTACTTACTTGGAGGATATAGCATTATTATTACGGGGCACGGGAGAATGCCTTATATCTCTCGCTACACGTCCTAATATTAGTAGGGAGATCTTAGCCAACTGTGGAATCTTAGCGTGCTTTCAAACCCACATGCAGAAAGAAGAAATGATGGAACTTCTAAACCTTAAAGACTGGCAAAAAGATTATCTTTCCATGCTCAAGAAAGGAACTTGTATCGTTAGAGTGAATTCGATTGAGTTCCCTTTTTTGTTAGAAGTTCCTCATGTGAAGCGCAGATGGTTAACCAAGGAAGAGATTTCACAAAATAATCGGAGAATTATTCAAAATGATTTAGCAAGGGGAAAGAATGAGAATGAAAAGGAGGATGAGAAACCCCCCATCTCTAACAAATCCTTCTTAAAACCGGGTAAAAAAAATTATGATGTTGACAATGAAGTAATATCATCTTCAAATTTAGAAGGTGATGTAAACTTTTATTGCAAATTCTGCGGAAAAGAAATCGAATCTAATTCGGAATATTGTTCGGAATGCTCCACACGTTTAGAAGCAGAAGATAAAGAAATTGAAAAATTAGAACGATTTTTTGCAGAGCTAGTAAAATCTGACAATCCCGAATCTCATCAATAACCTATAATTATGAGAATTTATGAATTTATACTCATAGTTCAAATAGTTGATGAATTAGGTTAAAATTTTCCATGCGGATGCGACATAACTATAATTTTATTGAAAATGACAGTGATGGGCATCTTATTTGCTAAAAGTTCTCTCAGTTTTGATTAAACATAAATTAAGTTAAGGAGAAAAAAGAAAGCTAATGTATGAAAAATCATAGTAAAATATTTAAAATCATTTCTGCTCCTCCTGCGTTCTCCAAATATTGGGCTTGGGATGTTAAATCGATAAATTTCTTTTTGTAGTTGTCAAACTCCATCTTTAAATACTCTTGGATATGGAGGGCATCGAATGTATATTTATCAAAGCAAGAAGTAGGGTGAGCACCAAACGGAATTTTGACAACTGCGTCCGTGGTTTGCATGGGAATTTGTGCTTTACCTGGTAAATATCTGATATCCTCTAATTCCACGATCCGCTCGCAGGATATTATGGTCTTTTTCGCAGTTTTTGCCATATCATCATCTAACCACACCGCCCCACTTATATTACCGTTTCCTCGTTCATCTGCAAAGGGTACGTGAAGAATAGCCACATCCAAATCAATCTTGGGTAATGCTACTAAACTAGTACTGGATCCTAAAGGATCCTCAAATTGCTTGATATCCTCTCGGACTTTTAAAAAATCCGTTCCAATAATTCCTTTTAAGGGCATGAAAGGCACTTTTAAGTAGGAAGACTTCAATCCCAAAGCAATGGAAGCTTCACTTTCTTCTCTTACATTCAACGTTCCAGATTCAATGGCTCTCCTATAATTGGGAGCCATGCCAAAAATCTCCATCCCAACAAAACAAGCTCTTATTTCAGAAACACTCCCTGCTCCAATCAACATGTCTATTTCGATTCCTCCTACGAACGTGCATAACGTAAGATCTTTAATTCCTTGTCGAATAATTTCATGGCAAATACTAATTGGTTTTCTCCAAAAAGATAATCCCCCTATTCCAACCGTGTCACCCTCCTTAATAAATGTAGAAACAGCCTCTTGTAAGGACATCAATTTACTTTTTAGCATGGAAATTTTCCTACTTTCTTTAAATAGAGTTTTTTTTTTAATACCTATGCAACTATAATTTTCAATCTAATTAAAGAATTGAGAAACAATAAACCGTGAAAAAAAGTTGAAAGAGAACATCTAATAAGTTGTCATTTGTATCATTTATTCAAGATGCATGATAACTTTTTATTAACCAAGTCATTTTCAAATCTATATCTGTTCACATTTAAAATTTCTCATCTTTCATGGTGGTAATTATTAATCGAAAACGGTTAAAAGAAGGATTGGTTCAAGTATATTTTGGTAGAGGTAAAGGGAAGACCACGGCTGCCATAGGACAAGGTTTTAGAGCAACTGGGCACGGATTCAAGGTGTATATGATTCAATTCATGAAAGGTAATACCAAATATGGTGAAATAGATGCGATCAAAGCTCTCCCGAATTTTGAGGTAAAACAATTCGGAACAGAAGAACTTATTGAAATTCCCGGAAAGATAGATTTAGAAGAAGGAAAAAAAGCCCTTGAATTTGCTAAATCCATCATCATGAGTGATGAATATGATATTGTAATATTAGACGAGATCGGAGTGGCAGTCGAAATGAACGTAATAAACGTGGAAGATGTCCTCTCATTAATTGAAAATAAACCCCCCCTTCTTGAACTTATTTTAACCGGAGGACAGAAAATGCATCCAAAAATTAAAGAGAAAGCGGATTTACTCACGGAAATGAAGATGATAAAGCATTACTATTCTTCTAAAGGAATAAATGCCCGCTATGGAATTGAATATTGAACATTTTTTTTATTCTCTTAATCCTAGATAAAACAGCCACGCACTCAATATCATCGCTGCTCTTATGAAAATTAAAACAATACCCGGGGAAAACAATCCATCAAGTATTCCTCCTATGGTGTACATAAAGGCTCCTATGGATAAATACAGAAATTTCTTTCTGATTACTCCCGTTGATTTTATACCCTTGTTCAAAAACCCAAAGCCTAAAACCACGATAATTGAAACTAAGAAGATTAGAACCATTATGAAAGGTATGGATTCTAAGACTAAATTATCATTTATCAAATCTTCTCCGGGAGTCGCAGGTAAGTCATAAGTAACTGCTGCTTGGGGATTAATGAAAAGGAAGATTTCTAAGATAATTCCTAATACGATATATATTCCATTTATTATCCATTTATATTTTATTCCCATGAGCTCTACGCCTATATAGATCGCGCAAATTCCCGCGATTGGAAACCACATCCAATTTAAAACCCCTAAGATTTCATAATTCACAAAATTAGTTCCTGTAAATAAGATCGTTACGAAATCTATGAAATCCCCGATATATACCAAACCTGCACTAAAATATACGAGTCCTAAGTAATATAGAAGCCTAACTCCTTTAGCTCTTGCTTTAAAGATAAAAAAGAGCCCAAACAAGCAGGAAAAAATGAAAACTCCAGATGCTGTAATCCCATTCAACCATCCTACTGGTGATAATGCCATAAAAGATCCCTATTTTTACTATTTTAACTGATTTTTTATTATTATTTTATCTAATACTATACTAGTATAAATATTTGAAAAGTCTATATTTATAAATTTATTTTTTTTATGATTAGTTGATATCGTTTACCCATATTAAAAAAAACGTTAATTACCTTTTCAAAAATTTCGATAAGAATGTTGTTATTGTATCATTAATTGCTTTAAGAATTCCCTATATAAATCTTTTTTAAATCATATTTTTAATAAAGTAAAGCGGGGAAAATTCCCATTAATTAATTTTCTTGTCAAACTTCCTAATTTTCTAATTTTTTACCATGCCATATATAATTCTAGGTATTTTTTCGCCTTATAATAGTAGTTCAAAACTATTTAGACATTTTTCCCATCCCTATTAATAATCCTTGATGCTCAAAAATATTAATTTCTTTAAAACCTGCCTTTTCCATGTCTGCTTGCAATTCTTTTTCTGAAAAAATCCGATTATGCAAAGCTATATTATATAACTTTATCAGATCATTGAGAAAAATATTGTTCGTGAAAGGAACTTTATTAATTGTTACAAGAACAATCAAACCCCCGGAGCAAATAATTCTTGAAACTTCTTTTAAGAGTTCTATTCGGCCCATATCATTAAATTTTGGATCTTTTTTATAGACAGGAATGATTACACCATCAAATATGTTTTCTGGAGCAAAAATGTGGTTAGTAGCGGTATCCATTTCTGTTAACTTCATATTTACGATATTCGCTCCATTCAACATGCTATTTAATCCATTTTTAGGAAGCACATATTGTTCTTTAGAATATTCTGAAAGAAACTTAATAATAGGCATCATAACATATTCGGAAAGCCAGATAGATAGGATTTTATTAAACTTTTGATGATTTATTTTTTCTAATAGGTTTTTAGAAAACTCTTCCCTAAATTCATCAGAGACCATCACATTATTATTGATGAGGAATTTCAAAAGTAATAATGGAGGATAATCTGTATAGGGATTGTGGTGAATGTTTGGAATCTTTCCTGAATCGCTTTCTTGAAAATTTAACAGGCCCTTATTTTCTAAATTATTCAAGAGATTATAAAAGCTGGGAGGATGCAATTGCTTTTTTTCTTTAATAAACTCAAAAAATTTTCTTTCATAACCCGAATAATAAGAAATATCCTTCGATTCTTTATCTTTTTCCCTGAACTCAATGAATTGCTTTACCTCCGTATATAGCAGATGGCGTACTATTGGTTCTCGATATCTTGCAAGAAATTGAAGCGCGATAATATCTTTAATTGAAAAATTAGCGAATTCTGATATATTGTGAAAATTCGCATACCTCAGAAACTCCTCTTCATTAGTCATGATGTATTACTTTTTTTTTTTAAACTAATGTTATTTTCTATTATTAAGCGATCTAATTTAAGTTTACTATTTTTGTAAAAATATTTATACAAAAACTAAAAACTTTAAAAATTCATAATCATTAGTTGCATTAAACCTTTTATTTTTTAGGAAAGCAAAAAATTAGCATAAATTAATTATATAAACAAAAAAAAGTGGTTATCTTAAATGTATAAAAGTTGTGAAAAATATTTAGATACACCTGAAGCCATAGGGCTTGATGGAATAGATTTAGAGAAATATATTATCGCAACATATATCATCAAGCGTCCAAAAGGGCAGAACGTGAATTATTTGTCCCGATTTGCTGCCATTGAACAATCTACTGGGACTTGGATACGTGTTCCTGCGGAAACTGCCGAAGTTAGAAAGAATCACGTTGCAAGAGTATTAGGGGTATATGAATTACCCTATTGGGAATATTTTATTCCTAAAGAAGAAAAAGAGCGCATGTACTGCGTTCAAATTGGCTTTCCCATTATTAATTTCACCCCTCAGATCCCCATGCTATTGACATCAGTTATTGGTAACATCAGTATTACTCATGGATTAAAGTTAGTAGATTTAGCCTTTCCAAAGGATTGGCTACAAGGTTTCAAGGGACCTAAATTTGGAATTGATGGGTTAAGAGATTTACTTAAAGTTCCCGAAAGGCCTCTTCTAAATAACATGGTAAAGCCCTGCACGGGACACACTTGTGATGTAGCAGCCGATTTGGTATATAAAGCTGCTGTGGGTGGTTGCGATGTTGTGAAAGATGATGAGCTCATAGCCGATGTTTCTTTCAATACGTTAGAAGATAGAATTACAGCCGTAATGGAAGCCGTGGATAGAGCCGATTCTGAAAAGGGAGAAAAAACACTTTATACCATTAATATCACGGATAGAATTCCTAAAATACTCGAAAATGCCGATAAAATGATTGAATTAGGTGCAAATGCTTTAATGATCAATTTTCTTACCTCAGGATTCGAAACAATGAGAGCTATTGCCGAAGATCCTTCCATCAAAGTTCCGATTTTAGGTCATATGGATTTCGCTGGCGCATATTTTGGTGGCGAATGGACGGGATTAACAAGCATGCTCACTCTTGCTAAATTTCCCCGAATGTGCGGGGCGGACTCTGTAGTGGTCCCTGCTCCCTATGGTAAAGCTGAGATATTAGAAGAACGATATGAACATATTCTAAAGGCTCTTCGATATCCATTCCAACATGTTAGGCCAACCTTACCCATGCCTTCTGGAGGTATAACTGCTGGGATGGTCGAAAAAGCAATGAGCGACGCAGGAAATGATATCTTAATCGGATCAGGTGGAGGTATCCATAGTCATCCAGATGGTCCTATATCTGGCGCTATAGCATTCAGGCAAGCTATCGATGCCGTTATGAAAGGTATTCCCGTAAAGCAATATGCAAAGGAACACAAAGAATTAGGTGTCGCTTTAAACTTATGGGGTACGGGAAAGACCTCTTTAGTAGAATAAAAAATTCTCCATTATTTTTTCTTATTTTTTTACTTAAATTCAATATTAATTACTTTTTTTAACTTGATAAATATTATTTTAATAATAAAAATATAAAATTCTGAATTTAAAATTTTTTAAAAAAAAGTTTAATTTTAGTTGAATTAAAGTATTATGCTATTTTCTCTATAAATGGACCTCAATTGAAGAACTGCATTTATTAGAGAGTTAATTCATAACCATCTTGTGACGCTATAGTATTTGGAAATATTTTTTGAGCAGCCAATTCGGCATCATTCCGTTCTTCCATTGTCTTATACATTGCAGCGTCAAAATGTGTCAACACTAATTTTTTAGCATTTGAAGTTTTCGCAATTTCTGCAGCTTCCTTCGGATTTAAGTGAGGCCATTCCCATTCATAAGTTCCTGGTTTATAAGAACATTCGCTTATTAAAAGATCAGCATCTTGAGCAAGTTCAATCAAGTTATCACACCTTCCCGTATCGGTGCAATAGGTTATTATTTTATCCTCTAAATGAAACCGATATCCTAAGCAGGGATCCTTATGAATCAATAATTTACACGTGAAGTTCAAGGGTTCTTCATATTCTCCTTCCTTCACATCGATAATTTCAATTGGATAAGGAGATTCCTCTAGTGATGCCGTGAAGGGATGTCGAATAATGGAACGTAACTCTTTTCTTGTCCCTTTTAATCCAAAAACTCTTATTCCTCCATTAAATCTGAATTTGTTAAGAGCATGAAGACCTATGATGTGATCCAAGTGTAAATGACTCAAAAATAATAAAATTGGCTTAGAATCGTCATTAATATACGCATCTAATTTAGAAAATCCGTCTCCTGCGTCAAGAATTATATAAAATTTCGATGTTTCTATTAAAGCACAACTAGTGTTGCCTGTTTTTGTTGAAAACCAACCATTTGTCCCTAAAAAAATAACACGCATGAGATTATTAGAATTAAATTCTCTTATTTAAGAATCATAAGGTATCTACTGAAAAAAAATATATTAGTTTATTTTAGCAATCATTCATAAAAAGTAATGAATTATTAAGAGGTGTTATTTCAAATAAAAGATAATAAAAATAAGAATAATAAAAGAAATGAAATAATTTGGTTTTACTTAAGAATTAAAATTACAGCTTCCCCATCAGTAACAACTTCTTCTTTTTGATTGTAAACCTTGGTGTCACATTTAATGAATTTTAACTGTCCATCTTTTTTCGTATATTTCTCAGCTACGGTGGCAACGGCAGTTAAAGTATCGCCAATATAGACCGGCTTTTTGAAGGTAACGGTTTGAGAACCGTATAACACTCCAGGTCCAAAAAGCTTGACCCCTAACACAGCAGAAATTAATGCAGAACTAAAGGCGCCATGAACTACTCTTGTTCCAAACATTTGGGTTTTGGCAAATTCTTCATTGATGTGAATAGGGTTAAAGTCACCAGAAATACCTGCGAATAATACGACATCGGTTTCTGTAACCGTTTTGGAATGAGAAGCGGAGTCACCCACTTTATAATCGTCCCATTTAACGGCTTCTAACGTTGTCATAAATTTCTATAATGAAGGTATGGATAAAAATATTCACTAATATTATGAAAAATGTATTTTTGTTCTTCATTTGGTTTCAACAATAAAAAATGTGTTTATTAACAGTTACTAATTCTTTTCCTAAAGAGGGAATATCAATCTTGTCTTCTTAATAATAATGTGAATTGGCGTTAATGGACTTTTTAAAATAAGAGATAAAAAATAAAATCAGTCCTTAATTCCCTTATTTAATTTACTAATTAATTAGATTAAAAAAAAATGGTTTGAAATATGGGAAGATTAGCAAGAAAAGTCGCTTTAGTTGGGGCAGGGATGTGCCATTTTGGCAGAAATTTCCCTTTAAAACGAAATCCCGATATGTGGGTAGATGCTTGGTTAAGTGCCGTAAAATCAGTAGATAATGGTATCGAACCAAAAGATATAGATGCATGTTATGTAGGAAATTACTCTTCAGATTTATTTAATCATCAAGGACACTTAGGTCCTCAAATGGCCAATTTGGTGGGATTAACTCCTAAACCTGCTTCTCGCTTTGAAGGAGCGTGCGCGAGTTCTGGAATTGCTCTGAGACAAGCAATAATCGCAATTGCCTCTGGTGTTCACGATGTTATTGCAGTAGCGGGAGTGGAATGCATGAATGAATTACCTACTGCGCTCGTTACCGATACCTTAGCAACCGCCAGTGATTCAATATTTGAATATACAGCAGGAGCAACATTTCCAGGTTTATATGCAACAATAGCTACTGCTCATTTTAAAAAATATGGTACGACCGCCGAAGATTTAATGCGGGTGGGGATAAAAAATCATGAAAATGGAGCAGAAAATCCTTATGCTCAAATGCAACAATCGATTAAACAAATCATGGATAGCAAAATAAACAGAAATGTAAAAGAAGGAAAACCCGCCCCTGATTGGAAGGACGAGTTTGATTTCTTAAAAAGCTCTTCAAATCCCATGATTGCCTATCCTCTACGCCTTTTTGATTGTTCTCTCGTCACGGATGGAGCTGCTTGCTTGTTTTTAACATCTGCAGATATAGCTAAAAAATTTACCGACACCCCAATTTGGATCGCAGGAACTGGACAAGGAAGTGCGGCGCTCTCTTTACATGATAGAGATTCTTTAACAAGTTTTATTGCAACTAAAGAAGCATCACGGCAAGCTTATGAAATGGCGAACATGACACCTAAAGATATTCAAATAGCAGAAGTTCATGACTGTTTTACGATAGCAGAAATTCTCGCAATGGAAGATCTTGGGTTCTACGAGAAAGGAAAAGCAGTCGACGCTGTTAAAAACGGCGAGAGCAAGAGAGACGGACGCTTACCAATTAACACTTCGGGTGGATTAAAAAGCAAGGGACACCCTGTGGGTGCTACGGGTGCTGCTCAAGCAGTAGAAATCTTCAAGCAAATGAGGGGAGTTGCAGAGCGCAATAGACAAGTAAAGTTTGACGTGGAACGAGCCCTAACTCACAATTTAGGTGGTTCGGGTGGAACGTGTGTTGTTACAATCTATCAAAAATGAGGTGAAATAAAAAATGTCACAAGCAGATAAGGATTTTACTATTCAAAGTTATTTAGAATTCATCCAAGGTAAAAAATTAATGGGTGCTAAATGCAAGAATTGCGGTGAATTATATGTTCCGGTTAGAAAATTATGCACGAAATGTAATCACGCGAACATGGAATGGGTGGAGATGTCAGGAGAAGGAGAATTAGCCGCATTTACCTCTATTACAGTCGGAACCCCTTACTTCATCGATAAGGGTTATGATAGAGACCGACCCTATTGTTTTTCTGTTATAAAACTCAAGGAAGGACCCATGGTTTCCGCACAATTAGTTGGTGTGGATGAAAAAAAACCCGATGATATCAAAATTGGGATGCAATTAAAAGTAACCTTCTTGGAAAATCAAATTAAAGGAGAAACCAAAATTGATTTGGGTTTTGAACCAAAATAAAACTCAACTTTTTTTTCTTTTATTTTATTGAACATTTAAAAAATAGAAAAAAGTGGTCAATAAAGCCTAGTTATTACCCTATTATATATTTCTTGAGCTAATTAGTATTTTAATAGCATTATATAGAACTAATTACTAGATGAGCTATTAATTAAATAACGAATAAATATTGGTTAAAATAAAGATACAAAAGAAAATGGAATTAAAATGGATTTTTTGCTTTAATACTTTTCATTGTTGGTTTTTGAATCGCCATTTTAGCATCTAAATCACCAAATTGGGCTCCTTTTTGATAACAATACAATGCAAATTTTTTTTTATTTATTTTTTCATAAACAAATCCCAAATTGAACCATGCCGTACCATATTTTGGATTTGTGTCTATTGCCTTTTTATAAGCTTGTATTGCTCCATTTATATCTCCTTTTTGTTGTTTGCTAAAACCAAGATTATTCCACATCAGGCTGAATTCAGGATATAATTCCAACCCTTTAATATATGTATTAATCGATCCGTTTAAATCTCCTATTCTTAATTGTGCGTGACCGAGATTATTCCAAGCAAAATTGAAATTTGGATTAATCTCTAAACCTTTTTCATATGCATTTATTGCTTTATTAAAATTCCCATCCTTCATGAGAGCGGTGCCAAGGGCGAATAATGAAATTTCATTTTTTGGATCGAGTTCAATTGTGTGTTTATATGCATTAATTGCTCCTTTAATGTTTCCAACAGCTTCTCGTAGATATCCAAGTTTGTACCAACTGCTGCTATCATTTGGCTTCAGCTCGAGTGCTTTCTCAAGTGCTCTTATTGCACCAAATGTATCTTTTTCCTTATCTAGAATATTAGCAAGTCCTATCCATGCAAGACGATAGCTTGGAGAAATTTCGAGAGTTTTCTCATATTCTTTTATTGCTTGTTGAATATCTCCCTTTTTCTGATGTGCTGTTGCGAGACTAAACCAAGCACTACTATTATTTGGTTCTAACTGCACTGCTTCTTTTAAGTAAGAGACTGCTCCATAAAAGTCTCCTATGGCTATTTTAGTACCTCCTATACCTATCAATGCCATAGTATCATTAGGATCATGCTGTAAGGCTTTTTGGAAGAATTCTCTTGATTCTTTAGTAATCCCTTTAACAAATAAAGCCATACCTTTCACTATATATTTATGAGTTCTTCGAAATATTTTACGATTTATATCATAATATCCAATTCCATCTTCCGGATTTTCAAAATCTTTTAATGCCTCGTTCAATTCAATTTCACTTAAACCAGATTGTTTGGAAAGTTCTTCAATAGATACTTCTTGACCTATAGCTAAATCATTTAATTATTTCTTTTAAGTCCATTAACTTTTCTCCTTATTATTACCATTTAATTTACCCCTATGAAGATATACCATTATAACTTGTTAATTTTATTCAATTCAAGATCTTTTGTTAATTAAATATATAAAATAGTAGTTATAAGTATTTGGTTTTAAAGATAATTTATAAAGGAAATTTAAGTTAACATTTAAATATCATTACATCATTATAGAATTCAATTTAATAAAACAAAAATCAGGTGGAAAAAAATTTCAGAATTTGTTAAATGTCCCCATTGTGGTTTTGAAAATATGCCTCCTGTTGAATATTATTTAGGAGATAAAAATGCTAAACCAGAAATTTGCCTAATGTGTAATCGATTTCTGAGTGAGGATGCAGCAGAAAATTTTAAAAAAAGGCAAGAAGAAGAACAAGAATATCAACTTAAAAAATTTGAGATAGTATTTGGAAAAGATCGTGCTGATAATTTAAGAGAAAAGGTTAAACAAGGGCAATTCGTCAGTATCCATTTAGGACCTTATAATGACTTATCATTAGAGGAATTAGAAAAGGTCTTTAAAAAGTAATAACAAAATAATGGTTTTATCTTATGAATGAAGATCAAAATAAGCAATCCGCAATAGAATTTTATCATCAAGGCAGTAAATTTGCCTCAATTAACGATTTTGAGAAGGCTCTTGAATATCACCAAAAAGCCGTGGATTTATTTCCCGAATATGAGGATGCATTAGCGGATTTAGGAGCAGACTATTATATGATGAAGGATTACGATAATGCTCTATTAAATTTTGATAAGGCTTTAACATTAAACCCTAATCTTGGTAAAGTGTGGTATAATAAAGGGCAAATTTTAATGGAAAAGGGACTACTTTTAGGTGCAGTGATCTGCTATAAAGAAGCGAAAAAAATTAACCCCGATGATAAATATGCAACATCCAATTACCAATATATAATGAATGAGTTGTCAATAAGAGATATGGGCAATGAAGAAGGATTGGAAAACCAAATTCAATTAATTTCTAAACCATTGCCAAGTTTCGATTTAAATGAATTAATTATAGAAATTAAAGAAAAGCATAGATCAAGCATTATTATGTCATTCGTTTTTGGGCAAAATAAATATGTTGATTTTGCCGGAGCACGTATTCTGGAAAAAGAAGCCTTGGCACTTCACGAAATTGAAGAGTACACCAATGATAGAAAATTCCAAGTCAAAAGTAGAATTGGTTTAAAAGATAATAAGCCACAGTTTACTATAAAAAGGGGTAAAGTAAATGCTATTGGGTTATATGATAATGGTCTACAAGCACTCCCAGAATCAATCGGTAATTTCACATTGCTTGAAATGTTAAATTTATCAAAGAATAGTCTTAAAGAACTTCCACAATCCATTAAAAATCTCGTGATACTCAAAGATCTTAATTTATCGGAAAATTCTTTTAATGAACTGCCTAAACCAATTTTTAACTTACATTTTCTTAAATATCTTCACATAGATAATAACAGTCCGCAAATGTCTCTTTCCTCCACAATTCTAAATTTACTTTCATTAAAAATACTCAGTTTGACTAAAAACAAAGATTTTACCAAAGAAACTAAAGATCTTATAAAGAAATTAAAAAAGCGAAAAGTTAAAATACTTTTTAATAATAAGCCATATGAACCCATTAGACCAATGAAATCCACCACTTCATATAGTTCATTTAAGTATACTTCCCCTTTTGAACAAATGAGTTCATTTCTAGTAGCTATTAAACAAAAAAATTATAAAACAGCCCTAGCATATTATGAACAATCATATAAATTACGAAATCTCTTAAAAACAAGTAATACGGATATAAAATCCAATTTATTGGAAATGATAAAAAATCAAGAGATTAATGAAAGGTACCAAAGAATTGAGGGTAAGTTAAAAAAAGTCGAATCTGAACTGATATATGAGGGTGAATATGAAGATATCGTTAAAATGTGTGATGATGTGATTTTTTTTGAAAATTTTAACCCAATTGCATGGTATTGGAAAGGGAAGGCATTAACGGCTTTAGGTCGTGATGAAGAAGCTTTTGAATGTTTTGAGAATGCTTTAGGATTACCTAATTTCGGATTGATAATGAATAGCATTACAGTATCTTCAACATTACTTTCTGGAGGAAAGGAGAAAATTAATCTTCGCAAAACTGAATTTTCAGAAAAAAGCATCCCTCTATTCCCAGGTGCAAAAATATGGAGCCAGTCAGGGGCCTATACGCAAACCTTCGGTCAGTTTGAAGCGGCACTTTATTGTTATGAAAAAGCCCTTGATATCAATCCAAATTATCAACCAGCATTGAGAAATAAAAAGCGAGTCATTCAATTACTTAAATCTGAAGGACTAAGATAACCCACGATAGATCTAATCATGTATTAGCAGACATGTTCTCAATTTTTTTTTGTCTTGATTTTTTTTTGAAGAAGTTAATATTCTTCCTCTGATAACGTTGGAATTTCTCTAGACTCAATATGAGCATAATATGGGGTGATATGTTTGAAGACCATGAAAAATGCAACCAAAGCTAATATACACATGAGGATACCCCACCAATATGCTTGGGAAACAGTTAAGATAAAGCTTCCCACAATGGGACCGAATATTTGAGCCATGCTGTCTAAAGTCGTGGTGTAGCCATTAATTTTTCCCATTTCCTTCCGTGAGACCGTTTGAGTTACCTTACTTATCAATAATCCCCGACAACAGGATACTCCATAACTCACAATTACCATTAATACGGTAAATCCGATAACATCCTGCACAAAACCTATTAAAAAGAATGTGATAACAAGGATTAATAGTCCAACTCGTGTCATGTTTTTCTCTCCCAATAATTTAAGAGTAGGTTTAAATAGAGTAAACCGCACGATTGCTCGAGAAATGCCCGAGATGGTTAATAGAAAAGAAATCCCTATCACATCAAGATTTAAAACGATTCCAAGATAGATAGTGAGTGTTGTTACGTAAATCGTGAAGGAAAATGTGTGAAATGTATATTGAGTCATTAAATACATCGCATCTTTATTTTTTCTGAGTTTAAATTTGATTTTGAAATCTTTTCTTGATTTTAATCGGTCTTCTTTAGACCAGGATTCCTCTACGAAAAATATAGTAATCAAAATGGTAGTAAAGCTTAATCCTGCCGATCCTATCCCAACTGTAAATACTGGGTAATTAGGACCCAAGAGTTGTACAACAGACAAAAATCCCCCGATACCCGGTCCGACCAATCCCGCAAATACCATGACCACTCCGATATTCGTCATTTGTAATCCTCTATTTTGAGGCGGTACTTTATCGCTGATAATGGCTTTTACCATGGGAAAATTTCCGCCAAATATCCCATCTACTGTTCTTGCTATGAAAAGTAAAGCCACGGTATCAGAGAAAGCTAACATTATAAAAGCCGTGCATGTGCCCATCTGAGATACAATTAAAATGGGCTTCCGCCCAAACTTATCGCTTAATTTTCCCCATACGGGAGCGAAAAACAACGTAAATAATGCATTCGTAGCTAATACCAGTCCGATGATAAATGGTGTTGTTTTAAATACATCGATAAACGTCGGGAGAAAGGGAATGACGATATAAAATCCCAATACATCTACAAACATGCCGAGCCACAGAGGTGCCAAGCCAAAATCTTGCTTTCCTTCTACATTTGATTCCTTTCCTTTTCCTCTGAAAATAATCTTCACATCCTTGGATTAAGTTTATACGAATGAGTTATAAAAAGGCAAAAAAGAAAATATCTAAAAAAGAATAAATGTAAAAATATCCTAAAAAATTTATATTTTTGGCTCTCTTTAAAAATCCTTCCTATGCGGTTTTTTTTAACTCAGTGACTAATAACATTAAACGATTTTGACGATTCCTAAAAAGAATTTAAAAAACATGTTGATCTTAGTGGGAGCAATTCTCATCAATGTGACTAAAATGGTTAGATTTTTAGTGTTTAGAAACTATGGGAGAAAGTTTCCAAATTTATTTGGGATGGTTCACCAAATTTATTTGGAATGGTTCACCAAAAATTATTCTCAATATTTTTTCTTTTTTTACTTTCGACTCTTACTTTCTATTCAACAATATCAACTTCGGCAATTACAAATGTTAATGTAGCTCTAACTTTTAATGAAGATAATGCATATGAGCATGTAAAGCATCAACTCCAAATTGGTTACAGAATCCCTGGAACTCCCGCATCGAAAGAATGTATAAATTATTTCATGTCTTATTTTAAGAGTTTTGATGGATCTCCCGCTCTTTACTTGCAAGAATTTGCTATAAATTCTATTTTATGTCAGAATTTATTATATAAATTGAATCCTGAAGAAAAAAATATCGTGATTTTAGCAGCTCATTATGATTCACGAGCAAGAGCCACTAAAAATGAAATAAACACCAATCTTCCGGTTCCGGG
>CAYLZE010000016.1:0-62148 GCA_964388035.1 uncultured archaeon
GATAAAGGATTAATGTCGCATCCGTAGATATTATTTAAAGCTGAGAGCGTTTCTTGTGCATTCGCACCTGTCGATAATATTTTTTTAACTATTTCTATTAGAAAGTTGCCCGAGCCCGAACAGGGATCAATGACTTTTTGCCCAAAATAATAAACTTCCTCAACCATGCGTTTTACAATAAAAGGTGGGGTGTAATATTCTCCTGACTTATGTCGAAGTTCATCAGAAATTAAATTTTGTAGCAAATAATCAAAATAAAATTCAGGGGCAAGCGAATAATGTGATAGTTTCGTGAACAAGCTTTTGATTATCTTACTCAAGGAATTTAGCTGATTCGCATTCTTGATAGCATCGAATATTGGGGAAAAAATAGTCTCAAAAGTGTGGATATCTTCTTGTAAAACTTGGTACTTTTTTAAAGCTTTCTTTTTTAAAAAGATTTGAGCCATGAGAAAAAATATAAAATGAGCATAATATAAATCCACGTTTGAACTAATCATTCCATAAATGGGCTTATAAACCTTGAGCCATTCTTTATAGGACTTAGTTGCAGAAAGATTAGTTCCGTTTAAATCATGTTTGATCTCATCAAATTGTTTCTTATATTGCTTGAAATTAATTTGCATATCAGAATCTGGTAACTTTTCTTAATTTATCTTTAAGAATTTAGCATTTATATCTTCTTAAGAATTAGAGTAAATAAATTTAAAATTATTAAGGAATAATTATATTAACATAAAAATTGTTATTAGTAGTAGATTCAAAATAGAACATCATGCTTTAAATTTCAAACGAGTAGCATGATTGGTAAACAAATTTAAAATTGTATTCAATATGAATCTCTTTAAATTTAGCATGATTATTAAGCACTGATAACCCGGTATTGATAATGATTGTAGAAGAATCCAAGATTTCGGTAAATTTCAATAAGGGAATACACTTTTCATGTGCTCAATGTGGGGTGTGCTGTCGTGGATTAAACGAGGGAGAAGTTTACGTGTACATGGAAGATATCGCTCGTCTGGTAGATTTTTTGAATAAAAAAGGTAAAAAATGTACGTTAAAAGAATTTGCGAGCAATTTTCTGAAAATTACGGTGCAAGGTTTTTATTGGAAAGATCCCATTTCCAAAAAGGGAAAAAAGTATAGTTTGGATACTCTTGGATTAAAGTTTTATGGAGAGGATGATCATTGCTATTTTTTAAATGAAAACAATGACTGTACCGTTCATGAGGCAAGACCTTTTCAGTGTCGAGCTTTTCCTATAGGTTGGAACATGTTAATGCATAGTTATCATAATCTGAAAGATTATTCAAAAAAGTGTCCAGGACTCAGGAATTCCATTCTTGATAAAGGGAGATATCATTCTAAAGAAGAAATCATCAAATGGACACGGGAAGAGTATCAGATCGAATTAAATTATTTTTTAGCAATGCGGAAGAATGATTTTGATATTTTCAAGGTATATGAATTTTTACCTAAAGATATTGATTGTTAAAGCGGAATGAATTCCTCACTCCTTAAACTATTTCTATAAGAAGGTTAAGCTCTTATGATTTATGATTATTATTTAGAAATTCAAGTTTATTTAAGAATCTCCTTTGAAATTCAATGAGGAAAAACTTTTAAATATTCTAGGTGTAATTAGTTTAAAGGAATGAGAATCATTTTTTATTTGTAGTGGTTAAAGTCTTTCCATGAGGGATAAAATGCACTTCTTTCATTTGGGCTTCTGCTTTTATGAGTTTTTGTTTAACCGACAAATAATATTGAATTTTCTCTAAGGTAATATCATCGGGTAATTTTTGTATGAGTTCTAATATTTCTTCTTTAATTGTTTTTAAGGGCATGATTGGTATTTTATGTATGGTTAGTATTCTATTTTTAAAATGTCTTTTTTTATTACCTTTTTTAATGCCAAGATATCTCTTAACATTATATTTTTTCAGAAATTAATAGATCTTTAAAAACTGATAAATTTAATCTAGTATTAAAAGGTATATCATTCTATTTGAATATTTCTCTCAATATTTTTCGAGTATTAAGAATTTAGAAAAAATTTTATTATAAATCTATTATTAAATGAAGATCTCAAGATAATAGATTTATTAGGAAATCTTTAAATTATTAAAGATTAAATGAATTTAGCTTTATTTTGGAAAAGATAAAATCTTTTTTCATTCAATATTTTGATTAACTGAAATTGGATACCTTATATGTCATAATTAATATATTTATTTAGAATAATCAAATCATATTTGAGTTCTTAAGTATACTTGGAGGTAATATTCGATTAAAATAGGACTTTTTATTTGCGATTGTGGGAAAAATATTTCCGGAACAATTAATATTAACGAGCTCTTGGAACATTTTAAATCCTATCCCAATGTAGTGGTATTGGAAAATCAATATCTCTGTTCAGAATCAGGATTAGATAGTATCATTGAACAAATTAAAGAGAGTAAAGTTGATAGGGTAGTTATTGCTGCTTGTTCTTTTAAATTGCATGGCTTATTATTTCAAAAAACCATTGAAAAAGCGGGAATTAACCGTTATTTAATCTCTTTTGCAAATATTAGAGAGCAGAATTCTTGGGTTCATTCTGATAATCCAAAGAAAGCAACAAAAAAAGCGATCGACCAGATTAATATGGCAATAGAGCAAGTCAAATTTTTAGAACCTTTAGAAATCGAGTATGCTTCTGTAACCTCCTCTACTTTAATAATAGGAGGGGGAGTTTCGGGGATTAAAGCGGCCCTTGTCATTGCAAATGCAGGGTATAAAGTATATCTCGTGGAAAGGGAACCTACCATTGGAGGACATATGGCTTTATTTGATAAGACATTTCCCACATTAGATTGCAGTATTTGTGTACTGGGTCCCCTTATGACAGAAGTAAAGGATCATCCGAATATCGAGTTGTTAACGTATTCTGAAGTGACAAAAGTAGAAGGTTTTGTAGGAAATTTCGAAGTGTCAATTTTAAAACACCCGCGTTTTATTGTGGAAGAAGATTGCGTGGGTTGTTTTGATATTTGTAGAGATGTATGTCCAATTGATGTAAAAGAGACTTTTTATCCCCGTAAAGCCATTGATGTTCCTTTTCCCCAAGCTATCCCTCTATTCCCTAATATATTAGAAGAATATTGCATTGGATGCAAGGCTTGTGCTCAAGCATGCGATAGAGATGCTATTGATTTTAATCAGGAGCCTGAAACTAAGAAATTTACCGTGGGTTCTATCATCATTGCCACTGGGTATGATACATTTGATCCCTCCCTACTTTCCGAGCTAAGTTATAAAAAATATCCTAATATCATCACTACCATGGAATTGGAACGATTATTAAATAATGATGGTCCTACCAATGGGAAGATAGTGTTACCTTCCAATGGTCTTCCCCCGAAAAATGTTTCTTTTGTTTTATGCGTGGGATCGAGGAATAAAAAAATTAATCGCGAGTATTGTTCCCAAGTATGTTGTAATGTTGCCATCAAACAAGCAGTTCTAATTAAAAAAGAATACACCGATGTTAATATAAATATTTTTTATAATGACGTGAGGGCAGTGGGAAAGAATTGTGAAGAGTTTTATAATCGAGCGCGGGAATATTTTGGTGTACGATTCATAAAAAGCAATATTTCTGCTATTCTGAAACATGATAATAGTGATAGATTAATTGTTAGGGGCGAAGATATTATTGAGGATAAATTATTCGAGAATCTAACTGATTTAGTTGTCTTGGCCGTGGGTATTGAACCTGCTAAAGGAACGGAGAATTTAAGTCAAATATTAAACATTTCTCAAGATCCCAATGGATTCCTCTTGGAGAGACACTTGAAAATGCGACCGTCAGAGACTTCCGTCAGCGGCATTTATATTGCAGGAGTGATACAAGGGCCAAAAGATATTCCAAATAGCATAGCCCAGGCAGAAAGTGCTGCAGCAAAAGCTATTGCATTAATATCCAAGGGGAAGGTAGAATTGGAGCCTCACATTGTCCAGTTCGAACCAGATAAATGTACTTCATGCCGATTATGTGAAAACATCTGTGCATTTAATGCAATTACTTTTCATAATAAACAGCTACAATTAACCAAGGCTAATTGTTCTGGTTGCGGAGCTTGTGCGGCAATGTGTCCTGAAAATGCCTTATACATTCCGGGCTTTAAGAGAGAACAAATATCTTCCCAAATTAAATCTTTATTGAAACAAAAAAGTGAAGCTCCTTTAATCGTGGCTTTTTTATGTAATTGGTGTTCTTACATGGGTGCAGACTTAGCGGGAACCAGCAAATTAACATATCCAACTAACGTGAGACCCATAAGGGTGATGTGCACTGCAATGCTAGATCCTTCTTTAGTTTTTGAAGCTTTTTTCAATGGAGCTGATGGGGTTTTAATTGCTGGATGTCATGAACAAGATTGTCATTATGATACTGGCTTCATGAAGGCGAAGACAAGATATGGAAGCATGAAAGAAATGTTGATAGAACTGGGGATCAATGAACGTAGAATAAAAATAGAGAGTATCTCTGCGGGAGAGGGGGAGAAATTTGCAGCAGTTATTAGCGAATTTACTACGGAATTGGAAGAATTAGGACCCATTTCACCGAACGAAGCAGAACGAAAAGTAAAATTCTCTCCAGAGCTGAAAGGAGCTGCAAAATTAGATGAAATATGAGTTCATTTGCATTGATTCGTGAAGCATTAAATTTTATTGGACTAAAACATGGAATACAATTAAGAAAAGATGAAAAAACACCTTATGTCATTCATCCAATAAGGGTTTATTTTATTTTAAAGGAAGCAAATTTTTCAGAACAACTGCATCAAACACTACTAATTTCAGCATTATTACACGATGTCCTGGAAGATACCGATACTTCCTTAGTTGAACTGGAAGAAAAATTTGGAAAAAAGATTACAGAAATTGTGAAACAGTTAACAAAACCTAGAAACATGTCGAAGGACTCATGGTTATGGTCATTTGAAAATTTTTCGGAGGAGGCCAAAATTATAAAAATGGCTGATAGAATTGATAATCTTAAAGATATGGGTGCTGATTCTTTATCCCAAAAATGGAAAAAATCCTATGCCAAACAAGCGGAAATTGTATTAAAAGTCTGTGGAAAAGCTAATGAATTACTGGCAAGAAAGTTGAAAGAAACAATAAAAGCTATTGATTAGATTGGATTGTTATTAAGTTCCATCTTATAAATTGAATTCAATGACTATTTTTGAATTATAACCTTATTAGAAAATAATGAAGATCAGATCAATTACTATGGGTCAGAATATACCGTATTCTGAAGTAATGAGCTCCTTTACGAATAATATTGCAGAAATAATCAATCCATCATCGGAGTTTTGTGATGAATTAGTAGAAGAATTCGATAAAGTCGGGCTTGAGGTAGAAAGCAGGAGAATTTGCACGCAACCTTTAATTTCAGATATTAAGAATCGCTATTCATTTAATACCATTGACAATGCTTCGATGATCACTGAAAAAATAAGATTCTTACAAGAACAGTGTAAGAAAGCTAAATTCACCTATTTTTCTTCATGCATGATATTAGCTGATCGAATGAAAGATGTAAGTAATTTCGAGTCGGTATTAACTTCTGAAATACCAAATTCCTTGGAAGAGCTTGATGATTTTTTTTCATCTATCTTAGTAAGCTCTACTACTGAGGGAATTAATCTCAAGGCATTAAAATATTGTAGCAAGATAATAAAGAGGTTATCCATTCCCGATCCCTTCAATAACCTCAAATTTTGCATGTCATCGAATGTAAAAGCAGATACCCCATTTTTTCCAGCAGCGTACCATTTTTCTGAATCTCCTAAATTCTCATTAGCTTTAGAAATGGCGGATGAAGTTGTGAAAATTTTCGACAATTACACGTCCTTGAACAATTTAAAAGAGAACTTGAAAAAAAAATTTAATGATATCTATGAACCATTGGTTGAAACATGTAATCGAGTTAGTAGAAAACTCAAAATAGAATTTTATGGAATTGATTTTTCTCCTGCCCCCTTTCCGACCTACGAGAGGAGCATAGGAACCGCGATTGAACAATTAAATTTCAACCATTTCGGAATCTATGGGTCATTATTAGGAGTGGGATTAATAAAAAGTTGCATTCCTAAAAAAGAGAAAGTTATTGGCTTTTCGGGATTCATGCAACCCGTACTGGAGGACTTCACTATTTCAAAAAGAGTTCATGAGGGAAAGGTATCCATGGAATCTCTTTTATTATATTCTGCAATTTGCGGTACGGGATTAGATTGCATCCCTTTACCTGGGAATATTACTGAAAGAGAACTCTTTTATATTTTGTTGGATGTATGTTCTCTTTCCTTGGCTTTAAATAAACCCTTAACTGCTAGATTAATGCCAATAACAGGTAAGAGTCCCGGAGATGAAGTTGATTTTGATTTTGAATATTTTGCAAAATCAAAAGTGTTAAATATTCAAAAGTTAGCGGAGAATAAAAAAAATGATTTATTTTATCGCGACGAAGACCTTATCAATTTATATAAATAAAATTATTTAGCTTTCTTAATTTTACTTACGTGAACAAATTCTTAGGATAAGTAAATGAATATACTTGACATCATCCAAAGAATTCAAATTATAAGATAAGAAAATGATAAGAAAACCCTACTTTAAAAAAGCTGTAGAATATTTTGAAGTTACACCCAAGATAATCAATCTAAATTCCCACCATAATGCAAAAATAAGAGAAAATCCAAATTCATTCCCATCAGAGGGTAATTTACGGGAAGAAATGTTAGAGGAGGTAAATAATCTCAAATCCATTTTATTAGACCGCTACGATAATGAAATTAATCAATTAAATGAATCAGAAAAGAAACTATTTTATCAATTCATAGAGTTTTATTCCATATGTCCCATTTGTTTTAATAGAAATGATAAACATTACCTTAAAAAGTTTTATTTTGATAAAGATTCCCAGAAAGAGCAATTACGGAAAAAACTATTAGAATTAATGAAGAATACCGATAATAAGGAAAAGATTATTGTGGGAATACCTTGTTGTGAATGTTATTCTAACTTTTTTTGATTAACATCATTAAGGAATATACTCATAAAAAGTTCACTACCTGTCCAGCTTGGGTGATCTCATAAAATGTCTCGTTCTCTTTCACATGCTCTTTAATACATAACGCTTTTATAAGAAAATCTATATTATATTTGAATTTTAACTCGTCTACAGTTGAATCTATCGAATGAAAATGGTTGAATAATTCTTCTTTTGAAATAACTCCTTTATCATTAATCTTTATAAGCATCTCCCGCCTGATGGGATGGTTGACCGCTTTTAAATATAGTCCGTGATAATATCTGGAACCTTCAACGGTTTTTAGATATTCTTCAATACTATCCCGGTCATCAACTTTAAATTCATTAGACATGATCCTCATTAATGGAATGTCGCAATTAAAATTAGTTATTTCGGCATGGTAATCAAATATCCTTATCTATAGAAATAGTGTTAGGAATGACTAAATATAGAGGCCATTTTTTGAGAGTTCCTTTCGGAAGCTGTCCATTTTGAACGGCTTTTATAATAGTATTTTTCTTCTTCGGGAAATTTATGGGAGATTCTTTCAAAAGCATTATTTCCATTTGTTTATCCTTTATTGTAATATATTTTGTTTTTTTTTGACAATTATTAAAAATGATATCATTAATTTTTTCCGAAGAATTACAAGATGAATTCTCACTCAATTTTAGATATAAAATCCAAGGAGAACTCACCTTTTTTCTCACGATCAACATAGAATCATGTTCTAATGCACAATTAAGTGATAGACAATCCAGTAAACTGCTGGGATCTATTATTTCTAGGGTTTTAAAACTAAAGAATCCTCCCGCATAAACTTGATAGTTTTTGGGTTTGTCTACCCTTTCGGAAATATTAATATCATATTTTAAAGGAAAACCTTCTCGAATTATCTTTCCATCTATCTGTGGAAGACCTTCTTGATTTTTTATTGTAATAAGATCACCTGTATTAATGTTTATGAGCTCTTTTCCTGCATTCATCCGAGAGACCAACAAAATTCCTTGTTTTCTGTTAGAGAAGCTGATTAGTTCCTTTTCTCCCTTATTTTCTACAATAGGGAGAGTTAAGGGCAAAACAAACATGTCTTTTTTATTAATTACTTTTTTATCTTCATGGAAAATGCTGGCTGCAAAAGGTCCTATTTCTGAAGCAACATAGAGGTTAGTAAACTTTTCTCCATTTTTTGTCCAATGCATAAAATTCCGCAAGATATTCCATTGATCGGGAGTTATAGAAGTTATACTAAAAATTAAAGTTGCTTTTGATAATTTGAGAGATAATTTCTGTTGTAGGTCTTTTAGATCTTTTTGAATTCCATTCAAATTAGAGGTGTTATATGCATCTTCCTCCGATTCATTATCGAACGCTATTTTTAAATTCTTCTGCTGATTTTTCACTCCATTATAAAATCGAGAATAATCTGCCCATTTGAATATTGTAGCTGCGGGGGCCGAAACAATTGACACGTTATCAAGAGATAATATTTTTGTTATTACATCAAGATTCAATGCATCCTTATATGGATAAAGTAGATAAGATTTTGGCTTAATTATTCCCAACATTATTCTCTGGGAGAATTCAGAACTATACAATGAGATATATGTCTTATTCTTAATTTGCCTTATCCCATCAAGGTTTAAACGGGATGGTACGAATATTATTGCCGATGATTTTTGATCTAATCCGCTAGATTCGAATATAGCTTGCATCCCTGGAGCCCATAATTTTTTAATAAGATCTGGTGCAATGAAAAACCATTTTAATGCATTTAGATCATTGTTGGTTGTTCCCGATGTGTGAGTAAAAATAGGGAGTTCTCCTTCTTTTGTAACGCCGGTAAATTCATTTATCTTAACAGAAAAATTTTGATTTTCCGTTTTTTCCTTTCTTAATCTTAAAAGTAGATCTTCGACCTGATCTAGTCCCGAAAGCTTTAAAGCTAAATCTAAATATTCCCCTTTTGTCGAAGCATCCAACCATTTTCGCCAATCTACTTTAGGAATAGTAGAACAAATTCCATTAATAATAGATTGTATCTCCTTATCAAAATCATGAGATTTCATTATTTACCGCCTGATTCTCCTCATTTAATAGATTTCGAAAATAGAATTAATAGTTTATTTACATAAAGTATTTTTTTCTCTTTATCTTATCTTTTCTCTATAATCTAAATATAATTCGAGGTAGAAATAGTAAGATGAATATTAATGAAATAAAAACATTACTTGGGCCTGAAGAGGCAACCGATCTCTTAACACATCAATGTACGGGCATTCCAAAAAATATGATTCATGCTCCTGGTCCCGATTTTATCGAACGCGTGATGGAACATTCGGATAGAAATAATAACGTATTAAATAACATGCACCGGTTTTTTAATTCTTGCGGTAGATTGGCGGGGACAGGATATCTCTCAATCTTACCCGTGGATCAAGGCGTGGAACATTCTGCATCCGCTAGTTTTGCAGCAAATCCGATATATTTTGATCCCGAAAATATCATTAAATTGGCAATTGAGGGTGGATGTAGTGGCGTTGCGTCTACGTTTGGAGTCTTAGGTTCAATTTCTAGGAAATATTCGAGGAAAATCCCTTTCATTTTGAAACTAAATCATAATGAATTGTTAACTAAACCTGAATTATCGGATCAAACAATGTTTGCTAGTGTGGAACGAGCTTTTAATATGGGCGCCGCGGCAGTTGGTTCCACCGTTTACTTTGGATCTCAAGAGTCTCGACGGCAAATTCAAGAAACGAGTGAAGCTTTCCAATATGCTCACGAATTGGGTTTAGTCTGTGTTTTATGGTGCTATTTAAGAAATGAAAAAGAATTCGTCAAAGGTGGAAAAGATTATCATACTTCTAATGATTTAGAAAGTCAAGCCAATCATTTAGGTGTTACTATTGAAGCCGATATTGTGAAGCAAAAAATTTCAACCTTAAATCGTGGTTTCTTAGATTTAAATTTCGGAAAAACAGATAAATTGGTCTATGAAAAACTGGCAACGGATCATCCTCTAGAATGGAACAGATATCAGTTAGCTAACTGTTACATGGGAAGAGTGGGATTAATTAATTCTGGCGGAGAATCGGGGAAAAACGATTTGGCAGATGCCGTAAGAGCTGCAATCATCAATAAGCGATCGGGAGGAATGGGGCTCATTTTAGGTAGAAAAGCTTTTAAGAAATCAATGCCAGAGGGAATAAAGATCCTCAACGCCGTTCAAGATGTATACCTAAATGACGAAATCTCTATAGCATAGCGACAGGAACAGCCTTTTCAAGCACAAATTGGCAACTTTTTCCAAAAGTTAGTTATTATTTTTAATTTTTTTTTTTGTACTATATATTCTCAATTTTCTATTGCCATAAAATGACAACTATCATTTTTAAATGAAAATGGATTGCCGATTTTGTCTACCTTTAATCGCTTGGTATTGGCAAGAATCTATGATTTCTTGGGAAATCATCAATAAGCGATCGGGAGGAATGGTGCTTGATCCAGCACAAATCATTATTTTTCTTTTTTTTTACGCTTTCAAGACCTCTTTTATGGTCAACATCAAATGCATAATCTTATAAGAACTGGACTATGAAACAATTATAAATACCTTTTTATTTTTAATTTATAGAGAAATATATTTATTAAATATAAATAATCAAAAAGAGAATGAAAAATGGGAAAAAATAAAGATTTTTATCCCGATCCTAATCAAAACCCCTATAGAGTAAGGGGGGGTGCCCCTACGCCACCCGTTTCAAGAGCCTCCTCTCCACCGAGTTCTGCCCCAGTTTCAAATGCAGTTCTCGATTTTGAAAATCAACGAATCTGTCCCGGATGCGGCAAGATCATCAAGATTTCTTACAAATTTTGCAAATTTTGTGGCTTAAATTTAACTTCTATAGAAACTTTGAAAGATTCTGATGACATTTCAAGACAATTAGCCATTACCGCGATTACAGATCGAGATTCAACCGTCAGAAAAGAAGCTGTCGAGACCTTAGGTAATTTTAAAGAAATTTCTGTTTTAGGTGTTTTAACTTATGTTCTTCTGAATGATCCCGATGAGAGTGTTAGAAAAGAGGCAGCGGATGAACTCGGAGACATGGCGAATCCCATATCGCTGGATGCCATGACAAAAGCTTTAAAGGATGAATCTCCCCTCGTCAGAAAAGAGGCAATTGAGGGTTTGAAAAAAATAAGAAGTAAAATGAAATCTGGGGATCATCCTGAAGAGAAACAAGAAAAATCTGAGGATGCTCAAATGGGTCAAAAATCAAAAGAAGATGATACACAAAAGAATGAATTAATGCTTGAATCGGAAGATGAGGAAGAAAAGAAAGACGAGCCGGATAAATTTACCCAAAATGATGTGGACAAAATACTTGATGATATTTAAATCAATTAAATTCTTTTCTTTAATATTTAAAAGCAATACACAAAGTGAAATAATTATAGAATTAACTCCTTTTATTTAAAGAACAAGGTTTACTCAACAGGATTTGAATATAGTTTCACTCTTTTGGAATTTCGGGTAACTTTCTTCTAATTGAGGTAGGATTGGATTCAGGAGTACTTTCTCGCTTGTAAGATTCAATAATATCGATTATTTCTGCTTTGCGTGCCTTTTCTGGAAGTTCAATCTTGTTTTCTTCTGCATATTGCTTTAACTCTTTAACGGTCCAAGAGTTAAAACTAGTATCATGCTCTCCAGTTCTTTCTTTATTTTCCTCTTTATTATTTTCCATGGCACTATCTTGGATACTTTCATTGCTTCCTTTTCCCTCTTGTATATTAGTTAATATTTCTAAAGCTTCGACAATTCCCTTGTCTTCGTTAAAATATGCTCTCAGCACGTGATCCTCTAATTGGATCATGCCTTTAGGAACCTTTTTTACGGGTTCCCATTCAGTCTCCTCGACAATTTTTCCAAATACTTCTGTTTTTTTAGTCACCGCACCATAAAGGAGATTACCTATGATTAAATTCTGTCTCTTACAATTTGTTGGAATATTAGTTTTAAGAATTTTTTCCATGATCTTCTTTTTTTCTTCTTCTGATATTTCGGAGGATGATTTATGGCTGCCTCCTGAAGGATAGGGAATGTAGGAGGGTCTTGAATAAGGACTGGGTTGCCTTTCGATTGATGGTTCTTTAGTCTTCTTAGTAGAGGGGATTGAGGGGGATGACGCTGAACCAAACGAGTTCAAATCAACTTTTGCTCCCGATTTCTTCTCCAATTCTTGTAAGGCAGGAGAAAAATATGGTTCTTGACCAGAAGAATTGTTAGCGTTAGAAGATTCAATGACTTTTCCCAATGAATCTCCACCTTTTTTTTCTATATTCCTAACATACCTCATGTCTTCCAATTTCTCTTCTACCTCCATGGATTGTAACCCAAATGCTCTAAGGAACTCTTCCATTTCATCTCCTTGATCAATCGATACTATTTTACAACGATGAAAAGCAGCTTGTTTTACTAATTCTTCCTGTAATGCACTTGCTACTCGCGAACTTATGAATCTTTTTCGAACGGGTGATTTGGCACCCTTCCAAATATAAATTCTGCGCAGATCTTCCTTAATAATTACAAATACCTGTTCGGGATGAAGAATCGTACTTAATTCCTCTTCCGTAACTTCTAATACTTGACGTTCTCCAGTATCAGAGAGTGCAAATACCATAAAATCTTGATATGCAGTCATTTTTAGTACATTTAATAATGAAATTTACTATATTAATAAATTATCATAATAAAAGATTTTTTAAAACGGAAAAAATCTTATTCAATTCTTGTAATTTAATTATGATATTTTAGAAATTTATATTTAACTATCTAGATAACTTTCAAAAATCATCATGAGAACAAATCAGGTCCCTAAATTGTTTCAATAAAATGCGTTATGAGAAAATGCGAAATGTTATTTCGCATCATGTAATGCATTATCTATAGAAAGTGTAAAACCTAAGAGAGCTCTTCTATCTGTTTCATTATCAAAAATTCTCAACGCATAAGTGCCGTTGAAGTCGAGTAATTCTCCAAGAAATGCGTCTCTCCAGCGATTTGTTTTTTTTATTTCAGCCACAATTTTCCCCGTCGATAAATCCTTAATTTTAAAGGAAAACCCTATTAAAATTCCCTCCGTTTTAAACCACTTTCTCCCTTGAGGATCTTCCAAATAAAATTTGGGGGGAATAGCAGTAAATTTCCTTTTAATTATCCCAATCAAATTATCTTGGCCATCCCTGAGATCTGGTGCGCTCCGTGAGAAAATTAAATTAGCATTGATTGACGCAGAAATGGTACCATCTAATTCCAATAAATCTATTTTCTTTTTAGTACTTAAAAATTTCCGTTTAATTCTTCCTATCAATTGGCCTTTCTCATCTACAATATCTCCTGAGCCCAAATTCCAGAGATTTTCACTCAAAACGTAAAAGTTTCTTCTTATATCAAAGAGACTACTTTTTGCTACACTAACTAATGGTTTTTCAAGACTTTGATTCTTAATTTGTCCTACCATTGCTAATTCGGCTCCACAGTGCTCGCAAAATTTTTGATTAAGTTTATTAATTATTGCTCCACAAGAAGGACAATACATGTTATTAATCACATCTCTTTTAGAGATATATATTGATTCAATCTTAAAATTCTTTCCTTTAAAAAATGTAAGTATTAATGATAAATTCTCTTGCAACATTAAGTTCTTATAAGAAAATAAAAAATTTATTGTTTCAAAAGAAAAAGAGTTACAATTCCTCTGATATTTTCAAAGGAACTTTTTCATATTAAAAATAAGAAAAAGAAAAAAGTTATTTTTTGTCGTGTAGCACATTATCTATCGATAATACAAATCCTACAAGGACTCTTCGGTCTGTTACATTATCCAGAATTCTCAACGCATAAGTATCCTTGAAGTCCATCAACCCTCCAAGAAACACGTCTCTCCAGCGATCTGCCTTCTCTATTTCAGCCACAATTTTCCCTGTCGATAAATCCTTAACTTTAAAGGAAAAACCCATGAAATTGCCCTGCGCCTCATACCATTGATTGCCATTAGGATCCTCTAAATAAAACTTGGGACGAATAGCAACAATTTTCCTCTTAATTCTCGCAATTAAATTATCTTGTGGGTCCTTGAGATCTTGAGAACTCCGAGCCGAAACTAGCTTTGCGTGAATATATGCTGAGACTGTGCCATCCAACTCTTGGAGCTCTACTCTTTTTCTTATGCTAAAAAGTTTTCGCTTCATCTTGCCAATTACTTGGTTCTTCTCATCCAAAATGTCACCAGAACCCCAATCCCAGTACTTTTCCTTCAAGATGTAATAATTCCGATTAACATCAAAAAGGCCATCTTTTTTTGCATTCATTTTAATTTACTTTCTTTTCTTTTATAATTTTAAAATGGTAAAGAAAGTTTACTCTTAAATTATTTTCCATTTTTTGTGTTATTCGACTGAACATCTCACGAGTGCATTATGAAGAAACTCAAGAGAAAATAAAAAATTAATTATTTGAAGAGAGATACTATTAATTATATTTTAATGTTTAAAATTATTTTTTTCTGAATCATGTCTAGTTTTCCGAAATTGCTAAAACTCAAAGATTATGTCACGCTCACGGGCACCACACTTGGTATAATTGCGTTAATTATAGGAACTCTTGGAGGAAGAGACCATATCTCTTTAGCCTTTTTCTTATTGATTATCACTCAAGGAACGGATCTTCTTGATGGCTGGATTGCACGTAAAATGAATGAAGTGAATGAAATAGGAATTCAGTTAGATTCCTTAAACGATTCTCTTACATTTGGGATTGCTCCGGGAATCTTAATTTTCCTGGCTTTTAAACGAGGTCAATTTTTTGATATTATTCTCATTATTGGATGTATTATATTTATCTTGGGGGCAATTCTTAGATTAGCAAGATTTAATGTCTATAAAAGCAAGGGAGAAGAAGGTTATACAGGAGTACCTACTCCCGTGACAATGCTAATGGTAACTTGCTTTTTTTACGGAAACTATTTTTATAGCAGCGCGATAGAAATCGCTGTTTCAAGTACAAGTTGGCAACCCTTTCCCTTGGCAAGTTATTACATTTTACCATTTTTTCTCATACTACTAGGATGGTTTAATATAACTACATATATAAGATTTGGAGCAAAAGGAAAGGGAATATACTTGACTTTCATTTTAGGTGCCCCCTTAGCTCCTATAATAGGCATAATAGGATTGCTTCAACCCGGATTCATTCTTTCTCTTATTGTGTCGATATTCTTTTTTTGTTCCTTGGTTTTTCAAATAATTCTCATCATTGTGGGATTTTTTAGAAAAGAAAAGAAGGAAGAAAATTGAAATTTTACTCTTTATATGGTCGATTTTCTCCTTTTAAGCTGTAATAAAGAGGAGTCATGATGTCTGATTAGACTTACATGGAAAATTATTCTTTTTTTCTATTAAGGAGATTCTGAATTTGAGATACTTTACTCCTTCCCGTCCTTTTTAAATGTTCGCTAATCTTTCAGTTTTTGTTTCCATTCTTCAAAGTTTTTAAGGATTAATTTTTGATCGGCTTCAGTTAAAAGTTTACCTGAATTTTTGAACTGATTAATAATTTTGCCAACTGCGTGTAATGTAGTAGAGAATCCCTTGGTTTCCAGGATTTTATCTGCTATTTTCTGAAGATCCTGACTAAATTCTTTTCCCTTAAGTGAAAGAAGATTCTGCCCTAACAATTTAAAAGCTTCTTCAATTGTAAGGGCCTTATAATCGCGCTCTAATACAGGGGTCTGTTTTTTTTGTACACTTCCATCTTTTATAGTTTCTGAACTTTTCTGTGTATCTATTGTTTCTGAAACGTGTCTCTCTTGAGATTCTTCATGTATTGCTTCACTATGCTCTTTAACTTGAGAAGGCACAGTTTTGGGAATCTTTTGTTGTATTTGCACTGGCTCTAGTTTTTTTACCGTAGGTATTGGTTGAGAAAATTTAATTGATGATTCTTGGCCTGCTTTTGAATCAGCAAGGGAAGGTTTCACTTCAAAATCAATCATTTTAGAAATTTCTGTTTTTATTTCAGACATCTCTTTTCCGATTGAAATCCTATTTAAAAAGTCTTCCAATGTTTTCTCAACAGGTTCAGTTAAGCTTATAATATCTTTTACTGATTTTTTAATTGTTGATTCTATGGATTCCTTTAATTCTTGTTCAAACTTTTTTGTTTTTTTAATTGTCGAATCGTCATATCTTTTAAGCAAATTGCTAACTGTGTTTAACTTCAGTTCAAATTCATTCATTAAATTCAAAATTAACAATTTTAAATCGGTTCTATATTGAATATTTTGATTAACCAATTCATTTAAAGCTATTTTATTGAATTCTTCTTCTATTATATTGGTTAATTCCTGTGTTTTTTTTATTATATGTTCTTTCGCTTGATTTTCAGAAATATTTTTTAGTTGTTTTAAAAGATTTTCACTATCCTTTTTTGGGTCTACATTTTCTAAAAGTTTCTTAACTTTTGGTTCCAAAACATCAAAAGGAATTAGGATATGACCAAAATTAGTTAGAATTCTTTTTTTAAGACTATTTAGCGAGATTTCATAATTTTGTTTGAGTTTTTTATTAACTTCCTCCATCCGTTCTATAGTGTCATCCACATCTTGTTTTTGTACCAGGCTTAATTCTGCAAAATCATCGGATATTTTTGAATAGGGGCTATGAAGGGCTTCAATTTCTTGAGTTCCATATTTCTGCACATTCTTTTTGAGCGTTTTCGATAAATATTCAATGATTTGAGAGTTAATAGAGGATTCATTGGAGCTAACATTATTAAAATATTTATTTATTAGTTTAACGGGTGCTATAGGTCTATATTCTCTTGAATTCTCCGTATCAGACGTTGATGTTGGAATTAACAGTTCATTTTTAACCAATTCCTCAATAATTATAGTTAAATCTTCTTCATTAAGATTAAAAAACTGGTTTTGTATTTCTCGATATGATATTAAAGGATAATTAACAATTTGCGTATAAATTTTTATGCCAACTTCAGAAATGTGAAATTTCTTTAGAAATTCTTCCATTTGTTTGACTCATTTATTGAACTTCAATTAAATACATATATACCAAGATACTAAAAAAAATTTTTCCTTACCTTTTTCAATAATTATTTCTATATGAAGTTCTTTCTATTAAATATATATTGAATGGGTTGACTTACGTGTCTAATAATATAGAGGATGTCATTTTCTATTTAGATCTAACAAAAGAAGTAATCCCTAAAAAGTATATCAAGAAAGCTATTGAGTTTTACATACAAGAGAAAAATAAAAGTAAAAATCAAGGAAATTATGGCTTGTTATTATTTCAAAAAGAAGGAAATCCCATTTTCATTACAAATAAAAGAGATACCGAAGTTATTCTTAATGCTATAGATGAAAATTGGAAAACAAGACCAGAAAAACAGAGCTTTTTTGAAAATGGATTATTTTATATTTTCTCTTATATTGCCGAGACGGTTAGAGAGAAATCTAAATTTAACAGAGTAATCATTATAACGGATACTCCGAGTGATTTAAATGAAGAATATGGAGAAGCTCTCTTTAATTTAGTCTCGAAAATATGCATGTTTCCAACATTTGTTGATATCATTCGGATTTCAGAAAAAGGACAGAGATTTTTTAAAGACGACGTAAAATTAAACATGCTTGCCAGTGATACAAAAGGTAGCATTTTTTATTTAAATGATAAGAATGAATTCCTTACTGTAATCAAAAAACTGGTCAAGGATAAAAAACTTGTTTCCACCTTTTCCGATAGACCCGATAAAATCGAAATTAAAAAAGAAGATTATGCTTTTTATAGCAAATTAGCTAAATCTTTAAAAATTACGGAACCAATGGAGGAAGTAGAATGCATGTTTTGTCATAAAGCTCTATGCCCTACCTGCCAAAAAATTGATGATGTACCCTTAAAATGTCCGGATTGTAATACCGCATTTCATAATTGTTGTATCATTAACTATACTCTCACTCACAACATTGGTATTCCAAACATTTTCCGTTGCCCAAGCCCCACTTGTGATGTGCTTTTACAGGTAAAGGCAGAAAAATTCATTGAACTTTCGGGAGAAGTAGCCCAAGATACCTCTATTGATGAATACCTTAGCGAAGAGTCTGTAATGCCTATTCAATGGGAGACACCTTCGAATAATCAATCTTCATTAAAGGAACGGGTAGCATTAAATAGTGAAAATCTCTCTGAAGGTAATAAAAATCATGAGAAAATGAAGATGGAAACGAGTGAGACTAAAGAGGCAATAAAGCAAGTAAGGATTGGCGGTTTCTTTGGTCCTGTATATAAAGTGAAAAGAGTTGGAGATCGTATTTTTTATGAAAAATCTGAAAAAGCCCAGGCGGATGAATCAAGCCTTGTAAATATAGAGCAAGATCGAACTAAATTTTGGAGTCCTTCAGGGGAAAAACATCCTCGAGTGATGATATGCCCAACCTGTGGAAGTCAAATCCGATTGAATGATTTTCAGAAATATTGTCCAACATGTGGTAGTGAAATTCGATATTGAATAAAAATGATGGTTCATATGGTCTTTTACTTGGTATAATGACAAATTTCTGAGAGTGTTACCCTTTTAAAATAGTAATTTATTGTTTTTATAAATCTATCTTTTTATTTTAAAAATTATTTCAGCTCTTTTCAATAATATCATGTATATCGATTCTTTTTCATTATATAAATATAACAAATTAATGCAATGAGAATCCAAAAATACAAGTATCGAAAACATGAGAAAATAACCCAAAAGATGATTAATATTAAGAAATGCCGTTTACCAAAGATAATTCCGTTGCTTTTCCACATGTACTGTAAGCTTAAATCCTTAATATCGAGGAAAATAACTATGAAAGGAACTAATAGAATAAGTTAATATTTAAAACTTCCTCGTGGAAAAAATATGTGCATGAAAACGACTAAGTAAAATTTAATTCTCAAGAGGGTGATTTTTAATAAAAGAGTTTATTTGATGATTTTTGTAATGTTCAAGTGATTTTAGTCAGTTTTTTTGATATAAATAAAATTATATAACACATCTAACTTTTTGTATTTATATTTTTAAATAAAATTTAATATTTAGAGCCTTCAACATGGATAACTCCATAAAAAAAGAGGAAATAATCTTTTTATTTGATCTATTAACCGATTATTTAAAAAGAAGAACAATAATAAAAAGCATTCAGCATTTCATTCAAGAAAAAAATAAGTATAGTTTGAGCAATCCATGTTCTTATGGAATAGTTATTTTTCAAAAAGAAGCTAACCCCGTTCATATGTATGATAAACATGATGATGAATTAATTGTTGATTATCTCACTAAGGCATGGGAAACCCGTGAAACGGAGAAAAGTTATTTTGAAAATGGATTATTTGAAATCTTGTCATATATTTTTAGAAAAGGGAGAAAAGAAAGAAAAATATATCGAATCATCATTATATCAGATACCCCTAGTAAACGTTCTGATGATTATTATAATGCGGCGTATGATTTAATTATAAAGGCAAGAAAATTTGACACGTATATTGATATAATTCGTGTAGGGGATGCTTCATTTTATGAAGATGATATCAAGTTAAAGATTATTACTTCTGAATCCAATGGCGGCTTATTTTATTGTGATTATAAGCAATTTAATGATGTGCTTAGTTCATTAATTCATGCTAAGAGGGAATTTCAAATAATTAAATCACGAGAAGAAGACATTGAATGTTTAGAAGAAGATAGAATTTTTTATGAAAAACTTGCGGTAGATCTTATTTCATTAGATAAAGATGATGAGCATATTTGTAGTATTTGTCAAAGTGAAATATGTCCTATTTGTGAATTGAATTCAGATGAAATTAGAAAATGTTATAATTGTTCTGCTAAATTTCATTCCTGTTGTATTGGTGAATATGCTATTTCACACAATATTGGATTCAAACATATTTTTAGATGCCCGAATTGTGATACCCTTTTAAAAGTGGATAAAGAGTTGATTGATATTTTAGATACGGAGAGTTCTGAATCTCAAATAGCGGGAACAGTTGAAGTAGAAAAATCTAAAAAAATTTCCGATGAAACTGCGATTGCAAATAATGAAAAATCATTGGAATCGCTCCCAGAAAAATCCGCAGCAATTGAAGAAGAAAGGGAAGTGAAGATCGGAGTCTTTGGTCCAAAAATTAAAGTGAGAGGGAACAAGAAATTAAAGATAATTAATTTAGAAGAACAAGGGGGGAATATTGAAGATAAAACTAGAAAATCAATAGCTTCTTTGAAACCCCCCCAACGCAAATCAAATTTCATAAAAATTTGTCCCATTTGTGGTGCTTCGAATGCAGCGACTTCGCCTAATTGTACTAATTGTGGATATAAGCTTAGTTAAAAGTTTAGTTAAAAAAGTGTGATATTTTCCCATTAGATAAGAATATTGATTTATTCAATTACGGATTAATTATATATTCCTAAAAAAACATGCAATATCTATTAACGATTTAATATAATTGAAATTTTAAAATGAATATACAACTCAGGAAGATTCTTAAAGATTTACAGAATCATCTTATTGATGATAAAATCGCTTGCGAGTTGTTAACTTTCGTTTTAGAGAACAGTAAAGATGAATATTTAAGAATTAAAAGCCTAAAAGAGATTAAAAAAAATATACCGATAAATCTAAGAATTTTTAAAATCTTAGAGAATTTGATAATTACCGATTCTGAGGATTCAATTCGAAGGCAGGCTTTTGAAATAATGAAATCAAAATTTCCAAAAGAAAAGATTCTCGAGCCTCTCATTCATGTTATTCGGAATGAAAATGGACTTTTCCTCATTCCTATCATCGAATATTTGGCTGAAGTTGACATTTTCCTCTGTAAGAATACATTAATTAATAAATTAATGACTTTTGATCCTTATTATTTAGAATGTCCTAATGATCCTGAATATCTAAAAAAATTAGCATTCCGTAAATTGAAAACCTTATTTTTAAAATATTTGTTTAATAGGTCCTTAGATTCCTTATATTTTCATGGCCGAAAAATCACCCTTGCCTTAGATGTAGATTATCTCCTTTCTTAATCAAAATGACTAATTGCTATTTCTAACGCGGCACCATTAGTAATTAATTTTGATTTAAGAAGCTCATCACTATATTCGGGACCTTGCACGATCGCAGTATAGGATGCTTTTTTATCTTTTTCCAAAATAGTACCCTCACTATGAATTATAGACAGATTTAACTCTCCTAAGGTGGAAGCAATCTTACCTAAAGCCCCGGGCGAATCTTTCATTATTATTTCGAGCTTCATTGTCCTTTCATCTTCATTCAACCCTAAGGGTGCAATTTTAATTACTTTCGATTCGGAATCAGCCATTACTAAAAATTTAGAATTCGGAGAAAATCCCACGATTGCTCGCATTGTATGGGGGATTAATAACCTTCCCCGAGAATCCATTGATAAAATCATAATTTCTTTCAAGATTCCTCCCCAATTTATTTCATATGTTCTTCTAGATTAAGTATGAATCGCTCCCTTTTATAAATTAACATAATTAAAGTCAGATCTTTTATCCGAGCCTATTATTTTAAGGAATTCTTCTTCAGAGTAAATAACAAAGAATTCTTTTTTTTACCATTCAAAGATGATATATAAAATAATTTTTATACTCTCTCATTAAATGCTCCAATACTTCACTGCGGGAATCTTGCGGGAAGATAATACATCAAAACTTTTAAACTAAAAAAGATTGAGTAATTATAAAGAGATTTTTTAAAACTTTGGAATGATTATTATGAATGGTCCTGTAGAACCCTTTAAAATAAAGGTTATTGAACCCGTTTCTATACCAAGTAAGGAAAGAAGAAAGAAAGCAATTAGAGAAGCCGGTTTCAATACTTTTTTGTTGCGTTCTGATGATGTTTTTATAGATTTATTAACGGATTCTGGAACGGCTGCAATGAGCGATAATCAGTGGGCAGGTATGATGTTGGGTGATGAAGCTTATGCTGGAAGCAAGAACTTTTATAATTTGGAAAAAGCGGTTCAAGATGTTTTAGGATATGAATACATGGTTCCAACCCATCAAGGACGTGGTGCTGAACATCTCATGTACAAAACTTTAACTAAGGAGGGTCAAATTGTACCCCGAAACATGTACTTTACGACTTCTAAGGTACATGTAGAGCTGGCAGGAGGAAAAATGGTGGATGTAATCATAAATGAAGCTCATGACCCTGAAAATGAATATACATTTAAGGGAAACGTTGATCTTAAAAAACTCCAAGATCTTATCGATGAGCATGGCCCGGAAAAGATTGCATTTGTAAATGTAGAAATGGACGTAAATATGGCCGGAGGACAACCCGTTAGCATGGAAAATCTCAGGAAAACTAAAGAACTTTGTGAAGAATACCATCTCAAAGTTATCTTTGACAATACGAGATCTAGTGAGAACGCGTTCTTTATCCGGGAAAATGAAAAGGGATATGAAAATACTCCTATTATAGATATATTAAACGAAATGATGAGCTATTCCGATGGATGTATTTATAGTTCTAAAAAAGATTGCTTGGTAAACATCGGAGGTTTTCTTGCTACTCATAATAAAGAGATATTCGAACAGACACGGAACATGGTGGTCGTCTATGAAGGGCTTCACACATATGGCGGAATGGCGGGAAGAGACATGGAAGCCGTGGCTAGAGGACTGCGCGAAGGAGCACAATATGAATATTTAAAATATCGCGTGGATCAAGTACGGTATTTGGGAGACCTTTTAAACAAGAATCATGTGCCGATTGTTAAGCCCATAGGAGGACACGCCGTTTTCGTGGATGCTCTGCGCTTTTTACCCCACCTTCCCCGAGATCAATGGCCCGCTCAAACTCTTTCTGCCGCAATTTATGAGGATTCGGGAGTAAGAACCATGGAACGTGGAGCGGTATCAAAAGGCAGAGATCAAGATACTGGTGAAAATATCTTTCCGAAATTAGAATTAGTGAGACTTACTATTCCAAGACGCGTTTATACTAATACCCACATGGAATACACGGCAGAGTCGATAATTAATTTATATCATGAACGAGAAAGTATTCTTGGCTTAAAAATGGTGTATGAACCAACCTATCTTCGCTTTTTTCAAGCAAGATTCGAGCAAACTAACACTCCTTATCGGGAAGTAATGCTTTAATCTCCATTTTAAAAGGAGAACTAAGTGAAGAAGATAATAAAAATCAAATTTCTTAACTTTTTCAAAAATTTGAATGTGAATAAAGTTGCATTCTTTTAGATGTAAAATTATAAAAAAGAAGGAACGGTCTAATGTAAGGTTATATTGATAGTATTCCCTACCACGCCCTACCTTAGATTATTAATATAAAAAACCCGCTTAAAAACCTCATGAAGGAAAAAAGAGAGTTCTATTCTTTTAAATGTCTATTATTAGTAATTTATTATTTCAATCAAGGAGTTTTTTAAATTTAATGATTTTTTTTAGTGAAATCATTGTTCTAATTTTATTAAATTTCAATTGGTAACCTTTAAAAAGTTAACAATTCACACTCAATTATTTTGGGATTAATAGGTTTCCTATATTAGTGGCTTAAGCATAAAATCCCTTTATTGAATCCAAAAGCCCTTTAAAGGCTTTTATCGGAAATTAGATAGATTTATAAACAATTAAAGTATAAATATCTTTAAATAACTTTAAATATAATTTAAAGTAAATTCTTAGTACAAATCCAAATACCGGTATCTGCTGATAAAGCGAACGACATAGTGAATAGAAGCTTAAAAAATCAAGACCAAGAATTTACTATAATAAAAAGGTTTCTCCTTCATTTTTTATTATCAAAGCAGAATATTTTCTCTTTATTTGGAAGTTCAATTTTAAAAGATCTTATTTAGTTTACTAAAAAACATGTCAAACAAATCAAGTAAAACTGAAAAAGTAAAAAAAGATATAAGTAAGAATGAAAAACCCAGTTGTATTGGACCTGTCTCAGATTTAGAAGAGCATGTGAAAAGTAATTGGTGGAATCAAATATTCAATGCTTACTATTTGAAGACAGATGGCGATGTTGTAGGGGATAAAAATATCACCTCTAAAGAAATAGACTCCTTTATTAATATTTTAAACTTAGATCAAAACAAAAAAATTCTAGATTTATGTTGTGGTCAAGGGAGACATTCCTTAGAGTTAGCAAGGCGAGGCTATAATTATGTAGAAGGACTCGACCGCTCTCGTTTCTTGATTCAGCGCGCAAAAAAAATGGCGAAAAAGGAAGGGTTACTGGTGAAGTTTAAAGATGGAGATGCCAGAAAATTGCCTTACCCCGCTTATAACTTTGATACCGTCATGATTTTAGGGAACAGCTTTGGTTATTTTGAGAGCGTGAAAGATGATTTACGGGTTTTGCAGGAAGTTAACCGGGTATTACGCCCTTACGGTAGAGTTTTGATTGATATCACGGATGGAGAATATCTCAAGAAAAATTTCCAACCCCGTTCTTGGGAATGGATTGACAAGGAATATTTCGTGTGTCGGGAACGCTCTTTATCCTTGGATGACCAAAGATTAATTTCTCGAGAGGTAATAACTCATGTTAATCAAGGAGTATTAGTGGACCAATTTTACGCAGAAAGATTGTATGATAAAGATAAAATATTTGAATTGTTACAACATGCTGGCTTTTCAGATATGGAAGTTCACGGTGTAATGACACCTCAATCACAGAGAAATCAAGATCTGGGGATGATGGAAAGAAGATTAATCATTTCTGCTGTAGTAAAAAAAGAGTGGTCTGATTTAGAATTAAAGAAAAAGAAGGTCACAAAATCCATCGTGGTGGTCATGGGCGATCCTAACAGACCGGACATAGTCAAACCCCTTCATGCATTTGATGATGATGATTTTTATACCATTAATCAATTAAAGTCAGGATTACAAGATATAACGGGATATAGTTTTACTTACCAAACCAATCATGATATTTTATTGCAAGAAATGCTAAAATTAAGAGGCAAAATCGATTATGTTCTCAATTTATGTGATGAAGGGTATTTTAATGATCCCAGAAAAGAACTTCACGTGGCGGCGCTGCTTGAAATCCTCGGCATACCCTTTACTGGTGCAGGACCACAATGCTTGGCTTTTTGCTATGACAAGTCACTGGTCAGAGGAATTGCAAAGGAATTAGGTGTCCCCGTTCCAGATGCAATACTCATTAAACCTGAAGATATTAAATATGATTTACCTCTATATTTTCCAGCCATAGTAAAACCTAACTTCGGAGATTCAAGTTTTGGCATTACCCAAAATTCCGTGGTGCAAAACGGAGAAGAATTAATTTCAGCCATCATGGATATAAGAGAAAAATTTGGATATGATAAACCCATTCTCGTTGAAAAATATTTGACCGGAAAGGACTTGACCGTGGGCATTATTGGAAATCCTCCCAAAAAATATACCATCCTTCCTATCTCCGAAGATGATTATTCCGAGTTGCCCCCAACCCTACCTAAGATTTGTGGTTATGAAGCTAAATGGGACCCCACCTCCCCCTATTGGAACATCACGTCCAAACCTGCAGAATTAGATGAAAAAACCCAACAAATAATAGAAACGGGGAGCGTGCGCTTATTTGAACGCTTGGAATGCCGGGATTATGCCCGGTTTGACTGGCGGCTCGATGCCGAGGGAAATCCCTATTTACTTGAAGTTAATCCAAACCCGGGCTGGTGTTGGGACGGGCACCTGGCAAAGATGGGCAAGTTCGGGGGCATCTCTTATCACGAAATGCTGAAATTGATTCTTGAAACCGCAGAAGAGAGAATTGAAGCTCAGACTAATCCGGCAGGAAATCATAAAAAATAATAAAAAATCATATTTTTAAAAAACTACTTAATCTCTCTTTTTTTACAATCTATTTTTCCTTTTCATTATTTTTAACATATCATAAGAACGTGGATGAAGAAGAATATTGAGACAAGGTTAGGGTATATAAAGGGCATAAAATCCTTGCTGGGATGACAATCAATTTTCCAGAAGGTCCCGTGGTTAGAATTGGTGACCTTCATCCCTTAAGGGCATACTATGATAATAGCAGGCAGCCTTTCAGTTATTGGGACGTTTTTATGCTTTTTATTAACTATATCGACCAAGAGCTGGAATTTACAAAAAATCTCCTTTATGATGTGAAGAATAGTAACTATCATTACTATCTATAATTTGCGGGAACCTGATGTGACAAGGTGGCCTTGTTATAATAAGCAATACATTCTCTTGGCGGGAATAGTGTGACATATTTATTGAAGAATTTCGATGGGCTGGAATTTCTTTTTATTAAGATATTCAAATTTGGAATAATTTACAGTATATTCACTTTCGGCTTTTTTATAATCTATAATAGAATAAAACAAAATATTTTCTTCCTGTTTTGTTATAATAGGGAATTTATAATTTGTTGAAGAATATTTAAAATTCTTGCCATTAGATTGGCAATCTTTAATAAATTTGATATGATTAAGAACTCTCTCCTCATTTAAAGAATTTGATTGAGCTTTTATCGTCTCAACTTGTTTATCGAAGAGTTCTAAAAATTCTGAATTTAATTCGTATCCAATTGAATTGCGAGCACTTAACATGGCAGCTATCGAGGTTGTTCCTGTGCCCCAAAAAGGATCTAACACAGTATCTCCATATAAAGAAAACATGTTAATCAATCGGTACGGCAATTGTAATGGGTAAGCTGCGGATCTCTCTCTAATATTTTTATTATTATCATTTTCGTATATATTTTGAGAGGTGCCCCTTATATCTATCCATATATCACTAAACCAAATATTTCGTTCCTCCCAAAAATAAACACTTTCATATCGCCTTTCTGATTTAGGAGGTATCGCTCTTTTTTCCTTTCCTTTTTTAAAAAGTAGGATATATTCATGTTCAAGAGTAACATACGCATTTGGAGGAAGCATTCCGGATCCTAAAAATTTATTCGGGCTATTCGTAGGTTTTCTCCATAAGATACAAGGTAACGAAATAAATCCATTTTCTTCAAAGAAATTAGTAATTTTACTATGATTGGTAAATAGTCGAAAGGTATTACCGATTTTTCTCGTGGCATCTCCAATATTGATGCAAGCAAATCCCGCTGGTTTCAAAACTCTTGCACATTCTTTCCATATTTTATTTAATTCTTCATGCATTAGATTAAATGCGTTTCTGCCATTATTATTTTGTAGTGCTTGATTTATTTCTTCATTAAAAGTAGAGAATAATGAATCCCACATCTCGATCATGGGATAAGGAGGAGACGTGATTATTATATCGACCGATTCGGTCTCTAAATCCTCTATATTACTTGCATTTTTAAAGTAAATTCTATGGGTTGTTTTCATTCTTTTTTACATTTATAATCATTTAAATAAATTAAAAGGTGTCCACAAATCTTTATTGTTTTAAAATTATAAATAAATTGTATAACATTCTAAAATAACTACGATATTTAGGAATTAATAAGTGTCATTAAAACCCGCTTTGGCATCTTTAAGCATGGACTCTGTAGCGGAGGAAAAATTCCTTCATATGGCCATATTCTGGTTCATGCATTCTTTTAAATATTTTTAATTTTTTCATCTCATATTCTTAAATTCCCCTGTTTTCATCAAAGTACAGGGTTTTAGAACTTCTTTTCTAACCTGGCCCGAAAACTCCTCTAATAAAGAAGACCAATGTTCAAAGTTCTTTTTTCCGGGAGCAAACGGACCGATCATGCCTGGTCCCATTTTCATTACATCTTCTATTATCTTATATCCCCTAACCACCCTTTCTTCTAACATTTTGCATCCCTCGTTTAATTGAATTGCCATGATCATCTCAGGATTCAGAAGACCTGCTTTTTTTGACAAATCTATTTTTGGCTTACCTCGTGTCCAATCATAAAAACCTCGGCCAGATTTTTTTCCAAGAAGTCCATTTTCCATCATTTCTGTTATAACCTTTCCCGGTTTGAAATCAGGAGATAGGAATTTTTCATAACTTTTTGAGCTATTATAAACAGAATCAATTCCGAGGTAATCTGCCAATTCGCAAGGTCCCATCGGGGTTAGAATTCCTGCTCCTGCATCTGCATCAATTTGTTCCCATGGGATTCCTCGTTCCGCTGCTTGGTCAAAAATCCAGTTCAAATAAATATTAGGAGGTATGAGCAAGCGGTTTGCGATAAAACCGGGACTATCCACTATAATGGGCGCTACTAACCTATTACCTCTCAGACAAGGCAATATTTCTCCAATTTTGAGTCCAATCTCAAAAGCTTTTTCTGATGTATTTTTACCTTTCATTACTTCCACGCAACCTTGGGTGTAAACGGGGACAAAGAAATGCATTCCTATCACATCTTCGGGTATTTTCGCTAATTCTGCTAATTTAGTGATGGGAAAGGTAGAGGTATTAGAAGCTAATATTGCACTTGAGGGCGCGACTTGACTTGTTTTCTGAAATATCTCTTGCTTTAACTCCAAAATTTCAGGGACAGCTTCTATTATGAATTCTTTTTCTTTAACGGCATTCGATAAATCGACACTTATTTTCAAATTAGTTAAAAGCTTTTTTACCGTTTGATTTGCGTCAAGTTTTCCTTTGGATTCTACTTTTTTTAAATTTTGTTCAATTTCGATTCGAGCTTTTTTAAGCTTTTTTTCCAATAAATCGACCAAAGTGACAGAGAACTCCGCTTGAAGAAAAACCTGGGCTATACCCGTTCCCATAACGCCCGCTCCAATGACAGCGACATCTTTAATTCTGTTTAAGTCATTCATTCGATCCATCAATTCCATTTTTATTTAAAGAAAGGATTTCTAAGTTGTATTCTAACATGAGTATATATAATTAAGAAAAAACGCCATAAAAAAATTATTACTAAAGTCGATTTGTATTGTATTGTATCGATTGCAACAATACTACCTAACTTCTCTTTTTTCATAATCCTTTTTTTCTTTATAATATATTTAACGCAACATGGTTAATAACTAACCAATTATTTTAATAATAAATACAAGTTTTATTACTGAAAAAAAGCAACCATTTCTTTATTTAGTGAGAACAATAAGATTTTTGATCAGATGAGATTTAAAACCCCTTATATAGACATAAATTTAAAAAAGATCTATGATAATGCCAGAACGCTTCTTAAATTATTTTCCTCAAGAAATATATCCATCATGGGAATTACTAAGGTTTGCCTTGGGGATGCATTTGTAGCAAAAACGTTATTGGATGCGGGCATTCATCTTATAGGTGATTCCCGAATCGATAATATCAAAAGGATGAAAGAAGCGGGCATAAATGCCACCTTTGTATTAATCAGAAATCCCTCCTTATCGGAGATTTCTTCTGTGGTGGAGCATGTAGATATAAGCTTTAATTCGGAACTGGAAATTATTCAGAAACTTTCCGAGGAAAGCATTAAACAAAAGAAAACTCAGGGGATAATTCTAATGATAGAGATGGGAGATCTAAGGGAAGGCATCATGCCTGCGGAGTTGGATGATACCATCGAAAAGATTCTTCATTTAAAGGGAGTAATTCTGGAAGGAATTGGAACAAATCTGAAATGTTTTTCGGGTGTTATCCCAGACAATAACAACATGACACAGCTTTCGGATTTAGCTTTACATGTTCAAGAAAAATTTGAAATCAAATTAAATTACATTTCGGGGGGTAATTCTGCAAATTATGATTGGTTTATGAATACCACTGAAATTGGAGCTATAAATAATTTGAGGATAGGTACTGCACTGTTATTAGGTTATGGTGGGATTAATGAAGACCCAATTCCTAATCTTCACAGGGATGCATTTCAATTTGTTGCCGAAATTGTTCAGCTGAAAGAGAAACCTTCCTATCCAACGGGCACTTTGGCAATGAGTGCTTTTGGTGAAGAGTCCATCTTTCTTAAAAGAAAGCATGAAAAAGGAGAAGTAAGACAAATGGCACTACTTAATGCAGGGAGACAAGATATAATAGAAAAAAAAATGAATCCCTTAGAGGATATCGAGATCATGAGCGCTACGAGCGATTATATCATATTGAATCTTAAGAAGGGGCAATACAATCTCGGCGATGAGATTAGATTCATTCTGGAATATGAAGCATTGTTAAGCGCAATGACCAGTCCTTTTGTTTCAAGGCATTATATTGATTAATTTCCTAAGACCTATTATAAAATATAATAATGAAAATAATAAGCAATGATACTGGGAATAAATCTCCTATACTTTCTCCTACTCTTTCAAAGCTTTACATGCTCATCTCCGGAATTTGCATGGGAAGTATTGGTGTTTTCTTACGTTATTTAGAAGGTCGAGGATATCCCGTATATTCCATCATCTTTTTTAGAGGGATTTTTGGAACTATCCTATTATCCATTATCATGTATAAATCCCATTCCTTTAAAAAAGAATTATTTAAAGAATCGTTTCACTTCCATTGGAAAAATCTTGTCTTAAGCAACTTGTTCTACGCTCTCATGGTGATCTCTTACTTTATTACTATATCTTTTCTTGGGTATTCCATTCCGGCTTTTTTATTGTACACGAGTGGTATCTTTCTCTTACTTTTGCTCATTATCACTAAAGAAGAGAAAGTCTCTAAAATTAGTATGCTATCCTTTATTTTAGCTATATTAGGTGTGGGATGCATCATGGAATTCTGGAATGGAGGAATGGTCAATATATTTATTTTACTCGGTATTTTTTCGGGTTTTTCATATGGTATTTCCATTTTCTTCAAGAAAAAGATTTATAATCAGAGGAAACGAATAGAAAACACTCTCTTAGTCATTGGAAATTTTGATCTTTTTTTTGCATGGTTTTTGGCTCTTTTCATGATTATTATTTTTTTCCCATTTGGCATCCCCTATTTATTTTCTATAACTTGGTTGGATCTTGTATATTTTATATTGCTTGGATTAATTCCTACCACGATACCTTTCATACTTTATAACGTGGCGGTTAAAAATGATAAAGGTGGGAATATTGTAATATTATCGTATTCTGAACCAATAGTAGCTACTGTATATTCTGTCATTATTTCCCAATCTCTCTCAGTTTTCACAATTATCGGTGGTGCTCTTATTTTACTCGCCAATATCATTATGTTAAAATTCTCATTAAACAAGTAATTGTTTTTTTATCGTGTTTTAATAAACTCTGCCCTTGAGATTCTATCCAGAAGAGAATTTCGATATAATATAAAAGTTAGGTTTAAAGTTACTGAAGCTTTAAATATGCTCGGAATGAAGGCACCCGAACCTGAATAGGCATTTTACTTATTGATTTTTTCTATTATTTAAAGGTTGTCTTCTATTATTAACCTTCAATTCTTTTTTTTTAAAAATTAATGGGTATCCAAATTTATATAGTCAATACCTATTAAAGATGCTAATATTTTAAGTTCGTTGCCAAAATTTCCATATGCGACAATCCAATGGTGTCCCAAACCCCGTTCCTCAACAATATTTAGAAAGGTATTGATCTCTATTGGAAGTTTAATCCTTATTGGATTTCCAGGGAAAAGCATTTTTGTTGTAATTGCTTCACCTTCTATAACTCCCATTCTATAGGATCCCTTTCTCCCCACCAAGTTTACTATTGTTACATGTCCGGGTTTTGAAGGAAATAACACGCAGATTCCCTTTTTGGCAAGACGAACATTTGACAATTCGATCAATTCAGGTGAAGGGGCAAGGTTAAAGGATCCACAGCCACAATGACTCCCTACCATGCTATTATCCTCTTCATGTAAATAAAGTAAATCAATATCGTTGACGGGTTGACCAGAAAGGTTCATGAGGATGTACATTAAGATCAATGAATTAATATCCCCTTCACAAGCTCCTGGAAAACCTTCAGCTGCTAAAAGACTATAGGCTAAGCAGACTTCTCCCATATGGTTTGGATAACATTCCAATGTAATCCCGCTCAAGAATTCTGAATCAATGAGCTCTTTTAATGCGAAAAAGTGTTTAATTGCTTTCAATCCCTCAAGATCATAAATGGAGACCTTGCCTACTTTTGATTTGATTTCTTCCCATTTCTCTTTCACTCTATCATCCGTGAATTTCAGAACGTTCTCGTGATATTGTTCATATCCAATGCTAAGTATCCGTGCCCCAAATACTTCTTTTATGGAGAATTCATCATAAATGACTTCAGACATTCCCTGTGTTCTGTTCCCGATCAACCCTAACCGAATCTTCTTCAAATTATTTTTTAGTGAAACGCATCTTGCATACGTGTAAATCTTTTGAAGTGCGCTCTCATCATCTTTATACGCAAAAATACAATCCTTTTTCAACTCTTTAAAAACCATGTTAAACTGTTGTCCACCACATAAGCTTCCTGCATGAATGTGAGGATACGCCCAAAAAATAAAAGGCACGTCACAATGGGCGCTCATATCAAGAATTAGATTATCGGAACTCCACGTGGCTAATTTCACACAGATAAGATCCACTTCTTCTCGATAGAATTGTTTTCCTACACTAATTGCGGATGCTATGTCATGAACGAGAATATTCGCAGGGTTAATGTTAACATTTTTTAGACCGCGTAATAATTCATGGCTTTTTTCGAATATTTCGGGAGCTTTATCAGCATTTTCTTCAAGAGGATGGTAAACTACACAAAATCCAATTTTGGGTTTAACTATTATGGCATTCACTTTTTCTCTAAACTTTTTTAGTTGATTAGAAAATCTTAAATATCACTTTAATATAATTATAATCCATGGTAATTCAAAAATTAATGGAAGGATGTGAACTAAAATAGACACATTCGCAATGGTTAGGTCCTTCGACCAATCGGGTTATTACGAAACCCGCATGTTGCTAATGGTAGTAGCTCTTATCATCTCAGTCTATTTCTATATTAAAAAAGAGGATAAGAACTATCTCGTCATTTTCATTAGTTCTGCACTTTTTTTTGGCATCGTGGAACTTGTATTATTCTTATTAGGCATGAGAGCTGAAGAATATGCAATTACATTTTTTGATGTCGTGATTCCTTCTTATATTTCATGGTTATTTCAGGGATTTGGTGAAGGGAGCATATATGGGGTATCGGGTTTTCTATTCATGGACATGTACCTGAAAAAAAATGATGCTTCGGAATTTAAATTGAGACGGAACTTATTTCTTATTACCATGCTAATTGTCTTCTCGACCTCCGTTCTTGTCAGTCTATTGGCATTAAATCATCCTATAACCTCCGTGCGAGCCTCATTTGGGCTTGTAACTATTCTCTACCTTGTAATTATCACCATTATCAGCTTTATTTTGGCGATTTTCTCCTGCGGTAAGGGGTTTCTCAAGCTTTTAGGATATTATTACGTCGGAACCCTACTTTTCATTGTAATTGATTTAGAATTGATGCAATTTATAGGGGTTCGATATATTGGAATTGTTCAATCCAATGGTACTGTGACTGCTGCACCTCTCCTTTATCAAGTAGTAATTATGCTATATTCATATGGAATTGAGATTATCATACCAAGGGCGCATTATCTGGTAATTCCAGCGGCACTAAAACTAATTAAAATTGAAAGAGTCCCTCATCTTAAGGAAGAGTTAACACATTAAATCTGCTCAATTTGTATTATTTATTATATTAATGAATTCTTTTTTCTCCATTACCCATATAAAATAGCAAGAGCTCTTTCTTCAATTGACATTTATTCATTTCAGAGATGACAAACATGTTAGATGACGCAGTTTGGTTCCATTTTTACGCTAACATTAATTTTTATATTGATTGAGTATTACAATGTTTTATGGGAGATACACTCGTTGTGCATTATGGGCTTGGGGTGATTGGCAGAAGAATAATTGAACAAATGCTTCCAATGAGCTTGTTTAAGATTGTGGGTGCAATTGATGTCAATCCAAACATCGTGGGGAAGGATTTGGGAGAAATCATGGAGCTTGATTCTAAATTAGGAGTCATAATATCTAATAATCCGGATAAAATGTTTTCAGAGCAGAAACCAGATATCGTCATTCACACCACGCAATCATATGTCAAGCAAGTTTATTCCCAGCTTGAAGGAATTATTAAAAATGGAGTAAATATTGTATCCACTTGCGAAGAACTCTCAAATCCCTATAGATCTTCTCCAGAACTATCTAAAAAGATTGATCAATTAGCAAAACAACACGACGTGACCGTGTTAGCAACGGGGATTAATCCAGGATTCTTGATGGATTATCTTCCTATTGTTTTAACCGGACCTTGTAAAAAAGTAGATAAGATTGAAGTTATTCGACAGATGAATGCCTCAAACCGAAGATTACCCTTTCAAAAAAAGATAGGTTCGGGAATGACCGTAGAAGAATTCAAGAGAAATATGGAAAATGGAGCTATTACGGGACATGTTGGGCTTGCGCAATCAATGGACATGATTGCCTCTGCATTGGGATGGCATTTGGATGAGATAAAAATAGGTGAAAGTGAACCAATCATTGCAGAAAAAGGAGTCTCAAGTGAATTTATAACAGTAAAACCCGGAAATGTTTGCGGTCTTACTCAAGTAGCAAGGGGCATGTTCAAGGGAGAAATGAAAATTAGATTGGATTTTAGAGCGTATTTAGGGGCTTTAGAAGAATATGATTATATAAAAATAACTGGAATTCCTACCTTTACCCAAAAAATCACTCCATGTGTCCATGGTGATATTGGGACGGTTTCAATGGTTATAAATTCCATTCCAAGGATTCTTAAAGCACCTGCTGGATTAGTTTTAATGAAGGATTTACCTCCTCCCGTTGTGCTACCTCGAAAATAAGTAAAAAAAAGTAACTTGTTTTTAGTCCTTTAATTAAGTTTGCTTATTATTTACCTTTAGAAGTTTTCTTTTTTTTTAATTTAAATCTCGCGACGATTGTTAGTATTACACCAAGAAATCCATAGGTTCCGTTAAGAATTCCGATTAAAATTCCAAATAAGCTTGCTATAAGACTACCTGCTATTAAATTCACTATGATTAAGATGATGAGACTCACAAGCCCCATTCCAGCCCCCAGACTTATGATAAACTTTCCAATGAAGTATTGATTTAAAGCAACGATTACAGCTCCAACAATAACAGCAATACCCCCTGCAAGTGCAATAAAATAAAAGATTAGAAATACAATTGAAAAGATCGCTGCTGATTGAGGTCCTAAAACTGCTATTGCAATTCCAAATATGAATGCATAAAACGATATGTTTCCTACTACAGAACTAACAAACATTAGGATTCCCCCAATTATGCATATAACAATCCATTTTTTATTTTCCATTTCTTTTCCGCTCTTTTATATTATTTTCTCCTTTATTATAGCTATATTTTCTAATATATGAATCAAGATTCTTTATCTATTTAATTGTATTTTTTAATAATAACGTATTTTTTTACAATTGTACAAAAAAAGAATAAGAGTTTAAAAAAAAAAGTGGTTTTTTGGAGAATGAACGTGTTTCTCAGTTCAGATTTAATCTTTAAACAAAGAACTCTAAATTATTTAAAAAATATTCCAGAAAAGGAATGTTCTATCATTGCCGACACAAATTTTACAAGTAAGATATGTTATATTTTAAAAAAAGTAATTAAAAATATTCTAATGTGATTTTTAATGTCAAAACATGTTAAAGATTTGATTCAAGTTCCGATCATCGAGAGCCTTGATTCAGATGAGAATTGTAATAAAATTATTTATTTGATAAATTCATCGGGTCTGCTCCAGCTGAACGTTTTACCTTCTGATTTAACCAGTCCACCAAAACAAATCACCAATGAGAAAGAATCTATTTTTGGAGGGATGATATCTCCTAAGGGTGATAAGGTTGTATATCCACTGGATGAGGGAGGGAATGAAAGACCCCACTTATACTTACTTCCCCTTGAAGGAGGAGAGTGTAAAAAAATCAGTACTGATCCATACAGAACATTAGCAATGGCATGGCATCCCGATGGAAATGAGATTTCTCGGTCGATTATTTCTATGAAAGGATATAACATAGAAACATTTAACTTGAAATCTGAAGAGAATTTCATGCTCCTAGAAGGTATTTCCCCAATTTATTCATTGAATTATTCTCACGATGGAAAATGGATCGCATGTACTCAAATAAAGAGTATTAAAGATACCCAAGTTATTATTTTCAATAGGAAAGACCCTTCTGATTCAATTATTTATAATATAAAGGATAACACGAGAGACGGTATGTCCTCTTGGGCGCCAGATGATAGTAAATTGGCGATTTTTAGTGAAGCAACAGGCAGAATGAGAGTTTATATTCAAGAATTTCAAGCAGAAAAAAGATACATGCTTGACTTGGAACCGGATGAGGATGCAAATGCTAATATGGGAGAGCTAGCATGGGATCCTAAGGGTAAGAAAGTTTATTATGTCGTAAGCAAGCACGGTAGAAGCATCTTGCACGCTCATCCCTTAGACGGAAGCATAGGAAATGCATTCCCATTTCCAGAAGGTCAAGTATTATATCCAAAATTAAGTAAAGATGGCCTTAAACTAGTAGCTATTCATTCTTCAATGAAGGATCCTTATGGGATTTATCTTCATGAAGTCGGTTCTGAAACAATTATCCCTCTTACATCAAGAGAATTTGAGATTGATATCGATAAGTTAGAAAAACCGACATCTATATGCTATAAATCATTTGATGGTCTAGATATACATGCTTGGTATTTACCTGCTGCCACAAGAAAAACTCCACATCCCGCAATTATAATAGCTCATGGAGGTCCTTGGAGTCAAGTGTCTGACTCTTGGACGTATGGCGTGCTTGGACAAATATTTTCGCAGAATGGAATAGCTGTTTTATATCCAAATTTCCGGGGTTCCACAGGATATGGCTCTGAATTCCAAAATTTAGATCTGGGAGATCCAGGCGGTGGCGATTTAGAAGATGTTGTGTATGGAGCTAAGTGGTTGCAAAGTCAATCGGAAATTGATCCTTCAAAGTTAGGAATAACGGGAGGTTCTTATGGTGGTTACATGACTTTAATGGCTCTTGGTAAAAAACCCGATGTATTTATTGCAGGGGTTGCCCGCGTGCCGGTGGTTGATTGGATTCACAAGCTTAAACTAATTGATCCTTTCCAAGCATTAAACAACATAACATTATTCGGAGGAAAACCCAAAAAGGAACTCAAGCAATTGTATATTGATAGAAGTCCTATTACTCATGTTTCCTCCATGAAAGCACCCGTAATGATCATTGCTGGAAAGAATGATATACGGTGTCCCTTACCTCCTATTGAGAACTTCATCCAAAAATTAAAGGAAAAAAACCACCCATACGAATTTTTATTGATAGAAGACGCCGGACATATCTCAGCAGGATATAATTGGGAAGAAAGCGTCCCCATGTTTAAAAGAATGATAGAATTCTTGATAAAATACCTTATTTAAATTACTATCCTCATCCTATTTTATTTTTTTACTATGAAATGAAAGTTAATATAAGGAGTTTTATATGTCCCCCATAATCGAATCCATAATGTTAGATACATTTCCATTCCTCTTGCGGCAACTATATCTCCTAAATCTAGTACATTTTTCCACCCAAACCATTTCATCAGTAGTTCGTTTTTAACCCAATTCTTAGCATTAACATCATTGCCACAAATAAGGAGATCAGTGTCTTGAGAAAGTATTTTTGGATTAACCATTAACTCCGCTGTAATGTGATTCAAAGCTTTAACCACTTTTATACCCGGAAATGCATCTTGAATTTTTTCTGCTAAAGAGGTAGTATTGACTATTGTGAGTGTTGGAGGCATGCCTCTTGAAGTATCTAATGGATTAGCAACATCTACCAAAATTTTTTTTCCTATTTTTCCCAAATTAGCAGATTTTAATGCTTCAATGGAATGATCCCCCGAAGTACAATTGAATAAAATTTCCCCAAATTCTGCTGCTTGAGCAAAACTACCGGCATTTGATGCGTAACCTCGTTTCTTTTGTGTTTCCATCCAATGCTGAGCGGATGGTACCCCTTGCGCTTGTTCTTTATTCACGTCCCGAGAGCTAATCATCACCTCGTTCTTCAATTCCACCAGTCTTGTACCCAGAATTTGAGCCACATACCCTGCCCCTATTATGCCTATTTTCATGCATAATAATCATTCCCTCCCTTATTTAAAAAAACCTACTAATAAAATTTAATCATACCAAGCTTCCATAATTGCAAATTTTAGAGAATGATGCTGTAACCATGCTTTTATTTCGTTTATGAATTTATATAATTTCTTAAATTATCACGCATTAAAGTGTATAAGCAATATTATTAAAATAGCTATTTTCTGGCTTCTTATTAGTGCTACTTTTTAAATTTAACATGGTTTGAATAACGTTTTGATTTATTTGAAAAATTATATGCATGAAAGAAGAGAAAATGGATAGAGATTTAGAAAAAGAAGAAAATAAAGGGCTAAAAATAGGCATATTAGGTGGTATGGGACCAGAAGCAACAATTTACCAATATCAATTGATTGTTAAATTTACTCCTGCTTCTCAAGATCAAGATCATATTCCCACCATCATTTATTCAAATCCTTTAATTCCTGATCGTACTGCCAGCATTCTAACTAATTCTCACGAGAAAATTGTTAACGACTTAGCCCAAACCGCTCAATTGCTGGAATCAGCAGGTGTCAGCTTTATCATTATTCCCTGTAATACCGCCCACTATTATATTAGCGATATTCAGAATTACGTTTCCATCCCTATACTTGATATGATAAAAATCACGGCGGAAAAAGTTAATGATGATTATAAGCAGTTTAACTTAATGAAGAAGGATAATAAAATCGGGCTATTAGCGACTAAAGGCGTTGTAAAAGCAAGAGTTTATCATGATCGCTTTAATAAGAAAAATCTCCAAATAAAAACTCCGAACGATGGAGATCAAGAATCAATCATGAAGATTATCTATGATATCAAGGCAAAAGGAGTCACTAAAAGGTTGAAACAAGAATGTCAAGAAATAATGAAAAATCTAAAAAAAAACGATTCTCTCAGCCATATCATCCTGGGATGTACTGAGTTGCCACTGCTATTTCTAGAGGAAAGTGAGTTCGAAGAAAGTATTTTGATCAACCCCATGGAAATATTAGCAAAATACGTAATTTTAAAAATAAAAGGGAAATTAAAACAAATTTAACCTTTAACAAATAACCTATTGATTAGAAAGAACGATCCAAACCATTATCTGCATTTTATAAATGGAACAATTTAAAAAACTCAGAGGATCTTGAGTGACTTTCCTGCTTTTCTTTTTCTATATATAAAAATAAACCTATAATACTAGATTTTTATATTTTCCTTTACTTTTTTAACCACAAGATCAATAAAAATAATTATTATTTAATTTCAAAAAAATGGTGGATTATAAGGATATTTTAAATGCTTATGAAAGGATCAAGAGTGTGGTAAATCAGACTCCAATAATGACATCAAGGACATTAAATCAAAAACTTAATGCGAAAGTATTCTTGAAGTGTGAGAACTTCCAGAGAATTGGAGCATTCAAAATGCGAGGGGCATATAATGCTATCTCGCAATTGAGTGAAGTGCAGAAAGTGAAGGGGGTAATTACCCATTCAAGCGGAAATCATGCTCAAGCGGTGGCTTTAGCCGCAAAATTATTAGGAATAAAACCAACCATCGTGATGCCGACTTCTGCCCCTCAAGTGAAAATTAATGCCACGAAAAATACGTATGGTGCTGAAGTCGTATTATGCAAACCTACGATTGAATCGAGAACAGAAACCGCTAATAAATTAATCGCTCAATACGGGTATACAATGATTCATCCTTATGATAATGAAAATGTCATCGCGGGTGCGGGAACCGCGGGGCTTGAATTACTTAATCAAGTGAATGATTTAAACATGGTGTTCGCACCTGTAGGGGGTGGAGGATTGTTAAGTGGAACGTCCCTTGCAGCGAAAGGATTTAATATTGAGATCAAGGTGTATGGAGTGGAACCTAAGAACATGGACGATGCTTATCGTTCCTTTCAAACGGGTAAACTTCAAACCAATCCAACTGTAAATTCTATAGCAGATGGCTTATTGACTAATTTGAGTGAATTGACCTTTTATATTATCCGAGAAAACGTGGAAGAAATCATAACTGTAACTGAACATGAAATTTTAGAGGCAATGCGCTTTCTTTGGGAACGGATGAAATTAGTCGTGGAGCCATCCGGTGCTTGTTCCTTAGCAGGAGTGATGTCGGGAAAAGTGCAAATTGAGAATAAGAGAGTAGGCGTCATCATCAGTGGGGGAAATGTAGATTTATCGAACTTTTTCAAAATGTTTGAACAGAAAATTAAAAAATAGACACAAATACTGAAAGATGAAATGACAATCAAATTATACTGGGAAAAACCCTATCAAACAGAATTTACCGCAAAAGTAACGGATCTTACGCAAGAAGGAGTTGTTCTTGATCAGACATTATTTTATCCTAAGGGAGGTGGTCAAGAATGCGATAAAGGATTTTTGAAACATAAAGAGCAAGCATATCTCATCGAAAAAGTAACTCAAAAGGCAGAAGATATCATTCACCATCTTCCTCCAGAAACCTTAAAAAAGTTCCATTTAGGTGATGAGATTTCTGGAGAAATTAATTGGAACCATCGGTATGGTTTGATGAAAGCCCACACTTCCCAGCATCTTCTTTCCGCTCTGCTTCTCAATGATTATGACATAGATACAGGTAGGGCTTATATTAATTTTGAAGATGTCACGATTCAGTTAACCAAAGAAATTGGATTGGAAGAATTAAAAAAAATATTCGAGAAAGCGAACGAGATAGGAACGGTAAAAAATTTTCCAATTATCGATAATATAGTAGATACTTCCGATATAAATTATAAATTAATCAAACTAAGGGGAGATACACCCGAAAAGAAAAAGCTTCGATTAATTGAAATTGAAGATTTAGACAGGATTTTCTGTGGGGGGACCCACGTAAAAAATACTATTGAAATTGGTCCTTTATTCATTTATGATTTTAAAAAGGGTATGGAGATAAAATATTATGTTGGTAACAAAGCTTCGAAGCTTATTACTGATATCAATTTAGATTTAATTTCATTATCAATCGAATTAAATCAACCTATTGATCAGGTAAAAGATTTAATAGATAAGCGGCTTGAAAACATTAAGCAGTTGGAACAAGAAAAGGAAGAATTACTAACTTCTTACTTTAAAAATCTTTCAAAAAGCTCTGATGTAGAATTCAAATCAATTGGACTTTCTGTTTTGGATATGGACGTTGAAAACAATTTGCTCATAAAACTTTTTAAAGAATTTCCACCTAATCGAGTGTTAATTTTAAATTTAGATAAACAGCGTGTTAAAATATTATCAAATACGGAAAAAGTTCGAGCTAATACTTTAATTCGAGAATTAATTAATAAGTTTGGGGGCAAAGGTGGCGGTTCTCCTTCAAATGCTCAAGGAATTATTGAATTCAAACGTGATGGATTGATTTCGGAAATTATTGAGTATCTTAAACGAGATTAGAAGCAATAAATTTTTAGCAAAAGTTCAGATATTCAATGCTATGATTCTCTCATAGTTATTTACAACTTAGAAATTATTTGAAATAATTTAATCTAAAAAAATAATTAAGTTAAAAACAATTTATTAAATTAGGTAAATCGAATGAATAGGTTTAGCGATTGGCTAAATCAAGCAAAAGAAGATTTTCAAGCTGCAATCGACAGCATGAATAGTGATCACTATGAATGGACTTGTTTTCAAGCGCAGCAGGCAGCAGAAAAAGCATTAAAAGCGTTACTTTTATCATTGAACGTTGAAGCGTGGGGGCGTGGCTTGATATATCTTCTGAAAAAATGGAAGGATGTTATGGCTGAAGAAATTAATAATGAAAATATGTTTGATGAGGAATTCTATAATGGATTATATGAAAAAGCACAAGAATTGGATAAACATTACATTCAACCGAGATATCCCAACTGATTTGCTTCCGGATATCCTGCAGAATTTTATAACAAAAAAATAGGAGCAAAATGTATTGAAAATGCAAAAATTATCCTTGAATTTGTTGAGAAAAAGATTGAGGAATTATCCCCATCTGAATGAGTTGGAGAATTTTCTAAATAGTATTAATAAAACTCAGTTAAAATTAATTATGGTATTTGGTTCTCTTGCAAAGGGAACATATACTCAATATAGCGATATTGATTTATTATGTGTTTTTGATAAATCTTTTAAAACCATGAAAGAACGATTCTTTGAGGCCTATAAGTACAGCGAGGGATTAATTCAACCAAAATCAATTAGCTATAATGAATTAGAAAAGGGATTAAAGGAAGGTAATTCTTTCTTACACAGTATTTTTACGCATGGAATTATTCTTTATAGTAAAATTCCGATCGAGATGTTGTTGTCGTGGAAAAATGAGGGCGAAAAGAAAGTAAATGTTGAATATTATTATCCGAAATAACTCATCCATTTTTTTCTAAACATAATTAAGCGATTTATCACTTATCATTCCATATTTATTTTTCTACTTCGATTTTCCTTCAAATACAACGAGATGAAAAAATTTAAAATAGTTTAAAGAATTTAAATATAATAGAATATTTTAAATCAATATTTATAATGTAATTATAAGCCATGAAATAGCTAATGATAATCAATAAAATCTTTTTTGAACTCTCAAATGAAGAAAGATATAAAGTTTTTAGAGCGTTATTTAACGAGAATAAGAGACATATTGATCTTGAGAAAGAACTAAACCTTCCGGGCTCGGAAGTATCGCGACATCTCAAACGATTAAAAGAAGAACATTTAATTCGAAAAGCTGTGAATCATCAATATTCTATTACCAATTTGGGCAAGATTTTTTATCAGATCTTGGATATATTCGAAGTGTCGATTAAACTAAGGGAGTTTTTTAACACTCATTCCATTGAAAAGATACCCCCTGAATTGATCATTAAATTAGGTAATTTGAAAACGTTAGAAATCGGCAATAAGATATTACAAAACATTGAATCTTGGAGAGCGTTAATAAGAGATGCAGATAAGTATATATACGTCATTATGGACCAATTTGAAAGTTCTCTAATCCAAGTCTTCGAACAAAAAATACAAAAGAAGGATACAGAAATAAGGGTTCTTCTTTTTGAAAATTTAGTGAATTCAATTCAGAATAAAGAGGAAGATGATGACAACAAGAATCCCTTGACTATTTTTAAGAAAATAGAGGGGGGAAAACGTGTAAAAATGTCAAATGAAATGGATTTTTCATTAATTGTAACCGAAAAAGGTGCAATGCTTTTATTAAGTAAAGATAAAATGATTGATTATAATGAGTGCTTAATAGACACCCATAATACCTTTATTGAATGGACCGGAGAGTTATTTGAAGAATACTGGAAAAGATCCAGCGATCTTTAATGAATTAAGAAAATAATGCTCAATAATTTGAAACAGATAAAGATTCTTCTTTATTTTTTCTGAAAACCTAAATTCTCCTACTAATGAAATACTTTTTTAGTAAGGGATTCAACAAAATTTGAATATTGAAATTCAATATAATTTAATATAAATCAATATAAATCAATGATCTAGCTCTTTTTTATATTTTTTATTGACTTCTGGTTCTAATCTGAAATTATCATCTTCCTTACTATCGAGCCTTACCGGTTTTGTCTCATCCAAGGGAGCTTCACAGACCCAACATGCATTTTCTATTTCACTTAATGCTTGAGCACATTTCTGGCAATATAAAGCACCGCAATCGCAAATAAAACTATTGAATCTCTGAACTTTTCCCTTACACACGAGGCATATTTTTTTCTCTTTTGAAATGGTTACTTCCTCCTCAGTGACCCGTTTAGGTCGTATAAAAGCAGTTAAAATTTCTGGTTGGGAGAGATCTCCAACAGAAGATTTTTCAACAATTCGCTTACTCAACTTATATTTGTAAATACCGATAATCAATGTGAAGCTAATCAACAGCAGTAAAATTATGGCTACAACACCTATTAGAAATAAAGAATAAATAACGATTATGAAAGTTAAAGATATTATGAAAAAGAAAATTCCAAAAATGCGATTTGGATTAACTTTTATTATATTTTCAACATCAATAAATGCTGGTAATAATACCAAAGACATTCCTATTATTTTAAGAATAATTCCTAATTCTATAGGAAAAAGGCTTGTTTGCTTCACATCAGGAATATCGAAAAAGGTGGAACTTGCATAAATTATAAATCCTATAAAAATAAAGAAAGATAAATTCTGATATTCTATACTGGACTTTAAGACTAATCTGAATATCGTTAAAAAAACTATTGCCATTATAAAAAAACTGGAGAAATAAAAAATGTTCCAGTTAATGGGAGTAAACCAAAAGCTAATCAAATGAAGAAAACTAAAAAAAATCATTAAAAAGGTTAGTATAAACTTCGTGGATGGAAATACTCTTTCATATTGAAAAATATATATTATAAACATTAAATCGAAAAAAAAATGGCCAAAGAAAAGAATTTCATGGGCGGGAGAAAAATTATCATTAACTTCTCCCATATAAGTACCAGCGATATACACTCCAGGATAATAAAAGTGAGCAAGGAACCAAAAAGTATACGCAATTCCATTTATTAATCCAAGAGCTGCAAAACCTAGAAGGATATTTTTCTGATTCTTGTTCTCTGATGATTTAGCATTAAGAATGTACTTGATTCCTCCTGTTATTGCAAGAAATATATAGAAACTAAATAATAATCGCTCAATAGGTGTCCACAATATCGTTACTGCCAATTAGGATAAACACTTTTATCAATTTTTGAGTATTAATTAGATCATTTCAAAATAATAATCTTTTATTTATATGTTTTTTTTAATATTGAATTTAATTAAAGGATACTGAAAAATAATGCTCTTCCCTTCATTAATGTATAAGACAACTTGTTCTTTCTTCAATCCTTAAAGCAACTTATTTAATAAACATCATTTTAACTCATGAATTATATCGCTTAATAACTATCAAATAATCAGAGCTTAATCCTCTTATTCTTTAATTTATAAGCAGAAGCAATAAAATCTTTTTACCAATATTATAATTGAAATTCAATTACTTTTTAGGTGAAAGAATAAAATGATCGATGCAAATAAAAAGACTCTATTACAAGTAGGCAATTTGATAGGTTTCATTATAACCGTGTTAGTAAATTATTTAGCAAATGCGCTTCCTATAAATGGTATTACCACGGGAGAGCTTTCTGATTCGTATCCAAACCTATTTGTTCCCGCTGGTCTCACTTTTTCTATCTGGGGGGTAATTTATGTATTACTATTCATATTTTCGATTTATCAAATCAGAGATATAATAAAAAAAGATAAGATCGAAATGCCGTTCTTAGACAAGGTGGGATATTTTTTTATAATAAGTAGTGCCGCGAATATTCTCTGGATCTTTTTCTGGCAATATAGATTGGTCTTATTCTCTTTAATCATGATGCTGGTGCTCCTGGTATCTTTGATTTTGATTTATACCCGATTAGAAATAGGCCGTGTAGAAATTTCCATTAAAGAAAGAATTGCGGTCCATTTACCTTTCAGCGTGTATTTAGGTTGGATAACAGTGGCTACCATCGCAAACGTGACTGCTTTATTAGTAGACTGGGGAGTACAAAGTTTTGGACCCACGGCAGAATTATGGACCATTGTAGTTATCATCGTTGCGGTAATTATTACTTATGCGATGTTGCTTCTAAGAAAAGATATTGCGTATTCACTCGTGGTTGTTTGGGCATCTCTTGGAATCTTTATTAAACAACTTGACTTAAACATGACAATAGCCATAACTGCCTTAATTGCTTTAATCGCTGTTGTAGTAGGAATCGTTTTTATCATAATAAAACAAGTAAAAAAGCCTTAAGAAAATCAAATATATCAAATTTTCTTTTTTTTAATACAATATAATACCTTTCCGTTTAAATTAATAGATATTTTCCCGAAAATTAAATAAAAAAATTTACATGTCGTTCCATTCCCTTGTATATTGCCTTTTCATAATATGATGCCGTGGGCGCTGTATCTTTTAAGGTCGTTCCCGTGGCGTGGTATGTGATAATTTCATCTTTCGAAATTCGTCTTAACATTTTTCGAGCGAGAAAAACACCTAATTCCCCGCGGATTTAAGCACTCTTCCCATCACTTACAGATAACCAGCATCTTCTTTAATATTAATTTCATTCAACCTTAAATTGGGTTATTTGTAAAATATGGGGATTAATCCGATATTATTCTCTAAAACTCCTTAGTAATTTTTTCTGAAAATCTAAATTTTCCCGGTTTAATGCCCTTTTCTTTTGCAGTTTTATAGCAAATCAATTGAAGAAAGAGAATTTCCATCAAAGGTGATAAAAAAGAATCGTTAATATCGTGAACATGGAAAATAATTCTTGAATCAGAAAAAATAGACGCCAGTTCCTTCGGAATGGATTCATTTGTTATATATAATAAGGATCCAAAACTCCACTTTTCGACCAAATTTTTAATGAAGTGAACACAAGACTCGTGATCTTGGTAAGAAGAAGCAATTAATATTAGCTTGGATTTTGAATTTAACGATTCTATTCCTCCATGTCTAAAAGTTGATAAGGTACAAGCTTCGGATGAGATTTTTACGATTTCCTTGAAATTCAGCGCCCCTTGATGGGCAGTTGCCAATGAAGGTCCTCGGGATAGAATTTGAACGAATTCATAGTCAATACCAAATGAGCTTTTAATTGTAGACCAGAAATTCGCGATTTCTTCCTCATTCTCCAGCAAGTTCTTAACATTTTCTATGAGATGCTTAACTTTATCAAAATGAAGGGGAGATTCTCTTTTTTCCTCAAGAATCATGTCCCCTAGAAGAAATAAAACTAGCAAGGTGCAGGTGTAAGTTTTGGAGGTCACCGTTTCTTCTATTCCTGCATTTAAAATAATCTGTTTATCAGAATGCGAGGATAAATAGCTAGTGGGATCATTCGTAATTCCAATAATGTACGGCCTTATAGGTGTAACCTGAATTAATTTAATCAATTCAACAATCTCTCCCGTTTCCCCCGATTGTGATATAAGCACAAGCATGCTTTCATTTAAGTATTCAAATCCCTTTCGAGGAAATCCATGAAGTAGAAATTCTCCTGTTTCAACAATCTCTGCATCTACTCCTGCTTGTTTTAACATGTAATAGGGGACATATGCGGCAAAAAGGCTGGATCCCATCCCGGAAAAGATTATTCGATTAATTCTTTTTCTGCCGGTGATAATCTCCTTAAATTGATTTTTATAGCCCCTTAAAAAATGATCATACCAACGTTCGAGTACTTTTCCTTGGGAAAGAATTTCTTCCTTGAAACCGCTCATGCTTATTCTTGCTCCTCAATTTTATAATTATAAAAAGACCTTATAGGTAATTCTTAATGTTACAATTACATTAGGTCCAATTTGTAAGGTAACATGGTTCTTTTCATAAGAATTTATTTTTGCCTTTATCTCGTGTTCTGGTTTTTCTTCTAAGAGATTAACAATCTCTAGCTTTACAATTTCTAAACCCTTAAAGAAAAGGATTCGAGTTACTTCCGCTTGACAAGAATAATTAAATAACCTTATAATCAAGGCGTTTCCAATCTCAGCTTTCTTTAAAATGCTCAACCCGATTGATGTGTTGTCAATAGAAATGAAACTTATTTTAGAGGGAAGCAACGGTGTTCGCTTTATAGTTTTAATGGTTCTGTATGGATATAAAATACCTAAGGGGGCTAAAATTACCCGATCAATCGTTCCCAAATTGGTTTTAATCATGGTGGGGCAAAATAATTTCAAGGGATATTTAAATTCTTGACCATGAACGTGAATTGCACTTTCAAGCCAATCTTCTTTATTTTCAATGATCATTGAAAGCTCGAAACTATGTGAACCAAAACATTGAGCAGCGGGAGTATATAAATCTGGTCCTGCGTTTGTATCTCGGGAATTTAAATCGCTTCTCGATAACCATTCGACACAACGTAATAAAGTTATCGCCAGAGAAATTGTTCCGTCCTTATTAATAATTGGTTCATGTTCATGAATACCACGAGACAATAGGGCATGCGTTCTTGATTCATCACTTATTGCTATAAAACTATCATGATATGTATTGGAGGTTGGTGGTTGATTCCAATCATTTGCATTGGGTGGCATCACTGGACGTGAAATAACGTGAAAATGCCCATCACTTTCTATTTGGGAAGATTTTAGGGAAGTTGGAAAAACAGCTCGGAGCTTGTGATCTTTACTCTGATTATCCACCTTGAATGTTACTTCAATTCTTTTTTGCGATTCACGTAATTTCAAATAGAATGAAATCCGATTTATAGTAAGATGAGCATCTCGCTTTTTTCTATTAGGACTAAGGGCCACGGGAATATTAAAATCATGATCAATTTGTAAAGTCTGCTCTATTTTCCCTTTACATTTTGTGATTTTAGATGGTTTTTGATTAGAAGTTCTGAAAATTTCATTTTCTATTCCTTTTTTGGGACCGGAATAATCATACAAATCTCCCCAATCCCCAATATCCTCAATGAAACACGCATTTTTATGTAAAATATTGCTTTCTTTTTCTAGAATATCTATAATTCCATCGGTGCTCACTACAATTTGATAAAATTGGTTTTCTATCATGTTTTTTTCAGAGATCTCGGCTAAATCTTCTTGAAGTAATAATTTATCCTTATTTGGACGTAAATAATAAATATTATATCCACAAGCAGGAACGGATGCGAGGAAACAACATTCAAAACTGTGAGAAGTTGAATGCCGAAATCGAGGTATTTCTTCAACTTCTTTTACTTGATAGTTGATTTCATTTCCTTCTGAATCCTCCAGACGGAATGAGTTTGAAGTCCGGATCCCCACGCGCCTCATCTGGGTAAGTATATTAAATCTTACAATGTCTTCACGATGCCAAGGCAAGGGATTATATACTATGAGATGGATTTGATGGGGATTATCATCTTGAAAATGTAGGACATTGTCCAAGGATAAAATCGAATTGGCAATAACTTCCGTTCCAATTTTTTCCGCCCAAGCGAACCGTATTTTCATCTCATCATATACTGGATCGATGGAACATCCACAAATCGAATCATGAGGGTGATTTTTTATTAACCATTTATATCCCTTTAAGATTAAATTAGTAGGATAGCGAAATCCAGTGTTCCTATTTAACATCCATGCCAAAGTTGCGATAGGTTCCACATATTTTTCATAAAGATTCTCAATGGATGAATTCAATTGTTTTATCCAAACTCTTGAGGATAACACTCCCGAAAGAATATGAATGTATTTGCTCCCTCTTAATTCTCCCTCGAAAATTTTTAATTTAGGGTTAAGACCTTTCAAAATTTTAATATAATATTCAAAATCATTAAGTTCTAGGAATTTATCTGGATGCAACTTATTCCATTGTTCAATTATTTCAGGAAGCTCTGGACAAGCAAGGGAATGATCAGTACCGCTATTTAATAAAACTAATGGCGTTGCGGTATCTTTCTCGAGTTTTTTAATGGCCCAATTAATTTTCTTTATTGCTTTAGCATAAGTGCCATTGACCTTTTTCAAGTTGAGTACTGCGACTGAACCATAACTTAATTTTAAAAAAATTCCCAATATTTTAGCTGCATCTCCTGGAGCATTCCATTCGAACTCGATGTTAAGATTTCTTTCAGAAAATTGATTTCCGAAACCTCTCCAGAAGATGACCGAGGGAATTTCAAATCCCTGCAAAATTTGAGGGAGCTGGGCAATGTGTCCAAAAGGATCGGGCGTGTATCCCGCTTTCATCACGCGTCCAAAAGATTTAACAATCTGATGACCAATCATCAAATTTCTAATCAGAGATTCTCCACTTACCAAAAATTCATCGGGTAAAACGTAGAAAGGTCCGATTGAAAGCTTTCCTTCTCTTACAAGCTTGATTAAATTTTCCTTCATTTCTGGGCGGATTTCAAGGTAATCCTCCAGCGGAATGGTTTGACCATCTAATGTAAAATTTGTATACTCGGGATTATGATTTAAGATGTGGATAACGTGATCAAGCATGGTAATTAATCGAGCTCTGAACTCTTGAAAGGTTAAGTACCATTCTCTATCCCAATGCGTTTCTGATACGACAATTATGTGATTTGATTTCATTTATGGCTCATTTTAAAGTATTAATTCAAAATCATTGGTTCAAATGGCTTCATTTCTTTATAATCGGCAGATCTATATAGGATGTATTCACAACATCATGGTATATTTTAAGCGTGGGATTACCCTCTGCGGGATGTCTCTTAAATGTATCTTTATCGTGACCCGCAAGAGCTACTCTTAATCTATGTTCTTTTCTGACGAGAACTGAGGTAGAATACAGACCAAACTTAATTTCCATTAAAGCATCAGGCATGACAGGTAAAGCATCCTTTTTCTTATAGCTATGATAGGGAACCATTGATTTATATGGAGGAGTGTCATTTGATAATTTTCGATGCATGAAACGTATATGACCATCAGTAAGATAGGTGACTTTTCCGGCCTGGTCAATGTCTTCTAAATATGCATATATTACCCCATCTTCGTGAGTTGTACTTAAATGAAGAGTGATAATGGGATTCCCTGTTATTTCTAAATCTTCTTGGAGGGGAGCACTGGTATAAACCATTAGTTTCTTATCAGCTTTAGCTCTATTTCCATACTTAATGGGGAAACCTAATAACGCCCACCACCTATTAAATATTCCCGTACTCGCCCGAAAATTTACCTTATACGTGTCATGACTCTCATCTTGCTGGGGGGGAGTGGATGAAAGCAAATTTTTTTTGTTTAAATACCATCGGTTAAATTCATGTCCCATCGGAGGCCAAGCAGTGGTCTTTTTCCACTTCTCTTCTCCCATGGTATAATAATAAAGTATTTTTCCCCTCGGGGGATTGTCCCCTATACAGCTGTCAAAATGATGCATCCATGTATTAAGCAATGTAAAAAAGTCAGGAAGGATCTCTGTCCGTTCTGGGTAAAACTGACTCGCGGGTAGAACTGCACCGTGATTCCAATCCCCCAGAATTCCTATTTGGGGATTATTCAAATTTAAAAACCGATGGATGACTGCATCTCCATACCCTGAATCAAGCCAAGAGGACCAGTGTAGTATGGGAATTTTGGAGCCTTCAATCTTGGACTTTTGATAAAATGTACTTATATAGTCGACGGGATTGCCATCTGGAAGTAGATCATCACGATAATTTAAGTCTTTGGTCAATTCATAAACATATTGATTTGCTTTATGCTCCTTGACAGCTTCTTCGAGGAGGTTTGGATTTAATTGAGAAGTAACAGGTTTTACTCCTTTTGCCATTAACCAAAAAAGGGGGATATTCTGCCTGAACTCCTTGGGATTATTTTGATCCAAATACCTGCCTGATATAGACCACATTTTCATGAAAGTATCATTATATACACCTCCAGGAGAAGCCCCATCCAATAAAGCATCCCAACTGCAATGTCCTACTACAATTGTTTTTAAAGAAGAATTTTGATGGGTTGTTAAGAACTCTGCCGCGCTTCCCAAATAGGAACCTCCGCTGGACACTACTTGCCCATTAGACCAAGGCTGAGATTTGATCCAATTTAAGATTTCATTACCATCTTCCACTTCTTCTTTTTTGAAGGGAAAATTGCGCTTACCAAAAGAGGCTCCGGTTCCTCGCACGTCTACACAAATTGCGGCATAATCGTGAGCATTATATAACGTATTTATAACCTTTGATAATGGTAATTCCTCCATTAACCATCTAAAGGGTACACGTAGTCTCATGGCTCTCCAATATCGCGTCTGAACCAAAAGGGTAGGGTATTTTTTTGTATTATCTTTTGGTAATGAAATTATAGCAGCAATTTTTACCCCATCCCTCATGGTAATATACTTGTCTAAGATAGTTCTCTCCGGGGGATTTATCAAGCTCTGCAACATATCTTCACCAGACTGAATAAACGGACTTCCCTCAAGCGTTTGTCGATTTTCCATGTTTTAACACTCCAAGACTTTAATCCTCATATTGTATTTTTCTAAACTCGGTTAGATTACCCGAATTAACTTGCACAATTAAATCAGCCGTTTTATCCCAAATATTTTCCATGATTCCTTTTATTTCTTGGTAATCCTCTGGATTATCCATTATGATTTTGAATATTTTAGAATTATTATTTATCTCAATTTTCATTGCGATACTCTTTGTTAATCCACCAAATATTCGGAGCATTTCTTCAATCTCTTCCGGGGAACCTAATGGATCATCAGAATCTCTCTTAGATCTGACCCATACATAAATCGTGTAATTTTTATCGTCATTTTCAATTTTTATGCTTTCCTTAAGTTGTTCTCGTATAATTGAATAAATGTATTCCATTCTTTCACCTTATTATGTTTTATACTTTAGTACATAATAAATCATATTTGATATTCGAAATATTAATATAATTAAACTAAATAAAAAAAAAGTATTAGATTTTAAGTTCCTTTAGCTGTTCCTTTACGCTCTTCAATTTATCCCCTTTTAAGTCCCAGGATTTCCAGAAATAGAGCGTTGCTAATAACGAGATGACCGCAGGGATAAGCATCATATGGATTAAAATCCCGAATTGTGCAAGAGGTGTTTGAGTTGATGAATCTGCTTGAAATCCCGTGAGATCATGGATGATCCAAAAAGCTACCATTTGAAATATGTACATGCTACGCCCGAAAAAGCTTTGAATTCCAAGGTAGATTCCTTCTTGTCTTTTTTTATTGAGCACCGCCGCCTCATCATAAAAGTTTCCCACCACGGGAATCCCAGCAATGTTGCTTATTCCAACGGATACCCCCATGACTGCAACCAGAATTAGTGTGATAATAAAATTGGAAACGAAAACCATTAATAGAAATAATACCACGATTTTCAGTAAAAAGGTCAGAATATATACTCTCAAATGACCATACTTTTTCGATATCCAAAAATAGAGGGGAATCGGGACTGCTGCCGCTAATAAGTAAGGTAAGTACAAAAGAAATTCAGTAGATGCATCAGCTTGTAAAATATAACGCACGTAATAGGGAATTGATGCTATGAATAATAGATTAAACGCAGATAACGAGATGGTGATAATTAAAATCGCTCTGAAGTTTTTTTGTCGCAAACTTATTTTAAACATTTTGAAGAAGCTCGTAAGAAACGATTCTTGTTTCTCATCGATAACGTAATATCTTGCTATTTCTGCTTTGTTTTCTCTTTGACCATATATGCTTGCAATTAAAGTGATTAAAAAAATAATACCGAAAATGAATGCCAGTGAAACATATGAAGACTTATTGCCATATTGAACAATAAAAGGGGGAACAAGAAAGCCAACCATCAATCCTAATGTTGCAAATACCTGTTGAAGCGAGGAAGCTTTTAAACGATCCTCATCGGAGCGAAATTTATTAATGAGAGAGGAATTATAGGCGACACCGACAACTGAAGCGAACCCGTCGAAACACATCAAGGTAATTAAGAACCAAAAGAAGGTTGCCCAGACGCCTTTACTTGGGTCGGGTGGCATGAAAAATAATACCATTACCACGACTAAAGGAAACGATGCCATCATGAGCCAAGGATATCGTTTTCCAAACCGTTTCGTGAACCTGTACTTGCGATCCGTTAGAAATCCGGCGAGCGGATCATTGATCATGTCCCAAATGGTATAAAATACGATGGCCAGAGTCATGTAACTGATGGGAAGAAGTACTTCTGTCTCATAGAAAGCGGTATACCGTGCTTGCATCATGTTAACTAAAATGGTAACTCCGAAAAGTAAAGAAACAAATGAAATCATTTTACTTGTTGACATTTTAAACTCTTTCTTTTCTTCCATGGAAATTTTACTTTCTGTCATATCTTTCAATTTTTAATTTTTTAAAGGTTAATTCAAGTAATGTTTTAATATAAGTTCATTTAATTAATTTATAAAGATTTAAATTATTTAAACATTATTAAATAACTATTTTTGAATTACTTATAATGAGTATATTAGTTATTTAAATTTAATTAGATTCCAAATATTATTTCAAGAGAATATGAGTTAGAATGAGATTTTATCTTTAAAATAAATTTTGTATTCTCATATTTCGATTAAAAATTTCACGATTTTCGACTTTTCCTTGAACTTAATAAAAATGAGACAATAAAGAAAATAAAGAATAAGAAAAAAATTAAAATCCTTTAAATTTAGGTTCTCTTCTCGTTAAAAAAGCTTTTATACCTTCCCCTATATCTTGTGCAGTTGAATTGATTCCAAAACCCATTTCTTCAAATTGTAGCCCAATATTTAAAGGAACTTGGGTTCCAAATCGGATGCACTTCTTAATTATTGCCAAGCTCGTCGTGGCAGCTTCGCCCAGCGATTTCATTTTTTGATGTAGATAATTTTCAAAATCGTCATCTTCTATTAAATGAGTCACATAGCCCCATTCATGCATTTGCTCAGCGGAGTAATGTTCTCCAAAATAGATCATGTTAAATACCCTAGCTACCCCGATATGCTGAGCCATTCTTTGAGTGCCTCCGTTGGATGGAAAAATTCCTCTTTCAATCTCTGGAAAGCCGAATCTGGATCTCTTACTAGCCATGACCACATCACAGACTAATGTAAGCTCTAATCCACCACCTAAGGCAAATCCATCCACACCCGCGATCAAGGGTTTTAAGAACCGTTCTATCTGATCATAGTACTTATGGCGATATTCTTGAGATTGAACCATGTGTATTGGAATATTGGGTTTCACATTTTTTGGCATTGGAGCCGCAAGATCTGCTCCTGCTGAGAAGGCAGGTTTTTTAGTAAAGTCCTTAGTTCCTCGTAGCAGAACGCATCGAATATTTGGTTCCAAATCCATGGGATCCAAAGCCATGGCAATTTCTCGTAGGGTTTGTATTTGAAGTGCATTCAACTTATCCGGTCGATTTATCGAAATTACGGCATAATTACCATCTATAGTTCCCCCTTCCATGCTTTTTGGAAATTCCACTTTAACATGCTCAAATGATTGCGTTATAATGCTATTTCACTTCCTTTTTTTTATAAAAAATTATACTAATTTTTAAGAATATAATTTACAAAAAAATTAAAATCTTTTTAGTTAAACTAACATCCAGAAGGGAAAAAGTAGAATTTTTTATGATAAAATTAAGAAAAGCTCTACATTTTTTCCCAAATTTCATCTAATTCCTTGCTCGGCATATCCCACACTAAACCAGTGGGCTCGGAAGGTTCAGTTTTAAAAAAATCTGGAATCAAGTCGCTAAAATTTATTCCAGCGGTATGGTTAAAGTCTAATTCCTTTTTCAATAACATCTTCCCCAAGCTTATCATATCCTGCAATGTTAAATTTTCACCATTTTCAGCATTAAGAAGCCGAATGCTTAATTCAATATTTTGAAAATTAGAGCTAATAAAATAACAGAATCCTAGCGTATCTATAAGCATGATAGCAATTTGAAGTTCTCGTGAAAGCTCCACTTTTTTAAAATTTTGAGTAAATTCTCCATAGTCTATACCTGCTCGAGCTTGCCGACCCGGAATTGCAAGACCTGACGTGTGATCTGCACCCTTCAGGCTCGTACAAAACGTGACTCCCATTGCTTTAGCTACTCGAGGATCATAGGCGGGAAATCCTTGTCCTTTTACTTGAGGCACCTGTAATACTTGTAAAAATTTACCCGTATTTTTCACACCATTCTCTATCATGAGTCCATTTTCTGTATCTCTTCGAATATCTTCAAGAAATGAGAGGAATTTTTCTCCATTCCCCCATTTGATTAAATTTGCTTCCATCGCTACACCTAAAGCCCCCCGATTTCAATCGTGTCAATTCCAATATCGTCGCAAAATTTCAATTAAATATTTGCATATTTATTGTAATATAAAATAATTATTTGGGAAGTCTTTTTAAAAAAAAATGTAAAAAAATGAAAGTTCTTAGAAAATTTTGATAAATCACATTGTTTTAAATTCAATTTATTCATGTATCTTTTAATTTCTTCTAATAAAATCGCCAAATTTAATTGCATTAAAAGAAAAAAATGCTCACGATATTTTATGCCAACAATATCTATCAGCAGCTATCCGGACTTTTCCATTAGGATCTATTTGGAACTGCACGTGAATTTTTTGACCTGGAAAAGAAACAGGAACGTAAAATTTTAATTCTTCGAGATTTTCAATAGCGAGCGGCAAGTCCATGGCAAGCCCGCCAGGAATGGGAGCCTCCATTTTAAACGATAAAATTCCATTATTAGAAAGGTAAATTTCACCTGGCATTAACCCGTTATATAATGCATATTTACCGGTTAATTTTTCCAGTATTTTTTGCACTCGTAGTAATGGAATTGCTTTATTAATATCACCTCCCATTAATAATGCTAGGATTCCACTAGCAAGGGCACCCATAACCGGTCCCGGTTCCCTATTAACCCCTATTACTACGCCCATTTTCTTATTTGGAATCATGGCAAGTTTTGCCGCGGAAGTACTGATATTTCCTCCATGATGAATTAAGGTTTCTCCCATAAAATCCTCTTTCATCCAACCATATCCATAGAATCCTTTCTCTGTCATTAAATATGATGTTTCATCGGGGATCTTTATATATTCCGCCCACATTTTCTGGATTGAATCTGTTTTGAGAACTTGTATTCCATCATAATTTCCTTCATTCATTAGTGCTAGCATGTAATGTATCATTTCCTCCACGGAACTTATTAATCCTCCGGGCGCATATAGAAAAGGATCAAATGGAGGTTCTAGACCTTCTAAGGGAGATTCAGGGGTTTTTTGAACATATCCTGTTATTTTATTATCAGCAGTTTCAAAATACTCCTTGGAGAATAGAGATCTATTCATTTTGAGAGGGTTTAAAATATTTTCTTTGACATTTTCATGATAAGGCATTTGGGATACTTTTTCGATAATTAGACCTAAAAGAGTGAACATGTCGTTGTTGTAGAAAAAATGATTTCCAGGGTCGGAATAGATCTCGCTCGCAGCCCCATTAATGTTAATCATGTAATCTCTTACACTTGCCAAGGGAACAGAAGGGTCTATTACTCCAAGCCCCCTGGTAATGGCTGAAACAGCGCCATTTATACCCGGTAATCCTGAAGAATGTGAAAGAGCATGATGTATGGTGATGGGATTTTTTTTTGAACCTATTCGAAAATCAATATAATCTTTCAAAGGAGCGTTAAGAGAAATTAATCCTTTTTCCACGAGTTGCATGATGGACATTGCTGTGAAGGATTTTGTTATGGATCCGATTCCAAACAGTGTTCCTTCGTCCATTGGGAGGTTTTTCTCGATGCTTCTCCATCCATATCCCGCCGCGTGGGCTACTTCTCCATTTTCAATAATCCCAATAGCCAAACCCGGTATCTTTACCTGCTTCATCACGCTTACAATAAGACTTTCAATCAATTCTATTGCTTTTTTCCTCATTCATAATTCCTTCTTGTTAATTATTCCAAATTTATTGAATCGATGATGATATTAATTTCGATAAACGCAATAAAATTTTTAACTCTTTCCTCGCTATCAAAGATTTTTTCATAATAACACAACTTTTTTTTGTTGAGGTAGCTAAATTTAGTTTTTAGCCAGTATTGAGATAGTGATTCCTTAGTAAGAGAAGCCCATAAATAATAAAGGATAAACAATTTTACTCATTATGAGAGTTTTTATTAATAAAGTTGAATAAAAATGAATCTTGAAGAAAATATAGCTAAATCGGCATTGGATTTGATAGGACATACTCCATTAGTCGAACTCTCAAGAATAACTAAGGGATTAGATGGTCGTATCCTTGCGAAGGTGGAGTATTTTAATCCGGGATTTTCAAAAAAAGATCGCATTGCATTACAAACGATTGAAGAGGCGGAAAAGCAAGGGCTTTTAAAGCCGGGCCAACCAATCATTGAACTAACGAGTGGAAATACAGGTACTGGTTATGCAGTGGTCTGTGCAATTATGGGATATGAATTTATAGCGGTCATGAGTAAAGGAAATTCGATTGAAAGAGCAAGGATGATGGCGGCTTTTGGTGCTAAGGTAGTACTGGTAGATCAAGCTCCAGGATCTGTACCGGGACAAGTATCTGGCAACGATATTGCCTTAGTGGAAAAAGAAACCCAAAGATTAACAGAAAAATTTAATGCATTTCGAGCGGATCAATTTAATTTGGAAGGAAATTGGAGAGCATATTATTCACGCATGGGCCCGGAGATCATTAGACAAACCAAAGGTAAAATTGAAGGTTTTTGCGATTTTGTAGGATCGGGAGGAAGTTTTTCGGGATTAACGAGATTTTTCAAGGAATATAATGCAAGAATTAAGTGTTATGTGATAGAACCAGAAACAGCACCTATTCTAGCAGGAAAAAAAGTTACAAATCCTTCCCATAAAATTCAAGGCGGAGGATATTCAATCAAGGATTTAAAGTTTCTTGAAGGTCTTGAAATTGATGGCTTCATCCAAATATCCAATGATGAAGCAATCAATGTGGCACGTCGCCTTGCTAGAGAAGAAGCCATTTTTGGCGGATTCTCTTCAGGGGCAAATGTCGCTGCAGCAATGAAATTATTAAAAAGTGATTTAAAAGGAAAGACGATATTATGCCTACTTTGCGATAGTGGATTAAAATACTTAAGTACAGATTTATGGGCACCCATTGGTCCAAACGGAACGATCGAGAAGAAATAAAAAGAAAAGATAAAAAATAATAGAAAATGCATTATTCCTAATTATATTAACTAAAGTTAAATATCTGCAACTCTATGATAGACATTTCGTTCTATAATTAAATCAATTTTATTTTTTGGGTCTATAGTAAATTCTACTGGTTGTCGCAAGCCCATTTCATTGATGAAAAAGAAATTAAAGTTCGCCATGATTTCAGTTTCTGGAATCAGGGGATAAGAACGATTTGGAATAATTTCTACATCACTAAGGATCTCACAGGTTAAATATCCCCCCGTCTTTTTAACATTGACCTTCTCAAGTCCTTTATAGGATTGATATTTTCCAGTTAACATCGCAAGTTTTTTCTGAATTGTAATGATTGGGAATTCACGCATCGGATCCTTTTGCAATAAGATCATTAAGATCATGTATGCTAATACTATTAAAACATCTGCAAGTCCTGAATTAATCGTGGCTATTACTCCGAACTTTTCTGCGGGAGTAAATGCAATAATGGCTCCCGAAATTCCTGTTGAACCCGTGTGGGCAACCATTTTCGTTCCGTAAAAGCCCTCGAAAATCCCCCAACCATATCCATAACCATTTTCTCCGGCAAGAATTGATTTTTCTCTACTGACGTGAGATTTAAGCATTTGATCTATTAAATTTTCGCCAATAATTTCCGTCCCTTCAAACTTTCCTTTATTGAAATATAGCTGCAAATAATTGAATAATTCGTTTACCGAACTAAGTAATCCTCCGGGTCCGTGAATGAATTCATAAAAAGGATGCTGAAATGGTTTAACAACAGTTTTTCCATTTTCCTCTCCGGCACCGTAAGCAACCATTTTATCGGGATCTTTTTCAAACTTTTCCTTATTATATGTTGACCTCATCATTTTTAGAGGACTGAGAATTTTATCTCTTATAAAGTCCTTACAGGGTTGTCCACTAACTTTTTCTATGATTTTTTGAAGGAGAGTATAGCCACTATTGCAGTAATAATATTTTTCACCCGGATTAGTTTTGATTTCTCCTTTTGCCCCATTCACGAAACTATAGAAATCTTCCCAACTACTCAAGGGAACATAAGAATTATCTAATCCCAGGTATCTCAGAATCAGCACATCAGCAGCGTGTAAATTGGGCAAGCCGGAAGAATGGGAAAGAAGATGATGGATGGTGATGGGATCTTTACCCTTTTCTAATTTAATAGGCACGTACTTGCTAATTGGGTCCTGAATATTCAGCTTGCCTTCTTGTTGCAATATTAATATTGCTAATGCAGTGAATGATTTGGTACAAGAACCAATACCAAATAACGTATCGAGGGTCGCGGGAAGGTTTTCTTCAAGATCTCTAGCTCCAAAGGCTTTCGAATAAAGCTTTTCCTCTTCCTGGATAATGGAGATACATAATCCGGGAATTTTGAACTGTTGCATGAAATCCATGATAGTATTCTCAATTAAGGCTATCAATGGTTCATTTAGCTTTTTAATCAATTTGCATCACTCCTTAAATATAAATCGTATTTAGGTTAAATATCTTAATATTTTGCCAGGTAAAATATCTTTCTACGTATTATGAGCCACTACTATTTTTCTATTTACTATTACTTGAGAGATTCCTATGGCATATTGATGGGGGGATACTAAATTATATAAAACTTAAAAATTAGAATTAATATGAAAAAAATAAGATGATTTATTCCTTTTTTAATGCATTTTTAATAGAAGAGGGAAGGATCCAGCCAAAGTAAAAGAAAATTGCGCTGATTATCAAAAATACTCTAATGAGTACCACGATTAGAGGTTGAGTTAGAAATATTGCAAATGAATCCAAGACGGCACATGTTGTATAAATCAAAAAGGCAAGAATCAAAAATCTTCCTTTCCACTTTACCTCTAACTCTGTAGATTTTAAGGATTTTCCCGCAAACATCATGAAGGTAATAAATGAGATTACCAGAAAGAAAATCAGTGTAAATCTTGTAAAAGGAGAATAGACGGCGGTGAAAGGCCCATTGAAATACCCTATTAACATTTCGCGATCTAAGATTAAAAAAATAAAAAATAATAATTCACAAACTATGCATATTATCGAAATAATCGAAACCAATAACTTCTGTTTCGATTGATACATGAAATCGGTGAAAACAATAAACCATAGAACCGTAATAATCGGTATGAAAATATAAGCAATAATAAATCGCATTGTAATGAACGCATTATTTTCAAGTACCATGGGATTAATATAATAAACGATGAAAGTAATTGCCCCGTGCAACCAAGGTGTTGAAATGCCCATCCAAATGATCCCAATCAAGATGTAATCCCTTTTTTTAAAAACCTTATATTTTGAAAGAATTCTTATTCCAATAAACATGGATATTATCACAAAAACTAGATTCAAGCTTCCTTGAAGATTTTCAGCTAACGTAAGAGCCATTTTTTTATCCCTTGATATAATAATTTAATTTATTTAATTTCATAAATAATATATTTAATTTAAATAAATACTTTTATGGGGGAGTTTCAAATATTTAGATTGAGTTTTCTATCCTAGGAAATTTTAAATTTCATGGGATATAGGGAACAATATAATAAATAAGGTAAATTATGATGATAAAAGGACCTATTAATAAAGAGGATGTAAATCCGGTAAAAATGCTTGAAGGAGTATATAGAAAAACCCTAGCGTATAATGATAATGTCATGTCTTGTTTTTTCATTTTGGAAAAAGATGCTGAAATTCCCTTACATGATCATGAAGCGCATCAGATTGGTTATGTCATTAAAGGGAAAATCAAATTTATTACAGAGAAAGGAGATTTTATAGCTAAAGAAGGAGATAGTTATGTTTTTGACTCGTTTGAAAAGCATGGGGCACAAATGTTAGAATACAGTGAAGTAATAGAAATTTTTAGTCCAACCAGAGCGGATTATAAATAATATTTTAAACTATTATCTTTGAAGCCTTTGGTCTTGATTTTTATTTGCATCAATATTTATATTTTCTTCAATTCGATTCAACCATTCATTAATGAGTGTGTTAAAAGCATCCTCTTGTTCGATCTGGAGGAGATGTCCTGCTTTATCTAATACGT
>CAYLZE010000017.1:0-60776 GCA_964388035.1 uncultured archaeon
TCCATACATTTGAGCAGGTTGGTTACCATAAGGTGAGGGCTGTGAATAAGGACTATAACCCGGCTTAGGTGCCCCATGTTCATAAGATTCTGCGCCAAAGGGCTTATGTGGTAATTGCTCTCCACAATTTGGGCATACTATCCATGATTCTTCAACTTCTTCTCCACAAGAAGGACAGAATTTTGCCACGTTATTAACAAATTTTTCTTTTTTTTGATAAATAATTATTTTAAGAATTAAAGTTTACTGGGAATGTTGAATAAATACAAATAGGTTTTGCACGTATTTATATTAAGAGATAATTTAATAGCATCCAAAATGAAAATTCTTTTATTTGTTAAGATTCTAACTTTATATTAAAATTATACGAAAAACCTCTTATCTTTGAAGCAAACCTTATTAATTTTCGATCATGATCGAGATTTAATTTCATTCCATTCCATCATGATAGGGAGAATTAAGAGCTATTAATTTAGAAAATAAGAAATAAATGGTTGAAATGATTATAGATAACTTAATAATACTCTGAAATCGCTTTGAATGGCCTTGTAGCCTAGCATGGATGGGGCGCTGGCTTCCGGAGCCAGATATCGGGGGTTCAATTTAATGTACCTTTCGTGCTTAAGGAACACATCCCTCCAAGGTCATGCTAATTTTTTAAACTTTATTGTAATCTCATTCTTTATAAATGGGCAAAAAAAAAGTTCCGTGGAGAAAGGATAAAATGAAAAATCCCTTTCTCGAATTTCCGATATTGATTTATAGTATGATCATTTCAAAATGGAAAGTCAATATAAAAATAAAATAATAGTTGTGAAAAAAAAAAAATAAACTAAGAAAGGATAATTTCCTTGGATTCTCTAGCTTCTAATTTTCGATACAGGACAACTTTTAAAAAGTTTGCGGTTACAAAAGCTAAAAATGCATATATCCAAATAAAACCCGCTAAGGCCCAACCGATAGGTGCCATGAAAATTCCCATGGCCGCAAAGACCGTTGCGACAACTTGAGTAGATTCACATGTGATAAACAAGATTTTTGAAGGATAAGGTCTTTGCCAAAAATGATGCTCTTCGGTCCTGGTTAAATAGATCGTCATGTGTCCTCCGATGGCCAATTTTAAAAAGATTAGGGTTTGTAATGTTGCGAGATCGAGCAGTAATATATTTCTACCGATCACAAAAATTAAAAAGCTAAAAAATACACCGATAACACCCAGTTCCGTTGCCGCAATTAACACGTTTCTCATTTTCCATCTGGCAGGAAAGGGCGATGGATTGGCATTATCAAATGCAATCGTCATGATCGGAAGGTCGTTCAAAAGTGCTAAGATGACAATCATTATTGCGGTTATTGGATAAAAATTGAAGAGTAAAATCGCGAGCACCAAAAAGATTAAAACTCTTACGGTCTCAGCTATTCGATAAGTAGCATAGCTTTTCATCCGTTCAAATATTCTCCGACTTTCTACTGTTGCTCCGATAATTACCGAAAGTCCCGGTTCAGTCAAGACAATATCAGCGGCAGATTTAGCAACATCGGTAGCATTTGAGACCGCGATTCCCACATCAGCCTTCTTTAATGCAGGAGCATCGTTTACTCCATCTCCCGTCATTCCGATTACGTGGCCTTTATTTTGAAGATCTTCGACAATCTTATATTTATGCTCGGGATACACTTCAGCAAATCCATTCGCACATTCAGCGAGTTTTACGCATTCTTGTTCGCTATTTTCTAAAAGGGTAGTAGCGGTAACAAATTCTGTTCCCATTCCTAACTTTAAAGCCATTTCCTTGGCAATTGCCACGTGGTCTCCCGTGACCATTTTGACATCCACGCACATCGATTTTGCCGTGTTGATCACTTCGGCAGAGTCCTGACGAGGCGGATCAAATAATGCGATGAGTCCTACATAATGCCATTCATTATCAGATCCTTTTTTTGCGACTCCTAAAGCACGATATCCTTGAGATGCAAAGAGTTTTCCTTTTTCTTCCACTCGTTGAGCTACATGATCCTTATTCGAAATTAGACCTAGGATTGTTTGGATTGCTCCTTTAGATACATCAATTATTGCCCCATCTTTCTCTACCATGGCTTCCGTCCTTTTTATGACAGGATCAAAGGGGGTAAAGGAGAGTAATTTATAACCGGAAGCATCTCCATTGAATTCTTTAAATTTGCTAAAAAATGCATCATCTATCGGGTCCTTATCCTCTTCTCTTGAGGCTAATACTCCGTACAAAATTACTTCTTCTGGGGTATAATTCTCAAAAGGCACGATTTCTCCAATAGATATTTTATTTTCTGTAATTGTTCCGGTTTTATCCGAACATAAAATATCCATGCTGGCTAGTTCTTCAATAGAGAGCAAGCGTTTCGCTATGGCTTTTTTCTTCGCTAAATCTGCGGCACCAACCGCCATCGAAACCATTAATACTGCGGGAAGGGCAACAGGAATTGCCGCAATAACCAGAACTAACGCAAATTGCAAGAGTTCAAAGAAATCTTGTCCCCTTAAAATGCCCACGATAAATACCAAGACGACCAAACTCACGGCGAGGATAATTAAATAGTTCCCTATTTTCACTACTGCTTTTTGAAAGTGACTCCTTGTTTTTGCCTCAGAAACTAAACTGGTTGTTTTTCCGAAAAAGGTGTTAACTCCCGTGCCAATTACTATTCCGTTCATTTCCCCTTTTTTAACGATGGCGCCCTCGTATGCAACATCACTTTTTCCCTTATTCACGGGTAAAGATTCTCCCGTTAAAGCGGATTCATCCAGATTAAGAAACTGCCCTTCAAAAAGCTTGATGTCTGCAGGAATAATGTCTCCTAATTTTATTCTTATTACATCCCCGGGTACTAAAAATTTTGCTTCTACATCTAACCATTTATTATCACGCATCACTTTCGCATGCAAAGCTAATTTCTCCTTCAGCAATTCAACGGCGTTATCGGCTTTATATTCTTCCCAGAATCTTACGACAGCATTTATCATTAACATGAGGAGAATTACAAAAAAATCATCCCAATGTTGAATAAAGAATGATAAAATGGCGGCTATTTCGATCATCCATGGAATGGGCCCCCAAAAATTGCTTAAAAATTTTAAGAGCGAACTTTGCTTCTTTTCAGGGACTTCATTGGAACCGTAGATCTTCAAGCGATTCTCGGCTTCCGTGCTTGTGAGACCTTTTTCATAGGTCTCAAATGTTTCTAATATTTCACCGATATCGTCATCTTTTTCTTCATCAATTGTTAAATAAATTGGTTTTAGCAATATCTATTCATCTTTTTAACAGTTATTTTATCTAACAAGTAAGATGTTTGTGATAAGCTTATGCATTACACTTAGAATAAAAAATTGGGTTAAAATCTTTCATGAGGTAAGAAAAAAGGGGCAAATATTTCAAAATTGAAGTAGTTAAATTTATTAAGTTTGTAAAATTTAATGACAAGGAAACCAATAAAGTTTCTTTCAACTTTTTCGCAATTAACTACTTACAATATGAAGAACTCGCTAATCTAAATGGCGGATTTAGATATGTAGAAGAAATTAACATTGGTATCAGATTTTTGAATCCTAAACATTCTTTTCAAGATATTTCAACCCCTATATATAATCAAAACCAAATTTCCAACTTGCTTTTCTTAGTTATGTGGGAATGGATTTATGATAATGGTTTATTCTCTCTATCTTTAGAATGATTCAAATAAATCGCAAGAATATTTTAAGACAAGGATTGAAATGACCTAGGGGGGATTTGAACCCCCGATGTCTGGGAACGGCAAGCCCCTAATAGGGGACTTGGCTCCGCAAGCCAGCGCCCTATCCATGCTGGACCACTAGGTCAATAAATTCAGATATTTACAGTAGCAATACATGTTTTGACTCGATTATTAAATTATCTATAATTATTTCAACCATTTATTTCTTATTCTCATTTCCAAGAATTGTTTTCAATAGGTTAGAGAAAATGCTTTTAGATCTCAGATATTTACAAAAACGATACATGATTTAAAATTATATAAAAGGAAAGATTCTATGGAATAATGTACGAGGATTATTGCGTGATTTTTGACATGGATGGGGTACTGGCAGATACCGGTCCGATTCATTTTAAAAGCTGGAAAAAAGTGGCCGAAGAGGAGGCAAGCGTGGAATTTACGAGAGCATTTTTTAATGCTACGTTTGGTCAGCAATCTATACCCATTACACGAAGATTAGTAGGTCCTAAGATAGACCAGAAGTTGGTAGAAAAATGGGCAAACTTGAAGGAAGAATATTATAGAGAAATGGTAAAGGATGATTTAAAGCCATTGCCAGGTGTGATTGAATTAATTAATGATTTGAAAACTCGCAAGTTTCGTTTAGCCGTGGGCTCCAGTGGTCCCCCTGAAAACGTGGAATTGCTTCTGTCAAGCTTGAACATAAAAAAATATTTTGATGTCGTGATAACGGCTGCAGATGTTGAAAATGGAAAGCCCTCTCCAGATGTATTCCTCCTTGTCGCAAAAAGATTGAACCTCCCATTAAAGCATTGCTTGGTGATTGAGGATGCTCCCGTGGGGATTGAAGCGGCAACTCGGGCAAAAATGAAGTGCATTGCTCTTACCACGACTCATGAGGAGAAGGAATTAACTCAAGCGAATCTAATTATAAAAGACTTGTCGCAAATAACAGCGAATGAGGTAATCCGTTTACTCTATACGGAGTAATATTCTTTAAAACTTGAATAGTTAGATTATATTTAATTTAAAGGACATTACGGATTCATTCTGTCTTTAAATTGATCAGAAAAGGCATGGAATTCCTATAAGTTTAACTTGAATGAAATTAATTTTTGTGTTAAGTCTCATGGATTTAATTTGGAATTAACAGAGAATAAAAAAAACACGTGTCCTTAAAAATAATATTATTAAAAAGGCCTCTTATTTCCTTCTTTGTCTTAACATATTTAATTTCCTGGTTGATTTGGTTTCCCGTGGTGATCTATTATTATTTGAATCCGTTTCCTCTTTCATTTTCCAGCACTCCATTATCATTAATATTAATCACGTTTCTGGGATTTTTTGGGCCTACTTTTGCAGCAATGATCATGGCAATACTCCAGAACGATAAGGCAGGATTGGGTAAGTTATTTTCCCGATGGAAGATATGGAAGGTAGGGGTTCAATGGTATTTAGTGATTCCTATCTTTTTTTTAACGCTTTCATTTATTGCACTTCAGCTTTATATTTTCTTTGACATGGTAAGTCCTGAAGTAAATTGGGGCATGTTATATCTAATTATTCCCTCCTTCATTCAAGCTGCCATTATCGGAGGATCAATCGCCGAAGAAACGGGATGGCGGGGATATGCCCTTCCCAATTTAATGAAATCACGGAACGCATTAACTTCGAGCTTGATAATAGGCGTAATATGGGGTTTTTGGCATTTTCCCTTGCTTTTAATACCTGGAGCTAACATTCCCGTTCCCTTAAATGTTTCTAGCTTATCTCTATTTGTATTAAATTCCATTGCTCTCTCGGTCATTATAGCGTGGCTGTTCAATAATACTCGGGGAAGCGTATTCATTACTTATCTCTTCCATACTGCGGCAAATTCGATATCCTTACTTTCTATTGTTTACAAATTCAGCGATTTTCAAACCGCTTGGTTGGATTACATGTGGTTTAATCTCTTGATAAAAGGAATCTTTTTAGCGTTTCTTATCGTTTTTTTCCGACCCACTTTCCTTTCCCGGCAATTTGAAGCCAAGGAGAATTTTTTGATTGCCTTAGGAATAGTAGAATCTAATGAAGAGGGAGGAAAATAGCCATAATTTATTCATTACTCATTATATGATTATTTTCTTTTTATTTTCCTTATATTTTTATAGTACGGAAGCTTTAATCTCAAAATTCATGGGGCAAGGTCAGAGGAAAGCAGAAGTATCGAGTATAAAAAAAATAATTTAAATATTACAAGGAAGTTTTTATACTAATAGTATCATGATTTTTTTATGTTTAGGGAATTCTTTAACGGCGGGAACTCCAGGTCATGATCCGTCTCCGGATGGTATCTCTCCGGGATATGGAAATGTAGAATCTCAATATCAATTTTGGCTTAAAATCGAATGCTTGGACTTTTTTGAAAAGAATTTAGGACAAGTGGATGATTTCATCGTAGAAAAATTAGAATTTATTAATAAGGGAGTTTCAGGGGAATTAACCGGTGAATTATTACAAAGAATTGAATTGGAAATTGAAAATGCGATATTTAAACCCGATTATTGCATTATTATTGAGGGAACGAACGATCTTGGTTGGAACATTCCCGTTGAGGAGATCTTTTTACATATTAAGCAAATGCATGAAATTTCCCATAGCATGGAAATAGATTCAATCGGAGCTACCATTCCTCCTGTACTAGGGGAGGAATCTTATCCCATCTATAAGGAAAATAAACGATTAATCAACGAGAAATTAATCCACTTTTTTGAGGATATGCAAATCCCCCATGCAGACCTATATAAGAAAATGATAGATGAGAAGGGAAATTTAAAAGCAGAGTTGGCGTACTTGGATGGTCTTCATTTTTCCGTTAGAGGATATCAAGAAATGGGGAAAATTATTTTTAACGATGTTATTCATGATTTGTTAGAACATGAGTTTTTTTGATTTCCGCTAAAAAATGGAATGTTGATTTAATTAATGACTTATATAATTAGTATTATTCTGGAATTTTCAGGTAGTGGGTTGCGGAGATGAATACCAATAACCCAACATGTGTTGGTACATTTTGTTAAAGTCCTTTAGTAATTCCTTATATTTAGCTGCCGTAATTTTTTCTGGATTCACTATCACGTTCTTAGAATCGTTGGAGTGGTCAATAGTAGAGAAATCTTTGAGCAATCCTAAGCCATACGAAGCTAAAAGTCCGCATCCCCGCAAGCTAGCTTCTGGCTGATCTGTTATAATGTGGGGTACCTGCATGACATTGGCTTTAATTTGATATAGTAATTTATTTCTGGTTGCACCCCCCACGGAGATTACCCGTTGAATATCTACCCCCAGTTCTTTAAAATTATGAAAATCTTTTCCTAAAGCTAAAGCAACGCCTTCCATGATAGCTCTTGCAAAATGGGCGGCATGATGGTTTAAATTCAGACCAAAAAAGCATCCACGTGCTAAAACATTTTCTGGGCGTCTTTCTCCTAAGAAATAGGGATAAAATAGCAATCCATCAGAACCAATGGGAACTTGTTTTGCCATCTGGATCATTTTTCCATAAGAAACCTCCTCCCCGATTGAGCTAAGAAAGTCTTTACACCATTTCATGCTCAATCCCCCGCAATCCAGCAGGGTAAACGGAACCCATCCTTCAATCACATGCTTTAAATTTTGGATGGAAGGATGTATTATCGGTTTATCTCTCTGTACCACGAATAGTGTGCTTGTACCAGTCATATCCACAGCATTTCCTCCTCCAACAAGCCCTAATCCTAATAAAGAAACGATGAAATCACCCCCTCCTGCAAAAACTGAGATCCCCTGTGGCAAGCCTAATTCATCAGCGATAGTATCCTTAATCGGACCAATTTTTTCATGAGATTGATGTATGGGAGCAAACATATTCAAATCAATATCTAAAATATCTGCCATCTTCTCCGAATAATTATTTTTATTGAAATCATATAAATAAGTTCCTGAAGCTTCGCTCGGGTCCGTTGCCTTAATACTTGTAAGTTGAAAATTAATAAAATCTTTGGGTACCAAGAACACATCCGTTTTTTTGTATATATCTGGTTGGTTTTGTTTAATCCAGCTGACTTTTGCTCCCGGCCATCCTGTAGTGATGGGATTACCTGTTATGCAGGCAAGTTCATTTTCATCATGATCTTTTCTGATTTGCTTACAAATATTTTCACATCGTTTATCCATCCATATTTGGGTCCATTCTGTGGTAATTTGACCATTTTCATCAATTCCTACGGGACCGTGCATTTGACCACAAGCGCAAATAGCTTCTATAGTAGTAGGATCAATTGACTCCTTTTTTAAAAGAGAGAAAATTGTTTGTTTTACCAACTCCCACCACACTCGGGGCTTTTGTTGTGCCCATCCCGCATGTGGACTATCCACCTCTTGGGATACTTGGGATATATCTTGGATGGTTCCATCAATACCCACGATCGCGGCTCTTACACTTTGAGTTCCTAAATCAATTGCTAATATTTTCATTCATGTCACAGTCATATATTTTCAAAAATAAAGTTTTAATGAGAAGGAATTGAGTAGAAAGAGAGAAGATGTTCAAATCATAATCGATTCATTAAAATTATCTTGATATCTTCTCTCGAGAGAAGAACGGGATTATTTTTAAGTCCTGCATTTTCCACGATCTTATCCAAATCCTTTGAAGTAATCCCATACTTACCAAGCTTTTCCAAATCCAAGCGCTCTGTCCATTTATCTAAAGTATCAGTTAATGCATAGCAGAAATAGTCGATATCCTTTTCCTCAAAACATTCATTTCCCTCCAATAAACCACCAATTTTCGCGTGCTTTAAAAGTGCTTCCTTTCCAGCAAGGCCCATTTTCTTTATTTTTAAGATGTTCATTTTAGTAGCTTCTGCTAAGAGCGTTCCGCAAATCACCCCATGAGGAATGTCAAAGAATCCTCCTATGGGGGAAGCAAGCCCATGAACGATTCCTAGACCTGCATTGGCAAGAGTGATGCCAGACATTAACGAGCCGTACGCCATTGCAGATCGCACTTCAATATCCGTGCTTCTGTACGTACAAGAAGGAATCATATTATCTTTCATTGCTTTCATTCCACTATATGCTAAGGCATCTGTCATGGGAGAAGGTTTCGATGATACATACGCCTCTAACAATTGCGTGAAAGCATCCATTCCACATGCTGCGGTAACTGAGGGGGGACAAGAGATGATTAATTCGGGATCAATGATTGCATAATTTGGAATTAAATTATCATGTCGCAAGGACTTTTTAAATCCGTCAGATCCCACTTTACTTATAACGGCATTTTTAGTAGCTTCACTTCCTGTTCCAGATGTTGTGGGTATAGCAATATAGGGAACTTTTATACCATCATGTACCTTATTTCCTATTCCTTCTAAATAATTAGAAATGGAATCACTTTTAGGTATCATAGCGGATATGGCTTTTCCGGCATCAACTACGCTACCCCCTCCAATTCCAATAACCACATCTATTTTTTTATTCCTAAATTTCTTTGCATTCTCATCAATTAGTTGAGGCGAGGGTTCTCCTTTAATGCTGATATGGTCAAACAGTATGCTTCTTTTTGCCAATTCAGAAGTGATTTCTTCCCATTTTCCTGAGTTTTCCAATGAACTGGAGCCAGTAACAATTAATGCATTCTTTCCCAGAGTAAGAATAATCTTATAAAGTTCTGAGAGTTTACCCGCCCCAAAAATAATGTGCGGGATGCTTGCAAAATTAAAAGGTAAAATATTCATTGTTTCCACTTATTATCTGGTTTACTGATAATAATACTATTTTTTTGCATTAAATAAAGCTTATTATCTATCCCTAAAATTATATTCTGATAACTTGGTTATTATTTTTTTTAAATTTGACTTTTTTTCCTAAATCAATAAATCTATATATACATAAAAATTCAAAATACTATATTAAGGGATTTTATATTTTTTATATTCGACTCAAAAAAAAAATCAATTAACCATGAAGGATCACGCAATTATTTATAACCCTATGGCAGGAAATTCTAAAAAAACCAGAAAAGATATGGATTATTTAGCTAAGTGCATGGAGGAGATGGGACTTTCCTATAAATTATTTGAATCCCAATATGCAGGACATTCGATTCAGTTAGCAACAGAATGTGCAAAAGATGGATATATTGTCATAGGTGCGGGAGGAGATGGGACTTGCAATGAGGTCATGCACGGAGTCATTACCTCCAATACGGGAGTTTTATGTGGGTTTATTCCCATGGGTACGGGGAATGATATTCCAGGAGCAATTGGTATTCTTCCGGATATTAAAAGAGCTTGTGAAATAATTAAGGAAGGTAATAGTAGTAAATCCGATATTGGTCTTGCACTAACTCATGAGGGAATCAAGCGCTATTTTCTCGGAATTGGAAGCCAAGGATTTGATGCTGAAGTCACTAAAAGACATAATGAAGGAAACGTGAAAAGCTATATCTATCATGTTTTACGGACAGTTTTTCCTTGGAAGGTAAAAGAAGTAAAGGTCATGATGGATAGCGATACTTATGAAGGAGATTCCAACTGTATAGCCGTTGGAAATGGTCCCAGTTATGGAGGATGGATGTATATTTGTCAGAATGCCCGTATAAATGATGGTCTTTTTCATATCAGCGTTGTTGATATAAGGAAATTTAAATTACTAAAAGATTTACCAAAAACATACACGGCTTCCTTATCCCCCCATGAAAATGTCTATGAATATGTGAGTAAGAAAGTAAGGATTGAAATGTTGAATCCCGAGGATGAACCATACTTATGCCAAGTAGATGGAGAAGTTCTCGGTACCATTCCCGTGGACTATGAGTGTATCAAGGATGGATATGAATTCATTCGTCCTGAATGTGATGAGGTTGCTGAGGCATTTAAGGAGAAACACGGACGTTACTTTTATGAATGTGCTAATTAGAGTTGCAAATTATCTTTTTTTCTTTTGCTCTTTTCCTTTATTTTATTTTTATGCACAATTTTATCCTATACGAGAAAGAGTTGGATTGAAAAGGTAGTCTTTTCTATAAATTTCAACAATAAATGCTATTAAGCAAATGATTTACAAGATTAAGGTCGATATATTCATTATTTCATAATCTTTTCTCTTATTTTATTTCAAAAATTGTTAAATATGAGTCAATCTTTTTTATTCTTTGAAATCTATAGGTTAATAATTTTATTTGAGAAGAAAATAAAAATTCAATAATCAAAAAGAATGAAAATAAAAAGGATTTTCATACTTTTTTTCTTGCTCGCTCTCAATTGGACTTTTTTAATACCGGGTGTATTTGCAAGATCCTACACTCTTGGAGTTAAAGAAGGAGAACAATATAATTGGGTCGTTGACATCTTAGATGAGGATGAGATGAAAAAAACTTTTGGTAAACGTGGTCTGCCTTTTTTATACTTAAAGGGAGTAAATTGGGAAGAATATAATGATATGAACTTAAATATATTACACATCGAAGAAGTGATTAAGGATGGGGTTAAATATTGGAGTATAAATTTTGTTTTGACTTGGTTTCGTATTGATTCCAGTACTAAGGATTTACATTTTAATGACATCAGTTATATAATTCAAAATCCAAATGAAGAAAATTATCCTTTTGGAGAACTTTTTTGCTTGAATCCCGTTGAGGATTATATTAGCGAGACGTGCGAAGGACAAAATAATTATGAGGTAAAAGATAATTCAATAATTTACTATGCAAGTGCACTTGGGATAAAAATTGAGATGATTTATGAAGAATCTACGGGTATATTATATCATTATTCAATATGTAAGGACGGGAATATAATTTATGGTTTACAATTATCAATACCCATGACTACTCTAATACCTCTTATTGGTGTAATGTTTCTTGTTTTGGGGCCACCTACTTTAATTGTGGTTATAGTCGTAATTTTCACATTACATAGAAAAAAGAAATGAAATGTAACTGGATCTATTCTTGCTGGGGAAAATTTGTCTGTTTACGATAATTTTTTTTATGTGAAGATTGGTGATGAAGCGAACATCAAATTATTAAAGGTTGTAGGAAAAATTACACAGCATCTTTATTTTCCCATAGCGGAGTCCATAAATATATGCGTCGAAAGGTAAGGATTAAAATGTTTAATCTGGAGGAGAAAGATACTCATTTTTTTTAATTAAAAATGGTTGATAAAAAAAGCGGTATTTTCTAAATTATTTACAAAAAAATAGTAATGAGTTAACCTTTTACATGAAATGGATTTGATCATACTAAGATTCAAATATTTTGAATAATTTTCTTTCAAGATAGGTGTTAAAAAGATGGGCACTTTTGATTATTCATCAAGGGAGCAACCAACTTTCTATTATATAGGGGTTAGTACGGGCAAATCCTCCATCATGAGAGTATTTCCAAAATGGGCAGAATATCTCGGGATAGGAGGAACCCCATTTATCGGAATCGATTGCAAAATACATGATGACCCGGAAATGTATAGAAAGATTGTAGCTTTCATAAAAAAGGATAAGAATTCATTGGGGGCTCTAGTGACTTCTCATAAAATTGATCTATACGAAGCTGCAAGGGATCTTTTTGATGAAGTTGGGGAATATACTAAATTATTAGGAGAAGTGAGCTGTATTTCAAAGAGAGATGGTGTTTTATGGGGGCACGCAAAAGATCCAATCACGAGCGGTTTAGCTTATGAAGCATTCATCCCCAAAGATCATTGGGAAAAAACGGGAGCAGAAATATGCATTTTTGGTGCTGGAGGTGCTTCTTTAGCTCTAACTACTTATCTCCTCATGAATTTAAAAAAAGAAAATTGGCCTTCAAAAATACACGTATCTAATAGGAGTACTCCCCGATTAGATGGCATGAAAAAGATTCTTTCAAAAATTAATCCTGGAGTTAAAGTTCAATACTATCACCATCCTATCCCTGAAGAGAATGATAGAATAGTAAATAGTATATCTCCTGGTTCATTAATTATAAATGGGACGGGATTGGGAAAAGATGCTCCCGGATCTCCCATTACAGATGAAGCTAATTTTCCCGAGAATGGATTTGCATGGGATTATAATTATAGGGGGGATTTATTATTCCTTGATCAAGCACGAGCCCAGAAAAAGGAAAAAAGGCTCCACGTGGAAGATGGATGGGTTTATTTTCTTCATGGCTGGACAAGGGTCATTGCAGAAGTATTTCATATTGAGATTCCTACTAGTGGGCCTCAATTTGAGAAAATCTCCCAAATCGCCGCTGAGGTTAGATAAAATTAGAGAGGTGAGAAATAATGGAAAATGAGAAAAATCTTGAATCAAGAAAAATCTATTTTGATCTTCAAAATGGATTATCACCGAATCATGCTTCCATTAAGAGAAAGTTATCTGACATGAAAGGCATATATTTGAATGACGAGGAACTTAATAAGATGGTGAAAAAAGAAGATATACTGGTATATGAATTCTATAACGTTAATGTGCCGGAAAAATCAAGTGATTTGGCATATGGCACCACGATTCTTTATCCCGGTAAAGTTGGGAAGGAATATTTCATGACAAAAGGTCATTTTCATTCAATTTTAGAGACTGCAGAGATTTATTATTGTATTCGGGGTACTGGATTCATGTTAATGGAGTGTCCCGAAGGAAAGGTAGAGATCCAAGAGTTTCAACCAGGAATATCCGTTTATGTTCCTCCGCGATACGCTCATAGGAGTATTAACACATCATCAAATAGTCCTTTAATAACATTTTTTGCATATCGTGCGGATGCAGGTCACGATTATGGAACTATTGAAGAAAAAGGATTTAGAACATTAATTATTGAACAAGATGGAAAAACAATTGTGATTCCGAATCCAAAATGGAATCCATAATTAATTGGGGGTGAAAAACGTGAATAAAGTATATGTTACGCCACGTTCCATAACACAAAATCACGGTCATCCGGCATTAAAGAAGCTCGAGGATGCGGGTTTAGATATAATTCTTTCTTCTCCCGGCAAGCAACCTTCGGAGGAAGAACAGTTGAAAACTCTTCCCGAATGTGTTGCATATCTAGCAGGCATCGAACCTATTACTGATCGTGTAATGAGCGCGGCTAAATCTCTCAAAATCATCAGTAGAAATGGAGTAGGTATTGAAAACATTGATCTTGAAAGTGCAAAGCGGCACGATATTGAGGTTAAGATTGCTCCCGGGTCAAATGCTCGGGGGGTCGCTGAACTGGCTATAGCCCTCATGCTAAGTGCTGTCCGCTTTATTCCATATTGTAATGAGAAATTTAAAAAAGGGGAATGGAAGCGTAATATGGGAATGGAAATAGAGAAAAAGACGCTTGGTATAATAGGTTGCGGAAATATCGGAAAAACCGTGGCACGATTGGCCTTAGGCTTGGAAATGAGAGTATTGGGATATGATTTATATCCCGATTTATCTTTTCAACCGTCGAAGAATTTTAGCCATGCATCTTTGAAGGAGGTAATTCAACAATCAGATATTATCACGTTACATGTTCCTCCCAGCGAAAATCCCATCATAGATGAAGAGGCAATAAAACTCATGAAACAAGGGGTGTATATAATTAATACTGCGAGAGCGGGCGTCGTGGATAAAAAAGCGGTTTTAAACGGACTCAACTCCAATAAAATCCTCGTGTATGCGACAGATGTGTTTGAAACTGAGCCACCAGTGATTGATGAGCTATTAAGTCATGAACGGGTGATCACAACCCCTCATGTGGGAGGTTACACGCAAGAGAGCATTGATAGTGCGGTAGAAATGGCAGTGGATAATATTCTAAAAGCACTAAATTTACAATCCTTGATTATTGAGCACCATCCAATTGAAAGCATGGAAAAAGAACTCAATGAAAAATCAATTGGGAATCAAGTAATTGAATTAATTTGGTTGGGACAGGCGGGATTTGTTCTGAAATACGAAGGAAAGGAAATTATAATAGACCCATATTTATCCGATTTTCTAGCGAGAAAGTATGCTGGGAAAACCTTTCCACATGCAAGATTAATGCCCATTCCGGTAAATCCCGATAATTTATTACATGTGGATTATATTTTTAGTTCTCATCCACATTCTGACCACCTGGATCCCGATACAATCACTCCAATATCAAGAAATAATCCAAATTGTAAGTTTATTGTGCCTTCGGCAGCTTTTGAAGAAGCTATTTCGAGAGGAATTGATAAGGAACAGATCATCCCTGTGAATGCAGGAGATTCCATACAATTAACTCAAAATATCAAAATTAAGCCGATTCCAGCATCTCATGAAACTTTAGAAGTAAATCAAAAAGGAGAGCATTTGTTTTTAGGATACATTTTTCAATTGGGGGATATCGCTATTTATCATTCTGGAGACTGCATTCCTTACGATGGATTAACTGATTACCTTAAAGCGGAAAAAATTCACTTGGCATTATTACCCATTAATGGAAGGGATGATTATCGATTAAAAAACGGCATTGCGGGTAATTTTAAAATCCCAGAAGTCTTGGATATTTGTGAAGCAGCTGGTATTAAAAATATAATAGTACACCATTTTGGCATGTTTTCTTATAATACCGTGAGCGATGCGGAGTTAATAGATCTAGAAAATAGGAGCAGTAAAAAGTTAAGGATCATCATTCCTAAAATTAATTGGTTATATAAGATTCAATTATCTTGATTAAATGAAATTGTCAGATATGATACAAAATTTCTGAAATTAATTAAGTAAAGTAAAAACAATTAATATTTCTTAAACTAAAAAGAGGAGATAATAAGTGGACGTGATAGAAAGGTTAAAACAATTAAAACTGGTTCCCGTGGCAACCATAGAGGAACCAGAAGATGCTCTTGAATTAGGTAAGATACTCGTTGAAGAGGGCTTACCCGTTTTAGAAATCACATTTCGAACGGAAGCTGCAGCAACAGCCATAGCAACAGTTACTAAAGAAATTCCCGAATTATTAATGGGAGCGGGTACCGTGTTAAAAGTGGATCAAGTAAAATCTGCCGTGAAAGCAGGTGCAAAGTTTATTGTCACCCCGGGGTTCAATCCGACTGTCGTGGATTACTGCGTTAAGAACAAGATTCCAATTGTTCCCGGTCTAAATACCCCCACCATGGTAGAATGGGCTTTAGAAAGAGGTATTGGGCTGGTTAAATTTTTTCCCGCAGATTTATCGGGAGGTCCGAAAATGATTCAAACCTTATCCGGTCCTTATCCTACCATGAAATTCATGCCGACGGGGGGAATTAATGAACAGAGTTTAGTGGAATATCTTAAATTAAAAAATGTGGCAGCGTGTGGGGGAAGTTGGTTTGTAAATAAAGAGCTAATAGCTGCGGGGAATTTTGAGGAAATAAGGAATAGAACCAAAAAAGCTGTTTCTCTTATTATAGGATCATGATACTTTTAAGGAGCAATATTCTTTATCATTTTTTCCTTTCACAATGATTTAAAACTATTTAATATTCACCGAATCTAAGCACTTATTTTTTACTACTTTCTTTCCGATTTCGGAAATGCGTTTTGCCAGATTACTAATTTTCCATTTTTCATGGCCTTTTACATAGGTTGAGAATTTATTTTCAAGTGGATCCTTCCACTTATCCGGTATTTGACTTGCACCCAATTGAGCTCCAATGATAGCTCCAATATTCCCACAATTGCAATCGGTATCGAGTCCCATCATTCCAGCAATACAAATCGAGGAACCCAATATATCTTCTTGATTATCCCTTCCATATAGGAGCGCTAACACGATAATACCCGCATTTGGTAAGACATGCACGCCTGATACTACTTCGTTGAGAAATTTGCGATTCCTCTTTTTAGTAGAAGTTGGATCCGCGATTAATTTATTTACTCTGACATCATCCCAATAATCAATTAGCAATTCTCTGCCCTTTCTGAAATCTTGAGGATACTCTCCGTGGATAGAAAGAGCTTTTTGTACCATCTGTACATATAAGCTTTCCTCTTTAGGTGGAAATACTTTCAGAGCAAGTTCAATGTTTTTCATGATGTCTTTTTCGAAAAATGCATTCGCAATTAGAACCGCAATAAATATTTCTCCCTCAATCCCAATTCCAGCGTGAGAAATGGAGCCATCAATTTCTGCATAGAATTTCGCCATTTTGGGACAACCAGGAGAGATCTGCCCCCAAATATCTGCTCTCATTTGAGCTCCGATAGCATCATGATACATGTTATTTATTATTCCGGATTCGGGAGGCCAAATACCCTTTCGGAGATTTTTTAACGCTACTTGTTCTGCAGTAAAGTTCAATTTATATAACAAATCAATCCATTCTTGAGCTATATCTCTGGCAGTTAAGTCAATTCCATGTTTTTCCAAGGCGATTAAGGCGCATATTTCATACATTTCATCATCATTGACGTAATCGGGATCTACCGGTTGAGGATAATAACTTAAATTCCCATATTTCTCTTGAATTTCACCATGCGGACGAAATTCTAATGGAGCCCCCACATGATCCCCCACTACTCTACCTATCCAAGATCCCAAAACCTTTTCTTCATACTCTGCCGAAGAAATTTCTTTCATGATATCTTTATTAAAAAATCAATAATTAGATAAAAAAATTCGCAATTTAAGTACATGGAGATGGAAACTCCTTTCTTTTTTTCATTAATGTCTGCAATATGGAGAGCAATCTTTAAATAAAGAATGAATCAAATATATTTTAATTTTTAAATAAATATCCAATCAATCAAATTAAATTTACAAATCGAGAGTTTATCATGATCGAAAATATTGAAAAAGCAAATAAAATTCCCGTACCATCAACTATCAATACAATATCATATGGATTTAATACATTCTGGTCCCAGTTCATTTTTATGGTGTTTGGAGCTTATGTATTCTTTTTTTATGAGGTGGTTGTCGGTTTAGGAAGCTTTTACGTTATGGGAGCCATGATAATATACACGATTTGGGATTCGGTTAATGATCCACTCCTTGGATACTTGACTGATCGCAATACGCGTTTAACCAGAAAAGTTGGGAAGCGTTTTCCCTGGATTATCGCGGGTATAATTCCAGCCAGTTTTGTATTCATTCTGCTTTTTACTCCTCCTGCTGTAGATCCTGCTGTTAATCCATGGCCTACTTTCTGGTGGATTGTATTTAGTACCTCTCTCTTCGATACTTTAACTTCTCTTTGTTTTGTTAATGTTTCTGGCCTCTTTCCGGATAAATTTCAAACGGATCAATTGAGAAGAAAAGCTCAAGGAATCCAAATTTCGCTGGGAATGATCGCCATGCCCATTAGTTTCACCATTCCGCCCCTATTTATAAAATTTGGAATACAATCGACTTATGTTACCATGGCGATGGTATGTTCTATTGCCTTGATTGCAATCGCCGTCATCTTTTTACCCGGAATGCGTGAAAATCAGCGGGTAATAGAGCGTTATTACGTGAGCAAGGAAAAGTCAGAAAGCTTTCTTGCAGCCTTGCGATCTTCACTAAAGCAATCCAATTTCGTGGGTTATATAGCAATTGCTTTTGGCTTTCAAGTCGTGACACAATCACTTACCGGCTCTATCGCCTATTCGGTTAATTTCATTTTACAAGCAAATGAGATGTTTTTAATCGTGCTATTTTCCTCATTTTTGACAGGAGGGATAGTTTCCGTCCCTTTTTGGATATATCTAGCCAAAAGGATAAAAAATAATAGGAAAACTATTTTGATCGGAGCATTTGCTTTGATAATCGCCACTTTCATTATAACCTTCCATTATGATGAATTATCTGCTATTATCATGAATTTTGGCCTTGGGTTTGCCATGGGAAACTTGTGGACAATACTCGGCCTAATTTTTGCCGATGTCATGGATGAGCGCATGGTATTGACGAAAAAAGATACAAGAGGGGCCACGGTTGGAGTGGGTTCTTTTTTCACTCGATTAGCACGTGGACTCCAGGTTGCAGTGTTTGCTATCGTTCATCAACTGACAGGATTCGTCGAGGGTGCCACCAGTTATCAAGAGCTTGCTTTAGTAAGCCCAACCCCAGAACTAGCATTGATGGGAATTCGGATTCACATGGGAGTAATTCCCTGCATTGTTTTAACAATATGCACGTTAATCTTTTGGAAGATTTACGATTTAAATCCTGAAAAAATTAAGGAAATAAAAATCCAAATAGATAAGTTAGGTTTCTAATTAATTTTTTATTTTTTTATTATTCTCATTGAATATTTTTATTTTAGAATAGTTATCTCTCTGATTTGGATTCAAATCGTTAAAGAACTCTCTAATTTAAAGGCAAATAGAGTGAATAATTAATCTAAAGGAATTTTTTAGATAAAACAAAAATGTTACAATTAGATTTTTAATTTCCTTTCCTTTAATTGTTATGATTTTTCATGATACAATATATTTGACGGGTTAACACGCTTGGATCCGCGATTCTCACTCTTGAGGGCATTGAGTGATTGTTATTTTCAGCATATTAAATGAATTCTTCAGTATCGTTAATGATGATGGGTATCAATTCATAGATGATTATCTCGCAGAGTTCTCGAAATGCTTTCCTTCCAGTTATTTTTATATAGGATGTTATGAAAGCTTCGATTTTGGAAAATATCGTTCTATTATTCCCGCAACCAAAAAGGGGAATAGTAAATGCTAGATTGACTTCTATGAATATATTAAGGAGAAAGTAAAATCCTTTGGGAAAGAAAAATTAATCATATATGCTGATATAGTAATTAAAAAAGAGAAGATATTGACAGGGTTAAATAAAGACATCATTCTAATGTTTTGGGACTATTCACCTAAAAGATCTTATCTTGATTTGGAAAAATTTCTTAATGTGGGATATGAAGTCATTGCTAGTCCTTCCATGTTAAATTGAAAGAGAAATTTCCCCGATTTTGAAAAGTCAAGTAAGAATGTAATAAGCATGGCTAAGTCTGCCTATTTGCATAAGAATATGGTTAATTCCAGATGCGTGTTTCAGCTGAAATTCTGATTAAATGAATTCAATTGCTAATTATACAATTCATTTGGGTCTAATAGAATCATGTAAAAAATGAAATCTAAATTTTCATATCTCTAATTCTCGTACGCAGTGTTACCTCTGTAATTTTCGCAATCTCTGCAACATCCGATTGAGTTTTCTTTTTTTTCGCATTTCTCGCTGCGATATAAAGTGCCGAGGCGGCGAATCCCTTAGGATCCTTTCCAATTTGGGAAATACCTTTTCTTGTCGACTCTAAGAGAATCTTCAATGCTTCTTTTTGTATTTTTATGGAAAGATTCATTTCATTTCCAAATTTAAATATTAACGATTTAGCGGTAATAGGTTTATAGCTAAGATTCAATTCAGGCAAAACTTCTCGAATGAGAATTCCGATTGAGCGGACAATTGTTCTGCGTGGAATGACAGCTGCATCACTCAGATCTTCTAACAGTTTCGGAAATTCATGCACTCTAATTGCTACGTATAGGGAGGCAGTAATGAATCCATCAATAGAACGACCCATTGTTAATTTCTTTTTAGCACACGTGGTATAGATCTTCCATGCGGTTTCATGAATATAATTTGGGATGTTTAATTTAGATACCAAGAGTTTCATTTTTGGTTTTGCTTCCCAAAAATTTCGTTCAATACTGGAGATTAAGGAATTTTGGATTTTAGATAAACGGGTAAATAGAGTTCTCTGTTCTACATTAATATAATTACCTTTATAATCAATCTTTACGGAAGGGAGCATGGTTCTTGAACCAAATTCTCTCCATCGCGGTTCGGTGCATTTCCTTTTGTCCACTTCTTCCTTACCATACGCCCTTCTCTCTTCTTCTACCATGAATAGATCAAACACCATCCCGCAATTAAGGCACACTGAAACCCCATTCCGGACATCGATACAAGGAGAAGCACAACATCTCTCATCATTATTTAATTCTGATTTAAAATATAGCTTGTAATTATTCATGAGAACCCCCCACTTCACATTATTTATTATTTACATTTCTCATTTCTTGATCTCTTAACCTAATTAAAGAAAACTGCTTATAAATGTTTTTTCAAAGTTGTTTTCAATGTTCAAGAGTTTTAAAAAAAAGAGACATTCGTGGAATAAAAGAAAAGAGGTATTATTATATATATATCACTATATATATCACTTTTTATCCTAAATTAAGTCATTTCAATTTTCAAGGAGTGAAAAATTATCAATACAAAAAGACGAATTGCAAATTTCCAAATATAAATAAAATTTCAAGCAAATCAAAAGGAGCTATTAGTAGACCTTTCTTGAATTTTTATAGAAAGTGAACGGGTTTCGAGAAAAAGGCACGAATAATTAAAAAAAAATGGGAAAACTATTTAAGAGCGTATTCTTTTGGGACATTTCCCTTATAAAATAGCATTATACAAGAGGAAAAACTTTTAAAAAACTTTATTCATTTATAAAATAAATAAGAACTAAGATAATTATTCATTGATTAATTAAAATGAAAAAATGGAGAATTAGGGGAGTTTTAATTAAGTAAAAAGCAATAGAGATTACCAATAATAATTAAAAGCCACGACGATATAATCTAGAATTATGCGCTTAGAAGTTTAGAGGGCCGCAGAATTCATTTCTCGTATAAAAATTATTAACTAATGGAAAAATCTCGAACTTTAAATTATAGTGAATGAAATTGTGTAAATCAGGTCAAAATTAATTTAAATTAACATTTTCATGATGCTCTATTTAGTTATGAAGTAAATCCCAAAAATAAAAGTAATGCATGTCTTAGTGCTAAATAATGAGGGTATAATCCTAAAATCGTGATAAATTAATAGTTATTGGAAAGAGAATAAGCATGATTGTAGAAAAAAGTGAGGCAACTCTTATAAAAAATAAAACGGAAATCATTCAAAATTATGTAGTTGATAATGACGAGAAGTGTTCCTATAATGATTTAATCCATCCACACTGTTATAAAATTGAAATATGTTTGAATTCATTGCTATCGCGTAAAAACATGTCTTTTCGGAATGTTGTAAGAAAAGTTGATAAAATTTTTCTTTTAGAATATTTATGCGTGGTGCTGCAGGAACTAGACTTGTGGTCCAAGAAAATATGCAACCATGGTCATATTTGCGGAATCCTAAAAATGCTTAATTATATAGATCTTATAAAATAAAAGGGAAATTTGCTTTTTTTTAATATTTTTTATTTAAAAAGTCAAAAATTATTTCGCAGTTTGCACTCGGTAATACATTTAATTTCCTCAACGCACTCTGATATAAATTGAACTCTTTTATTCCATTGTTCAAATGATTGAAATCCTCTTACCCAATTTTCATATCCTTCTCGTGATATTTCGGGTTGGTATTGGTCCGGTGTTTCCCATTCAAGTCCTTCTACTTCCAAGTATTTGGGATGCATGCCATGTTTCCATAGATAAAGCGGCCAAGTATAGTATATTCCCGATGGAGTGTGATTTAGAACATGTAACAATCCCTTCGCCAACGATTTAGTTATTATAAAACATGCGGATAACAGGTCTAATTTTTCTTTTAATTCTAAAACATTAGAGCATAACTCGTTGATAATAACTTCGGTCATTTTTTGTGTTTTTGGATGAGTATCGAATGCTCGAGGGGAGCGACCAAGATGTAAGAAATCTGTCTTAGAAGATTCTAAAAGAACTTTTTTTAACTCCTCGGGATAATTCACGATCCAATGAATCAACCGATCAAAATCGGAATAAAATATTTTAGTAAAATGAATATCTTGATCAAGATTTAGAGCAAGTTCAAGGGCAGCATTATACGTGTCAACTTGAGTTGTGCTAGGACTTTGTCGAGTAATAAAGCCTTTTTCTTCCAAAAATGCTATCGCTTTGGGTGAAGTCATCGGTGTATAAGAAATAACAACTTTCTTAAAATGTTTTTTAATGAAATCTAAGCAGGTGGAAGCCAGTATCCTTAACCTAAAGGAAGGATCATGATAAGTGGAAGCCAAAATGATATTTTCTTTTGAAAGGGTTGCCATTATAATTTCATAGAGGGAAATTCACATTAATTAATTTATAACTGGTTAATATCTACCTAAACACGTTAATTTTAAAGATCCCTTGGGATTACTTCTTATTTTATTGTTGATCAATAGCAAAAAATCTCATGTTTAAGGATAATGCATTAAAAATGCAAGGTTAGCGGACAAAATCTGGTTTTGTACCTGTCAGAGTGGTAGTTTCTTCGATGAGATCGCTCATGTTTACCCTGCAATAAGTAACCACTTTATCCAAATCTTGAAGTTTGGTGAAGGAACATTCCACGATGACATCCCAAGGCCCATAGATCGGACTAGCATAATCTATTTTCCAGTCATCTCCTGGTTCGGAAGATTCCATTCCTTTTAATAAATTTGCAATTTCCCATTCCTTCCCAATTTGCTTGAGACGCATTAAAATATAACCTTTGTAATACATATTTTTTTTCACTTTATTTCCTATTATTTGCATTAAATTCCTAATTTATCATTAATTGTGTATTTAAAAAAATCTTATTTAATATTAATTGAATTCTTAATTCAATATTAATTATTTTATATAGTTAGTTGCCACCTTGTATAACTTAATGCATGTCGAGATAATAATTTATGGATGAACAAGAAATAAAAAGAATTCTTTGGATCGAAGGATTAAAAAATGCCGTACTTTTTGAGGGAATTCCCAATAAGAAGGCAATCATGGGAAAACTCATGGCAAGACGTGCTGATTTGAGAACTCAAGCCCCCCAAATTGTACCTTTATTAGAGGAAATTGCGATTCAAATTTCACAATTAAGTATTGAAAAACAAAAAGAACGCTTGTTAGAGTTAGATGCAAATGCACTCAAAGAAGAAAAAAGAGGAGAAGAAAAAAAGACTTTACCCGAGCTCCCGAATGCAAGTAAAAAAGGGAAAGTAGTAATGCGCCTTGCTCCGTATCCTAGTGGTGCTTTGCACATTGGAAATGCCAGGATGATCATCCTCAATGACGAATACGTGAAGAAGTATGGAGGAGAATTAATTTTATTTTATGATGATACCATTGGGAGTCCAAAGGCATTAAGGGATAGCCCGAAGGCAAAATATATTCTCCCAGAGGCTTACGATTTAATTAAAGAAGGATTGGAATGGTTAGGTGTAAAGTATTCGCGCGTTTATTATAAGAGTGACAGGTTAGAGCTTTATTATGATTATTGTGAAAAATTAATAAAGGATGGACTTGCTTATGCTTGTTTCTGCACTGCTGAGGATTTTAGAACAAAATATAAAAACCAGAAACGGGAATGTCCTCATCATGATCAATCCGTGGAGAGGAATCTTAATGAATGGAAGAACATGCTTGAGGGTAAGTATGAAGAAATGCAAGTCGTCATTCGTCTTAAGACGGGCATGACCCAAAAAGATCCGGCATTAAGAGATCAAATCATAATGCGAATTTCTGAGGCAGAACATCCTCGAGTGGGTACAAAATATCAAGTTTGGCCCATGTTGGAGTTTTCTTGGGCAATTGATGATCATGAAATTGGAGTAACTCATATCCTTAGAGGGGCTGATCTAATAAAAGAGGATTTCATTGAAAATTTTATATGGGATTTTTTTCATTGGATCAAGGCGGAATTCCTTCATTATGGGAGAATCAATTTTCAAGATATTAAATTAAGCAAGACTGAAGCAAGAAACAACATTCAAAAAGGCGAGTATGAAGGATGGCAAGATCCCAGGACCTGGTCACTTCAATCTCTTGAAAAACGGGGAATACGCCCAGAGGCACTCAGAGAGTCCTTATTAGATTTAGGAATGTCCTTATCTGGTATTAGCTTTTCCGTAAATTGGTTATATGCTAAAAACCAAAATATTATTGATGAGCTCTCTAATAGATATTTTTACGTGGAAGATCCCATGCTTTTGACAATAGATAAGGTTCCTTTTGCAAACATGACGGCAAAACCCTTGTTATTACCTTCAAGCCCAGAAAAAGGACATAGAGAAATTTCCATATCCACGGAAAAGGAACTATTGAAAATTTATGTAAGCTCTCTTGATGCGGAGATATTAGCTGTTAATAAAGTGATACGCTTGAAAGATCTGATAAATGTATCGATTAAAAAAGTTGATTTAAAAAATAGGAAAGTTCTTGCAACCTTTTTGAGTAAAGAGTTAAGCAGGGAATATCCCATAATTCATTGGGTTCCAGAAAGTTCCAATATACCCATAGAAATTTTAAAAGCAGACGGAACAATAAAAAAGGGATTGGGTGAGATCAATCTAAAAAATGTACCTCTAAACAAAACCATTCAATTTGAAAGATATGGATTCGTGAATCCTATTAAATGGAATGATTCTATCCTATTCTGTTATTTCACCCATTAAACTCTTTTTTCCAGCCCTTTAATATTTTTAAGGAATAACCATAAATCATTATAAAACTATTATTAATTTAAATCTTTTATTCTAATTAGAAATGAGTGATCCCGAACATAATAGAAAAGAAAACTTCATTAATTGGATATATTGTCCTGTTTGCGGCGCAGAAATCCCTGAAAGAGAAAAAAAAACTCGTTTTTGCGTTAACTGTGGATTAGATCTGGATTTTTTGCGAGAACATGGAGAATTACCTCCAAATTTTAAGAAATATCCTCCCTCTCAATCGAATTTTTCCTACCCTTCTTACGCCCAATATCCTCAATATTATCGACCTAGTGCGTTTGATTTAAAACCAAAATTAACGGATGATGAAATTTTAACTGATAAAGAAACGAGATTATGGGGTCCCCTTGCGTCTATCGGTTTTCCCATTCTAGGGTTTATATTAATGAATTTAGCCTTGCTAGGATTAATTATTATTATAGCCTTTTCAGCAGTATTCACTTCCGACGTCGATGCTTTATTAGAATTTGTTGATAGTCCCTATTTTATCATCATGAGTACCTTTTTCGAATTAATATTAATCCTCTTTCCCATCCTAAGCTCGCGAAAGTACCTTGCCAATCCAACGCTGAAAAATAGCTTAATGCTAATGGGGTTCACCACTAAAGGGTATGATCGAACGGGTGTAGCGAAAGAAGTGTTAATTGGCATTGCATTTGCCGTGATTGGGATATTTCTTGTAGCGATCGTTTCCATCGCTACTGAATTCTTGTTAGAATTTGCTTTCAATATAAATATTATAGAAGAAAGCTCCAATTCTCCAACTAATGATGCCGATATGCTTTTATCGGGAGGAGATATTTTGACCTTAATTTTAATGATCGTAGTAATGATTTTAATCGTGGGCCCTTCCGAAGAAATTTTATTTAGAGGATACATGCAACGAGGATTGATGCGAAGTGTTGGTAAAAAAGCAGGAATTAGCATAACTGCTTTCATTTTTGGAGGGATACACTTATTAGCAGTATTTATTTTACTGCTTGTAAGCGTTTTTGACTTTATCATCAATTTACTTTTAATGTTCTTTCCCTATTTAGCCATTTCTTTTCTTTTAGGATTATTATTCACATGGAGAAAGGGAAATTTAATTGCGGTAATAATTACCCATGGTGTGTATGACTCTATCACTCTAATTATTGCTTACATCCTCATTTTTAACCCAAGTTTCACCTTAATTTAATTCCTCCTGATAATAATAATAGCCGCCGCAACTTTAATAAGCTATTACATTTTACACCGTATAAATCCATGATATTAAATGAAGGCTGATTTTACTTAAGCATTTTTTCCTTTATATGAGATTCAAGCGACTATTTTGATTGGAACCAATTTTAGAGAGAACTTGCTAAGGATTCAATTAAAAAAGAAAAAGGATAAAATTCAATTGAAATTCTAATAATATGAGAAATTTCTATTCTAAACGAATAACATTTATAAATTAACTAAACTATTATTTAATTTGAAATTTAAAATGGAGAAATGAGGTTATTCAATATTTTATAGGTTCTTTTTTAAATCAATATTCATATAAATCATTAAATATTTGGATAACTTTATTTAAATTATCATGAGCGAACCCGAAAAAAATATAACTAAGAACGACATGCCCTGGAAATTTTGCCCCGTTTGTGGAGTAGAATTACCAAAGATGCAGGATTTGCAGTTTTGCATTAATTGTGGACTGGATCTTATTCATGTAAAGGAGCACGAACAATTACCCCCAGGGTTTAAAAAAGGTGCTCCTATAAAGTATCAGTACACCAAACCATCTTCTTCAAGAGTCTCCCACGTGAAAGTAAGTTCTAGATTATCAGACGAAGAAATATTTGGAAAGGAAGATAGAAAATTATGGGGGACTTTCGCATCCATAGGGTTTCCTATTCTTGGTTTTGCCCTCGTGAATATTATTCCCGTTGCTATAGTGTTTTTTTTGGTTTTATTTGCTTCAGATATCAATAAATTAGCAGATGTAGTCAATAATCCCTTTTTCTCGCTTTTTTTAATCGTATTTGAATTGATATTAATGCTTATTCCGGTACTACACACTCGAATTTATTTTACTAATCCATCATTTAAGAAAAGTTTTAGAATATTAGGATTTACTACTAAGACTTACGATCGCAGAGGGGTACTCAAGGAGATTCTTTTAGGAATAAGTTTTGCAATAATTAGCTTTTTTTTAGTTACGATTGTTTCGATAGCAACAGATGCTATTTTTCAACCGTTGTTTTATATCGGGGGTGAAAATTCCATTTCGCATAATAATTATGCTCAGATTTCGGTTTCGAGTACCAACGTCTTGATTTTAATATTAACAATAGCGATAATGATGATAGTGGTAGGTCCATCGGAAGAAATCTTATTCAGAGGGTACATGCAAAAGGGATTAGTTAGAAATGTTGGCAATAAAGTTGGTATCTCCATTACCGCTGGTTTATTTGCTCTCTTTCACGTTATTTTTTATCTTCTCGCGATTTTAATTTTATCCATTTTAATCTTGACTCTTGGTCCTCTAGGAATAATTTCTAACATAACAGACGTAATTGGATCTGTTCAAACAAATGCCGAAGCATTTGTTTTGGCTGTTTTTCCCTATTTATCTATATCTTTTCTGCTGGGACTACTTTTTTATTGGAGGAAAGAAAATTTAATCGCAAATACTATCACGCATGGACTATACAATTCCATTATTGCGATAGTTTCTCTTATTGTCCTCGTCCATCCTGACGCAGATTTATCAATTTTCATTTTCTTTGCAGTCGTTTCTGCCGTAATTGTAGGATTATTGATCTATTTTAATCGCACATATATAAGAATTTATAATTTTTTCCATAAATGGATATCCTAAAACAATTTTCTTCAATTGAAGCAGATAAGGTATATAAGATAGGAATCGGATTAGGTAATTCAGAAAAGCAAAACGAAAAAATCCTCGATATTTCGATTAAATCCACGCAAGCTAATAACACAATTATTAACTTATTTGGAACAAGAGAACAGATTAAAGTCCTTTCTCAAAAAATGGGATTGAATCAAAATCAACCAAAGCTTGTTTTAAAAGGAAGTGAGGATCCAGAAAAAGTGATTATTGAATCCTTAAAGAGGGAGGAAATCCATGCTCTTATCAGAGGATCATTAAGCTCCAGCAAATTTTTATCGAATTTAAAAACTAGCCTCAATATTAAAAAGCTGAACCGACTGGCTTTATTAGAAACGGTTCAAGGATTCCAATTTTTTTATGGTCCTGTAGGAATTGATGAATGTAATTCACTAGAGTCAAAGAAGGATTTTATTACAGAAGCTATAGAGTTGATCGAAAAATTACATTTAATTCCTAAAATTAGTGTACTAAGTGGAGGGCGTGAAGATGATCTGGGCCGTGATGAGAGAGTAGATAAGACGATCAAGGAAGCAATACAAGTGGTTCAATATTTTAAGCAAAAGGATCCCAATTTAGCGATCTTTCACGATGAGATTTTAATTGAAAATGCGATTGAAAGGAAAGCAAATTTAATTATTGCTCCTGATGGAATTTCTGGTAATTTAATCTATCGGACACTGGTACATCTTGGGGGGGGAAAAGCATATGGCGCGATTTATATGGGGTTACGTGAGACTATTATCGATACCTCAAGGGTAGGGCATGAGACGGAAATTAATGGGGCTTTAAAGATAGCTCTCGCCTTATTAGCTCTAAAATGATTTCTCAACCTCAATATACTTTTTTAACTTAAATTTAAATATCGTTTCTAGCTTGTTATTTTTAAGGTTATATTTATCATGATTGAAGTAGAGTTTAGTGAAATTTTAGGTGCATTTTTCAGTTTACTATTCGTGGTATTTTCGTGGATTTTAGTTGGGTTAATGTTCGAAAGATATCATAGACATAAAGTACGACAACTTTTATTCGTCGGTATAGCTTGGATTGGCATTTCAATGCCGTGGACTTCAGATGCTATATCCTTCATTCTTTTAATCACGATAGGCCAACCTTTAGATAAGTATACTAAAGTAATTATAGAATTAGCATTCCTTCCCGTGGCGGTGATATTCTGGTTAATTGTTTTTAAAGATATCACCCTTAAAAAGATTAAACCTATTATTTTGGTCTATTTAATTATAGGAATTCTCTTTGAAATATTTTTATTTTTTGCCTTGATTTTTGATTTTAATTTAATCGGAACTTACACTCCACCCCTCGGAATTGATTACAGTCTTATTGTAGTTTTATATTTAGTATTGATCTTGCTCACATTTATCATTGCTGGAATATACATAGCATTGAAATCCTTGAAAGCTAAATCCGAAGAAATAAGACTTAAAGGAAAATTTTTACTAGCAGCTTTTATTTCTTTTTTGATAGCAACTTTATTGGAGATTTTCCTTCCGACAATTGCAGTTGGAAACATGATCATCAAGATTATACTAATGTCAAGCGCTTTGGAGTATTATATTGGATTTATATTACCCGGTTTTATTAAGAATAGGTTCCTTGCAAAAGAGGAAAAATCTGTAGTTATGTAAACATTAGATAGTCATCATTCAATTCAAATTTATTTTACTTTATTGAAACTTTTTCTACATTTCATTATTAAATAATACAATAATTAATTACTAAAAATCATTAGAAATGAGAAAAGATACGTCATGAATGGTATGGATAGTAAAACTTCAAAAATTTATTCTTCTGGCCCGATCATAGATAGTTTATCTCATGGTCCCATGATTTGGAGCCAAGATCTCATGGATGAGGCAAATAAAATGCTCTCTCAAGACGTGGATCCTTGGAAAATTGTGCAAGAAATTATTTTAATGCTCGCAAATAAAGTAGTTCACGATGAGCCCTATTATCAGCAATACAAGGAAGCGTGGAATCAATGCAAGGTAAATTGCGTGAGTTGGACTGTCGGACCCGTTCATGAAAAACCTTATACCTTTGAAGGAGTATTCCATAATTATGCTTTTCTGACCTACATGATTGAACATCGTCCTGATTTATTTTTAAAAGTATTGAAAGCAAGAGATATTGAAAGAGCCTACAAGGAAAACAAGAAAGGGATCATTATCAATCTTCAAAATTTAGAACCGATAGGATCAGACTTGGAAATGCTCGAATTGTTCTACATGCTAGGGATACGTGTTGGACAGTTGACCCTCAATACAAAAAATCTAATTGGAACGGGCTCTATGGCTCTTAGAGACAGAGGTTTAACAGAATTTGGCAAAGAAGTAATAGATAGGATGAAAAAACTGGGAATAGTGGTCGATATCTCTCATTGCGGGCCTAAAACAAGCTTGGATGCTGCAGAATATGCAAGATTTCCCATAATGGCTACTCATACCTCTGCGAAATCCGTATATGACCATCCCAGAGCAAAGAATGATGAATTATTTAAAGCGATCGCAGAGAAACATGGTTATATCGGTGTGTTAATGATTCAGGGCTTTATAAGTAAGAGTTTACATCCCAAGATTAGTGAATGGTTAGATCACGTGGATTATTTGGTGGAGCTTGTGGGGGCAGATCATGTTGGAATCGGTAGCGATTTTTTCGGGTCCGATTTACCCATTCCCTTGGCACAGAGAATAGATCAATTTATGAGCAAATTAGGAATGGGGCCAGAGCATGGTGGCTCGTTCGAATATAAATCAGAGGGATTTGATTCTTATACAAAGTTCCCGAATCTTATTGAGGGCTTAATTTCAAAAGGATATAGTGATTCAGAGATTCAGAAAATTGCGGGCGGGAATTTCTTGCGAGTATTTAAAACTATTGTTGGAGAATAATTTCATTTTTTTTTATTATACGAAACCTTCCACGTTTTTTAATTATTGAAAGAGATAAAGATATTTAATTTAATTATCGAATCATATCTTTTTTCCTTGAGAATATATCGAATAAAAAATGGATAATCACATTTCGAAGAAAAATGATTAGGATATTAAACTTTATAAACAACCTTGTTGAAATATTAAATTAAGATCTTTAAATTTAAGAGGTTAAAAAACAATGGCAAGTAATTCAAACAGTGATATAGGAATAGTTAGACATTCTAGGTTAAACATAGCTTCATATAATACGGGACAGTATGTCATGGAATTCATTAATGCCGTACAAGGATTCATGCTTTTTTATTTTTACGAAGCAGAAATCGGGTTAAATTCCGTACTTGTGGGGGTGGGACTAATAATTTACGCCGTTTGGGATGCTTTGAATGATTTACTTATAGGGTATATCGTTGATCGGCCTTTTAGATTCACGAAGAAATGGGGCCGGAGATTCCCCTGGATGGTGGTCTTTTTTATTCCGATGTTGTTCACCTTTCTATTAATTTTCTCCCCCCCTCAAGTTAGTCCAACGGAACATCCATGGGAAATTTTTACTTGGCTCATTTTCAGTACCTGTCTTTTTGATACCGTGGAATCTTTCTTTTCAATCAATTACTATTCCATGTTTCCTTACAAGCTAAGAACTTCTCAAGAAAGGTTAACGTCGGCAAGTTTCTCCGTGTACATAAGCATGGTGGGCATCGTCTTTGGATTTATTATTCCGCCCATGATAATCGTGTTTGGTAATTTAGATTCCTTTGTTCTCATGGCGTGGCTTACGGTGGTTCTTTGTCTCGTTCCATTTCCTTTACTCATTCCGGGTATTAGGGAAGAAAAACCGCTCATAAACAATTATCTCCAGAATTACAATAAGGATAAAAAGGAATCCTTCTTGGCAGCATTGAAGGACGTATTTCAAACAAAATCTTTTATATTCTACATGATTTTCGTTTTTACTTATCACGTATTAAATAGCACTATTGAGGCTTCAATCGCATATTTTGTTCGTTTCGTATTACTTGAACCGGCAGATATAATGACATTTGTAATGGTATTCCTCTTGTTAGGTTCCCTAATTGCAGTTCCTTTCTGGTATCTTTATTCCAAAAAGGTACATAATTACCGCAGAACCATAATGTTAGCTGCTGTAGTAATGATAACCTTAGGTTTCCTGATGTCATTCGTATTTGACCTAACCAGCTTCATGATATTAGCTTTTATATATGGGCTGGGACTGGGAGGTTTCATATCTATCATGGACCCAGTACTATCAGATTGTATAGATGAATCGATTGTTAGAACCGGAAAGCGACGAGAGGGCTTTTTCCAATCAATGAATTTTCTGGAATCGAACTTATCACGAGTAGTACAAGCAGGCATCTTAACCATCACTCATGAGTTAACGGGATTCGTCGAAGGTGCATCGGTTCAGCCCGAGTCTGCGATATTGGGAATCCGTCTTCATATGGGATTCATACCAGCAATTATATTCTTGATTGGCTTCATAATCTTTTGGAAATTCTACTATATAACCCCAAAGAAATCAACGGAGATTAAAGAACAACTGATAGAACTCGGAATTTAATTGAATACTTAAATTAGGTGGAACAGTGCTCAGAAATAATAATAAAAATTTTCATTTATCATTTTTTTTTTAATTTTAATTACTTTTTATAAAATCTTGAAAATATAAGCATAAATTCTCTACTTATAGATAATTATAATCAGCAGTTTGTTCTGATAGTAAAATTAGGAAATCAGCCATTTCTTTTGCCCTTTTTTGTCCCATTTCTTTACCAGTTTTTGTTATTAATTTTTTAGGTAATGTTTTCTGAAAATTTCTAATCAATTTTATTGCAGAATTTAGATCGGGAGTCCAATCGTCTATTCCTATAATAGATAGTATCCGCGTAATTCCAATAATACCCATAAAATCTAAAGTATCGGCATCATGGAAAATTAGAGATTCAATTTGATTCGTAGGAATGGCATAATACATGTGAGTTTTGATTATTTCTTGAACTAATTTCACCTTTTCATTGGGAAAGCCTATTGAGTTCAGTAATTCTTCACACTTCTCAGCGGAAGTATCGGAATGATCGGTATTTATTTTTTTATAGGGGGTAAATGCCCCCATATCATGTAAATACGCGGCGACGAACAGTGCATCTTGGTCCATGTTTACCCCTTCTTTTTCTCCTAAGAGCAATGACATTTCATATACTCTCGTGGAATGATTGAAACCCCAAGCGGGATGCTCAAATTTATTAGCAAATTCGATTAATTCATTTCTCCACATAATACGAAATTGTATTTCAGTTGATCTTTATATTTATATTTAAAAATGAAATTAAAAATTTAAAAAAGAGTATTATTAGTACATATTTAAAAGTCAATTTATTGATAATTAACCAATTCACTTTTAATTCTTCTAATTAATTTTTTAATCCAGTTTATTGATTATATACTCAAAAAAATCTTAAAGAATTGTGTATGTCATAATAAAGTTTTTGTAAATAATATTGCTGATTATGTATACTTTTTTTGTGCAAGAAATGATAAAATTTAAAAAGTACTCATTCCAATATTATATTAAAATAAGAAAAAGATATCATTACAAGGTTCAAAGATTAACTTTATATAATTTTAAGCAACAATCACGAAATTTTGTAGGAAAAAAGGGACATTTTAAGAATTTGGATTAATCATTGTCAAGAAATAGACGTTTTTAATGGAAAAATTCTCTAGTACCTTGAGTTTTAAAATAACAATTCCTTCAATTTTTCATTATAAATTTCCCATTCGAATGATTATAAAACAATCTAATAGTGACATGAATCCTTGTAACGATAACTTCTAAATATCTAAAAAAAGATGGTAATAAAAAGATGGTTGATTTAAAATGGTTAAATGCAGAAGAAATTAATTCATTAATTAATGGAGAATTATCAGAAACTGAGATCGAAGACGCCAAAAAGCATAGTCTGATTCCTTTATTTGATGAGATATATGAGGAAGCAAAAGAACCAGGATCCGTGTTTTATAAAATACGGGGCAAGAAGGAACCAATATTAGATTGTATTTCTCAAATGTATACCTTAAGTCTTGGTCATGCACCTTCTGAAATTAATCTGGCTGTTACAATGCAGGCAAAAAAATTGGTGCATGTGCGATCTTTTTCTCTTACCCCCGTTAGAGTTAGGTTCAATAATTTAATGGCAGAAATCGCTCCAGGAACACTAAAAGGGGGAAAAATATGTTCACAAAATATGGGTGGTGGAGGAGCACTTGAAGCCGCGATTCGATTAGCATATGCTAATATGGGATCAGGATATCGTGATCAGATAGTGACTTTCTATCGTGCATTTCATGGAACAACTTTAGCAATGAAAGGATCTAGCATTCAACATGGAAATTTTATCCGTCATAAACCATTTGGAGTAGAAAAATGGACAAAAGCAATTTATCCTTATTGTTATCGATGTCCATGGAAGTATAAAAATGGATTATATGGAGATCGTGATAAATCGTGTAATATGGAGTGCATAGATCTTGCAAAACAACAGATAGAATCCTATCATGTGACTGGGGTTTTAGCCCTATTAGTTGAACTTATCCAAGGTCCTGGTGGAGATATCCCAATGCCTGTTGAATTTTTAGATGGAATAACAAAAATATGTAAGGAAAATGATATAATTACAATCTACGATGAGAGCCAGACGGGATGTGGCAGGACAGGAAAATTGTGGGCTACTGATTTATATTTAGACCGCTCATCAATGGATATTTCTCCTGATATCATGGTAACTACAAAAGGAATTGCAGGAGGTTGGCCATTAGGAGTAACTATTGCTGGCCCAAGAATTAAAAATATTTTAAATATTTATGAAGAGCATAATACTTTTTCATCCATACCTACTAGTTTGGCAGCGGCTATTACAACACTAAAAATATTTGAAAAACACAATATCCCTTTAAACGCTAAAAAGCAAGGAGAAAAAATTACAAAATTTCTTAGAGAGCTCCAAGAAGATATTCCTCAAATTGGAGATATAAGAGGACCAGGGCTTTTTCTTGGTGTAGAGTTAGTTAAAAATCAAGAGACACGAGAACCATTTACCGAATTAGCTGAAACCTTTCTTAAAACCGGAATAAAAAATAATACCATATTCGGTATAATGTATCCTATCCAGCATAAACTTGGTAATATTAAAGAGCAAGAACCAATTTTAAAGTCGGGAGAATACATAAGAAATGTGGTTAAAATAAGACCTCCTTTGATAGTTAATGACGAAGAAACAGAGCTTATATGTCAAAGATTTGAGAAATCTCTAAAGGACGCTTTAAAAGAGTGTTAATAGAACTTTTAAAATCAGTAAGCAATTAAATATCACACTTTTTATTGAAAATTAAATAAAATTAAAGACAAAAAAGGAATTGGAGATTGAGAAAAGTATGACAGAATTTATTTTTATGTTAACGTATGATGATGTCACGAAAAATGACGCTCTAGAAATATATGAGGAAGTTAGGCACATTTCAGATTTAAAGTTTATTGGATTTAAAAATATCGGGTTAGAGCTTGATGAATATAAAGAATTGGTAAAATTAATGAAAGAAGATAATAAATTTATTTTTCTTGAAGTTGTATCTGATTCAGAAGAATCATCTGTTGAATCTGCAAAAATTGGACTTGAATTGGGTGTGGATTACTTAATAGGAACCATGAAACCTTATATTGATGCTACAATGCAGGTTATTAACGGACAAGATATTAAATTTATGCCCTATATAGGGAATGTGGTTGATCATCCTTGCATATTAAAAGGGAGCATTGAAGATATACAGAAGGACGTTAAAGAAGTAGAATCAAAAGGAGTAGAAGGTCTAAATCTCTTAGCTTATAGACATAAAACAATTGATGGGGAAGAATTAATTAAAAAGATAATGATGTCCATGAAAACTAAATTAATCATAGCGGGTAGCATTAAAACTTCGGAACAAATAAAAAAAATGAAAGAATTAAACGTATGGGCATTTACGGTTGGAACTGCTGTCTTTGACAAAAAATTTGTTCCAGAAGGAAGTTATACAGAAAATATTGAATTAATTTTGAATTTAATTAAAAAAGCTTAATTTTTGATAATTTCCAGATATTAGAATAGTAAGAATATAAAAAAAGGAGGTAAAATTCATGTCTCAAATAACTTTAATTAAAAAACAGGACACAAAAAATTGGTTTGATGGAGAAGAATTCATCCAATTATATCGTCAAGATGATGTGATGAAATTTGGAACTTCTTATTTGAAAGCAGGAGATGTAGGTGATATTTGTCCAGGGCATAATCGTGGTAAAGAGGTTTTTTATTGTGCAATAGGAAACGTGATTGTTGAATTTACATATGAAAGCGTTGAGCTTTCAGCAGGGGATGCAGTTATAATTCCCGTCGATGAACCTCACACCTTAATAAATAATTTTAATGATCCAACTTTAATAGCATGGTCTTTAGCACCTCCAGATGACATTACAAAACCTCGGATTAAGGAAAAGACTAATGAAAGAAGGGAAATTGAAATAATTAGAAAAGATAACGCTAAGGAATGGTATGAACAGGATGAATTATGTCATTCATATCGTAAAGATGAAATCATGCACTTTGGAACCTCATATATTGAACCTGGAAAAGAAGGAGCTGTTGATCCAGGACATGAAAAAGGAAAAGAAGTATTTTTTTGCGCATTTGGTAAAGTGATTGTAGAATTTTCTAAAGAAAAGATTGAACTTAATGCTGGAGATGCCGTAATAATTCCAAATAAGGAGCCACATAAGCTAATCAATAATTTTAATAAATCAACTCTAATAGTATGGTCATTAGTACCTCCAGATTAAAACGAGGCGATTATTATAGACGAATATATTTTAGCACTCGATGCAGGAACTACCGCTTCAAAAATTTCATTATTTAATGCAAAAGGTAAGTTAATTAGTATTTCGACACAAGAATATAATCTCCTAACTCCTACAGCATTATCAGTCGAACTTCCAATTGAAGAATTTTGGAAAGCTTTTACAATAGGTACACGAGAAGTTTTAAAACAATCTAAGATCGACCCAAAATCAATTAAAGCATTCAGCTTATCTGCTCAAGGAGAGACTTTTGTTATAATCGATGAAAAAGGAAAACCTTTAAGAAATGCTGTTTCTTGGATGGATAATCGAGCTCAAAAGGAAGCTGAAATACTTTCTAAGGAATTTCCAAATGAGGAAGTTTATAAGAAAACAGGTCAAGTTTCTATTGTCCCAACATGGCCCGCAGCAAAACTTTTATGGATAAAAAATAATGAACCAGAAATATATGGTAAAATCCACAAGATTTTATTAATAGAAGATTATCTCATTTGGAGACTTACAGGACAATTTAATTGTGAAGGTTCATTAATTTGTTCTACAGTTTATTGGAACATATCAACTGAAAAATGGTGGGATGAAATGCTTGATTATTTAAACATTTCTCACGATCAATTACCAGAAATAAAATATTCTGGAGAAGCAATAGGATATATTAAAGAAGATGTCGCTAAAGATATAGGACTTTCTTCAAAAACAATTGTTTCTATGGGCGCTCTTGATCAAGTTTGTGGAACAATTGGAGTTGGGAATGTAAAAGCTGGAATTTTTACAGAAAATACTGGAGCTGCACTAGCAATTTGTGTCACTCAAGATCAAACTTTACCGATATTTGATCCATTGGGGAGAATACCAGTACATTATCATGGATTACCGAAAAGGTACATGTTTCACACTTTTACAACAGGGGGCATGGTATTTCGGTGGTATAGAGATAAATTCTGCCTTGAAGAATTGAGAGCATCTAAGCAAAAGGGCATTGACGCTTATGATTTAATCGCGGAGCAAGTTAAGAATATACCCGCAGGAAGTGAAGATTTAGTAATGTTACCTCATTTACAAGGTGCTATGGCTCCAGAAAATAATCCAAATGCTCGAGGTGTTTTCTATGGCTTTACTCTCAAACATGGAAAGGCTCATTTTGCCAGAGCTATAATGGAATCGATAGCTTTTATTCTTAGGAGGAATTTGGAGATAATTGAAGACTTAAAAATACATGTTAACGAGATTCGAGTGTTAGGAGGGGGGGCTCGAAGTGATATATGGAATCAAATAAAAGCAGATATCACAGGAAAAATTATTGTAAGGACGGACAATGAAGAGGCAGCCTGTTTAGGAGCGGCTATATTTGCAGGGAAAGGTATTGGAATCTATTCAAGCATCGAAGAGGCTTCAAATCAAATGGTTTCTATTAAAAAAAGATATGAGCCAAATGAATCAAACAGTGAAATATATAATAATTCTTATCAGAAATATCTTAACTTATATAATGATTTATGTAAGCTCTTTTCTTTAGAAAAATCTATAATTAAATAAAATATTTATACAAATTCTGTAAAGCACAACAACAGATTTAAGTAAAATGGCATTGAGAACCTTTATTTAGAAAGAATAGAAAAAAAAGTTGAATAAAGAATGTAATAACATTCTCTATATTCTTTTGTTTAAGTTTTTTTAGTTAACCATTTCATTAACCAACCAGGTAAGAAAAATCCAAAATAGTATTCAATAGCACCAATTATTAATATAATACTAGTAATAAAATTCATATAAAAAACAACTAGAATACCATATTGGCTATAGTCAATAAGTTCTATTATAGCCCCTATTATAATAAATATATATGCAAATAGCAAAAATCTTCCTTTCCAGCGTATTTTAACGTCATCTGATTTAAGAGATGCTTTTGAAAAAAGAAATCCCGTGATTAACATTGTAATTAATGCTATATAGTAAAACATCTCAAAAAGGAAAAAGTTAAGGGTTACATTAACCATATCTTGTCTTTCCGGATAAAGCAAAACAATGAAAATCAATACTGCATCAAGAATTATAGCAATAACTAAATAAGGAATGACGAGTGTTTTTGTTTTCATAGGATAGATTAATTTACTAAATGAATATATCCAAAAAACGAGACCTGGTAGAACAAAAGCTGTTTTTATAAACATTTGGAACGCAAAATTTAAAGGAATATTCAATGCTTCTACTATAATTCTATATACGATCCCCCACCAAATAGTTGAGAAGCAAATCCATGCTATTCCAGTTGTTATACATATTTTCTCCTTTAATTGGAAATATTTGGAGATAAGTTTAAGTCCAACTAAAATGAAAGTAATTACACACAGAAGAAAAAAAATATTTCCAATAAAGGTTAATTCTGGTTCAAATTCCACTTTTTAATTCAACTCTTTTAAATTTCATTTTAAATTTTTATATCAAAAATCAAAAAAGTAATTTTTTATTATTAAGAAACATCAGAGTTCATCATAGTAGCTAAAATAGCTTTCGAAACCTTAGCAACTTGATTAAAGTCTACTTTATCAATAGTATCCGACATGGAGTGTTTATGAGGATTTCTAAGTCCTGCCGTATCCGAAATCAATATCCCCGGAATTCCTGCTCGCCAAAAATGTTTATGGTCAGAACCTAAGAGATCTGGAAATATTTTGTACATTTCTTCGAAAGATAATTCTGTTAAGAAGTATAAATAGGGAAGATCAATTGAACTATGTTTACAATTCATACACAGCTCATGCGCTATTTGATTTGCATCTAGATTTGCGGCTAAAAATATAAAATCCCCCCTTTTTCCACCCCAATCTACTTTATATGATTCAAAGATATCATTATTTGCATTGGAAGGAATTTGCTGGGAATTCGTATTTTTATTCATTGTACCTATCTCATCCGTGCATATTGCTATTTTAATTTTCTTCCCAGTAGAAAGAGCTTCTTCAAGCCAAAAATGGCTTCCAATCGTACCAAATCCACCAAGATTTTCGAAAATAGTTCCTTCTGGATAAATATCTAGAAGATCTTTGATATGATTTTTAATTGATTCTGGTATTTCTTTTCCCAATTTTTTGAGAGCTCTTAATAGAGATTTATTCGCAGTATTTCCTCCTTTAAAAAACTTCCAAAAGAGTTCAAAGAATTCTTTCATCAATGTCGAAATCGAGTATGACTTGTATCTAAACAATTCATCCATAATCCCCCATTTTTGAGCACTTTTTCTCATTCTTGATTGAATTGAAGGATTTTCTTCCTCCAATGTTGTGCTTAAAAAACGGATGGGTCCATTATATTCATTTTCGACTAAGATTCTGGCAATTTCTAACATTAAAGCAATACTGGCTGCATTATCATTCGCTCCAGGACTATTGTATACAGTATCATAATGATTTATTAATAAGATACAAGGTTCATTTTCATCTCCTATTACACCTTCAATATTTCGATAGGTTCCAGAAAATCCCTCTATTTTAAACTTCTGTTCTCTTGTTGAGACACCAAATTCTTTCAATTTGGAATAAATATAATCTGCCGCTTGATTCAATTTATCTGGTGCATCAATTGGGTGCTTAATACCTTCTAAGTTGAGCACATGTTCATAAAGGTATTCAACATTAACTTGATTAATAATATTTTTGTTATTCGTTATTATCCCCTTTTCATTCATTTTCTAAAACTTTATATTTTCTGGAGAAATTCTCAATTCTTTAAATTACAAATTTTCCATCGCGGTAAATCTCTTTACCATCAGCAAGGATTTGACCTTCTTTCCTCATATCACAAACTAAATCCCAATGAATTACACTTCGATTTTTACTTCCTGTTTCTGGATATCCGTTACCTAAAGCCATATGTATGGTTCCGCCGATTTTTTCATCAAATAATATTTCTCCTACAAATTTAGATATTTCATAATTCGTTCCAATTGCAAATTCACCTACTCTCTTTGCTCCCGGTATTTTAAGGATCTCTTTTAGTATTTCTTGACCTTTTGTGGCTGTAGATTCAACGACTTTTCCATCCTTGAATTTAAGCATTATATCCTCAATCGGTTTCGACCTAAATTTACTTGGAAATGTAAATGAGATAATTCCATTTAAAGAATCTTCTATTGGTCCCGTAAAAACTTCTCCGTCAGGTAAATTTCTCTTACCATAATGACTTATCCACTTTCTTCCCTTTACAGATAAAGTTAAATCAGTTCCCTTTCCAATTATGTGCAATTTATCAACATTATTTAGATAATCAACATATTTTTCTTCTTTCTGTTCTAATTCTTTCCAAATTGCAATCGGATCAGGTTTATCAAGAAAGCATGTCGTTATAATAAGATCTTCAAACTCTTCCTTGCTCATGTTTGCTTGTTGAGCCATACCTTGGGAAGGATAAGGAAAAACAATCCAATTAAGTTCACCTGCTCCTTCTCTTCTCGAGAAAGTTTGCCAAACGTCAATTTGGGCAAGTTCTGCTCTTTGAATTTTCTTAGAGGATATATTGCTTAATTCGTTGGTATTGGCTGAAGTTTTCAATCTTATTGCAACATCGATATTACTCACTAAGAATAAATCAAAAGGATTTTTATAGTCCAATTGATGGTCTTTTGCCTCTTTGTAATAAATGTACTCTTGCCCCGGAACATCAATTTTAATTATAGGATGACCATCGGTATTCTTTAAAACCTCTCGATATATTTCATTTATCAAGGGAATTGTTTCAACTGAACCCCAAATTAAAACAACATTTCCTTTTTTGATATCTGCACAATGTTTTGTGAGTAATTTTGCTATTTTATTAAAATATTCAAAAAACACGGTTTATATTCTCTATTTTATAATTTCAATAAATTTCAATTAAAAGTAAATATCTTAAATTCATTACAACATGGCGGTCCTATTGTTAAATGAAGCTCTGCGGGTGTTGTTAATAAATAAACAATACAATTAACTGTATATACACTCATCGGTTTGAAGTCTTGATGGACACATACAGGTCCATAGTGAGAACTAAGGATATGCTTGATTGTATCAATTGTAATCTTTTTCTTAGGGTTTTTTAATCGATATTCGAGATAATTATATCTCTCCCACGTTGTAAATGTAGGTTCAAGCTTTGGGGGAGGCATTATCAGATCATCATTAATAATGGGATGATTCGTATGATAAATCCTCCTTGCTCCTTCATAAGGAAGGAATTGAGAGATTTTGTTCGCCGAACATTCAAAATTTACTACTTTTTCATTGTTACCAATCATATAGTTCTCAGCAGATGCATGTTTGATTTTATGAATAAAATTAATTGCATCTTCTAGGGATTTTTGTTCAAGCACCGCTCGTATTATGAAATTAACAGGTAATCCTTCTACAGACGTATTTAAAAATCTATAAAGCGTATTCGTTGTAACTCCAATTGGTTGGTTATTCATGCCACACCATCCAATTAATCCGGCAGTTGTCGGAACTAAGGTTTCTAAGGAAGAATCCGGATGTTTAATACGTAAAACGGCATTTAATCCATCATAATCATTTAGCCAATCAAGGTTTTGTGCTAATAAAGCAGGAGAATTATCCTCTTTAAAACATCCAATTGCAGAACAATGTCCAGCAGTATCAGGAAATATTTCTCTTGAAAACCAAACCATCTCATCCTGACATTGAAACATAAAAAGGGTATCAAAATCCACTCCAGCTCCCTCTGCAATTCCTTCAATTTCTTCCAGTAAATCTGGTGTCCATTTTTTAACTGCTGGCAAAAATTTTGTTTTTTTCATGAATAGTTTTATGACAAGTTCAGGATTTGTATGAGTCTCGTAATAAATTAAATGTTTCAATCTTTCAAGACTTTCTTCTATCATAGGTTTCAACGTTTCACCATGTATCATTCCTCTTTCTTTTGGAGAACCGTATAATTCTACTATTTTCATTTGGTTACTTTTAATCATTTTGTTTATCATCTATGTTTGTTTATTTCTATTCATCAAATAACCCATTTAATCTTCTCAATTTTAATTTTATCCCCAAATTTTTTTTTATTAATTATCAAATATGGGTTATTAGTATAAAAAGAAAGAATAAATATATATAAGTTTTGTCATTGATTGTATAAAATTTCTATCAAATTACATTTAATTTTTTTTCAATATATCCTAATCTATTCTAAAATCCATTAATCAAGTTTTAAGGCTTTCTTTTGATTATTAATAATTGATAGAAACATTTTTATTCTAACAACAAAATAACTTTTTATTAATAAAGACAGAAAAATCAAAATATTTTTGTTGATAATTATTAAAGATAAGTATAGAAATTTTGTGCATTAAATGATAAAAAATATAAAACATTTTTTATTATTTGTAATCATGAAAATTATCTATTTTTTTTAGAGAAACTAGAAGGTAAAAATTCCTTGAGTATTAAAATTTTAAAGTTAGAAGGAGAACCCCGTGACCGTGGATTTAAGATTGGTAATGAATTAAGGAATTTGATACATGATTCACTTGAAAGGGTAATCTCCTTGATCGAAGGAACTTTAGGTATAAAAAAAGCGGAAAAAATCCTTAGAAGATTAATAAAAGGTTCAAAATTAAAAGAAGCTGTACAAAAATGGACCCCTTCATTATGGGAAGAATTTGAAGCTGTTGCAGAAAGTGCAGAAATAGATATTAATTCGTTATTTGCATTTCAATGTCAAGATGAAATTAATGTGATTCTTAGAACATTAGGAATTGATTTAGGTACTCATTGTAGTACATTTGGTTGTGCTAAAACAACTTCTACTCCTTCTATTGTTGCACAAACCTATGATTGGCAATGTTTTCATAATGAAGATGATATCGTAATCCTACAAATTAAAGATCAAGATTCTTCATTTGAAACTATTATCCCGACGATTTTAGGAATAAAATATTTATGTGGAATTAATAATCAAAGTATTGGAATATGTATTAATGCTTTATGTTCATATTTGAATTATTCTTTTAGTGGATTACCTGTTCCTTATGTGACAAGGGGACTTATTGAACAGCCAGATATGGAAAAAGCTGTGCATTTTTTACACGATATCGAGCATGCTTCTGGATACGCGTATATGATCGGGGATTCTGAAAATATTATGAATTTTGAATGTTCTGCGAATAAAATTCAAAGATACCTGCCTTATAAGAATGCTAAAAAGATATACCATACAAATCATCCCTTAATTAATGATGATATTTTACTTAATAGAGAGATAGACGATTCATTAAGTACTACTTACAATCGCTTTAACCTTCTTGAATCTTTTTTAAAAGATCCCTCAACTATCATTAATTTAGAATCAGCAAAAAAAATTTTATCAACACATCCAGTTTGTGTTCATCGAGGCATTAATCCTTTTGGCGATTTTACAATTATTTCTGTTATAAATGAATTAAAGAAAGATCCTGTATTACACTTAACATTGGGTCCTCCTTGTTCTAATAAGTTCAGGGAATTACATTTTGAAGCGAAATAATTAAAAAATATTCATTTATATTGCTTTTATAACTTTTTTTGAACGGAAAGCTCATAATAACACGTTTCGGAAGTTTTATTAAAGGATTTTAAAGAAAAATTAAGAGGGATGCCAAATTTTTGGAGAAGTTGGTCTATAAAACCACAATTAATGGGATAAAGTAAAAAAGAACCCTCATCTAAGAATTTGAGCGCTTTTATTCGAATGAGAATTGCTTGGGGATCTTTATTATCGAATGCAGGCACGATCTCGCATTCTAAGTCTTCACCAAATAGTTTGCTTGATTGTAAGAATTTCAGAATAAAAGTTGCTGATTTTAATAAATCAATCATTCCATCCTTATTAATAAATTTTGACTTAAAATCAAATTCCTTAAAAGGAAAGTTGCTCATTTCACAAATTTCTCTTCCGATTTTATTCATCAATTCCCATGCTTCTCCTTCTGAAATGATCATTTGTTGAAAATATGCAGCGAGAAATTTTTTAAAATAGTCATCGTGATTTATTTCATACATCTCAATGATAATTCCTTTTTCGGTTGGTGATATGAACCATACTGTGAAGGATCCTATAATTTGGGAATATACTAACCCTTCAAGTTCCATTTTTGCTAAATATTTTTTTATTGTATTTCGATGAATTTTAGTTTCTTCATTAATGCGGGCAACTGTTGCACCAACCTCGAATTTTGCCAAGAATTTTAAGATTTCCTCCTTGATCATTGTTTTTTTTTGCTTCTTTTTTTTAAGTTTAAGAAGAATTTTTTGATCTTTTCTTTCTTCCGTTTTAGTGTTTAATAATTGCTTGAGAAAATTGAACTCGTCGTTATCCAAAAATTTTGGTTTATATCCGATAAGGATATCCAAAAAAGCGGATGTAAGATTCCAATTTGGAGAATGGAACGAGTTCATTAATATGACCATTCCAAGTGATTTTTCAGGGAATAAGAAAAGATGAGCTAAAAAACCAAACTCGCCTCCAGAATGTCCGACTATTTTAAATCCTCGATATTCACCTATAAACCACCCGAGTCCCATATAAGCATTATGTGAGTTAATATTTGTTTTAATTATGGGTTCCCAGAGCAATTCATAAGTAGCTGGCTTGAGAATTTGCTTATCTTTAAATTTTCCCTTATTTAAACTAGCAATAATGAAATTACAAATTTCTATCACATTTGAATGAAATGTTGAACTTGGAGCTTGATTTCGACTATAAGGATATATTTCATTCACGATTAATCGCTTTTGTTTGCGGATGTGAGGTAATACTAATTCATTGTCTGGAACCTCCTCCTTTAAAAAGGTACTTTTTTTCATATCTAAAGGAAGCAAGACATTTTTTTTCATATATTCCTCAAAAGACATTCCTGATACTTTTGCGATTACATCTCCTAATACATCATACCCAATATCAGTATACGCAAAACGAGTTCCTGGTTTAAATAATAAATTTTTGTCCGCTAAACTATCGACATACCTTTCAAGGGCGTTTTCATCATATTCAGGGGTGTCATAAACCGTTTTATCAACATCAGGTAACCCTGAACTATGGTTTAATAATTGTTTAATTGTAATTCTTTTAAAATCTGAATCTTTTAATTTGAAGTAAGGTAAATATTTTATCACGGGCGATGTAAGATCTATTTTTCCTTGCTCTTCAAGCTGCATTATCGCAACAGCGACGAATATTTTTGAAATTGAAGATGTATGGAAAATGGATTCTGGTTGAATGGGTTCTTTTTTTAAAATGTTTTTAACTCCAAATCCTTTTGAGAAAACCAGAGCATTGTTTTTTACGATCCCAATAGCTAATCCTGGGATTCCATTTAGCCCTAACAGTTTATTTATTTTATTAATAATTGAAGCTTCTAATTCATGTATATTTTCTTTTTTTATTAAATGTGCCATATTTTTTACAAAATATATAGATTTCCTATATTTTATTTTTAAAATGTATCTTATATAGTATAGATTACTTTATTTTACTATAATAAATTGGTATTTTTTCTTAATTTTCTGTCTTCTTTTATTAATTCTCTTAGGAATTGAATTTTAACAAAGAAAAATGAATGTTATGTATTAATTTTTTTGCTATTTATTTATAGGTAAATATACAAAAATTTTATATATATGCATACAAATATTAATTAATTAATTATTTAAATGATAAATTAAATTTAAAACAACTCGGGGATTTTATAAAAGATGGAAGTTGAAAAAGAGAAAGAAACAGATGAGAAAAATCATTCAACTTTTACCCTCATTTCTTATAGCTTAGCTGGTTTTGGGGGTGGAACGGCGTTTGAATTCATAGGTGCATATGCACTCTATTTTTACGAAGTTGAAGTTGGTTTATCTATCTTACTTTACACAATTGCCTTTATTTTCTTCACGATTTGGAACGTGGTAAAAGATCCAATCGTCGGATACTTTTCTGATAAACCTCATTTTTATACAAGACGGTGGGGTCGACGTTTTCCTTTAATAATTATTGGATATCTTCCCGTGACTATCATATTTTTACTTATATTTTCACCGCCTGATATCAATGCTGGCAATAATTCTGGAGTCGTGTTTATTTGGCTTTTAGTATTTCTTTGCATTTGTTCAGGATTATATACGTTGGGCAACATGAATCATAGGGCATTATTTCCTCAAAAATTTCGAAGCAATAGAGATCGACGTTATGTTACAGGATATAATTTGGTTGGGTGGGCAGCAATGCAATTTTTCGGAGTGGTAGTACCACCATTAATCATTATATATGGAGATAAGTCAAGTTTTTTCATAGCAGCATTATTAATTGTTTTAATCACAACTCCTTTTATAATCTTAGGGATTCCTGGCTGTCGTGAAGATAAGCAAATGATTGATGATTTCTTAAAAAGCGAGGAAAAAGTAAATTCAACGGGTAATTTTTTTCATATAATGAAAATACTTTTTATGAATCGTAACTTCATCGCAATACTCGCTGTTTGGATGTGTGCAAATACTTATAATGCAATTGTTCTTAGTTCAGTAATTTATTATGTCAGATATGTTTTACAAATAGAGGAATTCTGGGGTAGTATAATTTTATTAGGTTATTTAGTAACAGGACTGATTACGATTCCCTTCTGGATTTGGATAATAGGTAAGATAGGAGAAATCAAAACAATATATATTGGTGTTATAGGAATGGCTATATCTATACTCCCTATCTTACTATTTAGAGAATTAATTGCAGCTATTTTTGCCAGTCTATTAATAGGAATAGCAGTTAGTGCTTTACAATGTGCTGATGAACCATTATTTGCATCTGTTATCGATCAAGTGGTTGTTAAAGAACAACGGCGTAGAGAAGGAGTTTATCATGGGGTTTTAAGTGTCGTATTACGAGCTGTAACCCCCCTAACTATAGTTATCATCGCAATTACTCACATTTTAACAGATTTCGATGCAAGTGCAAGTGTACAAACACCATTAGCTCAATTGGGCATAGTTTTTGATATGGCATTAATTCCTATTATTCTTGCCTTAATAGGAGTTTTCATTTTTTGGAGAGCTTGGCGTATACCAGAACCAGAAAGGGTAGAACTTCGTGCAAAATTAAGAGAGATCAAATTATAAAAAATAGGAAATTTAATATTAAACTTTTTTTTTTTTTAATACTCTTTTTGATTTAAAGGGGAGGATTTCAACATTTTATACTTGAAATCTGAGGATATATATTTTTAAAGTAATATTCGATTAAAAATTAGAAGAATACCCTCTTTATTATTGATTTACATAGATTTTCCAGTTGAGGAAAAATAACCAGAGGCCATAGAATAGATGATGATGTCAATTAACTTATAACCGTTCTAGTAGAAGCAGAAATGATTTATAGTTTAAATCCATTAGGATGGATAAAAAATTGATTCTTAATAATTGAAAAAAATAATTTATATTTATCTTTTTTATTCTTTTTTCATCTAACTTTAATGTAAATCACTTAGCGATACATTCATGTATTCATTTTTTTCTCTATTATGAGGATATAGCTTTAAATGAATAGTATTATTTATATTAAAAATCGCCGTATATATCGTGCTAAAGATATATCCCGTTTCGGGTCCTTTGATAGAATTAAAAAATATATATTTATCCCAAAGTAATTTCAAAGCATTTTCTTCAGTTTTCTCTAAATTAGGCAATAATTTAATACCCCTTTTATATCTTGATTTGGAATCGCTGATTCTAGGTAAGGGTATATCTTTGAATTTTATGGAAATATGATGATTTGTATGGAAATATTTGTCAGTAATTTCCGTTAAACAGGATTCATCCGCGGTTGTTTCAAGATTAATAGCTACTTTTTCATTCAATGAAACAATATTATAACTTACTCCTCCCGATCTTGGAGAGAAGGATTGAGCTTTCTCAATAGCTTCTTTGAGAGTTTTAGATTCTAACATTGCTCGTCCAAAAAGAATTCGTGAAAGTCCAATCCTCTTTACAGGATTAGGAAGGCTATTTGAGGTAATAGTAATCCCATGATTATTAAACCCAAAAGAAATTCCTGGAATGCAACCTGGATAACAATGAGAAAATATTTTAGTACCATTTTCAAGTTCCATTATTGAAAAATAAGAGTATTTTCCCATTATGCTTTCAAAATCTTCATTATGTGCAAGAATAATTTCATCATCATTTATGAAAAATAAGGATGAGCAATTGTTCCCTACCTCATCTTTGGGAGGTACATGGCGAAAATTCGCGATAAGAATATCACGATATTCAATTCCACAACCGTCAGAAATTCCTTGAATTTCCTTAATATATTGGGGAAAATGCTTTTTAGCAAGAGATTCAACTTGATTAATTCTTTCTGGTCGTTCTTCATCTAATTTCTGAAATTCTTTAAATTGATTGCATTCTTTCAATGCTTTTTGAATCCGTTCTTTGAAATGTTCACCTACTTGCTTTCCTATATCATAATTATTGCCATTTACTTTCACTAAAGGAAAGGACTTATTTTTATCCATAATTTCATCTATTTTTCTTTTTTTTAGTTTTTATAAATGAAGTTACAAAATATTTGTTCTCAAATAGATAATTTTACTTTCTATAAGATTTTTTCCTTAATCCTCAGGATATTATTTGACAAAATATGATTTTACTTTGCTCTTAAATAAACAATAATAATTTAATATATTAAGAGGTTCCTTGTTCATTAGTAATTTGTTGAATTTTATAAAATTGAAAGCGATTTTCATCAAAGTGATATATAAGATAATGACTTTTTTGAAATAATTGGAAATAAAATGAGAAAAAATAGAAAACATACATAATTATTTCCATAAAAATATAAAAAACAAAAGTAATCAATATATGATAAAGTTTTAAACTAAAATACGAGATGAGGATTTATCGATCAATCTAATAAAAAAGTTTATGATATTTTAAATTCCACGAGCATAATAGATACCTTAAGTCATGGGCCAATGCTCTGGGATGCAGAATTGGTCGCTCTTAATGATGAAATGCTCGCTAAAGGAATGAATGCTTGGGAGGTTGTTCCCAAATTGGTATTAAGTCTTGCTAAAAAGCTCGTGCAGGATGACCCCTTTTTTCAATCCTATAAAGACGCTTGGAAACAATCGGGTGTCAACTGCGTGAGCTGGACAATTGGCCCCTTGCATTCAAAACCATATTCTTTTGAGGGAGTATTCCATAATTACGCGTTCATGCAATATCTTTTCGATCATCGATCAGATTTTTTAATGAAAGTATTAAAAGCAAGTGATATTGAAAAAGCGATCAAGGAGAAGAAGAAAGCTATAATTTTAAATTTCCAGAGCATGGAGCATATTGGTACGGACATCGATCTGGTCGAGCTCTATTACATGATGGGCGTGAGAATCATGCAATTAACGTATAATTCTAAGAATCCGGTAGGAACCGGATGTACGGCAAGAAGAGATCGGGGCTTAACGGATTTTGGAAAACAAGTAGTTGAGAAAATGAATGAGTTAGGTACAATTGTAGATGTTTCCCATTGTGGGATTCAAACTTCAATCGATGCGGTGGAATATTCAAAAAGCCCTGCCATTGCATCTCACACCTTTTCAAAGCAATTATATGCTCACGATAGAGGAAAACCTGATGAATTATTAAAATCTATTGCAGAAAAGGGGGGTTACATTGGGGTTTTAGCCGTGGCAGGCTTTTTAACGGAAAATCCTAAAACGACAGTCTCAAATTGGCTCGATCATGTAGATTACATCACCAACCTCGTTGGCATCGATTCTGTGGGGATCGGAACGGATTTTTATGGATTTTCGGTTCCCGAAAAACTTGCAACCGCAATTAGTGATTTGTTAGATGTGCTTGGTTTTAGGCCTGAACATAAAGCTAGTTTTGCCACTAAAGTCGAAGGGTTTGAAGATTATACAAAATTTCCAAATCTCATTGAAGGGTTAATCTCAAGAGGGTACAGTGATTCTGAAATCAAGAAACTAGCGGGTGAGAATTTTTTAAAAGTATTTAAAAAAATAGTGGGATGATTTTTTTATTTCTATTTTTAATAACATGTAAGTAAAAATCCATATATCTGATTCCAAATTACATGAGCAGGAATTATTCTTCTACATTGAAAAAGATTCTCGGATCATCTTTTACTACTTCTGTTACAATCTGGGTTGTAGTTCTTTCCACATCATCTGAATTAAATAAGATTTTCATTTTATCAAATAATTCCTTTCTATTCTTTCCTCGCCCTAGAATCACAAAATCGTTTTCACCGAAAACAAAGTACACCGCCCAAATACCAGGAATTTCGGCTAATTTTTTACCCACTTTTTCATGATAACCCTTTCCAAATTTTGCTCTTACATTCACGATCATTTGAATGTCGAATCCTAATTTCGAAGAATTGATTTTAGCATAATACCCTTCAATGATACCCTCATCTTCCAATCTCTTTATTCGGTAATGGATAGTAGATTTGGGGATGGATAATTCTTCCGCAATTTCATATAAAGGTTTTCTACAATCCCGCTGTAGAATGTTTAAAATTTTCATATCGGTATCATCTAAAAAACTCCGTCGTCCCGACATTTTTTCATCGGGAATTTCATTTTCTGCCATTTTAAGATTACCTTATAATAATTTCTATTAAAATTTTATTGTGATATTTCCAAAATAAATCTTATAATTTGGAAAGTTTCTAATTAATAAAAGAATATGGAAAAAAGTAGATATCATTTTTAAATCCTAAATTAAAGCAGGTAAAAATAGTCGAGTCCCGAGTAATAATTGCTACTCTATTCTCTGCATGGTTTATTCGTTATTTAAATTTCATTAATTTGCAATATATTGAACGTGTTTAGGTAGCATTATTTAGAGCATCTCACTTTTTTATTGCCTTTCAGTTATAACGCTAATTTGCGAAATAGGAATGTAATTCAAATTATTGTTCTTATCTTCGACGATGATAATCTCTTCATTTGCGATCGATTTTAGGACTCCTCCAAATTCCCTGCCAACGTATTTCACATAAACGTAAACATATTTACTAATAATTCTTTCTATAATTTCTTTCGATATCATTCACAAAACACCACCTCAATGTTAAGTTTTTAGATATTTAATGCTCAATAAACTATGTACTAATTATATTTTTAACCTTCTGTATAATTCAGATCGAGTTTTCCTAAGGGTGGGAAAACTTCCTCCAGCAACGGATTGCACTTGTTCAATAGAAATAAATGCATCCGGATGGTGTTTTTTAATGATCTCCAAGACATACTGCTTGTTTTTTCTTCTAATAATCATGATTAACAACATAACGTTGCCTTTCATGCCTTCTGCAGTCATGATGGTCAATCCGTATCCTTCTTCCTTAAGATTTTTAATGAGATTTTTAGGATCTTCGTGAAGAATTAATTGAAGACTGAGCAGTCCCAAAGAAATTTTGTTTTCGATTATTATTCCCATATAATTACCCGTGGCGAATCCCGAAGCATATGCGATATAATAGATAAAATTGGTCAAGTGACTAAAGATTTGACTTACCGCTAACAACCATATAGTTACTTCAAAAAATCCCAATAGTGGTGCTAAAAATTTTTTACCTTGAGAGATGAATATAATTCTAATCGTACCAAGAGAAACATCCCCAATTCTAGCTATAAAAATGAAAATTGGGAGGATAATCAATCCAAAAAAGGGATCCCCCATGATATCCATGAATAAACTCATAATGCATCGTTTTATTTACATGTATAATGTTTTTAGGTTTTTTCTTAATCAATCTTTAAGATTTCCCCGTATACCTCGAATTTGCCTTCCACGAAATTTATATTGGAGGGTGAGAATCCTTTTTGGCATCCTCCTAAAAATAAGGAGAAAATACCGGGTTCTACGACTCTCAAACCTTCTATTGTTACCCTTGAAAATTGATATGGCGTGATTCTAAAGTGTAACTTCTTTTTCTCCCCTTTTGTTAAAAAAACTCGCTCAAATCCTTGTAGCTCTCTTATTGGATAATAAGAAGGATTATTGAGATTGCTGAGGTATAACTGCACTACTTCTTCTCCATCCCTCAATCCCGTGTTTTTTATATCCATAGATATAGAAATGGATTCATCAGTTTTTACTTTTTGAGGAGAAATTTGGAGATTAGAATATTCAAAAGTGGTATAGCTTAAACCATCCCCAAAAGAAAATAAGGGTTCTTTTCTGAAGAATCTATATGTTCTCCCTTCCATATTATAGTCCCGTACATCTGGAAGATCATTAATCGATTTATAGAAAGTTATTGGAAGCTTTCCAGCAGGATTATAATCTCCAAATATTACATCAGCTATGGCATTCCCTCCTTCTTCTCCAGGATACCAAGCAAAGAGAATTGCTGGAATTTTTTCTTTTGCAAAATTGATGGCTAAGGCACTTCCCCCAGTCAATACTAGAACAATGGGTTTATTTGTTGCAAGAATTGCTTTTAAGAACTCTTCTTGAATTTGGGGGAGGTTTAAATCTAATCGATCTCCATCCAGATCAGATTCAGATGCTTGTCCCTGTTCACCCTCAAGTTTTGGGGACAATCCTAGTACTAATATAACAACATCCGATTTCTTTGCTTTTTCAATCGCTTCCTCAAATCCCTCAAAAGATCTTTCTTTAAGAGGACATCCTTTTGCATATAGTATAGTAGTTTGAGGAGAGACTTTCTTTTTTATTCCTTCAAGAGGGGTGGTATATTGTGAGGGAACACCATTATAATTTCCCAAGAGTATGTTGATATCATCTGCATTGGGCCCCAATACTGCAATAGTGTTCAAATCTTTTTTCAGAGGTAGGAGATTATTTTCATTTTTTAATAATACCATTGTTTTTTTTGCTGCTTTTAGGGCTAAATCTCGATTCTTTTTACTATCATTGACCTCATATGATATTTGAGCATATTTTACTTGTTCTGGTGGGTCAAACATTCCCAACCGGAATCGAGCGTCGAATAACCGTTTTACAGATTTATTTATCGTCTCTTCCGTGAGTAATTTTTTCTTAACGGCTCCCTTGATCCAATCCCATCTAATTTTCTTTTTTTGCTTGGTAAAAATTCCTACACTGCAAAAAAGATCACAACCTGCATTGATTGCTAAAGCAGTTGCCTCTTCGGGAGTTTTAACAACTTGATGAGATTCAAAAATATCTTTTATTGCTCCACAATCTGAGACTATATGACCTTTAAAATTCCATTTTTGCCTTAAAACTTCTTCTAACAAGAACTTGCTTCCACAACAAGGTTCTCCATTTACTCTGTTATATGCACCCATGATAGCATGAGCCCCACCTTCTAAAATACATGCTTTAAAAGCAGGAAAATAAGTTTCCCATAAATCTTTTTTATTTACGATTGCATTGAATCCGTGTCGCTCACTTTCCAAACCGCTATAGGCAACGTAATGTTTAGGTGTGGCAATTAATTTTAAATATTTTGGATCGTCCCCTTGAAGCCCTTTCACGAATGTCACTCCCATTCTTGAGGTTAAATAGGGGTCTTCTCCATAGGTTTCTTGTCCCCGCCCCCAACGAGGATCGCGAAAAATATTAATATTCGGCGACCAAAACGTGAGTCCTTGAAAGATTTTTCGCTCTCCATTTCTCACATATTCATGATGTTTAGCTCGGGCTTCATCTGATATTGCATCTGCGACTTCTTTCATTAAGTTCAAATCAAAAGTAGCCGCTAAGCCAATTGCTTGGGGAAAGACTGTAGCAACGCCTGAAATCCCCACCCCGTGTAATGCTTCGTTCCACCAATTATATTTTGGGATGTTTAAACGCTTAATTTCGACAGCATCATTCAACATCTGGGAAATTTTTTCATCCAATGTCATTCGGGAAACCAAATCATCCACGCGTTTTTCAATAGGTAATGTGGGATCCAAAAAATTGAGCTTGTTTTTTTGATTTACTTCAACCATTATGATTTTAAGATAAGATATCTACTCATTAAAAGTTATTCAAGAAAAGTGATTCTAAAATTTTTTTGAATCAATAAAGCTATTTTCTGTTTTAATTAAGAAAGGAAAGTGGATTCAATTCCCTTTAGTTTTGGGACCCCCCTTGGAGCCTTTTAGTTTGGAAGCATCAACCTTTTTTACAAAGGTAAGGATATCTGGATCCACTTCTAGTGTTTGTTTGTAAATACGCGATAAAAAGAATGTCATCCAGGGGCTAGCTTCTTTCTTTTGACCAAAAGAATATTGGTTGAAATATTGATATATTGATTTCGGTATGAATTGACCATCTGGAGGGAATTCCAACAAGCTTATGGCAATAAGTTCTCTGTATGCATTGGTTTTAATCAATTCAGAATAATGCCTACAAGCATCTAACAAAGTTCCAATATTATACCAAAAAAAAGGGGCACGAGGAAGCCGAAAATTCTTTCCATGACCAAACATATAAGGTTTATGTTTTGATCGGTTAACCCAACAATTAAGAAGACTTTTTCCTGCCTCTATAAGATGCTCAGGCTTCTCCTTTTCTTGTAGCATCCAATATCCTCTTAGCGCATCTATTACTACCATGGGACATATATCATTTACTCTTCCGGGCCCTCTTCTATTGATATGCAGCCAAGGAACGCATTTCCAACCCCATCCTTGAGCGGTCTCGGTTAATAGTTCATTCATGCGCAATATCCCTTTATTTAGTCTTTTATCATTTTTATATCCAGCCAATAAAAGAATGCTAACAATTAAATTATGATCGCATAATGCACTTGACCACATGGGAGATTTAATTTTTGTTTTTCTGTCAAGTGCTTCACTATATGCCAAAAATTGTCCTGTTTCTTCATCTTGTCGGGAGAGTATTGATTCAAAAGCGTTTTTCATTCGCTCATCATCTCTAGGCATAATTCCCCAATCAAGTAGTAACCACAGTTGATTCGGAAGATAGTCTGCTCTATTATGTCCCTTTACTAGATCTTTATCCCAAATTGATAAATTATCCAATAAATATTGTACAAGAGGATCTTTTAAAACTATATTATGAGAGCGTATAACTTCAGGATGATCCAAATTCAAATCAAGGAGATTAGTTAGAGTTCTATATATTGTAAATGATTCAGTGGAGTTTAAGAGGTATTTACGGGGATCTGCTGGAAGAAGTTTCGTCCAAGTGGCTTTCTCTTCAAGTAAATTTAGAATCTCTTTAGAATATGAATTTTTAGACAATTCTAATTACCTCATTTCGTATAGCATGAATTACTTAGAACTCGTTTTAAATAAATTCACAGAGAGATCAATCATATCTCTGCTTGATTTTCCTTCTTTCTTCATTTTTTCTAATTCTGTATTGATTTCTGCTATTTTCCCTTCTTTTAAAGCTTTTAGATGCTTCACATTCCAACCTCGATATCTTTTATCCAGATAATTAAAAAAGATGGGAGCAGGTGGCATCATCGGATTCTCTGAAGGCACTGGAGAAGCCGTACATGTTCCTTGTTCAATATTAAAAAAATTGCATTCACTGCAATTGCTGATGCCTTTTTCTTTAGTACAATGATTAATAGGACACGTTGATCTATCTTGGCAACCAGGACATGGTGGATAACTTTTTAATATTGCTAAAATTTCTTGAAAAATTGGCAAATTTTCTTGTTTAAATTTCGGATTGGTTAAAGATAGGAGTCCAGCAAACACTGGATCTTCAAATACTCGGTATATGTAAACCGCAGCATCCTCAATTTTTGAGGTTTTAAAATCACACACTTCACAGTTTAAACCACAACTAGTTATTTGATAATCTTTTCTCATTTTTTACCCCGATTTTCTATTCCTTTTTATTAGTTAGTTAAAAATCAAAATGATGAACCATTATAACACGCTGGAAATAATTCATATCTAAAATAAAGCAATAAAAAATTTTCTAAATTGCTTTTTATTTTTTGATTATAATCAAATATATATATTTCTCTTACTATTCCTTCGAATTATTATCATTCATTTTAATCTTGATTTAATTAATATATTAATGAAATTTCTTTTATTTTTTTTTGTCTCTATTAGTTTAGGACTTGGTAATCTTAATATTAAATTGGTCATCTTTTTATAATTAGAGTAAAAGAAATGGACATGGGAAAATGCATTGGATGAAATTGACTTTCAAATCCTCAAAATATTGAATAAGAATTGCCGGATCTCCCTTTCGAAGATTTCAAGAGGGTTGGGTTTATCTGTAAGAACGATATCTCGAAGAATTAACCTATTAATTGATAATCACATTATCAGATATTTTACTGTAAACTTTAGCTTTGAACGTCTTGGTTATAGAAATTATATTGGTTCTTTAAATCCACCCAAGGAGAATCACTCCATTAATTTTTTCAAAGAGCTTCAATTCATACCTGAAATTTATCAAATGTGGGAACTTCTCGATGGAAGCATCGTGTTTTCTATTTTTAGTGAAAATTCTGCTCACCTTGAGAAAATAATTACTAAATTACTTGAAACAGGAGCTAAACTTAATAGTTATGTAGAACCCCGTTCGCATTTATCCCTCGATTATCCCTTTTCTAATATGGATTGGAGGATCATTTGTTATTTATTTAAAGATAGTAGGGCTCCTAAACAAAAAATCGCTATTGATTTAGGAATAAATGAAAAAACTGTTGCACGGAGATTAAAACGAATGAGGACCATGAATTTGGTACAATTTACACTCATTTTAGATTGGTCCAATGTTAAGGGAATGATTCCGGCGGTAATTTCTTTAGAAACAATAGGCCCTTCAAAACCGATTTATTTTAAATTAAAAGAAGACAGTAAAATAAAATATTGGAGGAACGTGGGTGATGTTTCACCTACTATTATTTTATTTGTTTACGCCCAGAATCTAACCGAGCTTTATGAAATGTGTGAAATTTTAAGAAGGAGAGAAGATATTAAAGAGTGTACTTTAAGATTTGAAGTAAGATTTTATGAGAATTCAAATATCATCGCAGATGCCATTTTACAAAAAATCCAATAATATAGGATAAGGCTTCTAATTCGAGAGCGTGCTTGATTTTTATTATAAATTTAAAAGATTGATAATCAAAATAACCGCAGAAGAAAGATTTTCTTTCTTTTTTATTGTCTAATTCATTTTTTAAGGTTCAAAGAGGGAATGTTCTTATACATTAAATTTTTAGAAAAAGAAGAAAAAAAAAATAAAATAAGTTTGAATTCATTTAATAGTCTCTGGATCATACGTGACCCTAAATCCCTCATCCAAATCATTCAATTTGGCCATTTCAACATCATCCAATTCAAAATCAAATACTTCGGAATTTTCAATTATATGTATTTTGCTGGATGATTTTGGTATTTCCACGATGCCGTGCTGAAGTCCCCAGCGTATTAAAACTTGAGCAGGAGTTTTATCATGATGGGTAGAAATTTCCTTTAATATAGGATTATCAAATTTACGAGTCCTGGTGAGAGGACTATATGCTTCTACTCTTATATCCTTCTTTTTACAATAGCTTAATAATTCTTTCTGATATAAGAACGGGGAAAATTCAACCTGGTTAACTGCGGGTACGAGATTTGATTTTTCAAATAACTCTTCTAAATGCCTAATCGTATAATTACTAACGCCGATTGCCCTTACTTTCCCTTCTTCATAAATTTTTTCTAATGTCTTCCAAGCTTCCATTCTATTGTTTTGAGGCCAATGGATCAAGTAAAGATCCAAATAAGAAAGTCCTAACTTTTCTAAACTCCTCTCAAATGCTCTTATTGTCGATTTGGGCCCAAAATTACTCTCCCATACCTTACTGGTAATGAATAAATCTTCTCGATCGATATTAACTTCTTTTATTGCTTTACCTATGGCACTTTCATTGCCATACATTTGGGCAGTATCAATGAGTCTATATCCCGCTTCCACTGCCCATTTAACGGCTTTAACCGCGGTATCACCATTTAAATCCCAAGTACCCAATCCTAATATCGGGATTTTTATTCCGTTATTTAACGTGTATGTAGAATCCAACCTTAACTCGATTATAATTTTAAACCACCTTAATTTGTATTTTTATTGAAGTTTTTTGTCGATTGTATTTCATAGTTCATGGATTTCACTTGATATTCACATAGTCGGACACATTAAAAAAGATTCGACTTATAGATCATTAAGAATTAAGAAATAACTCAAAATATTTTAAAGATAAAGTATTTCGTTTAAATTAACTCTTTTATCTTCCCAATTTATATCACTTTCTTTACATACTAATTTGAAAATAGACCATTCTGAATTGATCTTCACGATTATTAGAAAAGCGAGTTGAAAATTAAAGTGAATTTAACTTTCTTTATCAAAGATAAGAAAAAAATAAAATAAAGAAAAAAAAAAATAAATTAAATCCATACTTCTCCAGTAGCTAAAGGGAGTATGACTGCGAAAATAATTATCAATACAATATTAATGAGAGCTAATGTTCCAATAACGCGTTTTTGTTTCTTAGGTTCCCAATAGTAAGCATAATTCGCACCTACAAAGAATGGAATGTAGACAAATATGAAGACGGTCAAGGCATTCCACCACCAATAAATCCATACAAATGCTGGAGTCATAACCAAAAAGATTTCGATTATGGAAGCAAGTGCTGCAAAAACGATTCCAAATCCCCACCGAACATCAATTCCGAACATTTTTTGTGAACGATCATCGGGAAGCAATTTACTTGCTGCCAAACCCGCGATTGAAAACATTAAGCTTAATTCGATCCCAACACCAACGAAAATTAAGAAAGCGGTTCCCGTGGGAACGGTCCATAATGCATTCCCCGAAAATTTTTGAATTAATGCATTGATGATTTCAACGAACCAATGGATCATGTATAACATCATTCCAGCCGCAATGCCCCTGTAGTTCTTTTTCTGAATTTCACTATTATAAATATAAATGACTAAGACTAGCATGAAAATTACGTAGAAATTGAAATTTTCTCCGCTTCTTAATATGGATAAAGCTTGGGCCGTAGCTTCTGGTTTATTTAATGCTTGAAACATTATTTATTTTCCACCTTGGATATTTACCGATCTAATTAATTTAAACTTTAATTTATTTTATGCAAAATGAAGGGTAATAATATATACTTTTAACTTATCCCTTTTCAAATTTATTTTTCTAAAGTTATTCTATTATATAGATTACAGGATACCAGAATAGGCAAAAAAACTAAAATTGAAGAGGATATTCTCCGTATTTTTTGGTTGCTTCAATCATCCATCTAATTCGCTCTATGGACATGGCAGGATGGGAATTTGAAGGCGATAAAATGTATCCTCCTCCGGGACCCAATGATTTTATTGCGTGTTTCACTGCATCCTCGACTTCTTTTTTAGTACCTCGTACCAAAACGTGAGAAGTATCGATATTTCCTAATAAACAAACCTTATCCCCCACCTTTTTTTTCACGAGGTCCAAATCAACGTAAGGAGGTTCTAAGCAATGGATGGCATCAAATCCTGCATCCACGATAAAATCCAAGAGAGAAGTAATATCCCCGTCAGAATGAAATATAATTTTTCCTCCAAAACCATGTACTGCTTCCGTGAGTTCCTTCATGTGGGGGAGAACATATTGAGCTATGTATTTAGGATTAATTAATGGTCCGCTTTTAAAGGCTATATCTGCTCCTTCGAAAAAGACCTTGGCTCCCAATTCGGAATACGTTTTGAAAAGATTGATAACTATCTCTGTTGTCATTTCAAAGCGTTCCTCTACCAATTTGGGATCATATTTCAGGGCTTTAGCGAAATTACTCATTCCCATTCCCTGCCAAACGGGAGGAAATACGGAGGTGAAATCATC
>CAYLZE010000018.1:0-60634 GCA_964388035.1 uncultured archaeon
GATTTTAAAAAATTTGTGAAGAAGGAAGCTGCTTACATATTAATTGGAAATAAGATCGATTTAGAGGATAATCGCATCATTACATCTGAACAAGGAAAATCTCTGGCAGAGGAGATGCAAGCAAGTGAATTTATAGAAACAAGTGCTAAATTTGGGGATAATGTTGAAAATGCATTTTATCGGTTAGTGAAACAAATTTTACAGAATAATGGGGTACTCCTTGACCCTTGAATAAGAGGGAATAAACGTGAAGTTTTCGATAAAATTTTATAGCCACGCGAATTAAACTATTCATAATTATAACAATCTATTCATTAGTTCTCGAATACTTGAGAACATAGTATCGATTAGTTAAAGCGGGCAAGTTGAATCATGAAAGAATTATCTAAAGTAATTTCTAATGCTCCAAAATCAAAAATTCGCGAGTTGTTCGATCTCGCAGCAGGACGCAGTGATATTATTAGCCTTGGAATCGGGCAGCCTGATTTTGAAACTCCCGAACCGGCAATTCAAGGAAATATCAATGCATTAAAGAAGAAAATTACCATGTATGCTCCCACGCGCGGGGTTCCTGAATTATTGGAATTATTAGAGCATAAAGTAAAAGTCGTTAATAATATTAATGCCCGGTGGAAGGAAAACATCATGGTAACAAATGGAGGGAGCCAGTCCATCACGTTAGCCATGGCATCTTTATTTAATCCTGGAGATGAGCTGCTGTTATCTTCACCAAATTTTGTATCGTATTTTTATTGTAGTTCTTTTTTTGGGGTGAAAGCAGTAGAAATTAAAAGAAAGGAAGATTTCAGCGTGGATCTGGAACGGATGCGTGATTCAATAACTAACAAGACAAAAGCTATCTTAATAAATTCTCCAAATAATCCTACTGGTTATGCATTAACTAAAAATGAATTCACTTCAATAGTGAACATGGTATTAGAGAATGATTTATATCTAATCAGTGACGAGGTATATGAGAATTATCTTTATGATGGAATCAACCACTTCAGCCCCAGTTCCTTGGATGAAATGTTTGACCGAACCGTGACGCTAAACGCCATGAGTAAGATGTTCAGCGCAACGGGTTTTCGATTAGGATATGTAGTAGCCAACAAGGAAATCATTGATTTAATGGAGAAATATCACCAGTATACGGTTGCTGGTACGAATCATGCTGCCCAATATGGATTTATCGAAGCTTTAAAGATGGATCCTTCCTTCTTTGAATCAATTTTGAAAGAATTTGAAGTCCGGCGTGATTTCGTGTATAAACACCTAAAAGAAATGGGATTTCAGGTGGTCAAACCCCAAGGAGCATTCTATATAATGCCTTCCGTCAAACCTTTCGATATGACAGGTTCGGAATTTTCTGAAAGAATAATAAAGGAAAAAGGAGTTGCCATTGTCCCAGGTGAAATTTTTGGTAGTTTTTCGAGTGACATGCTAAGGATCTCTTACGCTATTCCATTAAAGTTATTAGAAGAAGCGATGAACAGAATAGAAGATTTCATTAAAAAAAGGTAGCAGTTTTTATGAATAAAAAAGATTTAGAGATAGGTTTTAATTAAAGCAGCTGTTAAAGCTCTTGCTGCTTTAAATATATGATTTATATTCACTCTTTCATTAAATTTATGAATTTCTTCGGGATTTCCAGGACCAAATATGATAAAGGGGATGGGGTCTTCTTTAGTAACCAATTTAGCAGCATCAGTGGCATATGATAATCCTATAATGGTTGTACCGATTTCTTTTTGCAAATTCACAATTATTAATTCATCTGGATTCGATTGTTTAGCAAACAAACGGTCCAAAATTTCTACCTCAAGTTGACAGGGATCAGTCAGCATGTTCCTAATTTTATCTAGCAATTTTTGAGGATCTTGCTCAGGAACTAATCGAAAATCTAAAAAAAGCGATGTAGATTCAGGAACAACATTGATTGCGTTGCCTCCATGAATCTTACCAATATTTAAAGTTGATTTGCCAAGGATAGGATTGGTTACATCATCAAAACATTCTTTTATTAGCGATATTAGTGTTGCAGCACATTCAATTGAATTTATTCCTTTTTCCGGCATGGAACCATGAGCGGCTTTCCCTTTCAAAGTCGCTTTCAACCATAGAACCCCTTTTTCAGCAATTCCAATATTCAAATTCGTAGGTTCTGCAACTATTAATAAAGTTGCATCCTTCACGATTCCCATTTTCATCAATTGTGAGGATCCAGTCATTCCTGCTTCCTCATCCGCAGTTCCAGCAAAGATAATTGTATATTTTTCTAAAAATTTCTGATTTTTTATCAATTGGTTCATTATCGCGATGCACATTACTATGCCTCCTTTCATGTCTGCTGAGCCACGACCATACAGGAATCCATTGTCTTCTTGAGCAGAAAAGGGGTGATATTTCCATTGAGAAGGATCTCCCGATGGCACCACATCAAAATGTCCGCATAATATAATTTTTTTCTCTCCAATTCCAATTTTAGTGATTAAGTCATGAAGTTGATTTTCTCCCTTATAATAAGAAATGATCTCATTACGAAAACCTAACTCTTCCCTAAACACCTTATTTGTCAAATAATTAACGATTTCTTCAGTTTTACCAGGGGGATTTTCGGTGTTAAATTGCACGAGATCCCGTAAAATGGAAATCAATTCTTCTTCTGACATTATTCTTTTAGACCCGATTTGCTCGTTGTCATAATCTGGTTTTTCTTAAAATCTTTAGACATAATCCACTTCAACACGAGTCTTGGGAAACATTTCAGCCCCTTTGCTTGTTACCAATGTTGGTGCTTCCAATCTAAGTCCCCCTAATCCAGGACGGTTAAATACCACGGCGGCGATTTCAACCATGTTTTCTTCAAAAATCATGTCTCCCCACCCCTTACCGGGTAAGATCATCGGCCAAGATTCATTTCCAATACACCCTATTGAATGTCCGAGTCCGAAAAATAAATCATTTCCGAAGCCTTCTTTGTCCGCAACTTTTCTTACTTCTTGATAGCAGTTGTCAAAAGTATTCCCCGGATACATGTTATCTAAAAGGGCATAACATAATTGTTCAAATACATCATTGAACTTTTTTAATTCCGGGGGACATTTGCCAAGCACATAGTTATGACTCAAATCTCCCAAATAACAACCATATTCACTGTGCAAATCGACCAATAATGATTCTCCTTCTATCACCTCTTTATTGGTAGCAGGGGTGCATCCATTAAAGGTCCAGCTCGCTCGATAGCCGGATCCAATTTCTTCACTTCCAGTGAATGTCCACTCGTAATTACTTCCTGCTTTTCTCATGGCTAGGGTTCCTATTCCTGCGATCTCATTTTCCGTAAACATTTTTCCAGCAGGACGTTCTCGTAAAGCATTTTTGACTGCCGCTTGCCCCACATCCGTTATCTGACTTGCTTTTTTTAACATGGCAATTTCTTCGGGTTCTTTTATTAACTGAATTCGTTCCGTCTTATCGTTGAAATCTACAAGTTCGCATCCCGGAAACATGTTATTTATGATTTGTGATTCAGTAAAAGAAAGCATTTGTCCTGTAACACAAATATCCAATCCCAATTCCACACCTATTTTGGGAGGCGTTCTCTTGGGATTATATATTCCCGCTTTTTTAGCTGTTGATTGCATGCGCTTTTCCCAAAAAAACCCTTTCATTGGGCCCCATCCTACTACTTCAATATTTGATTGTGCTTCAGCTTTAATTCTTTCAACATCCAATAGAACCGTGTATAATGTTGGATTTCCCACCCCTTCTTTTGGTAAAAAGATATAGCTTTTCCAAGGTACGAAGCATCCGGTCAAATAGGTTATAGATTTTACCCGCGTGAGGATACAAAAATCAAGATCAAGCTCCTCCATTGCTACTTGATATTTCTTGATATGCCTTTCCCAATCGATTTTTACATCATCCATTTTTTATAAACTCCCATTTTTCTTTGCCCATCATTATTTGATTTATTATGATTTAAAATAGGATATATATAAATTTAAATTGAACTAAATTCAGAACGATCCAAAAAGGGCGAAAAGAATATTAACCTAATGGGAAAAATCACGTGGAAAGATGATGTAAATAACCATTAGTAAAAACGTGAAGATCGCGGGATTATTTATAAAAATCAGCCCGTGTTTCCGCAATATTACGAGATTCTGTGATCTGCTTTGCCATTTCCACGTATCTATCTAATATTTCTTTTGGTAGGGTAGACTTTATTTTGGTCATGGCCAATTCAAAATCCTCCATTTCCACTTCTTTAAAATCTTGCATTTTTTTCCGAATGGCATTCATTCCCGCTTCTCTCGTAAGGTTTTCAAGGTCGGCGCCTGAAAAACCTTCAGTGAGTAATGCTAATTTCTTCAATGAAACATCCTTAGTTAGCGGCATGGTTCTGGTGTGTACTTTTAAGATTTCCTCTCTTCCTTCCAAATCGGGAGCTTCTACAAATACCAAGCGATCAATGCGTCCCGGTCTAAGAAAAGCAGGATCAACGATATCAGGTCGATTGGTGCTTGCAATGACTACTACTCCCTTACGATTTTCAATTCCATCCAATTCTACTAATAATTGATTTATGACTGTATCATATACTTGAGAACCTTGATTTAATCCTCTTCCATATGCAAGAGCTTCAATTTCATCAAAATATACAATGGAAGGTGCGACTTGACGAGCTTTTATGAAGATTTCTCTAATCCTTTTTTCACTTTCTCCCACCCATTTAGAATACACTTCAGGTCCTTTTACAGAAATGAAATTGGATTTACTTTCGGTTGCAACAGCTTTTGCTAAGAGTGTTTTTCCACAACCGGGAGGACCGAATATAAGAATCCCATTTAGAGGACGAATTCCTGCTCTCTCGAATAAATGAGGAAAATTCAAGGGCCATTCTACTGCTTCTTTTAACTCATTTTTAACATCATGCAATCCCCCAACATCCTCCCAAGACACGTTAGGAACTTCCACGATGATTTCTCTCATCGCACTTGGTTTGATTATGTTAATAGCTTGGATGAAATCCTCATCGAATATTTTCAACTCTTGAAGAATATTACTGGGAATGGGCTCATCCAAGTTTATTTTGGGTAGAATTTTTCGTAATGCAAACATTGCCGCTTCTCGGCAAACTGCCATGATATCTGCTCCCGTGTATCCGTAACTGATCTCGGAGTATCGATCCAGATCCACGTCCGTATTGAACGGCATTCCTCTGGTGTGAATTTGAAATATTTCCTTGCGTGCGTTCTTATCAGGTACTCCAAACACGATTTCCCTGTCAAATCGTCCCGGTCTTCTCAAGGCAGGATCTAATGCATCCACTCGATTAGTGGCTCCAATACATATAACGTCTTCCCTTCCCTTTAATCCATCCATGACGCTTAAAAGTTGAGCCACCACGCGTCTTTCTACCTCTCCCGTTATTTCTTGTCTCTTAGGAGCAATGGAATCGATTTCATCAATAAATATAATAGCAGGAGCATTCCTTTCTGCTTTTTCAAAGATTGCTCTTAAATTCCCCTCACTCGCTCCATAAAACTTGCTCATGATCTCCGGTCCATTTATTGTAAAAAAGTTAGCTTTTGATTCTTGAGAAACCGCTTTTGCCATCAAGGTTTTTCCGGTGCCGGGAGGCCCATAAAATAGCACGCCCTTAGGGGGCTCAATATTTAATCTTTGAAAGAGCTCGGGATGTTTCAAGGGAAGTTCAATCATTTCTCTAATTTTTTGGATTGCTTCTGTTAAACCTCCCACATCATCATAAGTAATGATATCTCCTGAAGTGCTGAGCAGAACAACTTTTTTATTTACTTTGATAATTGTTCTACGATCAATTTTTACGACACGCCCTGCGGGTTCTGTTGCTTCAACCACTAATCTTAACGTTCCGAGTGTTGGTCCTTTCTTTCCTCCCTTAAAGAACGGCATCATTTTCATGATGTCGTCCATGGGATCCTCATCTGTTTTCCGAATGGTAAAAGAGCCGATGATATCAACAATATCTCCACTTACTACGGGTTTATCTATTAATTTACTTTTTATTGCCTCTGCTTGGCGCTTAATATCTATATTGGGTTTAGTGGGGCTTAAAACAATGGTCTCCGCGGGATAGACAACTGCTTTCCGCACATTTACCATTTCACCAATGGTGACTCCTGAATTTAGTCGTTGAATCCCATCCAATTTAATAATATTAGTGCCTCTTCCCGCCACATCTGCAACAACAATCCCGGAGGTAACTTTATTTCCCATTATCTCAATAATGTCTCCCGTTACCAGCCCAATTTCTTCCATTACGGCTTGGTCCAAGTAGCATAAACTACGACCACTGCGGTTTTTCTCTAATCTCTCAACTCTTAGCTTAGCGCTCTTGGTTTGGAAATCTGATTGCATTTTGAATTTAACTCGTTTTTTGCTTTTTTAATAAAATTATTTTTTTATAACTACTATCACTAATAAATAATTGCTTATTTTTTTTTTTCTAATATTTTAAAAGCCTTCTTATTTTGATCTTCGTCTAACTTAAGGTTTAATTCTTGTATCAATTGATTGTTAAATTCTTTTTTAATTTCAAAATCTTCAAGGGACGTATTTAAATGGTTTTTCAGGAATTTTTTACGGAATTTGATGATAGCTTGTTTAAATGGTTGCAAGTCATCTTTTTTAAGGAGATCTCCCACTATGATTCTGGTTTGCTGATCTATCTTTTCATGATCAAGCTTGGAAGTTGACTTAGAAGACATGACTCCGTTAATCAACGGAGAAGATTCTAGGAGGAGATTCGCGCATAATTCTTTCGTGAGAGAGGGTAATTTTGTAATTTTGGAAAGGTCATAGGTTTTAAAGGGAACATCCCAAGCATATTTTCCAAACTTATCGAATTTTCTTTCTATTTCCAATATGACCTCATTAGGAATTGGTGTATTCCTGTTCTCATTCCATTTTAAACAAACTTCCATTGGGGTGGAAATATGAATAATGAAAAAAGCCACGGCAAACTCATCAGCAATTTGTTTCAAATCATGTCTCATGCTAGTATAGTAATTCAAATCATCGCTGATAACAATAAAGCCCTTTTTTAACGCTTTTCTTATCAATTGGAGATGTTCTGATCTTACCACTTTTTCTTGATCGGGATCAAATTCCTTATTTCCAAGAGAATTCCTGATAACATCGGGATCGACGATTTTTATGCTAGATATATTAGGGTACTTTTCAAGTTCGCTTTTTAATTGCTTAGCAAAAAAAGATTTGCCAGAAGCAGGTAATCCCGTTAAACACACGAGGAATTTTATTGAATCTTGCAATTTTATCAGCTTTTATTGAAACTAGTTATCAATTCTTCTTTTTTATCCTTTGATAATGCCTTTATTTTTAATTCTCTTTGCATTGCCTCTTTTTTTGTGAAATAGGATTCGAAATATTTCAACCTTATTCGGCTTTTTCCACGACAAAATTTTGCTCCTTTTCCCTCTCTATGTTGATTTATCCTTTTTAGTAAATTTTTAGTATATCCCGTATAATATTGCTTGTTTCCGCTTTTTGAGATGGTTTCTAAGATATATACGTAATAAACGGGCATGATCTTCGCATCTATATATGTATTGCCTTGGATACTATATATTTTTTTATATTATATTTGGAAAGGATCTCAATTTTTTCATGAAATAAATAATAAGGATGAATTTATACTTACTTAATATTATTTTTTAATTGAATGTATCACAAAAATTTATTATTATAAAACGCTTGATTTATTTTAAAGTGTTAGAAGTAAGTTGGATGTGACTTAATATTCCTAAGGGCATTTTCCTAATTAGATTTGATAGGATTGAGGGAGGTCAAGTCTACATGAAGCATCCCGAAGATTTAGAGATCCCCTTAAATATCGTCCAACAGATTCAGATTTCTCATAACTTTGTTGAATCTTACATTATAACCAATGAGGAAAATTGGAATTCTCTCTCCTTTTACAATCCAGATAAAGAAATCGTGATAGTCCTCGTATTAGATAAGTATGATGATGGACGGGATTACAAAGAAGTATTAGATAATTTCAATAAAGAAATAGAGAAAGATTCCGCCTCTGAAGAAAGAATGAAGGCTCATTTGGAAAAAGTGTTCAATCTCAGCTTGGTTGCATTCAGAACCACGGAGGAAGTAGTGTTAAAATTATCTAATGAATTAATGGAATTAAAGCTTAAAATATTCGATATAGAAGAACGATTTGAAAAAGTAAAAACCTGCACTCACCTGAGCGTAAAGGCGCAATTATTGATTTTATTAATTAAGCATAGTCAACTTACATTAGCTGAAATGAGTAGATCTATAAATGCAAGCGAATCCTGGTTAAAGAAAATCCTCAAGGACTTAATGAAAGAAAATGTCCTAGCATTTAATAAAAAAGGCAACACTTATTACTTGGCTCTTTAATTTTTAATATAAAAAAATAGTTTCATAAGCGTGTAAATTTTTAATATATTGAATTAATATAATCATATCCTAATTTCTTTAATAAAATAGTCTCATGCAGTTAACAGAAGAAGAAATAGCCGCGGTAGAGAGGGTATTAAGGTCTCAAAAATTAAGTTTGTTAACGGGAGAGGAAGTTACCACCTTTGAAAAAGAATTTGCACAATACATGGGAGTTAAATATGCCATTGGAGTGAATTCTGGAACGGCGGCACTTCATGTTTCCATAGCATCCTTGAATATAGGCCCAGGTGATGAAGTAATTATTCCCCCTTTTACATTTATTGCAACCGCCAGTAGTATAATTCATAATAATGCTATTCCTGTTTTTGCAGATATTGATGAGAGAACTTATACTCTCGATCCAAGATCCGTTGAACAACAAATTTCTGAAAAGACAAAAGCAATCCTTCCGGTGCATTTAGCGGGAATTTCTGCTGACATGGATCCTCTCCTGGAAATTGCAGAGAAATATCACTTGCATGTTATTGAGGATGCATGCCAAGCCCATGGTGCGGAATATAAAGGCAAGAAAGTGGGTACTATGGGAGATTTGGGAACTTTTAGTTTTTATCCCTCCAAAAATATAACCACGGGAGAAGGGGGCATGGTAATCACGAATGATGATGAAATAGCAAGGCAATGCAGGTTAATCCGCCATCATGGAGAGCCTTCTTGGTATATTTATGAACGATTAGGGTGGAATTACAGGATGAATGAAGTTCAAGGCGCGATTGGTAGGGTTCAATTGAGAAAATTGGATGCTTTTGTAGAGAAACGAAATCAAAATGCATTGTATTTATCTGACCAAGTGAAAGAAATAAACGGGATTAGTCCTCCTTATATTCCAGAATATTGTAAACCTGCATTTAATTATTGGATTGGGAGGATACATCCCGCTATTCTCAAATTGACGAAATCTGAATTTCTGGAGAAATTCCCCTCGAGTAAAACCTTATATCCCATGCCCTTATATAAAACGGAGTTATTTAAAAATAAGATTGGATATCCAAAGGGTTGTCCATGGAGTTGCCCTTTCTATAATAAAGCGATGAATTATGAAGATTTAACGCTTCCCATCGTGGAAAAAATCACGAATGAAATCTTTGCCTTAGATATCTATCCAGAAGTTGATAGGAAAACATTAGATGGATATATTGAAATCATGAAGTCATTATCCCCCAATTAACCGACTCATCAATTAAAAAAGAAAAAATTAATAAATGTTCTGAAAGAATTATTATTATAAACTAAATTCTAAGCATCCCCCACCCATCTTATTATCATGAAACGGATCGAGATCAAAATATATGGACTCGTACAAGGAGTATTTTTTCGATATACCACCCGCAAATTTGCCAGAAAGCTAAGCTTAACCGGAACTGTCAAGAACATGCCAGATGGTAGCGTGTATATTGAAGCAGAAGGTCCAGAAACTCAGTTATATGAATTATTAGATTTTGCTAAAAAAGGGCCCAAAAATGCGCGGGTGGAACGGGTGGAGCACGAGTTCATGGAACCTAAGAATGAATTTACTAGTTTTGACTATGCGTTTTAAGAATCTTTACAATAAAATAAATAATAATAACAATATTGCATGTATTGACTCGAATCTAATGCGAAAAAAATTGGATCATATATATCGGGATGATACTCCGCTATATATAAAGTCAAAAAATATAATCTACATGGATGTTTCATTTTCTAAAGGAAAAGTGGAAACCATCTTTAAAGCAATAAAAACGCAACATTGTCCTATTTGCCAATCTCTCCTACACGTGGATGATCAGGAAGATTCTGTATACGTTTCCTGCGGTTCTGATTACTCGCATTTCGAATTATCTGGATTTAAAGATTTAAGCACGGGAAAACTTGCTTTAATTTATCTTAATAAGGATAATCAAGGTATAATTCAACAGTCACTATTAAAGAAATTTCAAAAAATTCTTTTTAGAAAAGCATTTTTAGCTAACAATCTAAAGAAAAACCAAAAAAATTGATAAATTATTCCTTAGTGATTATCTCTAAGACCATCTTTATCAAATCTCTAAAAGCTGTCTCTACATTTTCCCCTGTTTTAGCCGAGGTCGTAGTTATCTTCATGCCGTACTTATTAGCATATTCTCGAGCCTGGGATTCGGAAATTTTTATCTTTTCTTTCAAATCTGCTTTATTTCCAATAAGCGCTAAAGGCCATTTTTCTCCTTGAATCTCTTTAAAATCCTTGATCCAACCATCCACTTTCTCAAAAGAATTAGGATTCGTCATATCATATACGATTAACGCGCCATTTGCACCTTCTAAATATAATCTCCTCAACGATCTAAAAGAGTCTTGCCCTCCCAGGTCCCAAATCTGGACAGAAACCTCATTATTATCAATCTTTAAATCTTTTTTCATCAGGTTGACGCCTAATGTAGCTTTATAGCTATCTCTGAATTTATTTTCAATAAATCTATGAACTAAAGAGGTTTTACCTACATTTGCTTCCCCAAGGAGACAGCATTTCATGATCCAATATTTTTCTTGTGCCATATTTACTTTCTTTTCCGTATTATTAAAATAAATAATCGATGACCTAATTCATAGTGAACAAGGATAAATAATATATAATAATTCATCATTATAAGAATATCCTATATATTAGGTCAAGTAAGATCGTTTGTATGGGATCTGAAGTTCTTCGTGAAACTGTGCTTTCACGACACGACCTATTTGCCCACGTGATATGCCCGTCACGATACGAGATGATTTCGAATGGGTTTTAAAGGGATGGAACTGGCTAATTCCCTCCTATTTTAATGAGATTGACCATTTTAAAGAAACACGAGTGCCCAAAAGGTTCATATTTCTTGATAAAATTTAAAGATGAGCTTCCTTTTCAATAAATATTTTGAATTGCGATACTAAGAATGTCCTTCGTTAAGTCTAAAAAGGCCTCTTCAACTCCTTCTCCCGATTTAGCGCTGGTAATTATTAAATCCAACTTATTTTCTTCGGCATATTTTTTCGCAACCTCTTTTTGAACCGCGATTTTATCCGTTAAATCCGATTTATTACCAATTAAAATCAAGGGCTGGTCTCCTCTCATTTTCTTGAAATCATTTAGCCATTCTTCTATATCTTCGAATGATTTTGGATTGGTCATATCAAAAATTAAAAGCCCCCCATTAGAACCTTCCAAGTATAATTTTCTTAACGATCGGAAGGATTGTTGGCCTCCTAAATCCCATATCTGTAAAGATATAAGTTTACCATCACATACAACGTCTTTTTTAAGAAGATTTACACCAAGTGTACTTTTGTAATCCGTTCTAAAACGGTTTTCAATAAATCTGTAGACCAGAGAGGTCTTTCCAACTGCTGGGTCTCCTAGAAGAACAAGCTTAAACTTCCAGGTTGCTTCTTGCTCAGTATCTGCCATAATTTGACAAAACACTCCCATTTTTTTATAATATGGACATTATATTAGTAAAAATCCTTATTTTTAAATACGTGCTATTTGACATTCAAGTTGCCTTCGCTTTCGATTGTTCGCGTAAGCGTCCATGATACTATTGATTATCATAATTATGGTAATTTACATTTTTAAATTCGGTTGATATATAAAATAGAGACTTTTTTCAAAATGTTCAATTCTTAAATTTTAGGTCAAGCATTAGAAAGAAACTTGAATAAGCGATACCCATACAAAAAGTCAATGAATAAGAAAAAAAAACCCACCAAAAAAAACCATGGATTCAATAACGTCAAGCTTAAACTTACAATAGTTATCCCAATCAATAATATCAGAAAATAATACCCATGTTTCGCCCAAAAGTGTAACTTTTTCGCAATCTTGCTAACATTTTTTTTTTCCTCTTCAGGCAAGGCACCAAAGCACTTGGTACAATAATTACCGCTTTTTCCTGCAATGGTCATGCATCCATAACAATGCAATTTTTTACAAGAAGTACATGAGATCATTTCATGTTTGAAAAAATATCCTTCGCAGGTCGGACATTGAACCAGATTTTGTCTTAAAATTTCATTTTTATCAATAAATGAGATCTTTCATCACTTAGTAAGAGTTTTTCTAAATTAATCCGTTTGAAAGACAATCATGAATTCACACGATTCCTCTCCCGTTTGAAGGCAACAATTTAATTCTTGCGCAAAGCAGTGGATCCCGCTCATTCTTTCAACTAATCCTGCCAATAATCCCGCTTCAAACGAACAAAAATTATCCTCTGTTTTTATTTCTTTATCAATTAAATCCTTCACCGAGGAATGGCCCTTCATTCTTATTTGAATTATTTCATCCGTGCTATCCGTGATATTCACTTCCCCGATATGATACTCCGTGATCACCTTTTTCAACAAATCGGGAATTTCGGATGCATTTCGGGTTTCATGTGTATTTAAAAACGTGCCTAATTCGTGTCCTAAATAATAAAAAATAGCTTCCAATTGATGTCCTAAGGCTAAGAGTGCACTCACTTTCATGTCTCCGATCTCCCCTCCTTTCAAAAGCCGAGCTTTCATCTCTTTTAATATTTGAGACAATAATTGTCGATTCATGAAGATCTTGACCCATTCTTTTTTATTTATTTATTCCTATTTTAATATTTTATTCCATTCCTATATAATTTGTTTTTTTTCTTAACACGTAATCGTGAATATTTTTCAAAATTCTATGGAGGAAATAAACGCATTTAAAATCGCGTCAATGATTTCTTGTTCTTGAATGTTAACTGAAAGCTTTTCACCCCCTATGATTAAGGTAGGAAGGCTGGTTATTTTATATTTTTCCGTTAATTGCCGATTTGTCTCGATGTCTACTTTCTGGATGTTTAATTTTTTCCCAAACATGGATACGTTAATATTATTCAAGATGATTTCAATCGGTTTGCATGGGGTGCAATGGGATGAGGTAAAGAATAAAATTACCGGATATCCTGGTTTTGACATCATTCTTTGCGTTCATTTCAACCTTTTAATGATTTAAATCATCCTGATTTTTCTTATTTAAGTGTCCTTATATTTTTCATATAAATCTTTAATTATTGCTTGGAAACCTTCAAACACGCCAACACCGGTCTTTGCACTGGTGTGATAATATCCCAAAAACTTTCTTGCTTTGACCAGCGCTTTTATCTTCTTTTCATCGATCTTTTTTCCCTCCACTAAATCAATCTTATTCCCAAATAAAATAATGGGCAAATCTCCGCAATATTTTTTAATATCCTCGTGCCAATCTTTAATGTGCTCAAAACTTGCCTCCTCTCCCGGACTATGGGAAAATACAATGATTGCCGCTTTGCTACCCTTGTAGAAGGTAGGGCGCATGAACATAAATTCTGCCTGACCAGCTATATCCCAGAAGAAAAGCTTCACTTTATCTCCTTCGATTACCTCATCATATTTTGAGAATTGTGCTCCCAATGTTTTGATGTAGTCTTTTTGAAAGCTGCCTTGGGTATACTTTTTGATTAAGCTGGTCTTGCCCACGGCCCCGTCTCCTATGACCGTTATTTTAAACACGAAGCCTCGTTCATCATTATTAATACTCATTTTATCATCTTGTTTTTTTATATACATGCATCTATAGTTAATGTTATAATTTTAATACAGATATTAAAATTTTTAGGGAATTCGTGAGAAAAAAGAAAGAGGAAATATTAATTTTTGTAACAATTTTAGTATCATCAAAAATTCAATTATCCTTACTCTAAAACGAACAACCTTGAAAGAAAAATGATACTGCACTAGAAAGGTTATCCTCGAGAGAAGATAAAAGGAGGTTCAAATGTGATGAGTAGGGTCATTATTATAGATGTTTTTGTAAATCAATAATGATTGGGATTTCTTTACCCTTCTGGGCAATTAAAATCTTCAGCATCCCTTTTTCAATCTTGGTGCTAATGGGTTCTAATTTCTCTAAATCAATTTCTTCGTCCAATTTTACCTTTAGTCTTGCTTTTAGACAGGTATGATTTTCATCGTAAAGAACGCATTTTTCACAACAAAACCCAGGGGAAGTGATATATCCTACGATACTACATCGATCGCGGAAATCGCAATTACAATTTTGACACATGCCTAATTCTCCTTTACTGATTCTTTAACTATTTTTTCTTGTTCTTATATTGGGAGTCCTTAATAGGTTTCAAGTTTATCTTCAACTTGATCTGGATGGACATCTCGAGCAGTTTTGAGACAAAAATTATCAGAAAACAATTTTACTTTTCCTGATTCATTTAATAAACTTCTGGGGATTTTCATCTCAACATTCATTTTAGATCGAATGCAAGTTCGCTCCTCGTTGTAATATACACATTTAGGACAACAAAAACCTAGTGGTATGTTCCCAACAATCGAACACAGATGATAATTTTCACAATCACAATAATTACACATTATCACTCGACCAATTTTTATTTTATTTTTTTTTTTTTTTATTGCTAGTATCATAAATTGATATTATTCTATTTAAATGTGATCATTTTCGTAAAAAAAGTGCATGGTTCATATTTGAAAGCTATAATTTTTTTATATTTATATAGTCTGTTGGATCATTAGTGACTATATCGAAAAAAGCAAAAATTATAATGATCAATTTCAAAATATTTTTTCTTTGAAGTTAATGTGAACAGTAATTTTTATAAATAATGGTGATAATTTATTAAGTAATTATTGAATTCGATAGTAGAAAATTAGGTCAGTGATCGATATTAATAAATATTCGATATTCAAACTATTAAAAAATTAAGAGTAATGGGTCATGAATGTAATAAATTTTGAATTTAGAAATGAAGTGATTAAACATAATGCATCCTTGAGTTTCTGTTTTCAGTGTTCTACCTGTAGTGGGGCATGTCCCGTGGCCTTATTGACGAATGGAAAATATAATCCCCGAAAAATCATTGAAGAGGCAATATTAGGGCTACAAGAAAAATTAATAGAAGAACAAGATCCCAGTATCTGGTTATGCTCCACGTGTCAAAAGTGCGTGGAATTATGTCCTCAGAAAGTAGAATTAACCGAGATCTTTACTTTAATAAAAAATAAATGCTTCGAGACGGGGCGCATACCGGAAGCTTTTTTATTACAAGGCAAAGCAATTCTGGAAAATGGAATTGCGATTCCTTATTCAAAATCAATCCTTTCACGTCGTGAAAAATTTGGGCTTCCTTTAATTCATAATGCTCCTATTGAAGAGTTGAGTAAAATTTTCAAGCAGACTAATTTTGAACAAAATTTATCAAGAGGGGATAAATAAAAGATGACGTATGATTTATTTTTAGGCTGTGTAATTCCCGCAAGACTTCCTTTTTTGGAAGCATCTTCGAGAAAGGTGTTTGAAACACTCGGAATAGATTTGAAGGAGATGGAAGGATGCAGTTGTTGTCCAGATCCTACTGGCATCGAACAGATTGATCATAAAACGTGGTTAGCCTTGGGTGCGCGAAACCTTAGTTTATCGAAAAATGGTGGTCTTATTTCATTTTGTTCGGGTTGTGTTGAAACGCTAAAAGGAGTGAATTATTGGATGCAAAAAGATCCCGCTATCAAAGAAGAAGTAAATGCAATCTTGAAGAAGGTGGGGAAAAAATATGATGGGTCGACAAGAGTAAAGCATTTTGCAGAAGTGATTTATGAGAATCTGGACCTCGTGAAGGAAAAGGTGTCAAATCCTTTGGATGGGTTTAAAGTGGCGGTTCATTATGGGTGCCATTATCTTCGACCTTCTGAAATCATAGATTGGGATGATCCTTTTGAACCTAATACGATAGATGAAATCGTGCGGGTGCTGGGAGCGGAATCCATTCCATATGATTTGAAATTGGAATGTTGTGGAAATCCCGTGGATAAATCGGATAAAGATCTTTCCTTATTAATGATTGAAAACAAGTTGAAAGCAATTCAGGAATCGGGAGCAAATTGCGTGACCTTAGTTTGCCCTGCTTGTTATCAACAATTTGATTTCAATCAAGGTGAATTGAATAAGAAGAAAAACACCGCGTTTCAGTTGCCCATTTTATATCTTTCTGAGCTGATGGCCTTAGCCTTTGGGTTTGATCCTGGTGAGATTGGTTTGAATTTCCATCGGGTAAGACCTACTTCATTATTCGAAGAAATCGGCTTCAAGAAGTAGAATTTTAATACAATTCAATAGGAGGTAAATGACTAATGAAGGGTTCAAAAAGTGCCTTAATTATTGGAGGCGGGATAGCAGGCATCCAATCCGCTTTAGATCTTGCTAATATGGGGATAGAAGTGAATTTAGTAGAAAAGAGGCCCAGTATTGGGGGCAGAATGGCGCAATTAGATAAAACCTTTCCCACTAATGATTGTTCTATTTGCATTTTAGCACCTAAATTATCAGAATGTGCGAGGCATCCGTTAATTAACCTCTACGTTTATTCTGAAGTTCAAAAGGTGGAGGGGGAAGCAGGTAATTTCTCTGTGGAGATACTTAAGCGAGCTCGCTACGTAAAAGAAGATGCGTGCGTTAATTGTGGAGTGTGTGCTGAAAAATGTCCCATGAGAGTGGAGGATGAGTTTGAGAGGGGATTAAGAAAACGGAAAGCAATTTACATGTATTACTTACAAGGTGTTCCCGCTATCATGACGATTGATAGGGAACATTGCTTATGGTTCACAAAAGAAGCCTGCAGGATATGCGAAAAGAATTGTGAAAGAAAAGCCATAGATTTTGACCAAAAGGATGAGATTGTAACCTTAAAGGATATTGGTGCTATTCTCGTGGCAACTGGGTATGATTTGATGGAAGATGTTAATCCTTTGAAAAATTATGGATACAAGAAATTTAGAAATGTCATGACGGGATTGGAGTTTGAACGATTACTTAGTGCTTCGGGTCCCCAGGGAGGACATTTGAGAAGATTATCAGATGGGATCGAACCTGAAAGAATTGCTTTCCTTCAATGCGTGGGCTCCCGGAATGTTAGGAGTTATGAATATTGCTCCTCCATATGCTGCATGTATACCACGAAAGAAGCCATAGTAGCTCATGAACATGATAATAATATTGAATCTTTCGTGTTCTACATTGATATGAGAGCAGGTGGTAAGCATTTTCAACAATTTCTTGAGAGAGGAGAGCAAGAATATAACGTTCATTATATTAAAAGCAAGATTAATGAAATCCAAATCGATGAAAAAGAAAATCCTATCATAACATATGAAGATTTAGAAGCTCAAACTGTCAAACAATTGAAGGTAGATCTAGTAGTGTTAGCAACATGTATTATTCCTTCGAGAGGAATAGAACCACTAGCGGAACATCTAAAAGTGGATCTGAATAAGTTTTCCTTTATTGAAACGGACCCTTATTTTCCCATTTTAACCAGTAGAACAGGCATTTTTGCTTGCGGATGCTCTCACGCACCCATGGACATTCCTACAACCGTGGCAGAAGGAAGCGCAGCCGCTAGCATGGCTGCCGAAATAATTAATAGAGGAGGTTAACAATGAAAAATATCGCTCCAAAAGAGGAGGTTAGAATTGGAGTATTTGTATGTCATTGTGGATCAAATATAGGAGGGGTAATAGATTGTGCCAAGTTGGCCGAAAATGCACTCACCTTACCCAACGTGGCATATACCGAGGATAATTTATATACTTGCTCAGAAACCGGGTTATCCAATATTAAGAATGCAATTAAAGAACATGATTTGAATCGCGTGGTGGTGTGTTCTTGTACTCCAAGAACTCATGAACCTCTATTTCGAGAAACTATCCAGGAAGCGGGATTGAATCCTTATCTCTTTCATTTCGTGAACATTAGAGATCAATGCACGTGGGTGCATGCTAAAGAACCACAGGCAGCTTTTGAAAAGGCTACTGATTTAATACATATGGGGGTATCAAAAGCTGCTCGACTTGAACCTTTAGAAGATATAATGATAGATATTAATCCTTCGGCATTGATCATAGGAGCGGGAATTTCAGGAATGTCAGCCGCTCTTAGTCTTCATGCGCAAGGATATGCTACCTATTTAATTGAAAAAGAAAAGGAAGTGGGAGGTTTGTTAAATTCTCTTTATAAGACTTTTCCCGCTGATAAGGATGCATCGGCAATTTTAGAGGAATATAAACAAAAAATTGAAAATGCAAAAGGATTGGTAGTGCATGTAAACTCAATGGTTAAACATGTTAATGGATACTTGGGTAATTTTGAAGTAACAATCGAACAACGGAAAAAATCATTAAATTTAAAGGTAGGTACCATAATAGTAGCGGTAGGAGCTTCAAATTACACCCCAGAACATTTATATGCTTACGATGGACAGGTAAGAATTACCCAGTTAGAGTTAGAAGCCTTGTTAAAAAATAATGCTTTAACAGCAAAAAATATCGTAATGATTCAATGCGCTGGAGCTCGAAATGAAGAGAGAAAGTATTGTTCCAATATATGTTGCAGAACCGCCTTAAAAAACGCGATGATCATAAAAGGAAAAAACCCGAATGCAAATGTTACTATCTTATTTCGAGATTTACATGCTCCTGGAATAGAAGGGGAAAATTATTATAGAAAAGCTAGAGAGAGTGGCATTCTTTTCATGAAATATTCTCCCGAGAAAGAATTATCAGTCGAAGAAAAATCAATCAGGGTGTTTAACGAATATATAGGAGAGGTAATTACCTTGTCCTATGATCTTTTAGTGTTATCCACCCCCTTGGTTGCGAGAGAGGATAATAAGGAGTTGGCACAATTATTAAAGGTTCCGTTAGAAGAAGATAATTTTTTCTTGGAAGCTCACGTGAAATTAAGACCCAATGATTTTGCAACTGATGGTATTTTCACATGTGGTTCTGCAAAATGGCCGGTAAGTATAGCAGAAGCCATTTCGCAAGGATTTTCTGCTGCTGCAAGAGCCGCAACTATCTTATCTCATGAGAAAATAAAGGTTGATGGAGCCACCGCTTATTTGCCAGAATGGAATGAAGAATTATGTAAGGGATGTGAAGTATGTATCAAAGTCTGCCCATTTAATGCCATCAAGAAAGGGGAAAATGATGAAATCATCATCATTGAAGCCTTATGCAAGGGTTGTGGCACGTGCGTGGCTACTTGCACCAAAAAAGCCTTAACTATTAAGCATTTTACTGATGAACAGATTATTTCCGAAATTATGGCCTGTGGAGGGAAAGAATTAGCATGACTTACGAACCCAAAATTTTAGGATTTTTGTGCAATTGGTGTTCTTACGCGGGAGCGGATCTTGCAGGAGTAAGCCGTATTCAATATCCACCCAATATTAGAATTATTCGCGTGATGTGCAGTGGAAGGGTAGATCCGGCCTTCATTTTTGACGGATTTCAGTCCGGGCTTGATGGAATCATTGTCATGGGATGCCATCCGGGAGATTGCCACTATCTGGAAGGGAATTATGAAGCAGAAATGAAATTCGACATGGTAACGAGGTTTCTTAAATTGGTAGACATGGAAGAAAGAGTGCGATTAGAATGGGTATCGGCATCCGAGGGAAATAGATTTGCAGAAGTCGTTTCAGAATTTACCGAAAAAATTAAAAATTTGGGACCTTCGCCCGTGACGATAAAAAAAAGTGAAAAAAAGATGAGAGAGAAGCTAAAAGCTATTGAATTAGCCGCCAGTTCTTATAGAATGCGTGCTCTGGTAGGGAGAGAAAGAGCCATCACCCAAAATGAAAACGTGTATGGGGAAAAGGTACCCAAGGAAAAATTTGAAGCGGTATTTAATACCAGTATCGTGGATGAATACCATCGATATCGTATTGTATTATCATTAAATAACAATCCTAAATCAGTAAAAGAGCTAGCTAAGGATATAAATATTGATCCTAGTGAAATTTTGACCCATATTCTTATTTTAAAAAATAGAGGTTTAGTCGCAATGCAGGAAATAATGGAAAATACACCCATATATGCTAGTGTCATGGAGGGATGAAAAATGGAAAAAATTGGAGCAGTAATGGTAGTGGGTGCTGGTATCGGAGGATCTCAAGCTGCACTAGATTTAGCAGAATCCGGATATAAGGTATATTTAGTGGAATCCACGACCAGCATAGGAGGAGTCATGGCACAGTTAGATAAGACTTTTCCAACCAATGATTGTGCCATTTGCATCGTTTCTCCTAAATTAGTGGAAGCAGGAAGGCATCCGAATATCGAAATTAAAATAAATGCAGAAATTGAAGAAGTGGAAGGAAATGCAGGAAATTTTAATGTACAGCTCATCGAACACACGTTGTACATTGATCCTGAGAAATGCACGGGATGCGGAGTATGCGGACAAGAATGCCCCGTAGAGGCAATAGACCTGTTTAATGAAGGATTAGCCACCAATAAAGCTGCTTCCGTAAAATATCCTCAAGCAGTTCCCTTACTTTATTCCATTAATAAGGAGGAATGTATTGGATGCGGAATTTGCCAGGGAGTGTGCAAGGCTAAAGCAATTAATTACAATTTGCAAGATAAAAATTCTAGCATTAACGTGGGAGCCGTCATTTTAGCGGCGGGATTCGAAGAATTCGTGCCCACCAGCATGAAGCATTATGGATATGGGAAATATAAGAACGTGATCACGAGCATTCAGTTTGAGAGAATATTGAGTGCTAGCGGTCCGTATGCTGGGAAAGTGCTGCGTCCTTCAGATGGGAGAATCCCCAAGAAAGTAGCTTTTTTACAATGCGTGGGCTCTCGAGATATTAAATTTGGTCAAGAATATTGTTCTTCCGTGTGTTGCATGTATACTGCGAAAGAAGCAGTGATCGCGAAAGAACACATGGAATTATTGGAGCCAACCATTTTTACCATGGACATCAGAGCATTTGGTAAGGATTTTGATAAATACATCGAGCGTGCTAAGGATGAATATGGTGTTAGATATGTAAGGAGCCGCATTTCAAATATTACTGAATTAGCGGGTACTAATGATTTAAAACTAACGTATGAAACAGAAAAGGGAGAGATCACTGAAGAGGTTTTTAACATGGTGGTCTTAGCAGTTGGAATGAATCCTCCCAATACTGCCAAAGTACTTGCAGACAAATGGGGAATTGATTTAAATGAGTATGGTTTCTTAGCTTCTGAACCCCTTTCCCCCATCTGTACCAATCGGGAAGGAATTTATGTATGTGGGGCTTGCTCAGGACCAAAAGATATTCCTGAAACCGTTATCGAAGCCAGTGCAGCTGCAGGAAAGGTAAATACTCTCCTTTCCGGCTCTCGACACACATTAATTACCAAGAAGGATTATCCCAGAGAAATAGATGTGAGTAGCGAAGAACCTCGAATCGGGGTGTTTATTTGTCATTGTGGAATCAATATTGGGGGAACGGTAGATGTTCCCGCCGTGGTAGAATATGCTAATACCTTGCCTAGTGTGGTACTAGCCGATCGAAATCTCTATACTTGCTCTGCGGATACGCAATCTTTAATTAAAGAGAAAATAAAAGAATTTCAGATAAATCGGGTGATTGTTGCATCTTGCACCCCAAGAACCCATGAACCTTTATTTCAAGAAACCATCCGAGAGGTAGGTCTCAATAGATACTTATTTCAAATGACAAACATCCGAGATCAATGCTCTTGGGTTCACATGCACGAACCCGAGAAAGCTACAGAGAAGGCTAAAGACCTGGTTCGAATGGCCGTGGCACGGGTAAAATTGATGGAACCTTTGATGGAAATGCCTCTTGAGATCACTCATGATGCCCTCGTAATTGGAGGAGGAGTGGCAGGAATGACGGCAGCTTTGGATTTTGCAGGACAGGGATTTCAAACTTACTTATTAGAAAAAAGTAAACAATTAGGTGGATTTGCCCTCAAGATCCATGAAACCTTAGAAGGACAAGATGTTGCTCAATATGTTAATTCTTTAATTGAACGAGTAGAAGAGGAGGAGAAAATCATGGTATATCTTGGAAGTGAAATACAAGATATAGGAGGATACGTGGGAAATTTCAAGACAATATTCACGCAAAATTCTGGGAAAATTAATGAGGAAATTGACCATGGGGTTATCGTGGTTGCAACGGGAGCGAAAGAATTTGAACCTAATGAATATTTCTATGGGACTGACCCCAGAATAATCAAGCAATCAGAATTGGAACACTTGTTGTTTACCACTACCGAGATAAAGAATAAGAAAAAAGTGGTCATGATTCAGTGCGTGGGGTCAAGAAATGAAGAGCATCCCTATTGCAGCAGGATGTGCTGTTCCGAAGCAATTAAAAATGCATTAAACGTGAAAAAGAAATATCCGAATATCGAAATCACCATTTTATTTAGAGATATCCGCACGTATGGATTTAAAGAAAAATTTTATCGGGAGGCTAGGGAAAAAGGAATCCTATTTCTCCGCTATAATGAGGATGAACCTCCCCAAATAAAGAAAGAAAAGGAAGAATTAATAATTTCATTAAATTCTCCCCGCATGGGAGAGATCAAATTATCTGCTGACTTGCTCGTGCTTAGCACCGGCATGGTACCTTCCAGACAAGAAAATGAGGAGCTCGCCAAGATGTTAAAAGTCCCATTAAACGCGGATAAGTTCTTTTTAGAAGCTCATGTTAAATTAAGACCCATAGATTTCGCCACCGAGGGAATTTTCTTGTGCGGAACTGCTCGTGGACCGGCAACCATAAGTGAGAGTGTAGCACAAGCCAGTGCCGCCGTTTCGAGAGCCACTACTATCCTCTCGAAAGATACCTTAATGGTAGGGGGCGTGGTATCTTTCGTGGACGATAAAGTATGTACGGGTTGCAACCTTTGCGTGAGAATATGCCCTTTTAACGCTATTGTTAAGAATGATCAAGGGGTTGCCCAAGTTCAAGAAGCATTATGTAAGGGCTGTGGCATGTGTTCAGCCACTTGCCCTGAAAGGGCAATAACTATTAAGCATTTTACGAATGAAGAGATTTTATCTGAAATTCATGCTTTTGGAGGTCAAGAACTAACATGACATTTGAACCGAAAATTTTAGGTTTCTTATGTAATTGGTGCTCGTATGCGGGAGCGGATCTCGCAGGAGTTAGCCGAATTCAATATCCTCCCAATCTTCGGGTTATTCGGGTAATGTGCAGTGGTCGGGTGGATCCAAAATTCATTTTTAACGGATTTCAAGCAGGTTTGGATGGAGTTATTGTGATGGGTTGCCATCCGGGAGATTGCCATTATTTGGAGGGAAATTATGAAGCAGAAATGAAATTCCACATGGTGGAACAATTTTTAAAAATAATTCACATGGAGGATAGAATTAAGTTAGAATGGGTATCAGCATCCGAGGGAAATAGATTTGCAGAAATTATCAGTGCTTTTACTGATAAAATTAAATCATTGGGTCCCTGTCCTTTGAATCTTGAAAAGTCGAGTGATGGGTTGCGCGAAAAAATAAAAGCAATGGAAATGGCGGCAACCAGTTACAGAATGCGTGCCTTAGTTGGAAGACAGCGAAAAATCACTACAGAATCTAATGTATATGGAGAGACCATTCCAATTGAACGATTTAACGAGATTCTGTCAAGTACCATTCATAATGAATACATCCGGGCACTTATATTAGTATCTTTAGAAAAAAACCCAGCATCCGTGATTGATTTGGCAGAGAAATTGGGAAAAGATTCCAGCGAAATATTAAATCATATATTGATTCTACAAGGGCGGAAACAAGTCGCAATGGACACCATCATGGATGATACGCCCCTTTATACAAATATCATGGAGGAAGAATCATGACAAATGTAGGTGCAGTATTAGTTGTTGGAGCTGGTATTGGAGGATCTCAGGCGGCTTTAGATCTTGGGGATGCGGGATTTAAGGTGCATTTAATTGAATCCACGACCAGTATCGGTGGTGTGATGGCTCAATTAGATAAGACTTTTCCTACCAATGATTGTGCCATGTGCATCGTCAGTCCCAAGCTCGTGGAAACAGGACGACATCAGAACATAGATTTAAACATAAATGCTGAAATTCTGGATGTCTCCGGAGAGGTGGGGAACTTCATGGTTAAGATCAAGAAGAAATCGCTATTTATAAACCCTGATAAATGCACGGGATGTGGAGTGTGTGGCCAAAAATGTCCCGTGGAAGCGATAGATTTATTTAATGAAAGGTTGTCTAAACATAAAGCAACTTCAGTGAAATATCCTCAGGCAGTTCCTTTAGTATATGCAATAAATAAGGATTATTGCATTGGATGTGGGGTTTGTGAAGGTGTATGTAAGGCAGGAGCCGTGGATTATGTGAGAGAGGATGAATTAATTGATTTAAACGTGGGGGCCATTGTTTTAGCACCCGGGTTTGATGAATACGTGCCTTCAGAAAGCGCAAGATTAGGTTATGGAAAATATAAAAATGTTGTGACGAGTATAGAATTCGAAAGAATTTTAAGCGCAAGTGGTCCTTTTTCAGGAAAGATCTTAAGACCCTCCGATGGAGATATACCCGTCAAAATCGCTTTTCTCCAATGTATTGGATCGCGAGATTTGAAAGAAGGACAACCGTATTGCTCATCGGTGTGTTGCATGTATACGGCGAAAGAAGCGGTGATCGCCAAGGAACACATGCATCAAGTTCATCCTACTATTTTTTCCATGGATATCAGGGCATATGGAAAGGATTTTGATAAATACATAGAGAGAGCTAAGAAAGAATATGGTGTTCGATACGTGCGAAGTCGAATCTCATCGATTCAGGAACTTTCCGAGACAAATGATTTAAAACTCTCTTATGAAGCAGAAGACGGGACGATCGTGGAGGAGATTTTTAACTTGGTTGTTTTAGCCGTAGGCTTAAATCCACCTCACGATGCGAAATTTCTTGCAGATAAATTTGATATCCAATTAAACGAGTTCAATTTTGCTAAAACCGATATATTCAATCCCGTTCAGACCACGAGACTTGGAATTTATGCTTGTGGGGCATTTACCTCACCAAAAGATATTCCCGAAACGGTCACTCAAGCGAGTGCAGCAGCAGGATGCGTAAATTCCTTGTTATATGAACAGAGAGGTACCTTAATTACCGAAAAAAGTCTGCCTCCCGAAATCTTTGTGGCAGGACAGCCTCCCAGAATAGGCGTGTTCATTTGTCATTGTGGAATTAATATAGGAGGGACGGTGGATGTCCCGGGAGTTACTAAGTATGCGAGTACCTTACCAAACGTGGTATTAGCCGATCGTAATTTATATACATGTTCTGCCGATACCCAACAAATCATCAAAGATAAGATAAAAGAATATAATCTGAATCGGGTCATTGTGGCCTCTTGCACTCCCAGGACGCATGAACCCTTATTTCAAGAAACCATACGAGAGGCGGGTTTGAATAGATATTTATTTCAAATGGCAAATATCCGGGATCAATGCTCTTGGGTTCACATGGAAAGACCCGCAGAAGCCACGGAGAAGGCCAAGGATCTGGTTAGGATGGCGGTAAATAAAGCCCGAAATATTGTTCCCTTAGAAAGGATTAAATTAAAAGTGACTCCTAAAGCATTAGTGATTGGAGGGGGAATTAGCGGCATGATCGCGGCATTAAATTTTGCAAAGCAAGAATTCGAGACCTATCTTCTTGAGAAAAATGATTATTTAGGAGGACATGCCCGAAATATCTTTACCACCCTCGAGGGGGGTGACGTGCAAGGATTCTTGAATAATTTAATAGACGAGGTGAATTCAAATGAATTCATTAACGTTTTTACTAAAGCGGAGATCGAGGCGGTAGAAGGATATATTGGAAATTTTAAAACGACAATAGTTCATGGAAAAAACCGAAAAATTGAGGAATTTGATCATGGGGTCATTCTTGTCGCGACGGGAGCGAACGAGTATAAGCCAAAAGAATACATGGCGGGGCAAGATGCTAGAATAATAAATCAATCTGAGTTTGAATACGTGCTAAACAGAACAAATGAAATAAAAGAGAAAAAATCCATTGTCATGATCCAATGCGTGGGATCCAGAAATGAGGAACATCCTTATTGCAGCAAGATGTGTTGTGCTGAGGCAATAAAGAATGCCCTATTCGTTAAAAAGTTGAACCCTTCCACCGAAGTGGTGATTCTCTTTCGGGATATAAGAACCTATGGATTTAAAGAGTTATATTACCGAAAAGCGAGAGAAGCAGGGGTAGTATTCATTCGTTATTCTGAAGAAGATCCTCCTAAAGTCTCCGCGAACGATCATGAGTTGAAAATAGAAGTCTCAAATCCAAAGATGGGAAAAGTTCTCATCAATGCGGATTTGTTAGTATTGAGCGCGGGAATTGAGGCACCAGCAATAGAAAATGAAGAACTTGCCAAGACCTTAAAAATCCCCATAAATGATGATAATTTCTTTCTTGAAGCTCACGTGAAACTACGTCCCGTGGATTTTGCAACGGAGGGAATTTTTGTTGCAGGATTAGCACACTGTCCAAAAACTATTGAAGATTCTATTACTCAAGCCAATGCTGCCGTATCCAGAGCTTGTACAATTCTTTCCAAGAGTGAAATCGAAACAGAAGGAAAAGTCGCTCGAGTTCTTCCTGAAAGATGTTCAGGTTGCGGAATGTGCGTGGAAAATTGCGCATACAATGCTATTGAGTTGATTGAGGATAGACGATTTGGTAGGATTGCATCTGTCAATCAAGCTTTATGCAAGGGATGTGGGGCGTGTTCGGGAAATTGCCGATGCTCTGCAATAGACGTGTTCGGCTTCACATCTCAACAAATATATGCAATGATAAAGGGGAGGTTATGATCTTGGATCAAACTTTAGTAGAACGGGAAAAAAAGATAGAAAATCAAGAGGAGTGGGAACCGAAAATTATCGCATTCCTCTGTAATTGGTGCTCCTACGCGGGAGCAGATTTGGCAGGAGTGAGTCGCATACAATATCCTCCTAGCATTCGAATTGTTAGAGTACCTTGCTCGGGGAGGGTGAATCCCTTTTTCATTATAAAAAGTCTTGTTGATGGCTGGGATGGAGTATTAGTCTCAGGTTGCCATCCGGGGGATTGTCATTACATCAGTGGAAATCTTGTAGCTAGAAGGAGATTTGCTGTATTAAATGATATACTCGGATTTTTTGGCATAAATCCCAAGAGGGTACATTTCATGTGGGCTTCAGCAGCAGAAGGAGAGCGATTTGCACAATTAGTGACGAAAGCTACAAAAATTATTAAAGAAATTGGTCCTAATAATCAATTTAAGAAAGGGTGGTAAGAAATTGACTAAAATAGTGCAAGAAAATGAAGAAATTCAAAAAAACATGAGAGATTTGGCAAGGAAGATGATGAAAGAAAAAGAGGTGGATGTCATATTGGGATATGCAGAAGGGACAATACCCTTAAGTATTTCCCCCATATTCATAGATAAAGAGGGTGATGTCGATAAGTTGGTCTGGAACAACTCGTGCTATATTAATTTGGCCAAATATCTCGTGCCTCCTCCTGCTAAAGTAATAGATGGAAAAGAGATTAAAATAAAGGTGGGGGTAATTTCAAAAGGATGCGTCGCAAGGGCGATCATCCATCTTGCTGTAGAGAAACAAGTCAACCTGGAAAATGTAAAAATTATTGGAATCCCTTGTAATGGCATTATCAATAGAGCCAGAATAAAAAAGGAAATGAATAATTCCGAAATCACGAGTATTTCTTTCAATAAAAATACTATCTTGGTAAAAAATAATAGGATTGAGAAAGAATTTCCCTATCAAGAGTATTTAAATGATTTATGCAAAACATGTAAAATAAAATCTCCTCCTCTCTCCCCCATAATTTCTGAGAATATAGTAGGAGCATCGGAAGAGGTGACCAATATTGAAGACTCTTTCGAAGATCTCTCCGAATATGAAGCAAAAACTCCCGATGAGAAATTTAAATTCATTCAAGATGCCTTAAAGAGCTGCACGCGGTGTTATGCTTGTCGAGAAGCTTGTCCTCTATGTTATTGCACTCTTTGTTTTGTGGACCAAAATTTGCCATCTTGGTTTGGAAAGGCAACGGAGTTGTCAGATATCATCGTCTTTCACTTGATACGTGCAGTTCACTTAGCAGGAAGGTGCGTGGGTTGTGGTGCTTGTAGCAGTGTCTGTCCCATGGGCATCAATTTAAATTTCATTAATAGAAAGTTGGAAGAAATCGTGAAAAGACGGTTTGATTTCGTCTCAGGAGTTGATCTTGAAACAGTTCCCCCAATGATGACTCAAAAAATGAATGATAAACAAGAATTCATTTTGGGAGAGGATTAATTACAAACAAGAGGTTATAAAATGAGAGAAAAAATACTTTTAAACGATAAAATGCAAGACTTTATTTCATTTTTGAAAAATGAGCATAATCTTTATGCTCCAGTTAATGAAGCGGGAAATATCTCCTTTAAAAACATTTCTTCTTGGGAGGAAATAGACCTTGAGTATTTAAATTCAAAAATTCCCCCCAAAGAAGTAGTCTTTCCCCAAATCGAAACGTTATTTGAATTTAAGATTAATGGAAATGACATCCAAATTGAACCACCCAAGCATTTAGATGAGAAAAACATTATTTTTGGAATAAGACCTTGTGATGCTCGCGCCTTAAAATTTCTGAACTTTTTCTTCAATCAAGGGGATTTTAAGGATGAATTATTCTCAAAGAAAATGGAAAATACTATTTTAATAGGAATGGGATGCAATACTCCACGAAGCACTTGTTTTTGTACTTCATTAGAAGGACATCCCTTTCGAGAAGAAGATAGTGATGTTTTTCTGGTTGATCTTGGGAAAAAATTTCTGGTAAAACCTATCACAGAAAAAGGAGAAAATCTTATCGAAGCATTTCGGGAATTTTCCGAACCAAAAAAAGAAGATCTTGAAAAAGCATCCGAGTTAGCCAGGCAGGCAGAGGGAATGATCACGAAATTAGAACTGGAAGATATCCCCAGAATTTTAGATGAAAACTTCAATCATCCCATTTGGAAAAAAATTAGTGAAGCATGTTTAAGTTGTGGAACTTGTGCTTATTTATGTCCCACATGTCATTGTTTCGATGTAATAGATGAAAAAGATGAGTACACCAATCGAGGACGGCGGATTAGAATGTGGGATACATGTCAGTTTAAATTGTACACGCTTCACACGAGCGGTCATAATCCTCGTCCCAAAAAATTAGAACGCTGTAGAAATAGAATATTACATAAATATTGTTATTATCCTAAGAATTATGGGATGATCGGATGCGTTGGGTGCGGAAGATGTATAGAATTGTGTCCCGCAAATAATGATATAAGGAAAATAATAAAAAATTTTAAAAATATAGAAGAAAAAGAAAAAATGGAGGAGATAACGGTTGCTTAGCGTGTATGTGCCCGTGTTAACGAAAATAGTATCTATAACTTCAGAAAATGAATTGAATGATATCAAAACATTTGAGTTGGTTTTTAAAAAGGAGGAAGATCTCAAGAGTTTTAATTACGTACCCGGACAGTTTGCCGAATTGAGTCTTTTAGGAACGGGAGAATGTCCAATAGGAATCGCCTCTTCTCCAACCGAAGAGGGTTCAATTAAATTCACGATTAAGAAAATGGGTACGGTAACCCAAGCAATTCATGATTGCGAATCAGGTAACATATTGGGCATAAGAGGACCCTTGGGGAATGGATGGCCCGTGGAGAAAATGAAAGGCAAGAACATAACAATTATTGGAGGAGGGTTTGCTTTCTCCACCCTTCGTTCCCTCATATGGTACATTTTAGACGAGAAAAATAGAGCTTCCTATGAGGAGTTGACCGTAATTTATGGGAATCGAAATTCTGGAGAAGTATTATACAAGCAAGATTTGGCACAATGGGAAAAACGAGACGATATTAACTTGATCTTGACTATAGATCAGGAAGAAAAGGGATGGACAAAAAAGGTGGGATATGTCGCACCCGTGGTCAAGGAAGTGGCTCCTTCGCCCGAGAATTCCGTAGCTATCGTGTGTGGCCCACCTATAATGATAAAAACAACGATAACCGTGCTAGAGGAATTAAGATTCAAAGATGATCAAATTCTAAATTCCTTAGAAATGAGAATGAAATGTGGAATTGGTAAGTGCGGACGATGCAATATTGGAAATAAATTCGTGTGTGTTGATGGTCCGGTCTTTTCCTTAGCCGAATTAAAGAAAATACCGAACGAATATTAAATAAATTAAAAATAAAGTGATTGAAAAAAAATGAAAGAAGACTTGGAAAATATACTACCGGAAGAAATCCGGCCCAAATCTTTTGAAGATTTGATCACAGATGTTCATGAAAAAGGATTGTGTGGGGAATGTGGTGGTTGTGTAAGTTTTTGCTCTGCCTCGGATATCAAAGCAATCGAATTGTCCGAAAAGGGCCCTCCAAAATATGCAAATAAAGAGAATTGCTTGCATTGCGGGATATGCTATTTGGTGTGTCCCCAAACTCACGTATTAAACGAAGAGTTAAATCGAAAATATAAATATAAACCACCGATTGGAAATTGGAAAAAAGTCGTATCAAGTCAGGCGATCTTTAAAGAAATCAAGGCGGAAGCTACCGATGGGGGAATTGTTACTGCAATATTGCTATATCTATTAGACCATGACTTGATAAATGGCGCCATTGTTAGCAAGAAAAATGGTCCTTTTAGTAGAGTTCCTTTTTTTGCAACTTCAAAAGAAGAGTTATTAGAGGCGGCAGGATCTCATTATGATTTTACCAGCCAAGTTGTAGAACTCGAAAAATATAATACCTTCATCCCAACAATCACAAAATTAAAATCTATTCCTCATTCAGATATGATGAACATTGCAGTGGTTGGCACCCCTTGTCAAATTCATTCCATACGAAAAATGCAAGAGCTTAGCATTCTTCCTGCTCATGTAATTAAATACACCTTGGGACTATTTTGTAATTTAAATTTTTCTTTTGACAATGAAGATCGAAGAAAAATGGAAGAAAAGTTCCATTTTACATTTGACAACGTGGAAAAAATGAATATAAAAGAACAAGTTATTCTAAAACTCAAAGATAGGCAAGAGGTAAAAATAGATTTTAACGAACTAAACGAGTTTGTAAGACCTGCTTGTTTTGGGTGTCCTGACTTTTCGAACGTCTATGCAGATCTATCTTTTGGCGGATTAGGATCTCGAGATAACTACACGACTGCTTTAATACGAACAGATAAAGGAGAAGAAATATATAATAATGCAGTACGCGAGAGATATATTCTGGAAAAGGTGGAAATGAATAATTCCATAAAAAAATCTGAGATGTTAGCCAAAATTATCAGTTTTAGTCAGAGGAAAAAGGAAAGAGCCGAAAAAACCTTAAGAGAAACTGCTTCTCTTCCCACTTTAACGTAATTTTTTTCCATTCAAAAAGTGGGGTGTTAATAAAACTATTTTTTCCTTTTCCTAATTAAATACTTGATTTGAAAACCAATTTAATTAGGATTCTTTTTCTAATTAAAGATTTTAAACATATCTTTTTTTTATAATAATCAGATATAATTTTTTAGAAAGTAAGCGACCATGAATTATTTAAAAAAAATAGAAAATATTTTAAAGATCTTCACGGAAAAAAAAGCATGGATTGCATTAGCTGAATCGTGTACGGGCGGCTTTATCAGCCATATCATCACTAACATTTCAGGAGCTTCAAAAGTTTTCGAGCGAGGCATTGTATGTTATAGCAACCAAGCAAAAATTGAGGTATTAAATGTGGATCCCGCTGGTTTGGAAAGAAATGGAGCAGTATCAGAAACCGTGGCATTTCAACTGGCAAAAAATGTCCGGGAAACAGCGAGGGTAACTGTGGGAATAGGTATCACCGGAATTGCAGGGCCCACGGGAGGCACTCCTCAAAAGCCAGTTGGATTGGTTTATATCGGGTATTCTTCTGATAAGGAGACCGTGGTTGATAAACATGTCATAAAAGCGAACCGTATCAATTTTAAAAAGAAAGTCTTGGAAAAAATCATTTTAAAACTAGAGGATTTTATCCTTCATGATTTTCAATGGTCTTCCTAATATATTTTAATACCACCATATCGGATTTGCTTGTTTTTCCGCAGTTGCCTGCAAAGAATTGTGCTAGCCCTTTTGCATCCAAAGCGCTGAAAGTTTTCTCATGCTCTGCAAAAAGTTGTTTGATTGATTTCATGATGGTTATTCATCTTATCATTTTAATAAAGAAATCCTTTTTAACAGTTAATTAGGCGTTTTATGATCTTCCCTCTAAAGAGAGACGATGAGAAAAGGTGAGGAAAAATTTATTTGGAATTAATTTCCCCCCATATTAATCTGATGGGTTTTGAAATATCCTAAATCACACATAACACATTGTTTTTATTCTTTAAATTTAATAATAAATTGAGCAGTCATGAATAATAAGGAAAAAAAAGTCTTATTCTTGATTCCGGGATTCTTTTATATTGAAGAATACCAAGAAAGGTTATATTTCAACGATCTTCCTCTCGGAACCCTTCAATTATCTTCTTTCTTGCGGGAACGAGCCAACATCCAATCGCAAATCCTCGATGTACGGGTAGAACGTGAAAAAGATGCTAATCTGTCAGGAAATAAAATCAATTTGCATGATTTTGAACGTTCCTTACTCAAAGTATTAGAAAGAGAGAACATGCAAGAATATAATTACGTGGGAATCAATTGCTATACCAGTTTTCAATATCTTCAAACCATCCAGATCGGAAAAATCATAAGAATGAATTTTCCCGAGGTTACTCTCGTGGTAGGGGGTTATCATCCTAGTGCGGTCCCCGAAGATTTCAACTATTTAAATTCTCCTTTTGACTTTATAATACAAGGCGAAGGAGAATTAATTTTATTAAACCTTTTAAAATCTTCATCACACCATAAAACACATGAGAAAAAAAATCCCGAAATATTATGCTCAAAAGAATTGGTGGATGTGAACACTTTACCCTTTCCTGATTATGAGTTATATTTGGATAAATATCCCGAGAAGAATAAATATAAGTTTGAATTTTACATGTCTCGTGGATGCCCTTATCAATGTGCATTCTGCGCTAAAAATTATCCCTTTAGAAGCTATAGATACGAGACTTTCGAATCCCATTTTCAAAAATTATGTTCCATTGTAGAGAATATTAATCCGAACCTTCCTAAAATTGGATTTGCAGATCAAAGTTTCGATAGAGTTGCTATCAATGACAAGGTCTTGGATTACATCCTTCAAAACCAACTCCAGGATAAATTTCTTTTTTCTTGTCAATGTAGAGTTGAAAATCTGTCTCAAGATCTTCCAGCATTAGAGAAATGCAAGAAATGCAACATGATAATAGGATTTGGATTTGAGTCTGCGAGTAAACAATTACTCCAAGAAATGCATAAAACGGATCATCCCCAGGAATATATCGAAGGGATGGCGAAAATCTTGAATGCGTATAAAACTGATAATGAAATTCATTGCAGGTTGAATCTTTTATGTGGATTTCCCGGAGAAGATCATAATACCTTCGAAAAGACCGTAGAATTCACTGAAAAATACGCTCTTCACGAAAATATCCAAATCTCTCCCTCTCTTTTTTCAAATTATCCGAATGTGTTTGTTTATGAGAACATGCCTTATTATGAACAAAAATTTGGTACCGAATTTATAAAATCGTGGTGGAAACTCGAGATGAATCCCATGAAAACTTCTGTTCCCGAAAAACCTTCAAGAGATTATACTAAAAAGGATTTATTAACAGATTATATCGAATTATATGCCCCTTTATTAAAAACCTTTAAACGACAACCAACTTGGGATCTGATTAGGTGGAAGCACTTTTATAATAATTGGTTAAAGGAAATAAGTTTAATACATTGAATTCCCATGTATTAATTACCACTATATATCTGTGAATGATTTTCTAAAAAGGAATTAATGCATGGTTGTTAGAGAAGCGGGAATATTATTCCGTGGATTCACTCTGGTGTCTTCAAGTTACCATCAGACAGCTAATGATAAAATTGACACGGATTTAAGAAGCGCCCTTTTAACTGCACTCCTGCAGTTTGCAGAGAATACCTTTGAACAAAACAACATGGAATATTTTGAAGGTAAGCGATTTGTCATTTCATTTATACGAGATACTATTATCTCCGAAAAAGAGCGGGGGCCCGAAGATCTCATGGCTTATGCCATTTTGGACAGGGAAGAGAAAAACTTGGATAACTTGGTTCATAGAGTCATTCAACCTCCCTTAATAAAAATATTACGCCAATTTAAAGAGCAATACGAGGGTACCAGTTTAGCTGAAATTACAAGATTACAATCCTTTAAATCAAAAATTGACGAGTCCTTTGGAACGGATGTATTAACTCTCGATCAAAAGGTAAGAAGAGTATTTTATTAATCTCTCTTTTATATCTGATTTTCATTTATTGAAACATTGCTTTAAATACCATAAGATTAATGGTAGGGCAATAGTTGCATCAGTAATGACGGTAGAATATTTTGCTGTTTCATTTACCTTTCCCCAAGAAATAGCTTCTCTCAAGGTGGCTCCACTGAGTCCTCCCGGCTCGGGTCGATCCATGGTGATTTGAATGGCATAAGATGCAGAATTTGGACAGAATTGCAGGGATTGCATGATAAAATTCTTAGGGACTCCCCCTCCCACGATGCATATTCCCGCTTTTTTAGCTTCCCAAGCTAAATCTACCATTTTTAGCATGTCCTTAACGTGATTTAAATTCAAATCAGGATGATGAAATCCAACTTGTAAGGCTAATCCGGAGTCCGTGAAAGCAGGGCAAAAAATAGGGATGCTTTTTTCAGCACAAATTTTTAAGAGTGAATTTTCATTGGTAGGAAGATTATCTCCAATTAGTTTTAGAAAGGAGCTAACGGTCATTTGCCTATTTTCAATGGGCAGTTGAGCAATAAAGTTTTCTATTCCTTCATAAGCATTGTTAGGGAGAAAAACATCGTATATTCTATTCATCTCTTCTTCATGCAATTCGCGATCATTAAAATCTTCAGCTTTAAGTGCACCTTGCAAGTGATGGTATCCTAGGGTCTCTGCGATATCGTGAGTTAAATTTGCTCCAGTAGTGACCAAGACATCTACAAATTCCGCTTCCATAAAATCATGTAATATACCTTGCATTCCGGCGGGTACAAGTGCGCCAGCAAGCCCAAAGAATTTGACACACTCTTTGTCCTCAATCATTTGTTTGTAGATTTCACAACCAAGTGCCAACCTTTTTGCGTTGAAACCAGTATCTTTTAAATTCTCTATTAATTCAATGATCGAGGAACTCTTACTAATTTTAAACTGATTTACATTTTTAAATTGGCTTTTAAAATTTCTTTCATCCATATTGCATAAAAAATATTTATTTATTATTTTTTATAAAACTAATAAATTCAATGATCAATTTGGCAGATAAATTTGAGGTAATCAGGTTTGGCAAGTCCAAATTGGGAGAAGTTTCAACCAAATCAAACCCAATCACATTGAAATTTTCTGAAAGGATTTTTAACATTACCCAAAATTCTCGATAAGTAAAACCACCGGGGATGGCATAACCCGTCGCAGGGGCAATCGACGGATCCAGCACGTCTATATCGATTGATACATATAAATCCGTTATCTTGTTTTCTTGATAGAATTCCACGATATCATGGATATATTGGTTCAATCCTTTTTCAATGAGTTCGTGAGCAGGAAAGAATTTTAGCTGTTCTTCATGGGCCAGTTCCAATTCCGGAAAGTCTACATCTCTAGTGCCTACGATTAAAAGGTTTTTATTATTAATATAATTGAGATCAAGAATGCGATGAGAAACTGTGGCGTGGGAATAGGTTCCCTTGTCCCATTGTTCATAAAAATCTAAATGGGCGTCAAAAACTAACACTCCAAACTGTTCCTTAGAGGTGAGATGATCTACTACCGCTTTAACCACGGGATAAGTGCAAAAATGATCCCCCCCCATCATCACAAGAATTACATCCTTCTTTTGCAGATAAATATTGGAAATAAAATCGCCTATATTCTTCAAGTTTCCCTTCACATCCGCTTGAACTATGGATATATCTCCTATATCCACTACCTTCAAATCAGGAATTTTAACACCTAATTCCGTGCTCAAAGCCAAATAGCTCGTGACTTCTCGTATTTTTTGCGGTGCGATGGCAGAATTAGCAATGGGAGTCGAAGTTAAAAAGTCCCATGGAATCCCAAACACCACAAATTCAGTGGTCTCATTATCAATTATTTCTCCAAAATCAAAAAAGGTCATGGGTATATTCCTTCTCCATGTTTCACATTTCTTTTAAAGTTTTAATTCCTAAAATTTTTAATCCAATTTCGATAACTATTTGAACGCATTTGATCAAAACCAATCGAGTTTTTTCTAATTCCTTATTGTCCGAAATTACGGGACAAAACGCATAAAAAGAGTTGAATGTTTGACATAAGCTCAAGAGATATTGGGGAATTAAATGGAGATCGTACGACGTGATAACTTTTTCAATTATTTCGGGAAAGTAATTGAGTTGATTGATCAACAAGCGTTCTTTTTCGTGCTCAATTAGCTCAAAATTAGCTTTTAATGCGATCTTTTCGTGGGACTTGGAAATAATCGATTCGATGCGAGCATAGCAATATTGTATGTAGGGACCTGTCTCTCCTTCAAAAGAAATACTTTCTTTGGGATCGAAAATTAAATCCGATTTAGGATTATATTTTAAAATAAAAAATGCTAATGCTGCCATCCCAATTATCCTTGCTCTTTGCTCCTTTTCGGCTTTCAATAAAGTTGGATATCGTTGATTAATCTCATTTAGCGCAAGCACGTGCATCTCACTCACGAGCTCATCCGCATCGACCACCGTTCCTTCCCTACTTTTCATCTTCCCTTCCGGGAGGTAAATCATTCCATAGGAAAGATGATATTTATCTTCGGTAAACCCCATCAGATCTAACACGGCGAATAATTGTTTGAAATAAAGATCTTGTTCATTACCCACTACATAAATGGAACGATCGTAGTTGAAATCCTTTTTCTTTAGGAAAGCGAGGTAAATATCTTGAGTGATGTAAATCGAGGTACCATCAGCCCTAAGTAATATCTTATTGGGCAGGTTGTGAGTTTTTTCCAAGGGGGCGATAATTGCACCGTCTTTTTCCTTTTTGAATATTCCCTCTTCCAATCCATTTAAAATTAATTCTCTCCCCAGTTGGTAATAATCCGATTCGAAGTATTCCTTATTAAATTTAATATCAAATTTATCAAAAGTTTCCTTGAATCCTTCCATTGCCCATGAATTTAGTTTTTTCCACAGTTTACGTGTTTCAGGATCATTTTCTTCCCATGCCCTTAACATTTCTCGAAGCTCTTCCTCCAATTCCTTATTTTCATTCTCCATCTCGGAGTATTTCACGTAAAATTCCCCCACAAAATGATCGGGCTTTATATTTTTTGGTTTGAGATCTTTCCCCCACTTTTTATATGCCAACATGCTCTTGCAAATATGAATTCCCCGATCATTATATAAATTCACCTCGAAAACCTCATGTCCATAATATCTTAAAAGATTTGCCAAGGATCTTCCAATAAGCATGTTTCTTACATGTCCTAAATGAAGGGGCTTATTGGTATTTGGAGCAGGATATTCTATTACGATCCTCAAGGGATGGGCGAAAGCTTTATCTAACTTTTTTCCGATTAATCCATAGGTTTCTTTAGAATTCATGATATTTTCTAAAACAGCTCCAGGTTTTATGGTTAGATTGAGATAAGGTCCTTCTGCCTCAACTTTTGACAACCAATCGGGAAGTTTTAAGATACCTTTTATTTCTTCAGCTATTATTTGAGGGCTTTTCCTTTTTATCTTTGCCAATCTATAACACGGAAAGGCATAGGTCGAACTTATTTCCGAAGGAGGTATCTCAATCATAGCTTCAATTACATTCGGGGTAAAGTCTGCTCCTCCTTCTTTTAGGTAATCGGCTAAATAATTTCCCAAGTAATTGGCTATTGTCTTACGATTTATAACGGTCATGAAGATGCTACTCGATAGTAATTATGGCTCAAATGAATTTAAAACAACAAATAATTTTATCAATTTTAATTGAATATATCCATTAAAACTCAAAAAATTTCTGTCTATATCATAACTAAAGAAAAGTGAATTAAATGGCATTTGAACAAAAAGCAAAGGAAAATTTTCCAAAATGGCCCATGTATGATGATTCTGAGGTTGAAGCTTTAAAGACGGTGATTACTTCGGAAAATTGGTGGTGCGGATCTCCTTCCGTACATAAAGGAGAGAACGTGTGGAAATTTCAAGAAGATTTTGCTAACTTTCAAGAAGCTAAGCATTGTATTGCCGTGTTTAATGGCACGGTTGCTATTGAAGCAGCATTATTAGCTTTAAATATAGGATGGGGAGATGAAGTATTAGTATCGGATTATACCTTTGTAGCTTCTGCTTCTGCAGTAGTCGCTACTAATGCCGTACCAATTTTTGTCGACATAGACCCAGAAACTTTTGTCATGAATGTCAATAAGGTGGAAGAATTGATCACTAAAAGGACAAAAGCAATTGTCCCAGTACATTTAGGAGGGAATTGCGTTGAAATGGATAAATTAATGGAAATTGCAAGTGCCCATGATCTGAAAGTCGTGGAAGATTGCTCTCACGCTCATGGTTCGAGATACAAGGGAAAACGAGCGGGAAATTGGGGGCACGCAGGCACGTTCAGCTTTCAAGCTTCGAAGGTACTGACGGCGGGAGAAGGAGGAGCTATTATTGTAAATGATGGGGATCTCGCGGATTCAATCTACTCTATTTCAGATTGTGGAAGAAACAAAGATGCTTATTTTTACGACCATTTCAGATACGGTTCTAATTTTAGAATGAGCGAATATCAAGCCGCCGTGTTGAATGCTCAATTAAAAAAGTTTCCCTCCCAACATGAGTTAAGGAATCAAAATGCTAATTATCTCATGGAAAAATTGAATGCCATAGACGGAATTCGGGTAATGAAACCAACTCCGGGCACTACGGAATTAGGGTGGTACATATATCCTTTCGTGTTTGAACCGGAAAAATTTGGAAATCTAACTAAATTAGATTTTTATGATACTTTAAATGCTAATGGAATTCCAACAGATGATTGTTATCCCCCCTTGCACGGATTAGATTGCTTTAAAAACGTGGATTTGCGCAAGGGAATAGATTATAGCTCCGCGAACTGGGGACACTCTAAAAGTGAGGATAAAAATTTTCCGATCGTATCAGACATTTATTCCCGAAGCGTGGAGTTTCCTCATGAGATGCTTTTGGCTTCAAGAGACAAGCTAAATGGGGTAGCTAAATTCATAGAATCACTAAAAAAGTGATAATCTTCCCTATTAAAAAATATTAGTAGTAAAAATAAAATTATATTTTTTTTTATTCTTTCTTACTTTCTTTCCAATCCATGGTAAATACTTAGCATGAAAAAGTAGAACGTGATCAGTAAGTAGTATTTATTATAATTCTTTCACTTCTTCCAATTTCCCCGACTCAGCACTTTTATACATGGTCTCTATAATATTGAGTATTTTAAGCCCATACTTTCCGTCCGTGAGAGGTCTTTTCTTCGTAAGAATGCATTCCATGAAATGCTTTACTTCTTGAGGATATCCAAAACTCCACGATTCTTCAGGGACGGGAAAAGTCCATCCCTTGGTAGTGCCTGCCTTTTCTACAGCATAACCATACCCTTTTTCACTATAAACACTGACTAAGTTACTAAAGGTAGGGGCTACTTTGATTTGCCCATCAGTACCAAATAGTTCGAATCTCATATCATATCCTCCAGGAGCGGTCCAAGATTCTTCAATGATAACTTGAGCATCATTTTCAAAGTATAATATGCCCACTGCATTATCCTCCACCTCGCAACGTCCAAAGTCAGCCCTGTTTGGAATGATGGTTTTGGTTTGGCAAAAAGCTTCCTTCACGTTACATCCAAGATACCATACCAGGCACGCAATATCATGGATTCCCAGATCTAACAACGCACCTCCCCCCGCCATGTCATGCTTATAAAACCATTCAGAATGCGGTCCCGAATGCTGCTCCTTGCCTCTTCCCATATAAATCGTGCCGATGGCACCTTCTTCTATCACTTGTTTAACTTTTGAAAAAGAGGGGGCATACATGTTATTTTCACAATAAAAGATCTGTTTACCTGAAGATTTTTCCGCATCGATCATGTTCAATCCCTCTTCCACGGTTCTTGCCAAGGGCTTTTCAACCAATACATGTTTTCCTGAATTTAACACGTCCAAGCATATTTTTTCGTGTAAAAAATTTGGTATGCAGGCAGAAATCACGTCACAATCCAATTTAAGGAGATCTTCATAGTTTTCAAGGGGTTCCCCCGGAATTCCATACTTTTTCATCAAAATTTTAGCTTCTTCAGTTTTAAGAGAAGCAACTCCTAGTATTTCCACATTTGGTAAGAGAGAATATGAATGAGCATGATGTTCAGCGATAAAACCCGATCCTATAATCCCGACCTTAATTTTAACTTTTTCCATCATACAACCCCATACTTATTAGATATATTTATCCTTTAGGTTTTTTAAAATCTTTCTTTTATAGTTCTTAATCAAACCATGCCCTTTTTCATTAAAAATGAATAAAATCTGAATCTTATCCAAAAGTTGCTATTCCGAAGAGACTATTTTTTACCGATCATTTGAAGATGTCCACTTAACCCAATAATTGACGATTGATTATTGAATTTGAGCTCAATTTCCAGTATTTTTCTAAAGAAATCTTCATCCGATAAAAGTTCATTGATCTTTTCTCGTGGAATGAAGTTTTCAAAAACAGGTTTACCGATTACCTCAAGGACTTGCAAGCCATTTTTTTCAAACATTAGCTTGAGCTCTTCCACGGTAAAATTATATTGTGGAAAACCATCGGTAAAATCAGAGATGTGCGTCTTCAATAATTTATCCAATTGGGTATATTCCTTCATCGCTAATAAAATACCCACTCTTGCATAAAAGCTATCAATCGATACAGCCACGTGCCCTCCTTTTTTAACCACTCTTGCCAATTCCTTGAGGGCTTGTAGGGAATTACCACAATATCCGACTGAATCTCCTTGGGCAATGACCATATCAAAAGAATTTTCCTCATATTCCTTCATATCCAGGATATCAGCATGGTGGAATAAGATTTTATCTTCCAAGTTTTCTGCTTTTGCTAACCTTTTCCCGACCTCCAGCATGTTCCGGGCAATATCAGTGCAAATTAAATCGTACCCTAGTGTTGCTAATTTGCGAGACCAATATCCTGTCCCCCCACCAGCATCAAGAATTTTTGCATTTTTATTAGGTGGGAGATATTTCTTGAGAAAATGCCACGTCACTTCAAAGTAGAGTTGCCAATAAGGTTGGGAATGCGAGGATTCATATTCTTCTGCGATCTTGTCGTGATATAATGTGGATCTGGTTTCTTCTTTCATTTTGTCTTCACACTATTTATATTAAAATGATATTAATTAATAGAGTCTTTCATGTAATGAGGCTATAAAATAATCATTATAGTTTAAGATTCTATTTCATTTAGTATTAATAGCAAAATAAAAATTTTTGTTAAATTTAACAGAATTAGAATATATATTGTTCAAAAAAGAGTTGTAAGTGATAACAAAATGGAAAAAAAATATATAGTCCAACTTGGTTTTGGGGTGGATCAACACGGTCATGATGATGACTGTACCAATGCCGCCATGAAAGCCATAAAAAATGCGATTTCTAATAATTGTCTGGTCGGTTTATTTGATATTTGTGAATTGAAAGAGCCAAAGGATCTCATTCGCATGAAAGTTCATGTAAAACTTGGAGTTCCTTTTCCGGACAAAATAAGTGAGAAAAAAGTACTTAAAGCGATTCCTTTTGGTGAAAAATCTTTGGAAGTCGTGCAGGGAGGGTTAATTGCCCAAGGAGTAAAGATTCCCGAATTAGGAGATAAATCCGATCAAATGATCATGGTGAATGCGGCAGTCACTGTTTCTATTGATATGGCTTAAACCCTTTTTTTTTACAAATTCTCCTTTTTTGAAAACATTAATTAAGGGAAAAAATTAATCTATACTTTAATTAAGTTAAAAATTAAAGTTCGAATGAAAAAGTTATCTAACTGGGATAGATAATGAATGAAATAAATTTCAACGAGGAATTTGATGTTATTGTTGTAGGTGCAGGATTCGGTGGTCCCGTAGCGGCTAAAAAGTGTGCAGAGGCAGGATTACGAACCTTAATGCTGGAGCGATCCGAGCAAGTGGGAGAAAAAGTTATTTCGGGGCTCACGATACCACTATATGGCTTTTTATTTGGACCCTCCTTCATTCGTAATGGAAATCCTCCCTTTGAAAGACCAGTAGATGGCATAGTGAATTACATTATTCGAGATATTGAAAAGGGAGATATTAAAGTAGATAACACCCTGAAAATTCCAAGGCCCTTGTCTCCAGTGATTGCATTCGGATTTAATACGTATTGCAAGCCATTTTGTCAATGGGAGGCGAATAAAGCAATGGATGCGGGAGTAATTCTTAGAACTTCAGTAACTGTCATAAATGTTATCAAGCAAGGCGAGCAAATCGTCGGGATCATCACGGATAAAGGAGAGAGGATAAAATGTAAAATACTGATTGATGCCGAAGGATCTCAAGGTGTATTAGCAACGAAAGCGGGGATACGGGAAAGATATCCTCCTGAAACAATTTCATTAGCGGATGCCTACGATTATGAAATGCCTAAATCTTTAGTGGATCGAATATTTGGGTATTCCGTGTGGTTCTGCTGGGGTTGGGACGAACAAAAAATAGCTCCTCCCTTAGGATATGGAAATGGGTTGATGGTATGGCCTTATAGAGAAAGCTTGCATTTCATGCAAGATCAATGCTTGAGGCTGAGAGATGGAAAAGTTCCTAACATGAAAAAGACGTTTGATCTCTACCATCATAATATCACTACTAAATTTCCTCAATGGAAAGAGCTTGTTGCGCCTCGGGTTAAGTTAAGAGCAAGAATGTGGGAAGGATTTGAGATTTTTGTAGGATTAAACCCCAATTTGCGCAACATGGCAAATCACGGAAATGGCATCTTATTAATTGGGGATGTCGCAGGATTAGAGAGCACGGAATTATGTGATGGAGTTCCTGCGGCATGGTTTTCCGCGGAAATAGCTGCAGATGTTGCGATAGAAGCAATCAAGAAAAATGATCTAACGAAATCCTTTTTAAAAAAATATGAGAAAAAGATCAAGTCCCATCCTCTCATTCAGTGGTCCATTTCGGGCACGAATCGTTATAATTTACGAGATGCACAAGAGAAACGGAGCAAAAAATTATTAAAAAGATACGTCCATAATGGCTGGGGATTAGGTGCCATGACACACGTTGCAACTCCATTATTAAAGATGATGCTTTTCTATTTGAATCAAAACCCAAGGATGTTAACCATCTGGATCAAAATGTTTTTTCGCTATTATCAGAATTGGGTTAGTGAGGCTTATGATTATTCTGAGAAACGAACACTTGCTGGAATTATTAAAAGAAAGGCTTCTCATGATTTTACCTTAAGTGAAAAATTATTCGATTTAGGTATTAAATTAATGAATAACTTGATGAGAGGGATGTCAAGATTCTTATCGAATTTCGCGAAAAAAGTTATTGTCTCGATTGTTAATTCTGCAAATCACTTGATGAGACTTTCCTTACCCTTGCTGGAACCGGGTTATAAAGGTCTTTTATGGGTATTCAATCCCCTTTCAGAAAAATTGAGTAAGAAAATTGTAAGTTTTACAAAGATAGCTGATCCTGAACTATTTAATGGTATCATGCATGGAGGAGATATTTAAAATGGTAAGAATTAGTAAAGAATATCCGGGAGTAGAATGGATTGAAGGAACCGGGGATTTCATAAAAATTATAAAGGAAAAATGCACGGGATGCGGGAATTGCGTTAAAGTCTGCTTAGGTGGTTGTTATCAGATTAAAGATAAAAAAGCAGAGATAAAAAGCTTGGATTATTGCATGGAATGCATGTGTTGCTCCTATATCTGCCCGGAAGAAGCTATTGTATTCAATTGGCCCCGGGGAGGTACAGGATATAGGAGTGATTGGGGTTAAAAAAGAACCCTATTTCATTTTTAAGGAATCTAAACCAAGATATTCTTCAGCATACTTCTTGAGCGCCTTCCATTGAGCGTCTGTCGTGCCATAATATTTAAAGAGCGCTACCCCCAAACCAAAATCAAATCCTTTCATCTGCTTTAGCATTTCTTGACTATTGCATTCTACCGAATTGACGATTGCTAACGAGGAACTTTTTATCTCATGCGCTCTTTTTTTCATGTTGCGGATAAAGTACCAATAAAATAAATCCCCTACTTTCCCCCAATACCATCCATCGTCCCTCGTGCCCATCAGATAGGGATATTCCATGGGGCTGCAAATATCCAATATCGAGGATAATTTCTCCCAATTTTGAGCAATTCTCTTCCTTGTAAACATATTTTTTGGTCCCGGAAGACAAAACCATCCCGAAACGCAATTTTGGTTTTGACTTTTTATAGCCTCATGTAATTTCTTTGCATATTTCACGATGGTATTTTCTCTAAAATTCAACCAATGACCTCCCGAAAGAACTCGAGCATTTTCACCCTGCTCCTTTTTGAATGCACTCATGCAGCGAGAACAGGTGCATAAATCTGTAAATTCTCCATCATATCGGATGTAATCTGCAAAAAATGCTCTTATGGGATAATTTTTCACCACTTCCTTGGCAAGCTCCAAGAGATAATCCACGTGCTCGGAATTGGGACACATGAAGCTCGTTTGAGGGATATAACCCTTCCCTCGGGCGCCTCTCGATTTTCCTATTTTTTCATCAATTTTTCCCGTTAGGAACGGAATTTTTTTCTGATATTCGGCGAGAGATATCCCCTCAGGTAAATCAATCCTCATTTCTCCCTCATCATGAGTGGAAATATCTCCTTTCTTATACTCCTTTCCGAGATGTTTTCCATCTTTTCCGTGCACGCTTACCCGATCGGGATGCTGGTTACCTTGATAAGCATCATTCATGCTGGTAAAAGAAACGATGAGAGCAATGTTTCTATCAGCGGTTGCATCGCAGAATTCGCCCAAGAGGTCTCGATTGATGGGATTCCAGCCTACTTTCGTGTCCCAAGTACATGCTCCATCCGTATCCTTAATAACCAACCCTAAAATATTAAAATGACATTCCTCTAATTTATCCAGAATTTCTTTTACATTTAACTTTTTTTCTGCAAATTCATAATCCAATTTTCTAAATCCCGAGGGACCCCTCACGGGCATGAGACCCATTCCATATATTTTTTCGGCTCCAAAATTTCGCTTGACCATTTCATTTTTCTGAGGGTCAATAGAAAAGTATTGGGACCAGTCAATATCATATTTTTCCAAATTTGCCATTATATACTCACTTCTCCCTTTATTTTCGAATAAAACTGTTTTGTAATTTGTAAACCTTTAGGTATTTTTATATTTTGGGCATGAGAAAAAAAATGGATGCAAGAGTTAAATTCATGACAATTTAAGAGAAACGCTTGCCGAATCCCCGATAGGTTAAATAAGAATCTCCAATCAATTTTTCATCAGAATAAACATGCACTTCGTTGAATCGTTCGAGTGGTTCTCCTGCTTTTCCAAATCTGCAAAAAATAGGATCTCCTAAATTTAAGGTTAATTTTTTGGGATCATACTTGAAAGGACTCTGCACCTCTCCAAATCCTTCTCTTTTTGTGGGAGTTATTCCACGAGGCAAAAAGACCATGGGCTGTGCTTTTACTCCAGAACTCACATATCCCCCTGAAAATGCCGTTACATAATCTTTTCGCGGTTTTCTCACGATTTGGATGACAAAAAATAAGGAAGGAATGAAATCCTTCAAGGATTCTATAGGATCAAAGATGTGTGATTTAAACAAGAGAGAACCTATTCCAATTTCCGTAATCGTGGGATCTACTGCAGTTTCTTGAAAACAACCCGAACCCCCACCGTTGACAATATCCGGGTTAAATCCATTGTCCTGTAGTGCTTTTACAATGTTAGCCCGACGCTCATCAACCCGGGGTCTCGATCTCTTTTTTAAATATCGATATAAGTATTTATCATCTCCAATTGAGGCATTTTGGGCCTCATACCCCATGATTCCTCCAAATTTCAAATGATCTCTCTTTTCTACTTCGCGTGCCATTTGAACAACTTGTTCGGGTTCTCTCAAGGGACTTCGAAGCACCCCCACGTTGGTTCCAAGAAAGCTATCGGCCACGTCAATTTCTAATACAATGTTAAATTCGACGCCATTATTTTTTGCTGCTTCATTTAATAAGTCCAGATGATAAATACAATCGGCCATGACGGATATCTTCGTGCCCTCTATTTTGGCAGCTTGACTCAATTCATTCGCATCCACCTTTGAACTCACGGGATAGCCACAGAGGATATCCTTTATTCCATACTTCTCTGCGTAAAAAAGGGTTTCTGCCGAATTATAGGTGAAAAGGCCGCTCACAAAATCCTCTTTTGCTACTTTCATTACTAAATCGGGTACGCGAACGGATTTTGTACAAAGACGTAATTTTCTATTAAACTTTCTCAAAGAAGTTCCCACGAGATTCAAGTTGTGAGTAAATGCATCAAGATCGCATAGAACCAAGGGAAATTTCTTATCTTTTACCAATTCTTTTAATTGTTCATAACTGGAATCATATATCATGATTATTATCCCTATAAAATTTACTTTGAAAAAATACTCTTTCTTTGTTTTAATAAATAAAGCTTTATATATTTCTTCAAAAGAATATTATATGTGAGTCAAAAATTAATTCATACCTATAAAATTAAGTTTTAATTCATTAACAACAATAATAATAATATTAGATACTTAATTTTAACTATAAAAGAACTTATTTAAATGGGACAATCATGTATCAAGCCACGTATAAAGTCGTGATTTTCGGCGATGCTGGAACTGGCAAGACTACTTTAACCCATCGTTTTTTGACGGATGTGTTCATTTCAGACAGTAAAATGACCATTGGGGTGGACTTCCAAATTAAGACCTTGTCAGTCGAGGAGAAAAAGGTTAAACTCCAAATTTGGGATTTCGGGGGAGAAGAGAGGTTTAGATTTCTACTCCCTACTTACGTGAGAGGGGCTAACGGAGGAATATTCTTATATGATATAACAAATGAAGCTTCCCTTGATCATATTGACGATTGGTTAGAAGTAATTAGAAGCGAGCAATTCAAGAATCAAAAAGAGAACCAACCATTTCCGATATTAGTTGTGGGTAGCAAGGCAGATTTGCATGATGAGAGAGAAGTGAGTAGCGATGATGCACTCAAAATGGTTAAGAGACGAGGACTGGATGGTTTTTTGGAAACTAGTTCTAAAAGCGGAAAGAACGTGGAAAAGACTTTCCAGTCATTAACTCGATTGATGCTCCAGAACAGCAATCTAATCTGATTTCTCTAATAATAGCACCCTTTTAGAAAAAAAACCAAGCAATAAAAAAAATGAAAAAAGAAATTCAATTCTTATTAATTAAAGAAGGAATTTAATAATTTAGCTATTTTTCGGGTTTCCGTATTTTGCTACATATATGGGATCATTGATTTGAAGAGTTCTTCTCTGTACTTTACCTATTAAATCCTTAGGCACTTCTTTTATTATTTCTATATAATAAGGTCTTTTATAATGGGTAATGTTCTCCTCCGCCCAAGCTTTGATTGCCTCCGGAGTCAAAGAGGAACCTGGCGTGAGTTCTATCCATGCTTTGACAGCTTCCCCAAAGTCTTCATGCGGAATGCCTGCAACCGCAGCTTCGGATATTTCAGGATGTTTCATTAATAATTCTTCTACTTCCTTGGGATAGACGGAATATCCCTTGTACTTTATAAGTTGTTTCTTCCTGTCCCTGATTTCAATGGTTCCATCCTCATTCATGAATCCAATATCTCCCGTTAGAAGCCATAATTTCCCGTCATATTCTTTAATGGTATCCTCCGTTTCTTCAGGCTTTTCGAGGTATTCCAACATGACTTGAGGGCCATGAACACAGATTTCACCCGTATGTTCTTCCCCAAAATTTTTATCATCGGGATTTCCCAATACGATGGGTCCTTTACTAAAGTCTTCCGTAGGCCAAATCCCCCATTCAGTTCCTGGTACGGGCAGTCCGATTACTCCAATAGGGCTTTCTCCAAATAAATTACCTGAACTTACTACGGGAGAAGCTTCTGTCAATCCATACCCTTCAACGATGTTTCCTCCCGTGTTCTTCACGAAGGCATCATGTACGGGTCGATGTAGCGGTCCTGCTCCAGAAACGCATAAAGATAATTTTCCCATTACTCCCGGATAATCCTTCAAACCTTCAAATTCCGCAAGACGTTTAAACAAAACTTCTGCGCCCGCATATACTAACCCTTCGGGGCAAGGTAATTCTTCAATGGTTTTACATAATTCCTCTTGAGAAGGAGGTCTTGCAAAGAGCATCATCCATCCACCTAATGCCACGCTCGAATTCATGATAACAGTGTGGGCGAAACTGTGGAATAAAGGTAATACCCCTACACTTCCGATTCCCGGTTTTTCTCCACCAAGAATGAGCGCACATTGAATAGCATTTGATACCGCGTTATAGTGAGTTAAAATTGCTGATTTTGGCAACCCCGTGGTACCTCCCGTCATGATATAGGTGGCGGGATGGGTTTTCACATCTATCTTTACTTCAGGAACGTTAGGTTCTGTTTCTAATAGGTCCATGAATTTGATGGCGCCGGGATAATCCACGGTACCTTTAGGAATTTTCTTCAATAACTTTCCTAATACTCTTTTGAAACCCAGTCCGTGAGCTAGATCAGCTATATTAGTATAAATCACGATTTTAATAGTCGATTGATCGATTATCTTCTTGATATAGGGTTCATATAACGCATCTAATGCAATGAGCGCCTTGGGTTTGATGATGTGAAATTGATGCAAAATTTCCATCGGTTGATAAGTAGGATTAATTCCGGATGCAACTGCACCGATCCTCGTGATTGCATAATAGCCAATGATATATTGAAAGCAATTCCCCAGATGCATGGCAACAACATCTCCTTTCTTAATTCCTAAATTAGATAATGCTGTAGCCAAGGATAACACGTGCTTCTGGAATTCTTTATAGGTCATCCAGGTTTCTAAAAACCACATGATGGGTTTATCCCCGTATTTTTCTACTTGCTCATCCAGTATTTCATTTACTGTTTTCTCCGGAAAGGTATAATTTTTGGGTACTTCTTTGGCCCACCATTTCTTGAACCAAATTTTATTTTGATTTACTTGATACTTGTCCTCTTTTTTAATTGGCATGTTTTTTAAACTCTTTTTATTATTAAAATTTTTATAAATTCTGTTAATTATAATTTAAGAGGGGAATATTAATAAAATATGGGGATAATACTTATAGGATTTAAGGGGGAGACAGAGATCAAGGATTAATTCAAAAGGCAAGCTATAACAAGTCTATTTAAAAAAAAAATTGAAAAACCACTAAAAGTTAAATATTATCCATTGATATTTTCTTATTAACTTAGTTATTATCTTCACGGAAAAAACATGTCAAAAAAGCTCAAGGGTCAAGGAAGAGTTTATAAAGGATTATTAATAAGCAGATTAATAGTTTTTATTTCCATTATCGTGGTTCCTATCATTATTTTCATCGTGTTTAACGTGGCAGGTTTTTCTCTGTGGTTTTCAGCAGATCCCGTGTTGAATCTCTGGCTGATCCGCATTTTATGTCCCTTGGTCTTTAGTGTGGGGTGGCTTTTCTTCTTAATCTTATTTGCTAATCGATTTGCAGAGACCATGGATTCCATGGATAGAACCGTGAGTATCGTTCCCTTACGCTTGAAAATTTTTTATGGAATTAACGCGCTAGTAATCTTATTTATTTTCATATTTCCTTTAATAACCCCCGTGATAGCCATTTTAAGCTTCGCTTCCTTCGCATGGCGTATAACCACATTCAAGAAGGAAATGTGGGATGATTCTAAGACTTCTTTCCTAACAAAATTCACGATTGTTTTATTTTCTCTTCTACCCATTTTCTGTGCCGTATGTATTATTCCCGATTATTTAAATCTCCCCCTCTTTTTATGGAATGGCGTTTGGAATTTTTCTATTTATGAAGTGGGACTTGAAGCCATAACATTTCAAGATATCATGTATATCTTCAGTTACTCCTTATGTACTGCTTTGGCCATTGGTTCTTTCTTTGTATTGCTTGCAAATCGTGGTGTAGCGGAATATGAACAATTATTCGCAGCGCCTCCCAAGACAAAAGGAATGTTGGAAGTAAAAATATTCGAATTCCTTTTTTTCATATTTCTTTTTGTTTTAGCTTTACTTGATTTTGCTGTCGTGGATTTTTTTTACTATTTTGGATTTTTTGTGGTGGTAGTTGTTAGTATCGTGAATTTCTTTTCGGGAAAAAAGAAAAATAAGAAATTTAAGGCACACGTGTTCGGATATATCTTAGCGGCAATCTTCATGAGCTCTAGTTTATTCTCAATCATTCCCGGAGTATCTCCAGATGTATCTGGAGTGCTCAAACTATGGAGTTTAGTGGCATTAGCGGCTATTTTTATAATAATTTTCTTCTATACCTTTATCGTGCTAGATGAAAGTTGATTAAAATATTTTTTTTTATTTTTTTATAACGTCTACTTACTTTTTTTCTGGATATTCTCCCATTTCTAGTTATTTATTTGTCCTTTCTTTAAAGAGATAGATGTCTAGCCATGGAAAAGAAAGAAAGAAGAAAAAATAATAGAATACTAAAAAAGATTTGAAGTTATTTGGTAAGGAAACGCTTAATTTCCGCCTTTTATTACCGTTCCCTTATCCATTCGGATGATTTTATCTCCATATTTAGCGACCGTTTCCCGATGGGTGACTACAATCACGGTAGTTTCATAATCTTTATTAATCTTTTTCAATAGCTCCATGATTTGTGTTTCACTCTCGGGATCCAAGTTTCCCGTCAATTCATCACCGAAAATTACCCTTGGTTTTCCTACTATAGCTCTTGCAAGAGCCACGCGTTGCTTTTCTCCTCCGCTCATTTGAGCAGGAAAGTGATCCTTTCGATGGAGCATGTCCACATCTCTAAGCGCAGCTATTGCTCGATCTTCTACTTCTTTAGATCGCAACACGGTTGGCCATAAAGGAGCTTCCACGTTTTCCATTGCGGTTAACGTATTGATTAAATTGAAATCTTGAAAGACAAAACCCACTTTCTGGCGTCTAATACGACTCAATCTATCTTCCGTGGAGCGCGCAATATTTTCTCCATCAAAAATGATGCGACCGGAATCGGGAAAATCTAATCCCGATAGAACATTGAGCAACGTGGACTTTCCGCATCCGGTTGGTCCTTGAACTATCACGAACTCTCCTGATTTAATAGTTAAGTTGATATCTGCCAAGGCGCGAATGATCGCTCCTGCTCGCCTATATTCTTTATTTATATTAATTGCTTCAATCATGGTATCTTTTTCTACTGGCATGTTTCACTCACCACTTTTCTTATTCACCCGGTTTTTTAAGTGCGATGATCGGGCGAACTTTCAGTATTTTTCTATTTGCTAAAAATATGGCAATTAATTGAACGAATAAAAACATCAAAAATGTTAAAACCACCGGCAATAAACTTATCAAGATCGTTGGTAAATCCGTTAGTAGTCCCACGGATTGAAGATAGGTAAAAACGGCAGCATAGTGGAATAATACCTCGATTACGATAAAAAACCCTACAAGCGTGGTATATAGAATGATTCCTGATACCAAGGTGTTAATATTTCCATTGGTATATCCAATGCACTTTAACGTTGCCCAGGTGCGTCGATTCCTTGCCACGATGATCCATGCATATAGTAGCGAAAGCATGAGACTCACGATGAAAAAGATTAAGATGAAGTAGGTTGTCAGCGTTGAACCTTGATTATTAAACGTCGTGTGCATGAAAAAACTGGTTAAAAACATGAGAGACGTGTAAATAAGCGTGAAAATAACAAAAATTTTCTTTTCCCTCATAGTCATTAATATCGCTTTTCGCCATAATCTTAAAGCCATTTTATTTCACCAAATATTAATTTTTTCGTAAATAATATTTTTAAATTAAAAGATTTGTACTATTATATAATAACAATAACTAATATTTCTTTTCAATTTTGACCATGTCAGCATATGAAAATATAATTAATGAATTGTTAGATCAAGAGCAAAATATTTACGGCATCGCTATCGTGAAGAAGGATGGAAATTTACTAACACAAACGGAGAATTGGAACGTTTCTGAGGATCTTTTTAAGGAGGGAGGTATAAATCAATTGATCAAGGCAGAGGGAGGGATTGGAGCCATTACCGTCCAAGGGATCCGATATTCGATCGTGGAAAATACCCCTGAACGGAAAATTGGAACTAACGTTACCGGAAAAGGACACGTGATCGTGTGTCCCGTGCCCGTGGGGGGAACAGGAGCCTTAATCTGTTATGTGAATCCCGCAGTCAGCCCCAGAGATGTTCTTTTTACCATACAAGAATACGCAAAGAGATTCGCAGAATTTGTTTAAGATTAGATCTCCATTTCAAAAAAGGTGGATCTCATTTCAAAAGAAATCCAAAATTAAGTATAAGCACGTTTTTTTAATTACTTTTTTTTAATTTATCATTAGTTCTTTAACTCGTTTTCGCTTGCATGCTCTGTTTAATTCTTCATTTTTTTATTCTGAATTAAAATTCCAATAATTACTTAACTGGTGCTTTAGCAGAGCCGAGATTTTAAGAATTTCATCTTTTTTTGAAAATTCAGAAAAATTGAGGAACTCAAAGGAAGGAGATAATTGTTCTTGATTCAACAAGGCCCTGATGATAGAATGCACGCAAAATGGTAACGCTTGCAAGCCATATCCTCCTTCTAATATAAAGCAGACTTTTCCATTGCAAATCTCTTCTGCAACTTCCTTGACTAAGCTGGCGAAATGATAATAAGAGGAAGTTGTTAAAAAGCCATTCCCGATGGGATCAGAAAAATGAAAATCGAATCCCATAGCAATGATAATCAGTTCAGGTTTAAATTGTTTCAGAATGGGGGGAACCATTGAAATGCAATCCAAGAAATCCTCATCCGTGATGCCTAAAGGTACGGGAAAGTTTATGTTAGTTCCTAATCCCTCTCCTTCCCCCAGTTCGCTGAAATGACCGATATCCCCTTCAATAAAATCGTATTCATGGATCGAAAAATATAACACGTTTGGATCCTCGTAAAAATACTGTGCAAGGCCATCTCCAAAATGATCATCAATATCTATAATTGCAATTTTCTTATTAAAATTTAATTTGGTACGAAGGTACTGGATGGCCGTGGCAATGTTATTAAAGATACATAACCCTGATGATTTATCCCGTGTAGCATGATGCCCTGGTGGGCGTATTAATGCAATTGATTGCTCCACTTCTCCATTAATCACGGTTTTCATGGCTTCAATGCTGCCTCCCACGGCTAATTTTGCCAATTCAAACGTGTCCTCCGTGATAAAAATTTCCTCCCCCATGACCCCACTTCCATATAGAGACAATCTCTTAATTAAATTCACGTGATATGCAGAATGGGTTAATCGAAGAACTTCCTCCGAGACTGTCTCGGGGATAATCTTCACGATTTGATCACTAGAAAGCAAGTCAATCTTATCAAAATAATCCAAAATTGCCTTGATTCTGAGGGGATTTTCATATGATGAGAAGATCGGACGAGGATACGGGGGATCATGCAAGAAGGCAAAATTTTCGTGAGATATTATTCCTATCTTCTTTTTATTAGTCATGTTTTGAAGATTCCTTGAAGCAGTTTAAATTTTAAAAATTGAGCATGCATGGTAAATGTTTAAGGAACTTAAAGTTTCCAATAATTTTTAAAAAATAGAAATGTAATTAAATTGATTATCCCATCCTTTAGGGAATTGTAGCTACTGCTCGAACCCAACCTGCACTTGCTCTAGCGATTTTCACGGGAAAACAATAGATCGTAGCCCCAAGGGGAGGGACTTTATCCAAGTTATACATTTTTTCCATTTGAAAGTAACCGAGCTCTATCCCCGCGAAGTGCCCTTCCCAAATCAAAGAAGTATCCGGTTTTTTTTCCTTGAGTGATTTTTTCCATTTTTGAGCCGTGAGGGAAAAAGGAGCATCCCAAGACCAAGCATCAATTCCTACCACGTGAACCCCTTGTCTTATGATGTGTAAAGTGGCTTCTTTCCCCACTCCGACCCCGTGATTGATATATTCTTTGGTTCCATAGTGTTTAGGAGCATTGGTATGAACGCATAAGATGTCTCCCTCTCGAAGGTCGTGCCCGATTTTTTTTAACTTCTCATTTACATCTTCTGGAGTCATCACGTACCCTTCCTCATAATCCGTGCAATCCAACACGATAAGGGGTCCGATACCCCATTCTAATGGAAATTCATCAATAGTCATTGCTTTTCGTTCAGCTCTTTCTTTATCTTGAATAGGAGCGAAGTGCCAAGGGGCATCCATGTGAGTTCCACTATGCGTTCCTAAAGTTAGCGTCTCAACCGCCCACCCCTTGCCATCGGGTAAATGCTCTTTTGGTATTAATCGAGGAAAAACAAATCCCATTTGATCAGCCCCCTCCTCATGTGACGTATATTCGATCTTGGGTTGCGTGAGAGGAGGATCGAAGATTGCTTCTTCGGGGTTAATTATCGGAATACTTAAATCTACAAACTTCATTAATACTCAATGGGAAGTATTCCTATTAAAATCTTTTTCATGTATTTTTTTAGGATTATTGGGTTATCCTACCATGGACTTTTTTTAAGAAATGATATATCATATAAACTATTATCAATCTTAAATGGAAACGCGTGTTCCAAATTAGAGTTTGATGTAATAGAATGGTATTCCTTACCCAATGTATTTCAACTTAAAAGATGTAAAAACTATCGCGTTCTTTTTAGAAAATAACTATTTTAAAACAACAAACACCAATTTATGAGAAAATAGCTCATGGAAGAAATTGAAGAAATAAAAGGTGCCACGACCACAAAATCTAGAGCGAGCATGCTTCTTGCCGCCTTTTTCATGGGAAATGCAGGATTGTTAGTTTCTTTTCTAGCGGCATTTCCGTCTCATACCATCGTCTTATTAAGGGGCATTTTTGGCTCATTATTTCTCTTTTTATTTGCTTTGAAAACTAATTCTATTTCAAAAAGATTTCTCTCTAATATCTTAAAAAACCATTGGAAGCCCATTCTAGTAATATGTTCGACCTATTCATTGGGAATGCTGGTTTTTTTCACGAACATGATAGTTTCAGGATATGCTGTTTCCGTCTTTTTCTCTTATACGAATGGCATTTTTTTACTCATTCTCCTGATACTCTTCAAGGAGGAAAAAGTATCCAAAATTAATATCTTCAGCTTTGCTTTGGTGATTTTCGGAATAGCAATTATCACCGAGTTTTGGAATGGATTATATAATAGCATCGGGATCCTGTTGGGAATGATTACCGGCCTTTGCATTGCTATTGATGTTTTTTTCAAAAAAAAAATTTATAAAAAACAAGATCTAATCCCGACAGACGGAAATCATAAAGGAAATTTATATGTTTCTCTGGCCTTGTTTCAACACTTGTTTAGCGTGATAGTTTTTTTTCCATTAGGTTTCTTGGATCTTCCTAAATTAACGGGATGGGATATTTTTTATAGCATGTTATTAGGACTAGGACCATCAGCTCTTGGTTTCTTTTTATTTAATTACGCGATAAAAAATGATAAAGGAGGAAATGTGTTTATTTTATCATATTTTGAACCCGTAGTTGCAACGGTAAATGCCGCTTTATTCTTGCAGGAATTCTCGATCTTTACCATCATTGGGGGAAGTTTTATCATCATGGGAAGTTTTATCATGACGCGATATTCTAAACAGGAAGGTGTTGATTTAGAGTTAGCTCCTTGAGCAATTTCTTCTGGGAATTCTTATCTTCATGATAAAATCTATATATGGTATTCCATTCTTGCACCTAAATTTAGCGAGCATGATTTATATTAGCGATCCCAAAATGAAGTTCAAGCAAAACCTGAATATATATTTGGTATTTCTCTATTTTCTCTTAATATATTTATCCTTTCAAGCCCATGAGGCAGGTCACTGGTTAATAGCGACCCTTCTCTTCTATGAAGTGATCGTGACTCCACTTGGGGTATATTTAATCCTCCCCGGAAATAATCTCGAAATGCTCGCCATCACGATAGTTGGACCCTTGATCGGAATTATCATCACGATTTTTGGTGTTTTTTTACTCTCTAAGAAAGAAGACTTATTTTTGAAACGCTTGGGATTTTTTTTGATTTTTATTCAATCCTTCGGAGGATTGCTCCAAGAACTTTCCATGACTTTCGGCATTATAAGCGATCAACAAGTGATTGCACTCTTACTAAACATTTCGGAATGGTATATAAGAATACCTTTTATAATCTTTTTTATGGGTACATCCGGGCTCCTCTTAAAAGATACCTCCACGGGCTATAGAAATATTAAATGGCTTTTCTTCTTTGCAATTCTGTTTATCTTAAGTATCATCTTCTTGCTATTATTTGAGTATTTTACTTGGCAACAAATTTATCTCGGAAATGTTCTATTTCTTCCTATTCTTGGTTTTTCAGGGTTTTTACTGGTAGTCAATATAGGTTTTGTTTTATTGGCCCTTCTTCTTTTTCGTAGGAGCAGACGTTTGGTGAAGGAGCAACCACCTTTACCACAGAATTAGAATAAGCTTCGAACTAGGCTCAATGTTTTAACAACCTTGCCCCATTTTCTCCTAAAATTTTATCTATTTCTTCGGGGCTAAGAAAATCTATATCTTTAAAATAGTTCATCGTGAGTTCCAACATTTCGGGGACGAATCCATCCGATCCAAATAGGATCTTGTCAGTACCTATCAATTCTTTTGCCTGAAGTAAAAGATTTTTCAAATGATTGGGCATCATGTAAGTCATGTTACTAATATCTAAAAACACGTTTGGATATTGAACGGCTAAGGCAATTGCCACGTCCGTCCAAGGAAATCCCATGTGAGCAATAATAATTTTCAATTTGGGAAATGAATGAAGGACATTCTCTACATGAACAGGATTGGAATAAGTCAATACTTTCTTAAAAGTACCGGGTGGAGGATATCCGGCATGAAAGAGTACGGGGAGATCATTTTCTTGAGCTATCTCCAAGGAGGGAAAGAGAATCTTGTTATCGAGCTGTTTTCCTCGAAAAGAGAGCATTATTTTAAAACCCTTGAAATTTAATTCGTGCAAATCAGAAATAACGATGTCTTCGATCTTGTCATTCGAGGTCGCTTTTTCGGGAGGGTTGTAAAATGGGATGAAAACATCAGGAGCTATACCGGCCCAATCATGCACGGCTTCATTTTCTTTTTTATTCACGGGTAATAAAACGATTTTGCCAATTCCTGCTCTTTTGGCATGATACAAGGTTTTTTCTATAATATTAGAGGTGGAAACTGTTCTGATTTCTTTTAAGTTTTGTAATAATCGTTCATAAAAGCCATACCCTTTGAATTCTTTAAAAAGGGTGTAATTTACTTCTCTCACATCCAAATCAGAAAACAAATGGCAATGAAAATCAACTTTCATCGGTTCACATTATTATATTTAATCCAAGGATATATAAGTAAGTGTTAAATAAAACTTAATCTCATTTTTTGCTTCTTATTTTATAGCATAAATTACAAATAATAACTTTTGAGATTGAACTTCGAAAATTAAAGATCTTAATTTGAAATAATGAAAGAAAATATAATTATTGAGCAATCTATTTTTCTAAATAGATTTGAACTCTAATAGAAATTCCTTTTAACATGGATAGTGCTTTAAAATGAAACAAATTATAAAGGACTTAATATTGCTTAAAGAATGCAAAATAGGAGAACCAACAAGCTCTATTTATGGGGTGAATACGAATAGTGAAGATGGTTGGATTCTTATTGATGCAGGTCTTAATTTCGATTTTAATACAGAATTAAAAAAGATTAACCTCAATCCAAAGAACATTACCTATTGTCTTCTAACTCATGGACACTTGGATCACGTTGATGGATGCCGGGAATTAATAGAGATAAATCCAAAAATTCATTTTTATCTTCATAAAGGCGATTTGGTACTTGCGGAATCTTACCTCAAAGAAAATTGCGAAAATAGCAAAAAGATTTTTAATAACACGGATACATTCATACAAGAGATCACCGATCTACAATTGGGAAAGTATTTTTTTAAATGCATTCACACTCCCGGACATACCCCCGGTGGAATGGTATATTTAACTAGAATTGAAAATCACAAAGTCTTGTTTGCTGGAGATATTTGTGGAGGGGGAATGAAGATAAACGGAGGAGATCATGCAATATTCAAGAAATCGTTAAGGAATTTACTGAACCTGAATGCAGACATTTTATGCGATGGTCACATGAACGTGATTCAACCGGCAAAAGAAGTCTTCATGTATATTGAGGGATGTTTGAAAATTAACGAATGCTTGCATGTTGGATTTGAGGTAGATTCAAATAATATTGAAAATTGGTTGGAGCTAGCTTCCATCTCCTTCCAGATGAAGATATATGATACAGCATGGGGCGCTTGTCATTATGCTTTAAAGTTAAATCCAGAACATTCGAAAGCGAAAAAGGTATGGAAGCAAATCCAAGCCCAAAATCCCCCGAAGTACGAATTCGTAGAACGCTATCTGAAAAATGGGCTGAAAAATGGGTAAAGGGATTCTTTTTATTTATCGGGAATTTTTCCAGTGTAATCGCTTACATACCCTTAATACTTATTAAAAAAAAATTTTAGATTGATAAATCGGAATATATTATTTTTAGATAGCTAGATTGGGGCAATTTAAAACAACCAATAGTTATTTTTGATGTGAAGTTCCTTATAAAGCTGAAGTTAAGAAGAAACTTTATAAGTTTGACCTACTTTAAAATTTTATGGTAAAAATAGATAAATTATACGATTACTGGGCTAAATCAGGTCTCATAACCGGCATATTTCTGCTTTTTTTCCTAATATTTAACTCCCGAGCACCAATTGGCAGTTTTGAGTGGCTATATTGGTTTAGCTTGCCACTTTACATGTTTCATCAATTTGAGGAATATGTTTATCCAGGGGGCTTTAAGGAAGAATTAAATGAAATGTTAACTCAAGGTAAATCGGATAAAGAAGTTTTAACCAATAAGCTAGTGCTAACCGTAAATATTGGATTTATTTGGATATTAAATTCCGTCCTAATTATTTTGGCAGGAATTTCCGTGATTTTTCCCATCATTTTAATGACTGTTGTACTTTTTAATGGGATAGTTCACTTGATTTCTAGTCTGAGGTTTCAAAAATATAATCCCGGATTAGTTGTCAGCGTAATAGGAAATCTTCCGTTAGGGTTATATGTATTGATTGGATTAGGTTTAACTGGCACAGCATCCAGCATCGAATTAATTATCGGTATAATAATCGGTTGCGTGATCCACTTGCTTTTATTTGTTGTACTCTTTTCTAAAAGAGGGAAAAAGAAGCCATAGATACCAGTAAATTTTACCATCCGATTAAAAACGTGATAGTGAGGAGATAGGAATAAATCTCCTTAGTTTTATTACATTACTTCTAATATTTTTTAAATCTTTTAAAGTGTTATTTACAACTTGGATAAAAGAAATATACATATCAATATCAACTTATAGTGATTTTAAGAAGTAAAAAATCAAAAATTAAAGAAATATACTTCTATTATTCAAAGATCGAGAGTGAAAGTACAGAAAGTATTGCTCGTTCTCTTATTGAAGGAATAATAAATCAAGGGAACCAAATACGGAGAATTTTCTTTCCATCGGTCCAATCGCGCAAAGAGTTCAAATCAGAATTAAAGTTATTAATAGTACAGCAAAAATGATTAATTTAAGATTTATAATGGCTATCCTTTTAAAAAACATCTGCCTTTCTATTTTT
>CAYLZE010000019.1:0-60529 GCA_964388035.1 uncultured archaeon
CTTGAAAATTTAAATTATTTGAAAAAACTTCTTCAAAATGTTTTGGAGGGGAGGAACTCTTATAATACCAATCAATTAAATTTAAATGGGAAAAAAACTGGGCTGAAGGGTCGAGCTCCATCCCGAACATGCTATTTTCAATAATATCCATTTTTATTTCACAAAAATCTCGTTCGGGTTCAATAATCTTTCTGATCTTAAAAAGAAGTTCTGCGCAAGAGCGTAGAAATCTTCCCGAACCAGAAGCAGGATCAAGGATCTTAATAGATTGGAGCTTGTCAAGGACATTACTTTTAAATTTAAGATCATCCCTAATTAATTTCTCAAAAGACTGGGCATATGCATTACTCGGAAATGAATGGGATGTTTCAGGTAAATTAAGGATATAGTTCAATATAGCATTTTTTACCATGAAATCCGTAAGAAAATGGGGGGTGTATGCAACCCCTGCATGGTTAATCCCTTCTTGTTCATTCTCAAACTTTGCTATAAAACGAGAAATAATGGATCGTCCGCGTTCAAGGGTATCTAAGCGCATTAATGAAAAGCAAAAGTCTAATTATACTTTTTTATTCTTGTATTAGTGATATTTCCTTAATAATATGAGTTTTTTGAAAATTGTTGATAGATTAATAGAAATGTAATAATATAATGTAAATACAAAAAACAAAATGGTAGTGATAACCAATGGACAAATCGTTTTTAGAAAAATTAATAGCGCAACCAGAAAAGATCACGCAGTTAAGGTACGATGATATTTCCCTCATTTTAATGGAATCTAAAAGCAGATTTCAAGAGGAAAATTTAGTTATTGAATACCAGCCAGAAAAAGAAGAGGATTTAACTCTGGTTATAGGGGATATTCATGGAAATTTAACCTCCTTGATGAATTTCATTGCTATTATTAAAAATGAAAACCCTAACAAAGTTATTTTTTTAGGAGATCTTGTAGATAGGGGTGCCAGGCAATTGGAGTGCTTAATCGTGGTGCTCTGTTTAAAAATACTTTATCCTAAAAAATATATTCTTTTAAAAGGGAATCATGAGACGCTGGAAATGAATAAAGCTTATGGGTTTTTTGATGATTTTCATTACAGATTTGGCAAGGCAGGAGATTATGGAGAAATTTTGTCCTTATATCAACAACTTCCTATCTGTGCGATCATTAGTAAGAAAATAGCTTGCATTCACGGAGGAATCCCAGAGGATATTAGCTTACTTAAAGAGTTGAAAGGACTAAGAGCTACGGATCTCATTCAATCTCATGATAAAACACTAGAAGAAGGAATTTATCAAATCCTGTGGAATGATCCAAAAGAAGGTTTAACCGGATTCATGGGGAGTTATCGTGGACCCGGAATAAAATTTTTTGGAGAGGATGTTTTTGAAGCGTTTTTACAAGAGAATGAATTAGAATATGCAATACGAGGTCACGAATGTTATGAAGGGCTAGGATACAAGTGGTTTTTCAATGAACGCCTTCTTTCTATATTTTCATCCGAAGATTATAGAGGAGATTATTTCCCTAATCCAGCGGGATATGCACTGATTAAGAACAATCGAATCCATCCCAAAGAATTTACAACTTCATGAAATTAATTCAGGAAATTTAGCTACAATTTCGGGTTTTTTTTTAATTTCTTCTTTCCATCGATCTTCCGGATCCATGGACGGACTCAATCCTTGCCTTTCAATAGTCTGTCGCGTTGGTATGTAGATATAAGCTCTTTTTGATTCACCGCTCTTTACTATGATTGGGATTAAAACTCGTTCATACAATCCCGCTTCTACTCCCTCATAATAATCCAATTGTTTCAGTTGTGGTTCATTTGCATCAAATTTCAATGCCCAAAAACTCGCTCCTTCTTTTGGCAAGACATAAGGAAACCAATTACCTTTTGGGAAGATTCTGGCATGGTTTTTTACTAAACATGGCTCCACATTCTTCATTTCCTTCCATAATTCTCGAGTGATAAAGGTCCCATATCCCACCACCGAAATTAAATCATCCGTCATGTTTTCTCGCTCCTATTCTATTTTACTTCATGAGTTTAATGATTATTTCCCATTTTTTCTTAAAAGCTAAAATTAATCCATTCTTTTAAAATCTGGTTATTATTATTATCATAATAACAAGAAGAATATTTTCAATGTAATGCTTAATTAATCACATGAATTCAGTCAATAATTCTCAACTTGAAGAAAACGGTATAAGCCAAGTATTTACTCCACATTATGTCGCTGAATTCATGGTAAACGAGTGCAAGAAATACCTAATTCTGAGCAAGAGAAAAGAAAATTTAAATTTTCATCAATTTAAAATCTTAGAAACTTCTGTAGGAAGAGGAGCATTTCTAAAACCCCTTTTAGAGCAAGGCTTTAAGAAAATTGTAGCATATGAATTGGATAAACAGTTAAAACCTTTTTTATTGAAAGAATTTCCCGAGGTAAATCTTAGATTTGAAAATGTTTTAGGTTCAGATTTGGAGGAGAAATACGATTTAATTGTCGGTAATCCCCCCTATCTTGGACAAAATTATAATGCAAAATTGTTTCAAACTTATGTTCAATCCTACCCGATTTGTCAAAAATATTTTGTAGGTAACATGGATTTGTTGTATTTTTTCATTCATTTAGGAATAGAAAAATTGAATCCGGGGGGAATCCTCTCTTTAATCACGACTAATTATTGGATTAAGAAATCCAAGCACACGGGCATTAAACTCCTAAAACCCCATATCATGGAAGAATGTTTTTTCCTCGAATACGTGGATTTATCTAATCTTACCATCTTTAAACATGCTAAAGGACAACATAATTGCATTTTTTTTCTTCAAAAGAAAGCCCCCGAGGATAAACGGCTCCAATTAAATAAGAAAATACAAGTTATACAGGTAAAAAAGAATCAGTCATCTTCAATCTCCGAGGAAGATTATAGTAAGGAAACATTTCGGGCTTTACAAATGAAGAAGGAAGCAGAAAATGTCGTTCGGTACGAATCAGGATTGACAAATAATGATTTACAAACAGATGCAGTTTGGAACCTGACATACCCCCAAGAAGTGAAGGAAATCCTTGAAAAAATCGAGAAGAAATGCATCAGAAACGGGAGGCTAACCTTATTAAAAGACTTCTTCATTATTCGCAACGGGTTGATTTTTACAAAAGATGATCTTTTCATATTAAAAGAAAACGATAATCTTAAAATAGAAAATGATGAATTTTTTGTTAAAGTAAATGGGGGATTCATTCAACTTTCGGATCGTGAAAAGGAACGATTGAAAAAGATTTATAAAAGCAAAGCTATTAAACCCTTTACCTATCAGCAGAATGAACATGAAGGGCATGCTATATTTTTTGATAAATTTGAAGTTGTGCCTTCGAATTTCCAGGAAAAGAACGAATTTTTTAGGAAAAATTATCCTCATTTAACGGCATATCTTGAGCAATTTCAACAAGAATTGGAAAGTATTTTAATTAATGCCAAGGAAAATCCCAAGGACATTTATTTTCCACGAAGAGGTTCGCATGTAAGAAAGATATATGGACCTGGGCAAAATAAATTAGTTGGATTGGAACGTCTTTATGAAAGAGGACAGAAAATTTTCATCCGATACATTACAAATGAAAATGTATTTGGGTATTCGCAATATCCTTATTATGCAACTTCCGATACATATTTTCTTTGGCCAAAGATACCGGAATCCGAGATAGATTACCCTCTTATTTTAGCATATCTTAACTCGAAACTCATGTATTTCATATTTAAAGCAAAAAATATCACCATTAAACGGAGCAAGTCTAAATTGGAACAAGAGCTTCCCATCATCAATCCTGAAAATTTTAATTTACCAGAGCAGAAGCAAATATTATCCATAATTAGACAATTATCAAATTTAATTCTTGATGAAAATTATTCGATCTCTGAAACGCAAGTAAATCGAATAAAAGTAAGGGTCATGAGATTAATAAATTGCGATGAGAGGAAGAAAAAATATGATTTCGCCATGGAAAATGAAATTGCATCCTCAATAAAAATGCGAAATGTATCCTTACTTAAACATTACATGGATTCTCTATTTTTTGCCTTGTTAGATATGGAAGAAAGGAATGTAACTCAGCTTCTCTTGGAATATTATGAGTAAAAATTAAGAAAATAAAAAGACATGAAGTTAATTATCGAATTAATTAGATTTTACGATATATTTTTGATAAAGAATGATACCAATACCAATGAATAGAAAAATGTAGAGTATCAGCCCTATCACTTGGAAAATGTCAATAGCACCACCAGTAAGTAGCGTACTAAACGTGATGGTATTACAATAGGTAAATGGAATTAAATTTACGATGGTTTCCAAGAGACCTCCATACATTTCTACCCCTATAAACCCTCCACATAAGAATAACAAGCCAATAACTAAAAATGCAGATACGGGAATGGTAAATACTTGTTCGGGGATGATTATGCCTATGAGAGAGCCCATAGCGGCGCCCAAGGACAAAGTGCCGATGGATATTAAAAGAAACCCCAGAAGATCTGCCGGGAAGGGAAGCCCAATCCATAGAAATACAATCAAGGTTCCTAATATGAAATCTACTAGAAAAGAGAGAATTAATGCAGAGATTATTTTGCCCAAATAGGTGTAATTTTGATTAGACTTGGAGGCTAAGGCAAGTTCTGGTCGCATGTTATCATTTTTTTCGTTGAAAATGAAAGCAGCGGATAATATCATGGACGAAATCAAGGACAAGAATACTATCGCTCCCGACCCTATCGTCCAAATCCGAGGTAATGTGGGTCTATTCGGATGAGCATCCTTGTATATATAAGTAACCTCTACTTGCCCATTCAAAACATTATCATAATACGCTTTCAGCTTTCTTTCAAAACAGAAATAAATGTTCTTTAAATAATCTTCATTCACGTTTAAGCATTGTAACTCGATTATTATTTCTCCACCGTTCCAAGACCCTTTCTTCACCACTTTAATGATATGTTCGAAATTCTTGGGCAATATTACCACTAGAGAAATATCTTGTTGGCGCAATTCATCTATAAACTGTTCTTGGGAAGTCCCTATATATTCAATATGGCTTTTAACTATAGTTGGTCCAACTAAATCATTATCATTTAGATAATTTAGAAATTCTTGAGTATTTGGTAAGCTATTTGTCTCCAAAGCTTGATTAAGGTCTTCATCCGTTTTAAAATCAGGTATTACTATTGCCATTCCATAATTCATATTAGGCGTAGTAAACACCAAAGACATGAAAAATAAATAAATTAAGGGAAATACTAACGTCAAGAGTAGTATGACTCTCGATTCTCCTCTTAAGACGATGCGGATGTTTTTTTTGATTTCCGTGCCTATTAATCTAAGTGCGTTTTTATTACTCTTTTTTTCCTTGCTTTTCATTCTCTGAATCCCTCCCTTGAAATGAAGTACCACATTAATATCGTTAATGGAATAGCAATCATTGTTAATATCGCTAATCGTAACAAGCTATATTCTAACGAGGGTAAAAAAGTTTCGGCAAAAAGGATTTCCATCCAATACGTGCCCGGAAAAAATCTGGAAGCAATGTACATGTTTGGACCTAATATCTTAATCGGTGCAAATCCTCCCATGAAAAAGAACATCAATATGGAACTTACAATACTAATTAAAGTAACGGACATAATATTTTTAATTTTCAATCCGATAAGTCCACCGATACAAGCATGCAACCAAGTGGAAATAATAAATGCACAAGCCACAATTAAAAGATTTCCTCGGAACTCGATATTGAAGCTAATAAATATTATAGACCCAATTACTCCTACTACGATTAGCCCCAGAATAATGGCAATTATTTGCTTCGACGCGATATAAGCCGTACGCTTTACAGGACTCATTGCAATCTCAATGATGGTCAAATCTTCGTATTCTTTCGTAACATTCAAAGACCCATAAAGCAAGCCACATACTACACCGTAAATCCCTAAAATTCCAATGGCAAACCCTTTTAAATTACTAATTTGTTGATCAATTACATATGTTTTTTTTGCCACCAATTCTGCCTTGTTACCATTTCTATGAGCAACACTCGTTTTTTGATTAAATTCTAAAACGGCCTCATCCATTCTTTGGATATAATTTTTTACGTAATCATTATTAACATTTTGTACTTCTAAAATTAACGTCCCTTTTATTCGGAAATTTCTTGATGTAATATTCTTCTGAAAGCCCTCAGGAATGTAAATTAATCCCATTATTTCGTAATTTAGTAATTTTATTTGGGCAGATTCATAGCTATCCATTATATACACGGTAAACCATGGTGCAAATTCACTCGAAATGTTTTCAATACACTCCGTCATTAATTCAGAATAATGGGATTTATCATCATCAACTAACATGACGTTATAGGTTTCGGGATTATCAGATTCAAGAACAGAACTAAAAACCACGAGCAAGATTAGCGGTGGGATGACTGCCGCAAAAAAATATTTTTTAACGCGCTTGGTTGAGAGGAGATCCTTCTTTAAAATTGTTAATAAATCTCGAAACCATTTTTTCTTGGAAGAAAAGCGATAAGATTTGGATCTCCCATCCTTTTCGTGTTCCATTATTCTCTGAACTCCTTACCGGTTAATTTAAGAAATACATCTTCTAAAGTAGATTTTTTTAGCGTGAATTCTTCGATACTAATGTTGCTTTTTCGGGCATGAGCTAAAAATTGTTCCAAAATATCTTGGAGGTTCTTAGATTGAAAGGTAATGCGGAAAAGGGATTCTTCTTCACTAATTTGCTTCTCTTCGTGGAAGTTTTCAATTAATTCCATGGGTAACAAAGTAGATAATGTACTGGAATCGAGGGAATCTTTTTTAGCTTTAAATTCAAAAATTGTCTCGGGAAAATAACGTTCTTGAATTTTCTGCAAGCGATCTGGACCCGCTACCATTTTAGTATCTATTATTATAATGCGGTCCGCTAATTTTTCAGCTTCTTCCATGTAATTGGTAGTTAATATGATCGTCATCCCTTTTTGAGCTAATTCCATGATATAGTCATGGATAGCTTTCCGGCTTTGAACATCGATTCCCAGGGTGGGCTCGTCCAAAATCAAGATTTGAGGGGCATGGAGCATTGCTCGAACTAATTGTAATCTTCGCATCATTCCTCCAGAATATGTTCTAACCAGATCATCTTGACGATTTTTTAATCCAGCAATGGTTAGCATATGATCCACTTTTTCTCCGAGATCATTTTTATAAATACCATACAATCTCCCGTGAAATTCAAGGTTCTCTCGTCCCGTGAGCTCGCGATATAATGCTATTTCCTGTGATACTAATCCAAAATCACCTAATAATACTTTTCTATCTTTAACCGGGTCTTTACCCTCGATCAAGATTGTACCACCGGTAGGTTTAATTTGTCCCGTCAGTAATTTAACAAATGTGGATTTTCCCGCCCCGTTCGGTCCCACTAGACAGAAAATCTCCCCTTTATGAATATCAAAGGAAAATTGGTCTAAAGCAACAATATTCTCGTATTTCTTAGTAAGCTCTCTAACACTGATGATGGTTTGGTTGGATTTCTGCTTTGTTTTATTTTCGGAATCAGGCAATTTTATCATTTTTGCATCATTTTCTTGTTGTATAATTCATTTATTTGATAATACACAAATTTAATTTTTAGTAAATTATTACTACTTTAGTAGTATAATTACCATTATATAAATTTAATCAGCCTTTATTGTAAAAGACCATGCACGATTTAGAAGAGTTATTGGATCAGCTGGGATTTAAAAGATATGAAATACAATGCCTTAGTACATTACTTAAATATAAATTCTTGAATGCAAGAGAAGCTTACAAGTACAGTGGAGTTCCCCAACCGAAAATATATGAAACCATGAATGATTTAAAAGAAAAAGGATTGATTGATATTGACGTTTCCAAAAAAATAAAAATCTATCGAATCAAGCCAAAATATATCATCATGAATTATATCGAAAGCGAAGTCAAAAAAATTAATGAATTAGGTAAAGAAAGCAAAAACCTTATTGATAATTTATATGGATCCGAAGAATCCGAAGAGATTTCTTTTATTGGTGTTGCGGGAATGGAAAAGGTATTAGAATTCATGTATTCTGAAATAGATGCGGCCGAAAAATCCATATACATGTTTTATTCTCCTTCCCATTTCAACCAAAAAATAATTACTCTTTTAAAAAAAAAGAAAAGCCAGAATGTCGATGTTAAACTCTTTTTTCATAAGGAAGAAGATATCTCATCTTTAAAAAATCAATTGTCAAAAAATATAGAAATCAAAAAAATGAGAAATTCCATCAGTAAACCCCTACAAATGCTTTTTACAATGGTTGAAAAATTCTTGACAAAGGAACAAAGTAATAGTGAAATATTCGATGTCATTAAAAAAATAGGTTCAGATATTAGCGAAATTTTTGGAATCCTCCTTATAGATGAAAAAAAAAGTCTTTTTCGCATCCCATTGCCCATTGAAACTCCCATGGTAATTTTATCCACCCTTCCCGAAATTGTAGAGTTCCATTTGGAGGGGATTCGAAAGATAATGGAAAATTCAGAAGTTGTCCACTAGCCATTCAAGGTTAGAAAATTTAAGGCTCTTGCATTTTTAAAATTTATTCCTTCAACATTAACCTTTTTTTAAATCAATGATTTTAACTATAAACTCTTAGAGGTGTGTAATCGTAACCGTTTCTCTCCCGTTTCCCGAATATGATGACGTGGGAAGTTTTCCCTTACCGACTTACATTGATAAAGAAGCATTCAATAAGTTTTATTGGATCGCGTATGATGCAATTCTAAATAAATCCGATATTTATCAAAATAGAGGGATTTATAATTTTTATGTCCATCCCCTTCTCCAGTCCTTTCAGCAAAAAATCAACGCGGGAGTGGAAATAATTAACTTTCCTCAGCACATGAACATGTATACTCAATTTTTAAAACCCATCAATGATCATGAACTGCAACCCAATTTAATCGATCCCCAAAAAGCAATAATTACGGAAATGGTCATTTTAGAGCATTTTGCAAAGGAATTTTATGAAAGGACTCAAAATGTACTAAGAGTGAAGGTATGCATCACCGGACCCATCGAATTATACGTTAAAAAACAAGGATTCACGTTATATAAGGATTTAGCTCTTAATTTTTCAAAATCTATCAATTCCTTCTTGAAAAATTCGATAATAAATAACAAGTATATGAAAACGGAAATAATCTCCATTGATGAGCCTTCTTTGGGCTATATAGATATTTTTGGCATATCAGATGATGATCTAATAACTATCTATGACAAATCCCTGGAGCAAATCGACTCAATTAATGAAATTCATTTACATTCTCTCAATCGTGCGGATTTGGCGTTAAAATCAAAAAATATCGATGTCTTGACTTGTGAATATGCGTCAGATAATAAAAATGAAATTCCTAAAAAAGAGTTAGAATCTCACGATAAATATATCCGAGTAGGAATAACTCGAACCAACATAGATTCCATCATTGCAGAAGCTTTAGATTCCGGAATCTCCTACGAAGAAATCAGGACTTTTGAGGGCGCCATGAGCTTGATTGACTCGAAAGAATTTATTAAGAAAAATCTTTTACATGCCATGGCTCATTACGGGGATAGATTAAAGTATGTTGGTCCGGATTGCGGATTATCAGGATGGCCATTCCCCCAAGTGGCTCACGAATTATTACATCGAACGTATGAAGTGATTCAAGAAGTAAAACGGGAACAATCTGCATGATTTAAGCGTATTTAAAAAATAAAGAATAAAGGAGGGAAGAGAATTCTAATTTCTCAAAATTTCAATGCTTCTAATTTTAAAAATTGTTCATTTAGTTCTTTAGGATCCCCTGTAGAGTATATTTTTCTGATTTGAGGTTTCGCTATCATGCAAACAAGACCAGCAAGGAGCCTCGGTATGGTTCCTACTTTAACATCAACGTAAAAGTTCCTATCTTCATCCAGCCATCCTTGTTCAAGCCAATATTTATAATCAGCATTAGTTTCATCTTTCGTCAGATTATACATGTATTTTCTTATTTTAAACCCAATTACATCTCCTGAACTTGGTTTTTTATATTTTTTTTCTCTTAATGCTTTTACGAATACTTTACAAGTTTTTTGAATCTGCTTGGTCATCTTCTTTTCTGCTCCTTCATAGGGAATCGTATTCAATTCTAATCGATTTACAAAATTAAAGCCCCAAGCATTAGCTACCATGTTGAAATACCTTGTAACCTCTTTTGCTCCAGAAATTCCGTAATTACAAACGCCTATTGCTATTTTTCTAAAAAAGCGAGGTCTATGAAAAATGTATGAAAACCGGTCGAAAAAATTCTTCATGAGAGCGGGAACATTCAAAGCATACGCGGGAGCCATAAAAATTACGCCGTCTGCTTGATTAATCTTATTTAAAATATCGTCCCGGTCGTCTTTTCCAACTGGGCACTTATCTTCTCCTTTAAAAAAGCAATTCAAACATCCCCGACATGATTCTAAATGAACATCTTTAAGATATAAGTATTCAAAATCCACTTCTTGAAGTAATTTTAATTCTTGTTCTAACTTTTCCATAACTATAGTCCCATATCCCTTTCTAGGACCGCCCATGATTGTTAAAACTTTCATTTTTAACAGCCTTATTTCACTACTTAATTAATGATAATATGGGGGCAACGATAAAAGAAACAATAGGAGACCAATTTTTCAAAATTCCATCTTAAATATGCCTCTTTCTTAAAGAAAGAAGATTAATAAATGTATTCTAAAAATTAAATAAAGAATTAAGTTGTTATTATACATTTGAAATTTGATCCTTAAAAAGTCTCTATTCTAGAAATGTTGGGAGTCCAATTTAATATATTCGTGTGAGTGAAGTCAGACTGTTAATTTTGAGAGTAAATAAATCGTTGGATAATTAAATATCAATTAAAATTATATAAATAAACAAATTAAAGAAATAGTATAGGTCGAATCAAATTAATTGACGTGAAAAAAGAAGTGAGAATAATATGGGTTTTGCTAGAGAGTTTAAAGGAAAGTTTTGTAAACTCAGAGTCAAGGATGCGTTTAAAAATGATGCCGGGAGAGGACTCGTGCGAATTGATCCTATTATAGAGGATGATTTAAACCTGCGAACGGGAGATGTTATAGAAATTCTTCATCCGTTAATTAAGAAGAGAACGGCTGCGTTATTATTTCCCGGCAAGGATGAAGATAAAGGATCTAATACAATACGGATTGATCCTTCACTGCGGAGGAATTTAAATGTCTCAATAGATAATGTCGTAGTAATAAGAAAGATAGAGGCTGCGTTAGCTACCAAGGTTACATTTGCAGGATTGGAGATAGCAGTAAACTTGAGGAATTCCCAGCAATTGGCAAAAAAATTAGAAAATCGCATTATTACCAAGGAAGATATCTTGGGCTTCTATGCCAATGAAAGGAGGGTAGATTTAATTGTTGTTGATTACACCCCACGGGCAGATGCCGTGCGGATTCACGTGGATACAAAAATCATTTTATCTGAAAAAAGTCATAAAGAGCTTCAAGAATTAGAACGGAGTAGAGTGACTTATGAGGATATTGGGGGATTGGCAGATGAGATCCAGAAGATTAGAGAAATGATTGAATTGCCAATTCGTCATCCAGAATTATTTAAACGCATTGGTATTGATCCTCCGAAAGGCGTATTGCTTCATGGACCACCAGGGACAGGTAAAACTTTACTAGCACAAGCGGTTGCAAATGAAACAGAAGCTAACTTCATAAGGATAAATGGTCCCGATATCATGAGCAAGTTCTACGGACAGAGCGAAAAGAATTTAAGAAATATATTTACAGAAGCGAAAGAAATGGCTCCTTCCATTATCTTTATTGACGAGTTGGATTCCATTGCTCTAAAAAGGAGTAAAGTAAGGGGAGAAGTAGAGCGAAGAATGGTAGCCCAATTATTATCCTTAATGGATGAATTAGAAGGAAGGGGAGAAATCGTTGTCATTGGAGAGACTAATCGGGTGAATGATGTAGATCCTGCATTGCGTCGACCGGGCAGATTCGATAGAGAGATTGAGATCGGGGTTCCTGATGCGGATGGAAGGTATGAAATTTTACAAATTCACACTCGAGGGATGCCTTTATGTCAGGATGTAGATTTAAGGTTCATTGCCAAGAAAACCCAAAAATTCGTGGGAGCAGATGTTGAAGCCTTGACTAAAGAAGCCGCCATGTTGGCGATCAGAGAAATATTACCTAAAATTAATCTTGATAAACCCATTCCAGTGAAATTATTAACCAATTTGAATATAAAAATGAAGCATTTTCAGACAGCCATTACGGTTATCAAGAATCAATTCAAAAAGATGAATTAGGAAAGAAAAGTAAAAATCATATTGATAATTTATATGGGTTCGGAGAATCCGAAGAGATTCCCCATGACCGTTAAAATTTCACTTTTAACTGCCTTTTTTCACTACTTAATTAATGGATAATATGGGGTAATGATACAATATAATAATAGGAGCCCAATTTTTCTAATTTCTATCTAAATTAAGAATCTCATTATATTATAAAATTAAAAAAAAAGTTCTTTTTTATAGAAGACAAAAAAAGAATTAAGCCGGTCTGAAACATTTGAACTTCTCTCCTCAAAAAGGATTCTATCTTGATACCTCTCATGTTCTATTAGATACCTTTTATTATAATCAATAGGAGCTTTGCTTTTTTTTTTAATAGAAGTTAATAAAAACCTTTTAATAAGTGGCATTTTATAAATATAGTAGTGAAAAGAGAAGTTGTCAAGAAAGTTTTTACAATTTATATTTTATCTATCATAAATTATGAATATGAAGGGATAAAAAATGGATGACAATGATGATGACTATATAGATTTTTATGAAAAAATAAAGGATTTTTTTAAGCACAATCCTAAAGTTTTCGATTTAGATTTTCTGATATTCACGGAACCCCAAAGTGGATCGGGTGATAAGAAAAAGAAATCGAAACCCGTAAAAGTTCATTATCATTTTGAACCGGGCATGGATAAACCCGATGTAAAAGTTGAGGGAAATGTCAATGAACAAGATTTAAATGAATACTTTAAAAATTTCCGTTTTCCTTTTAACCCTCGAATGAGTGAGAGTACAAACATTAAAAGAAATAAGGCATTCGATGCGAATAAATTATCATTGGAACCAGAAATAATTAAAGAAGCACCATCGGTAATAGAACCCAATTCTGAAATAAATGAAAAGGAAAATTGTCTTGATTTGGTATTTGAAGCGCCTGGTGTGGAAGAAGATGATGTTATCTTAAGTTTTAGTGATGATGGACTGAGCATGAACTTTTCTGCGGAAACGAATGATCGAAGGTATTTTAAACACGTCCATCTTCCCAGCACGTGCACTTTTAAGGGATATCAATTAAGTGTGAACAACGGACTGGTCATTCTGCGAGTAAATAAATCGATGAATAATTGAATATCATATTAATAATATATAAATAACAAGATTAAAATAAAAATTCAAGTAGAATTAAATTAATTGACGTAAGAAAAGATGTGAGAATAATATGAGTTTTGCGAGCGAATTCAAGGGAAAAAGCCACAAGATCCGCGTCAAAGATGCATTTAAAGAAGACTCCGGCAGGGGAATAGTACGATTGGACCCAACTGTTGAAGAAGAGTTGAAATTGCGCACGGGAGACGTGATTGAAATCTTGCATCCCGTAATTAATAAGAGAACCGCCGCGTTATTATATCCGGGTCGAGAAGAGGATAAAGATACTAATACCATAAGGATTGATCCCTCACTGCGGAGGAATTTAAATGTTTCTATTGATGATGTAGTAGAAATTAGGAAAATAGATGCTGCGTTAGCTACCAAGGTTACTTTTGCTGGATTGGAGGAAGCAGTGATATTGAGAAATTCCCAGCAATTGGCGAGAAAGTTAGAAAATCGTATTATCACCAAGGAAGATATTCTAAGTTTCTATGCCATGGGGCGTAGGGTAGATTTAGTGGTTGTGGACTATACTCCAAGGTCAGATGCCGTGCGGATTCACGTGGATACAAAAATCATTTTATCTGAAAAAAGTCATAAAGAGCTTCAAGAATTAGAACGGAGTAGAGTGACTTATGAGGATATTGGGGGATTGGCAGATGAGATCCAGAAGATTAGAGAAATGATTGAATTGCCAATTCGTCATCCAGAATTATTTAAACGCATTGGTATTGATCCTCCGAAAGGCGTATTGCTTCATGGACCACCAGGAACGGGTAAAACATTATTGGCACGAGCGGTTGCTTATGAAACCGAAGCACATTTTATAACAATAAGTGGACCCGAGATCATGAGCAAGTTCTACGGACAAAGCGAAGAGAATTTAAGAAAAGTATTTACTGAGGCAAAAGAAATGGCTCCCTCTATTATCTTTATAGACGAACTGGATTCCATCGCTCCAAAAAGGGGTGAAGTGACGGGAGAAGTAGAGAGGAGAGTGGTGGCTCAATTATTATCCCTAATGGACGGTTTAGAAGGAAGAGGAGAGATCATCGTTATTGGCGCGACCAATCGGGTAAATGATATAGATCCTGCATTACGTCGACCGGGTAGATTTGATAGAGAGATTGAGATTGGAGTTCCCGACACGGATGGGAGGTATGAAATTTTGCAAATTCATACTCGAGGGATGCCGTTATACCAGGATGTAGATTTGAGACTCATTGCGGAGAAAACCCACGGATTTGTGGGTGCGGATGTTGAGGCTTTGGCGAAAGAAGCTGCCATGTTGGCGATCAGAGAATTATTACCTAAAATCAATCTTGATAAAACCATTCCAGCAGAATTATTAAACGATTTACAAATTAAAATGGAAAATTTTCAAACGGCGCTCATGAGTATAGAACCGTCTGCATTACGAGAAGTCTTAATTACTCAACCCACGGAGACCTGGGAGGATGTAGGTGGGTTAGATAATGCCATACAACAGCTGCAGGAAGTAATAGAATGGCCTTTAAAGTATCCTCAGTTATACAGTCATTTACATTCGAAACCTCCGAGTGGAATCTTGTTATATGGGCCTCCAGGAACTGGAAAAACACTTGTAGCAAAAGCTTTAGCTCATGAAAGCGAGGTAAATTTCATTTCAGTCAAGGGACCAGAATTCTTATCCAAATGGGTGGGAGAGAGTGAAAAAGCCGTGAGGGAAACCTTTAGGAAAGCGCGGTCTGCCTCCCCTTGTATCATATTCTTTGATGAAATAGACGCCATCGCGGGAATGAGAGGGCGATATGCAAGTTCCCAAGTCACGGAGCAAGTAGTTTCTCAATTATTGACTGAAATGGATGGATTAGAGAGCCTGAAAGATGTTATTTTAATTGCGGCAACTAACAGAATGGACATGTTAGATCCTGCGCTTTTAAGGGCGGGTAGGTTTGGAAGACACGTTGAGATTCCCTTACCCGATTTAAATGCAAGAAAAACCATTTTTAAAATTCATATCGGGAATAAACCGTTAGCTAGTGATGTGAATATAGAGAAAATGGCAGAAGCGTTAGAGGGATATACGGGGGCAGATATTGCAGCAATCTGCGAGGAAGCAACCCTAATAAGGATAAGAACTGCAATTTTAGAAGAAGCGACTAATCCTTATGAAGAAGAGAGCATAAAGACGGTTAAAATAACGAGAGTAGATTTTGACGCAGCAATTGAAAAGATATTGAAATCCGCAGATAAGGCCCAAGAAGCGTATAAACGATACGCCAAGGAACCTTCAGAAGAATTGTATAGATAAAAGCGTTGCAACGATTTTATCGTTTTAAAATAAATGGAACATAAAATAAGGAGGAGAAAAAAAATTGGAAGCCGAAAAACAAGCTCAGAAAGGAGTTAATCTTAGTCTAGATTCCTTATTGGAAATTTTGGGAAATCCAACAAGAAGAGTAATGTTAGCTAAACTTGCGAAAGTACCTCATTCCACTTCGGAATTAGCGCGATCCCTTAAAATCTCCCGACAAGCAGTACACAGTCAGCTTGATATTTTAACCAGCAGTAATCTCATAGAGAAAATCGGGCCAACAGATAAGAGAGGAAGTAAATACAGAATCAAATCAAATATAAACGTTAGAATTGATCTTTCTCCCGATTATTATAATATCAGTTACAAGTTCTTTGATATCAAGAGTAAAGACATGAAAATAGCCTTGAATGATGCAGGAGTCACGCAAGAATTCTTTTCAAAAAAACCAAGCGAAAAAACCAAGGAAATTGCCAAAACAATTAAAGAGATTGAAACAGAATTAGAAGGGATAGAGTTGAAAAGACAATCCTTGATTAAAAGTAAGCAATGTTTAATTTCAGAACTAAAAAACATTATTGAAATGAATTATGATACGGCTTTCATTAAGGAAGATCCGGAATACGATAATTTAGAGAAAGAAATTGCTCTTTCTCTATTTTTTAAACCGAAACGGTATTTTAAACGTATAAATATCGATAAACTCTTAGAAGATCTCTTTTTTTCAGATATGGGGGTAATAAGAAAGGAACAAAGCAATTTATTAGTGAAACGTTTGCTAAAGGATATATCAAAATTCATGGATTTTATTTACGAAGAAGATGAATCTTGGTTCTTTGATATTTAATCATGTCATTTTTTTTCACTTGTCTCTAATTAAATTCCGAAAAGATGATTCAATACAGCTAATAATCGAAAAACTGAGGTGATAAGAAATAAAAATCAAAGAAATTAAAGAAGAAATGCCTGAAATATTCGAAAAAGTTAAAAAAGATGTCAAGAGAATATATAATCGACAAAGAGCAGGATTAAATTTAGGTTTAGTAGAAATGGGAATGTTTAGAGGAGGTTTCATTGGTGGAATGCATTTTTCTCCTGGAACGGAGATTGTAATGAACAAGACCCCATTAAAAAAGATTGTGGAAAATCAACCCGACGAAATCGTAAGAGCTTATGTATATCATATATTATTGCATGAATATATTCATTCTTTAGGGATCTTAGATGAGACCGTGTGTCAGCAAATCACTTTAAACATAACAGAGAAGATTTTCCCACAAGATCATCCCGCAGTCGTGCTTGCTAAGAAAGGAATCGGGGCTTACTTCCCAGATTTAAATTTAATCTATGCTCCTCCCGAAATAAAGCCCGATGATATCTCTATCGAATATATAAGGGGATTTGATAAGTCTAGCTATTCTTACTATTCATAAAACTTAATTCATTCTTATTCTGGCATTTCAAGCTATTCCTATTGAATTGTTAATTAATTTGCTAAAATGAAATCGTTCCATTTTTTTTCTTTCGAAAAGGTCAAAATTAATTATAAAGCAACTTTTAGCTAATTATAGGAAAAGATACACTTCATGAAGTGATTTCCCATATCTACGAATTCATCAACTTCCAAGTCTGAAGAAGAAAATATTGAAAAGCAGTTAGAGGTTGCTCCCGATCAGTTTACATTGGAATGGAAGTATAAGGATGTGGATAAAAAACTAACCTATGACATCAAAAAATGCATTGGCTGTAGTTTATGTAAACTTGTATGCCCCGTGGACGCCATTACTCTGGGACCCATCCCAGAAATTGCCCAGGGAATTCTCGATGATACCAATCCAAAGTTATTGATTGACCATGATAAATGCTGTTATTGCATGCTTTGTGTTATAATTTGCCCCAATGATGCTTTTAATCAAAATATTACTCCCAATGATCAAATTCTTTTAGATCAATATCCCACCTTAGACAAATTTTACAAGATTGATTTAGAAAAATGCATTGAGGATGAAAACAACGAGATTTGTCAATCTTGTCTTAAAGCTCGGGAAAGAAATAATATAAAAGAATATTATCGGCTTCAAAAGGAATGCCCTGCCAAGTGCTTTTCCATTAGTTCTCCCATAAAAGGGGAAGTCATCATTAAGAAGCCAATGCTCTGGAAATGCGATCCTCAAGGATGCAAAGCCTGTGTTAATATCTGCCCTACGGAATCTTTCTTCATCCCTGAAAGCGCGGAAGATGTGAAAACGTATGGAAAAATAGCATGTAATGAGGACGCCTGTTTCTATTGCGGGGCTTGCGAGAATTCATGTCCCGATAACTTGATAACCGTGAACAGAACAGACATCATTGTCATTGATCCGAAAGAGATGAAAAATTATCCTTGGATTAATGCATGGGTAAAGCATATTAAAAATATCTTGAGAAAGAGACTAATAGAAGGAAAAGAGCAGGTGGAAATCCCTCTCATCGAAAAAGAAATCGAAGAGATACAAGCCACTCTCGAAGAAGAAGTACCTCAATTGAGCGAGGCGGACAAAAAGAAATTAGACGAATTGAATAAAAAGGTCCAAAGCTTTCTTCACTCTACAAAAATTAGATACTGGCTGGAAGCAAAAAAAACGGATAAAATTACCACGGAATTGAAGAAAAAATTAGAATCTGATTAAATGGTTTATTATCAATAATAACTCGTTGCCTTAATTTCAAGTTAAAGCGCAAGCATTTATGAAATACCCCCTTTTTTTAAATATTCAATAAAACTACCATCAATTTATCTTTCCATTATTGTCTATGTTGCTGAATTAGAACTAAACTTGTAAATAATCAAAAGACTTGTAATTGTATCTAATTTTTCATGAGATGGTAATCAATTCATCTATAATCCCATTTTCCCTATTGGTGGAATAGGCGCAAATTTATAAATTGGGAGTTCATTATATACATCATCAAAATAACTTTTAAAACGTAGTGAAATTCTAAATGGAAGAAAATGAAGAATTACCATATGTATATAAAAGAAAACCCCGCCATCTGGATGAAACGAGCGCAGACGATAAGTTTGACGTCCTTGTACCCAAGAGAAATCTCATCTTGCTCGTCGTAATTTTCGCAGCTTTATATTTTGCTCAGTTTTATTATTTTAGCGGGCTATATTATCAAGTCATGTATCCCGCAAGTTATGATCCCGAGGCTGGTTTTTATTGGTGGGCACCCTTGGTATTTCTCGCGATTATTATTGTGCCCATATTAGCCTGGGGTGAATTTGGTTCAAGAATAGCATCTAGCAGCATTACCAAATATTTGAAAAGAACCGTATCAAAAAAGATGCCTGGACCGGCCGAAATTATATTGGGCTATCCCATGAAGACTAAGGACATTTATTATCTCGAAGCATATCCTGTAGATTTGGATTTGGGAAAATCCCTTGTAGGAGTTAAGATCTTTATTAAAAGAGTTTTGGAGGTCTTATTCCTCGCAATGGGCATGAGTGTTACAATTGCTCAAATAGCAGCACCTTTCTTATATTCCAAAATCGTCGCAGTGTATCCGGACATGTATTGGAACATAGAGGAGTTGATCATTGATTTAACGCTTTATTTAGGACCCTTCGCTTTGTTAATCCTCACATTCATCATGCCGGTGTTTTGGATTTCTGAGGACATTCAAGCCTATCGAATTAACGAATATCAAGACTCTGTCCGGTTGGGATTTTATTTAAGAACGGGATTATTAAGCAAAATACTTGGATTTTTTGGGATTATTTTAGTCTTTAACTTGGCCCAAGAATTTGCTACCGCCCTTTTAGTGGGAGAAACCGAAATTTCATATTCAGAATTAATGGCAACGCCTGAACTTGCCTTCCAATTATACTCCACAGTGATAATCTGGTTTGCTCTTATTGTGGGAATGAGTGCCGCAATGCCCTTTTTAGTCACTCTCGTCTATTTATCCCTCTATCATTCAAAATGGGTGAATAACACGAGAATTAGGGCGAGCGAGTTCATGAAATTAGGCACGTTGGAAGTAGAAAACCCCAAAGTTGAGAATTTAAAATATCTCAAGCATCCGGATAAGTTTGACACGACTAGTGGCTTTTTTCAGACCACGGTTGGAAAAATTGTACTAATTTGCTTGATAGGGGTTGCAGGAGCGATTTGCATTTATCTCGCATTTATATTAGGATTCGAGGAAGCTTTATTTCCTTAGCCTAATTGTATGAAATAATAAAGTAATCTTTAATTATTCCTCCTTTTTTTTCTATCTATTTTATTACTTAACTTTATTGAATTGTGGGAAATTTGATTTTCTAAATTGTCATCAGTATCTTCTAAAATGAGATTCTTCATGGATCCCTGATCCTCTTTAACTACGATTTCAGTAGCGCTTGCCTCCATGGCCCATTCAATCGCTGTATTTACATCTTTAGTCAAAGAAAGCCCAAACCGCTCGTGAGCTCCAGTTACCGTAGAAACATCCTCCACTCTTACTCCTCCCATTGCACTTTCGATATCTACCGAATTATATACTTTCACAATCCTCTTTGGTGGAATAAGCGCAAATTTATAATTTCGGAGTTCATTATTATGTATCATCAAAATAACTTTAAGAACGGAGTGAAATTCAAAATGGGAGAAATATTATCGACTTTAACTACCTCTCAAGAAGAAGAGCAACTGAAATATAAGAAGAAATTCATATTAGATTATCTCATCCCCGAAAGGGGAGGCATCTTAGGAAAGCTCGTACCGATCTACATAGCCCTTATCTTTTTACTTTTTGGGTATGTTGCGGGAATTTTTAGCGATGTCACTACCTCTTTAGCGAAATATTCCTTTCTCTTTTGGGTCGTATTCATTACGGTGGGAATGTATGTTTTGTATTCTTTCGATAGAATCGCGATGCGAGTCGTCCACGAGGCAGAATTAAGATTTGATATTAAACCCGAATCTAATGAACGACTTTTGCGTTTCGTATACGGTCCGGTGGGTATTATTATCTGGATCCTCATCACCCTTCCTTTTATTATTTATGATATCACGGGATTTGGTATTACCGAGGAAGGCTGGCTGATCGATATCAGCTCTTTGGATAATACGTGGTATCCTGGGATTACCAATTATCCTAATGGAATTGGACTCAGTAGCATCCTATGGTTAGTAGTATGGGAAATCCCTTGGTTTTACATTTCAGCGTTAACGTGGTTATCCCTTGTCTACTTGATCTACGTGAATGTGGTCTTAAAAAATACCACCTGGAAAGGCGGAATCGAAGCAGTCATTAGACAAAACTTGTCGCGAAAATTTTTGGTCCATCTTTTCGCTCTTTACGTGCTTTTAGCACCCTACCTCGTGTTAAAGCTGATTTATCAAATTGTGTTTGAAATCTTAGGAGAAGCTATTTGGTGGAGCGATACTGTAGCAACCTTTTTATTATTTGCAGTTTTTTTCGTTGGGATGGTGTTTAGTCCATATATCATCACTAAAGATATTGAAGATGAAAAATTGAAGATGATAGATGACATTTCCAGCATTGAAGTGCGAGAGTTTGACGAGACCGCAAAAAAGATACTAGCTGATGAGAACGTGGATTCTGCAACGATGGTCAAGGCCTTGGTGCTTCATCTTTATCAGGAAGAAATGATGGAAAAGTTAACAAATAAATCGGGAAAGAGAGCTCTAATATTGAAGATTGCGCTTGCAGTCATAGGCCCCATTGCTTCTTATGGAATTAAATTCATTCTTCCTCTATTTGGGTTTTAAATTTAGGGGCGAGACTCTTTTTTTTACTTTTCGCCTTTTTTTTTAACTTTTTTAATTGAACTTTATTTAAAATAACTGCATTTTTTTTAATTTAAATCCCAAAATCTTCCATGTTTAAATATTTCTTATATAACTAAGTAATACTTGGACAATGAAATTGGGTTCAGATCAAAATCATGAAACTTAAGCTGATCATAAAAAAAGAGAACCGATCCAAACGAGTTCAGCTTTTTCTTTGGGTTCAATATGCAAAAGAATTAAGAAACGATTTAGATCAAATTATTCAATTCTTTCACAAGGATATAAAGATCACTAAAAAGAGGAGATTTCATGAATACTATAAAATCACTTCTGATAATCCTGCTATTATCATCTCCCTCATGTCAACGCTTCAAGAAATTATCCCCGAAGTTTATTTTTCTGCGGAAAATCCATTGATTGCAAAATAAATGCTCTTCCTCGAATGTTTAAAACGAATCCAAGATTTAAAATTCAAGCTAAATTTAATCTCCCAATCTAAATGTATTCTTTATCAAAATAAAATTTATTTTCAATCCATGCTTATTATTTTCATTAGTAAATTTAGATTTTCTTCCCATTATTAAAAAATAGAAAACTCAATGGAATAAATTGGAATAAATCCGTTAGACAAGAGATTTTTCTAAAAGGGAGGGTGGTCTAGCTTGGTATGATCATGTAAAGGAGCTCCTTTACGTAATAAATCTTGGTTTGGGACCAAGGGGTCGAGGGTTCGAATCCCTCCCCTCCCATTAATTGGCTCATTAAACGGGTGATATAGGCAAGTCATTTAAACATTCAGGTTGTTCTTATTGACGATGAAAAAAGTTATCTTTTTACAAGCTATTGGGCAGTTAGATAGGCATATTTTAATAAAGCTAAAAAAAAACTTGGAATGGGTTTTAAAAGATTATGTGGATCGAGTAGAGATCTTATCAGGCATGGTTTCCTTAAATCCAAAAGAGTATGATGAGACCCGAGGACAATATAATGCCTCAATTGTATTAAACCGAATTAAGAAAATGTTCTGTGAGACAGATAAATTCCGAATTTTAGGAATAACTGATAAGGACATGTATGCATCCTATCTTAATTTCATATTTGGGATAGCGCGAAGTCGTAGAGGTTCTTTTATTAAACTTTCTACGCCCTGCATGGTCTCGATTACAAGATTACGCGAAGATTTTTATCGTCGTTCGGAAAATGATTATTTATTAGAATTACGAACATTAAAAGAGTCAATTCACGAACTAGGACATACTTTTGGATTAGATCATTGTGAAAATCATTGTGTCATGCAATTTTCAACTAGCATTTCCTATGCAGATGAAAAACCAGTCAGGTTTTGTTCTGATTGTTTGGAAGATTTAGATACGAATTTTAATGCGTATATCAATTTTGCATGATTAATAGTACTGTTTGTATTTATCATGTAGTAGTTCCGCAGTTTGGAGAATATCTTTTTCATTTTTAACCATATTCGCCAATTTTTTAGGAATCCCATCGAAACCGGCATAAGCTCCTACTAATGCACCTCCGATAGCACCTACCGTATCGGTATCTCCTCCCGATGTGATTAATTCTTGGATACACTCTTGAAATGTTGATTTAAATTTCATAAAGAGGAATAAGGAACAAGCCACGGTGCTCATGGAATAGGGATGAACAAACGCTTTCCCCATGTACTCCTCTATAAAATAGGGCGTTTTTACCCCTGATTGTGAATACTTTATTAATCCCGATTCGACGGGCAAATCTAAATTCTTTTCAACGTCTTTTATCAAGTTAACGAACTCATCAGCAAATTCATTTTGAGCATATTGTATAGATTTGATCAACCCATCAATAAAATCTTTAGTGGAGAATCCATTTTTAGGGTTAACATTCACCAGAAAAGCGATAGCTCGACCAATTATGACCGAGCCATATTCCGCTGCGGGGTGATTATGAGTGAGTTTTGTTGCTTTGATGATCGCATTTTTTAATTCAATAGGGGACTCGTTATAGAATAACGCGAGGGGGATGCTTCTCATGATGGCGCCATTTCCTCCCGAATTTGATGCTGCTTGTTCCCAGGGAACACCGAGTTTTAATCGTTGAACACTTCTAATTGTTCCATATCCGGGCTTAATCGGAGGATCGTCCAACCATTTAATCAATTCCCTAACCAACTTCTTGATATTAAATCCATCTCCATTTATTAAAGCTTGAGCGACGTGCAGAGTGAGTTGGGTATCATCCGTATAGGTACTAAATAATTTTTTTTTTTTAATAATTAATTGTTCAAAATTAGAAAATTGGGTTAGAATATGCCTTCTGGTCTGTCCTTCAAAAGGTTGTCCGAGAGTATCTCCAATTGCTCCCCCTAATATCGCCCCTTTAAATTTATCCAAAGTATCGAATTTCATTCTCATCAAGGAAAATGGCTTCTGTATTTAAACTATTTTGATTTTTTTAATTTAATAATCCTATATATAGGGTGATAAGTTTTAATTCATGAAATATCATCGGTTCGTTTAAAAAAGGTTTTTTCCATAAATCTTGTATTTACAGATAAAGCCTCAAAAATTTTCGAGAGAAGTAGAATCTTCTCAAATCAACACAAGAAAACTTCAAATCGAATTTTGGAGAGTATTTGTAGAAGCAACTTCCTTAATCTTATTAATTAATTTATCCAATCTAAAGGGTTTTTCGATGAAATCATAAATTCCTAATTCTAAGGCTTCTTCTTTTATTTTTTTATCAGCGCTCACAAAGATTATTTTCGAACTCGGGTCATGAGCTAATATTTCTCGTGAAGCCTCAATTCCATTTTTCACGGGCATCCGATGATCCATTAAGATAATATCGGGTTTCTTATTGAAAGCCTTGTACATTTTCACGGCTTCCAATCCATTATTAGCGATTCCTATGATTTCAAATCCGATTAATTTCAACATTTTATCATAGAGAATCTGTAGGGATTTATCATCTTCCACGATAAAAACCGATGTCAAATAAGTAAACCCTCCATTATCTTACCATCATATTTTAAAATTAAAAATTATCTAAACTAATTTTCTTAATAAAACCGTTAAATATAGTAATGCTAATTTAGACACGTTGGAAAAAAAATCCTTGATTTATTAATTGATATGAATGCAATGCATAAGATAATTTTTTATAAAAAACTTAACTATTCTATTTTTAACATCGCAAAGAATTTCGTTTTTAATGAATATTCATTCAACTTACTCTCACTCAAGCTGGTTGAATGTGAGCAGGATACTTTTATTTTTTATCGAATAAAAGATGAGAAGAACTTAAGAATTAACCATAAAATATAATTTAAGACAAGTATTATTTTCCACAGAAAAGTATCATGATAGAGGTTAATTGATTATAAAAAAAGTGAAGATACAATGAGTTTAGGGCCGAAAAGTAAAAATTATGAGAAGATCTTGTTAATGTATTCGGGAGGCTTAGATACTTCGTGCATGGTACGATGGTTACAAGAGACCTACAATGCCAAAATATATACCTTTACTGCTGATCTTGGGCAGGAATTTGCAGATCCGAAGAGATTTCAGGAAATTGAAGAAAAAGCTTATAAGCTAGGAGCTGTTAAACACTTTACCGTGGATTTGAAGGATGTTTTTTTTGATGAATATATTGTTCCTACAATTAAAGCAAATGGCTTATATCAAGGAATTTATCCATTAAGCACGGCTGTAGGTCGTCCTCTAATTGCAATCGAGGCGGTAAAGATTGCCAAAAAGGAAGGTATTTCCGTGCTAGCTCATGGTTGTACGGGAAAAGGAAATGATCAGATTAGGATCAATATTACTGCAAAAGCTCATGCCCCAGAGATGGAAACATTACAACCGTTAATTGAATGGAACATGGGACGAGATGAAGAACTAAAATATGCCGAACAACATGGCATTCCAATTAAAAATCAAAATAAGAAATACAGCACGGACGAGAATATCTTTGGAAGAAGCGCAGAATGTGATATATTGGAAGATCCGAGCGTGGAACCTCCAGAAGATTCAAGAGATTGGACCGTTGCTCCTGAAAAAGCTCCTGATACAGCCGAATATGTAACGATTAATTTTGAGCAAGGAATTCCCGTGGGATTAAACGGTGAAAAGATGAGAGGAATTGACCTCTTGAGAGAACTTCATGCTATAGGGTGCAAGCATGGGGTCGGGAGAATTGAACACATGGAAGATAGGGCAATTGGATTAAAATCTCGCGAGACCTATGAAGTTCCCGCAGCCTTGATTCTGATAAAAGCTCATAAAGATCTTGAAAAATATACCTGCACCAAACATGAAAATTCTTTTAAAACGATCGTGGATCAAAGATGGACCGAGTTAGTATATGAGGGGTTATGGGTCGATCCTCTCCGAGATGCATTAGAAGCGTTCATAAATGAAGTTAATCAAAAAGTCACGGGAAGTGTGAAAGTTAAATTGTTTAAGGGAGGTGCTAACGTCGTAGCACGTGAATCTCCATATGGGTTATATGATTTGAATTTAGCCACGTATGATACTAAAAGTTCTTTTAACCAAAAATTTAGTTATGGTTTTATCCCTATTTGGGGACTACAGAGTGAAATGGGCTATAATTTAAAGCAAAAAATCCACCAAAAGGAAAAGAAAGAGTAATCAGTTTCCCTCTCTTTATTTTTAAAAGTTAAAAATTCAAAAGGGATAATTCCCAATTTAATTTTTAAGCAATAAATTACTTAGAATGTAATAGATCATAATGTCGAAATTAAACAAAATAAAAAATGCGGTCATTACTGCTTTAATTACCCCATTTAAGGAAGATTTCTCATTAGATGAAGCAAAATATCGTGAATTTGTAAGATTCCAAGTTGAACATGGCTGCCAACTTTTAAGCATGGGTACAACTGGTGAGAGCCCCACGTTATCACACGAAGAGCATCATGTTGCAATAGAAATTACTATAGATGAAGCAAAAAAAACAGGGAAAAATCCATTTGTATTAGCAGGAACGGGAAGTAACTCGACGAAAGAAGCAATAAGTTTGAGCCAGTATGCGGAAAAAGCCGGTGCAGATGGGTTACTTCTGGTAGTTCCATATTATAATAAGCCCGATCAACATTCTCTCATCGATCATTTTTCTGCGATTGCAGATGCCGTTTCGCTCCCAATTATTCTCTACAATGTTCCGAGCAGGACGGTAAGAAATATTGATGTAGATACCGTGATTACTCTTGCCAACAAAAAAGACAACATCGTTGGCATTAAGGAAGCCAGTGGAAATATCGATCAGATCACGGGAGTTATTAAAGGGACTCCCGATGATTTTCTTGTCTTGAGTGGCGACGATGGAATGACCTATCATTTAATGGCATTAGGAGGAGTAGGGGTTATCAGCGTTGCTTCAAATATCATTCCTTCTAAAATAGTAGAGTTCGTTAATACAATGGCACAAGGAAATTGGAATGAGGCTCGAAAGATGCAAATGGAATTATACGAACTTTTTAAAGTGTTGTTTGTTGAGGCAAACCCTGGTCCTGTAAAGTATGCAGCAGAGCGCATGGGAATCATGAGCAGGAGGATGCGTTTACCCTTGAGTCCCCCGATTGAGGGAAATAGGGCTAAAATAGATAAAGTGTTACAAAGTTTAGACTTAATTTAGATTAAATCCAAAGGAGAGTTGAATCTTGCTTCGATTATTAATTTTCGGTCCAACTGGGTCCATGGGCCATTTAATAAGTAGCTTGGCATTGGAGGATGAGGAAATTAACGTGGTAGCCGCTTGTGACATCGCACAAGTTGGAGAAGATTTAGGAAGTATCGTCGGAAAAAAAAATCCTAATGGTGTTAAAATAACACACGTGGACGTGTTAGAAGAAACCCTCAAGGCTACCAGACCAGATATCATGGTAGACTTTACTGTAGCTCCTGCAACCGAGCAAAACACTAGAATATGCTTGCAAAATAGGGTTAAATGTGTTATTGGAACAACGGGATTAAGTGAGAAATTTATAAAGGATGTAAAAGATTTAGTAGAAAAACAGCACTCAGCCTGCGTTATTGCTTCAAATATGGCAACCGGAATGAATGTATTTATCAAGATTGCCTCTATACTCACAAAATATTTATCAGATTGGGATATTGAGATTATTGAAGCCCATCATAATCGTAAGATCGATTCTCCCAGTGGGACGGCCATTACCATAGGAAAAGTAATTTCTGATGCTTTAGGAGTTAATTTTGATGAAGTTTCTAAATTCGGGAGGAATATGGGTCCAAATAAGCGAAAAATAGGGGCGAAAAATGAAATTGGAATCCACTCTATTCGAGCAGGAGATATTGTTGGAGATCATGTGGTTTTATATGCCGGACCAGGAGAACGTATAGAATTGAAACACCAAGCACATAGCAGAAACTGTTTTGCAACTGGTGCCATCAAAGCTATCAAGTTTTTAATGAATGCAAAAGAAAGTAAAATTTATGATATTAGCGAGGTATTAGGTATATAAATTGTGGCTTTTTTTAATTCAAATTCTTTTTTTTAAAATAATTTCAAGAAATTGAATGAGATAAAATTATAAAATTGTCAGAGCAGATCAGTATTATCATCAATCTTTTACAGATTTCATAATGCCAACTCTTCATGAACGATATTAAAGGGTATCAAGCTTTAATAGGGTCCCTTTATAATTTTATCTCAATAGAAGTAAAAGTTCCAAAGTTTAAAGTTTTTTTGTTAAAATCCCTATTTCATAATTCTATCCGCTCAATAACGCCTTTGAATACGCGAATGGCCGGTCCTTCCATGAGGACAGTTTTTCCAGTATAGGTGATCAATAGATCTCCTCCATCATTATGCATGATAATGGGATGATTTTCTTTTAAAGATCCTGATATTGTCCCCGCAACCACAGCGGCACAAGTACCCGTACCACAAGATTTAGTAATTCCCACTCCTCTTTCAAACACTCTCAAAATAGCTTCCGTATCAGAAAGAATTTGAACAAATTCAACATTTGTCTTGCTTGGAAATCTCACATGAGACTCGATTAAAGACCCATATTTAATCAAATCGTTATCAGTCAACTGCTCATTTATAAAAATTATAGCATGAGGGTTGCCCATGGAAACAGCGGAGAAATTAAAAACTTTATCCAATATTGGGATTTTTTCATTGATGCATTGAAAAGAATCATCAGGGGTAATAACGGGAATCTCAGCACAATCCAATATCGGCGCACCCATATCAATCTGAACGCTGGATACTTCACCCTCATTTATCGTTAATTTAGCTGTTTGAATTCCCTTTAGCGTTTCGATACTCATTTCTTCCTTCTTGACAATGCCTTGTTCATAAACATATTTAGCAAAACAGCGAATTCCATTTCCGCACATTTCCGCTTCCGAACCATCATTATTAAATATGCGCATCTTAATGTCTGCATTAACAGATGAATTCACATAAATTAATCCGTCAGCTCCGATGGAAAAATGGATTTCACATAGTTTTCGTGCTAAATCCGATTTAAAATTCTCTGGAATTCCATATTCAATATCATTAATTAGAATGTAGTCATTCCCAAGACCATGAAATTTTTCGAATGCAAGATTTTTCATATTAATAGAATCCAATATCCCATTCACTTGAAGTAAGAAAGTATCTATTTGATAGATAGTAATTATTAAGAATCCATTAAAAATCATTCAATTTTCAAATAAAAGAAAACAAAATTTAAAAGAATATTCCTTTATTATTTGTTGTTCTAATGAAATAAAAGAATGTGTGGACGTTCTCATGTAATTTTTATCTTGTATTAACCATTTTTTATCATGTTAGAAATCATAAAAAAAAATTAGTTGAAAAATAATGGGTTATACTATCACCGAAAAGATTCTAAGAGCTCACTGTGAGGATTCTAAGGTGAGTGCGGGAGATTATATCTTAGTAAATGTAGACAAATGTCTTGCAAATGATATCACTGCTCCGATCGCCATAGACGTGTTTAATAAAATTACTGAAGGAACGGGAAAAGATGTGTTTGACAGGCAAAAAATAATCCTAACTCCCGATCACTTCACTCCAAATAAAGATGTTGCTTCAGCAGACCAGTGTAAAATCCTCCGAGATTTTGTTTACAAGCATGAAATTCTGAATTATTTTGAGGTGGGTCAGGTAGGAATTGAGCATTGTCTTATTCCGGAACAAGGTTTGGTTTCTCCCGGGGATGTCTTTATTGGAGCCGATTCTCATACTTGCACGTATGGTGCATTAGGTGCCTTTGCAACTGGGGTGGGTTCTACCGATTTAGGATTTGCCATGGCACTAGGACAATGTTGGTTCAAAATCCCAGAATCCATTAAATTCAACTATACAGGAAGCCTTCATAAATGGGTAGGAGGAAAAGATTTAATATTATACACGATTGGTCAGATTGGAGTGGATGGAGCGACATATAAAGCGATGGAGTTCACAGGAGAATTAATACAGCAGCTTTCCATGTCAAATCGATTTACCATGTGCAACATGGCGGTAGAAGCGGGAGCAAAGAACGGTATCATCACTCCCGATGAAATTACAAAAAACTATTTAACATCGGTTGGGAATTCTAAATATAGATTTTATGAAAGCGACCCCGATGCAGAGTATTCTAAAGTGATCGAAATCGATTGTAATCATATTGAACCCCAAGTTGCCATGCCCCATTTACCAGAAAATGCAAAACCCATTTCCGAAGTGGAAGGCTTAAAAATTAGGATAGATCAAGCAGTAATCGGCTCTTGTACCAATGGACGATTAGAAGATTTGAGAAATGCTGCCCAAATAATTAAGAATAATAAAATCAACGAGAAAGTTAGGTGCATCATTATTCCTGGAACACCACAGATTTATCTCCAAGCCTTGAGAGAGGGATTGATAGAATTGTTTTTGAATGCTGGGGCGATTGTATCCACCCCCACATGTGGTCCGTGCTTAGGGGGATTCATGGGTATTTTAGCGGAAGGGGAAAAAGCTATTTCCACTACGAATCGGAATTTCATCGGACGAATGGGGCACGTGAAGAGTGAGGTATATCTATCGAATCCTGTCGTTGCTGCAGCTTCCGCAATAAAAGGATATATTTGCTCCCCAAGTCAAATCATTAAGAAAGGAGAGAGAACTGAAATTTCAGATGGAGGAAAAAAGCCATGATAGGAACTGTTATCAAATATGAACAAGCAAATATTAATACGGATTTAATTATCCCTGCTAGATATTTAATAAAGTCAGATCCTGTTTTTTTAGCAGAGCATTGCATGGAAGATCTGGATCCCCATTTTCTTAGGAAAAAGAAACTATTGGGCGCCGAAATCTTAGTAGGAGGCCCCAATTTTGGCAGTGGTTCTAGTCGAGAACAAGCACCTCTTGCGTTAAAAACGTGTGGCGTGAAATGTATCATCGCACCTCATTTTGCTCGGATTTTTCTTAGAAATTCCATCAATATTGGATTGCCTATCTTAGAATTTGATAAAATTGGAGAATTAAATGAAGGAGATCGATTAGAAATAGATTTTGAGAAAGGTATTTTATCTAATCTAACCTCGAATAGGACCTATAATATAAAGAAGCTACCCCGATTTGTCCAAGAAATTATCGATTCGGGGGGATTAATTAATTTTGGAAGAAAAAAAATTCTAACCGAAATAAATAAGAATTAAAATTATCCTTGATTAGTTAAAAAATAACTCACTATTTAATAAAATTATATTAATATGAGATTTAAAAAACTAATAATAGTTATTTTTACTTGCTTCTTACTTTTACCATATTCGGTTGTTTTTGCATATAGAAACGTTGAAAAGATAACGGACCTGAGATCAGCATTCTTTTTGGTGAATTTAAATAAAGGGGATACGTTAATCGTAACTGTAGACTCATTAGAAGGTGGAAACTATGCCTTATTTCTCTTTGATAAGCGTCCTGAAGAGACTCACGTGAATTTCGATGGGACGCTCGACCCTGCTATTTATAGTGAATCTATTCAACACAGCCAAGGAAAGAAACCCATATTAAAATATACCGCTGAAGAGAACAAAATCTATTACATTCAACTCATTCTCTTGAGTGGTGGTCCCGACACTTACATTCTTGAATCAAATAAAGAGTTATCAAGATATTACTTGCCTCAATTAGCCGGATACAATATCGAAATTCTAATTATTTCAACCCTTTTGATTGCAAGTATAATATTTATAATGAACAGAAAAAGGTTCATTAAAAGGGAAATTTAACCCTTTTGTAATTGTTTTTTTTATATTTCTTCTATCTTATTTTATCTGTTATTTTTTCCTTCCTCCAAACATGGATTTTTTTGATAATTATTGGTATATAAATAATAGTGAATTTTGATCTTTTGCTCCTAAAAATATGGGAGAAATGCTAAATAATGTCTCAAATCGGTGATCCTTGATCAATTTTGAACAGTCAATTTTAAATTTTACCAAAGCATTCCTTACCTATCATATTATAAATAAATTAAAAAAGAAGAGAAAATCATGTCTTTTGATGAGTTATCTAAGAAATTAGCCGAATTTATGAAGGATACGGAAGAATTGGAATTGAAAGATGTAGATTTATTTGCCGAATATTTGGAATATCAAATGTTGCCCCAAATGGTAGTAGCTGCTGCTCAGGCCGCGGGATTGCCAGGTGCAGCCCAATTAGGTAAAGCAGAATGGACTCCTTCTAAATTCAAGTTAGATTTGGAATATCCCGGCGAAATTGCGACGATCCAATTCATTCGTTCGAAAGGAAAAACTTGCACGATTGGTGGCGAGAAAGTGCCGCCCTTTTATAACTTTCTAGGATTAAGTAAAAAAAATCCAAATCCTCCTTTAGTTACGTATGACGTCTTTGATATGGGAAGTGAAATGATGCTTCCAAAACCCATCAAGGAGGAATACAAGGAGGTATTGGCAAATCCAGCAGAATGGGCTAAATTCGCAGTGGATAAATTTGGCGCAGAATGTGTCACGTTTCACTCTTTAGGAATCGATCCTGGCACCTTGGATTGGCCGATTTCTAAATCAAGACAACTTTTTGAAGAAATCCTCCAAGCAGTAGACGTTCCCGTAATTATCGGTTGTTCGGGAAACAAAAAGAAAGATGTTGAAATGTTTACAGAGCTTGCTGCTATCTCGGAGGGTGATGTGCTAATGCTTTCTGCAGCAGATAAGGCTACTTGGGAAGAAGTCGTTCCATTAGCGGTAAAATTTGACCATAATTGCCTTTTATGGACAAGTTTAGATTTAAACAACCAGATCAAGATGAACAAAGATGCTATAGAACTGGGGTTGGCCAGAAATCGCATTGTAATGGATCCTACATGTGCAACGCTTGGCTATGGAATGGAATATTCATTCTCCATTTACCAGCGCATGCGGGTGGCGGGCTTGCTAGGAGAACAAGATTTAGCATATCCCATAAGTGGTGGAACCACCAATGCTTGGGGAGCAAGAGAAGCATGGATGAGTGAAAAGCAAGTTCCAGATTGGGGTCTAAGGGAATATAGAGGACCCATGTGGGAAATTCTAAATGCTCTAAGTTTGAGCTTAGTTGGATTAGATTTAGCGATGATGTTTCATCCTGTTGCTGCGAAAGCGCTCAAGGATATCACTACCCAATTCTTTGCAGAGATTCCTAAAGTTTTGGAAGATAAAGGATATTATGATTGGGTATCAGCTAAATTAAAACGTTAATCAAGGAAAAAGCTATTTCTTCTTTTTATTTTTATCTTTTTTTTAAATTTATTCCTTTCTATTTTATAGAGGTTAAATAATTTAGAATATATTTTTAGAAATCAAATTCTAAAATCATTGAACTTCTTGTAATACGATTACAAAATTAGAACCGGCAGTATAATCTCCTTCTTCTCTATTTTCAACCCAGACTTTACCGCCGAAGGAGACCATGAGTTCTAAAACTAACGATAAGCCGATCCCCATCCCTTTTCCTCCTTTAATCCCTTTTTGTCCTTTTTGAAAGATTAGTTTTTTCTGCTCATCCAAGATGCCAATTCCATTATCCAAGAATTCAAGTTTGACTAGCTGCTTGGAATCTTCAATAGATTCGGATATTTTTATTTCTATTTGTACTAAATTATTGTAATTATAATTTGTAGCATTCAAAAAGAAATTATCAAATATGTCAATCAATAATTCATTTGCTTGTACAAAAATGGCTTTTTTAGGCCAATCAATTTCTATTTTAACTTCCTTATTATGAGGTGCATTTAAAAAGTTTTTAATTGCTAAAGCTAAATATTCAAGTATATTAATTTTTTCGAGGTTTAATCCTTTTTCTTCTATAACTGTGAGCTTTCTTATATTATTAACCAAGCAGCTGCCTCTAATTACTTGTTCCTCAATCAATTTCATAATTCTCTTTAATTTGGGGGAAAAATTATCCTCTTGGAAATAAGGATTAGCCAGTTCGAGGGATGAGCTTATCACTTGTAAAATATTACTCATATCATGAGTAAAAATATCTTTATACAGATCGGCTCTGTTATATGCCTCTTTATATTGTTCTTCAGAAACTTTTAACTTTCTATAAAGTAAATCCAAGGGATTACTAAATCCAATTTCTACAATCGCTTTATAAATGAGATAAAACGCTACAATCTTGAGGAGATGCCCTATTAAATTAAATTCATCATAAACACTTATATATTGCGTGAAAAAAAAATCTGAAAACATGGATACTACAAGGCTTAATGATAAGAAGAGATAAACGCTCCTATCAAAAGCTTCTTTGAAATGATGTAGACCGAGCAAGGATATAAAAAGAATTGCGATAATAACATATTCACTTATTATTTTAAATGGTGTTAATCCTTGACTTTCTATATAGGCGGAGGGAAAATAACCCAAAAAAATAATTGTTACTAAGAAAAATGTAAAGAAAAAAAATATAAGAAATACTAGATACACGTTTACTTTTCTATTAATGAAAAATAAGGCGATAATAAAGGATACTGCTTGCATAAATCGGGCTACAACCCAAAATTGAGTCGGCAAATCAGCAGTATATCCTAAAATAATGTTCATTCCTTTATAGGTTAGAGTGTGGATTAGATCAATGGCGCTCACATGAAGAGAAGCAATGCCTAATACCAAAAAGAAATGATTTTCAATATTTTTTCTTGCATTCCAAGCAATAATAAATATTACTATTCCAATAATTATGCTCAATAATTCAGCGGTGACGTGAAAAAGGAGGTAATTATAAAAATGGAAGCTATAAATTGCTAACAAGACTAATACGTATATAATGAATTCAATTACCTTTTTCTTATTACTTACCATCATTTTTAGTTGACTTTCCTAAAAATACTCATTCATTAATTCATAAAGCCCTTTATAACATTGGACAAAATTAGAACATTAGAATTAATCATATTTGATATTGATATCGTTCTAATATAAATATCTTACTTTATAATATTTAATTTTTAATAATATAAAGAGATGGATATATCTTTTTTTTTTGGATTTTCATATTTATGTTTTTTCGCTTGCATGATTTATTACTTTTTAAATCGTTCACGGGGAAACAATAAATTTAACAAGCCATCTATACTATTGTTTAGCTTTCGAATCGGTATAATATTTTGCTATACTTTCATTGTTTTCCTTTTCATTTCGAATATTAAGCAGATTTATCGCAAAATATATGATATGGAATCCTTGGTATTGATTAATGGGGCAATGTTTGTAATTTTCGTGTCCGTGGTTTTCCTTGCTTTTTCCTTGAAACATTCCAGGGAATATTTCTTTAAATTACCTTATCCCTCTCGCTCAGAAAGCCGTAGAGGCTCGATAAAATTAGGAAAAATTTTATATAAAAACCATAAGAAGTATAATTTTTATTTAGATCTTGAAGATCTCACCCAACACATGTTTATCTGCGGCATCACCGGCTCGGGAAAAAGCAATCTCGTGCAACATTTTCTCTTAAAGTTTACGCGTAAACATTCCCTTCCCTTTTTATTGGCGGAATTCAAGGGAGAATATCAATTTTTGCAGGAGAGAATCCCCAATTTGCTCATCTTAAAACCGGGAGAAAACTTCAGCATCAATATGTTCAACCCCGAAGGAGCGGATGCCCAAGTGCATGCGGAGCGTATCTTCCAAATATTCGAATCGGGGGGGATATTTGATGGCATTGAATATAGCCCTCAAATGGAAAGGGTGTTCGTGGATATTTTGAATAAAGTATGCAACAAAAAGGAGAATAGAAATTGGACGCACTTTCAGGAAATTTGCCGGTACAACAGGAACCATTCCAAGGATCCCACCCTGGAAAAAAGCATCCAAGCCATAGAAAACCGAATTAGACGATATAACATTGGTACCTTGAAAAAAATTTTTAGTACCGAAAGCATGATGGGTGCCAGGAGCTTATTTAATCATAACATTCTACTAGATTTGAGTTCTATCATCCGTTTGGGAGGAGAAAAACAAGATGCTCTCTTTTTTCTGAACATGGTGCTGAAATACCTATGGGATAAAAATGTTTCCGAAGGAAGTGAAGATTATAATGGAATACGACACATGACCATCATAGAAGATGCCCAATATTTTGCTCCGGAAAGGGGGGGTGAAAAAGTACGACTGAGTACTTACTTGGAGGATATAGCATTATTGCTACGAGGGACGGGAGAATGTCTCATATCTCTTGCTACACGTCCAAATATTAGTAGAGAGATTCTAGCCAACTGTGGCATCTTGGCGTGTTTTCAGACCCATTTACAAAAAGATACAATGGTAGAACTGCTTAATCTCCAAGAAGATCGAAAAGAGTATCTCTCAATGCTAAAAAAGGGTGTGTGCATTGTAAGGGTCAATTCAATAGAGTACCCATTTGTCCTTAAAATTCCACATATTAAACGAAACTGGATATCAAGGGAGATTATAGAGAAAAATAATCAGAGCATGTTAGAGGAGCATTTAAGCTTGATGAAAAAAAAACACAAAAACAAAAAATATCGATTATCTGAAAAATTCATTCCTACGCAATTTCGAGAAAATCTTATCGATCATGGAAAAACAGAAAAAAGTAATACTGAATCCGAATCGGAAAGAAATTTCTGCAGCATATGTGGTCGTGAAATAACAACCGGTTGCAAATATTGCGCCACTTGTATCTCCATCACCGAAGCAGAAGAAAGAGAGATTAAAAAATTGGAATATTTCTTAGAGAAAATAGTTAAAGAGTAGATAATTAATAGAATAAAAATATAATTAAAAGTTTCAAATCAAGAATTTGTTTAAAAACTAAACCGCGAAGCTACTACATTTTTCTAATTTTAATAAAATAATCATCCCCTAGAATTTGAAAATCAACAACTACATCGCCTTGTTTTTCAACAAATCTTTTGATATTTTCTCCTGCCTCGGGGAAATCTCCTTTTATTTCAAGAATTTCACCGCTTGCCATCTCTTTTAACATTCTTTTCGTTTTAGCTACGGGTTGTGGACAGACTAATCCACTACAATCTAATTTTCTTAGTTCTATCAAAATAATCACCCATTCGGATTAAGTAAAAAGGATATTATCGGCTTCTTCGCACATTTCCAAGAATCCGTTCATGGTGGTTTTTTTTATGCCATCCATTAATTCCTCCTCGGACATTCCACGAGCTTTCATGCAGACTCCACAAGCTAATACTTTTGCCCCCTCATCTATCACGTCCTTAAGCCATTCCCCCACGTTATCATAGTTACTAGGGTCTTGGCCTTTTTTTCCTACCCAAATTCCATCTTCCACAAGAAATATATTTACGTTATATCCTTCTAAAAGGGCAGTATAAGCAAACCGGAGCATTGTATATGGTCTTTCTTTTGTGTATTGTCCAGAACCAATAGCTATGGTGAAGGTTTTCTTCTTTTCTGACATTTTAGTTGCGAATTTGATCTTATTTATTTCTATTAACTTAAATAATTTCCAATTATATATTAATTTTTTCGAAATAATTTATTTATTTTTTCGAAATACAAATAAATAGGATCTTTACCTTTAAGATCTTGACGAGTTTTTGAAAATATTAAATAATAAAAAGGGATATTTTTTAAAAGTAAACCATGAGAATCGAATATTTGCGCACTTTCATAAAATTATGTGAATATAAAAGTTTCTCAAAATTGGCAGAGGATCTGAATATTTCTCAAAGCACCTTATCGCATAGAATTTCTCAGTTAGAAGAGGAATTTGCGAATGTTATTTTGATTGAAAGAACAACAAAAAAGTTTGAATTAACCCACGCAGGTGAGATACTATTGGATCATGCCAAAAAAATATTAGCTTTATATGATACGTGTGAACAAGAAATATTGAAATATAGCAAACAACATGTAGCAACAATCACCATTAGTGCCTCTACTTTGCCGGGTTCTCATATTCTACCAAAATTCATCACCAATTTTAAAAGTAAATATCCCAATGTTGATTTTAAAATAATTATTAATAATTCCAGACAATCTATTGACTTTTTGAAAAAAGATGTAGTAGATTTTGCAGGAGTAGGTGGTTTAATGGATGAGAAAGAAGATTTATTTGATATTAAAATTATTTATGAGGATGAATTAGTTTTCATATGCTCACCTAAACATGAAATAGTCACTATTAAAAACAAACAAATAAGCTTAAATGACTTATTTTCCTATCCTTTCATTACTAGAGAGGAAGGTTCAGGTACACGTAAGGTATTTGAACTGAATTTCGAGAAATATGAAAATTTAAAACAAAAATTAGTAATTAATGATAATAATAGCATTATAACTGCAGTAAGTAACTCAGATTATATCTCAATAATGAGTGAAATAATTGCTAAAAAATCCGAAGATGCGGGATTAATAACGATCTTTCGCATTAAAGAATATCCCGTTATCGCTAAAAGGAAAATATATTTCTTAAAACGAAAAGGAAAAGTTATTGAAGATTTAAAAAATAGATTTTGGGAACATATAAACATGGTATGATCATTACTTTAAAAAGAATCCAGAATTCCACTAAGGCTTTTCAATTTATCTCCTAAATTTCCTTCACGGAAAAATCCTTGATGACTGATTTTTCAAAATTGAGGTCTCTAAAATATATCCTAAACTGATTTAAATGTTTTTCTATATCTGAAAATCTACGAATTTCTGTATCTTTTCCAAGGATTTTTTCGATAGCTTTTTCGATCTCTTGAATATCGAATTGAATCTCTTTAATCTCATGGGCTTTTTCTTTAAGTTGTTCATCCCAAGGTATTAATTTAGGCAATGAATTTAAACCTCTCTCGTTCCAATGGATTTTATTTTTGAATTCCTCGGTTAAAGGTTTTAATTCCTTGGAATCCCAAGTCTTAACCTCCCAAGGAGATAAATCTTCCATTTTTTCAATATTAGAGTTAGTTTCCTTATCCCATTCATATTGATGCATCCAGTTCGCGACGATAAGAGCGTGATAATTGCTAATATCTTCTAGAGCAAAAAATTCCCAAGGAGTTTCACTAAATTCATCATTCCAAAAATCTTCATGGTTATCATGTTGAAAATGATATCCTATCTTACTTAACTCGTGCTTTACAGGGTCTTTCTTGAAATAAATTTCAATCTGAGTAATATCAAGGGTATCCTCGAGAATTTGATCATGATATAATTTAAGTAATATATCTTTTCCTTTATTAGGATGAACTTTTCCAGAAAAAATAGGGTAATAGGTCAAGCAATAATAACATTCTTCTTGATTTTTCAAGATTTCATGTATTTCTATCCAACATTCAATTGGTTTTATATTCACTCGAGATTTAAGATAACTTCTTAAAAAAGTGGGGATTAATAGAACAGAAAAGATGATTAAGAATAAGAATAGAATAAAATAATAGACATCTTGGGCAAAAAAAAAGATCCAAGACACGATACATGAGATGAGTGCTGCTAATAATATGAAAATCCCCAATAGGGAAGATTTTGAACCGTGTTCCTTTTCTTTGGTAGAATATTTAATGATGGGAGCATTATCTACAAGAAGATTAATTCCATATTGGGAAATAAATTCACCAATATCACTTTCCATCCAGTTCTTTTGCATATATTATTAAAAAATATTCATGTTCAATAAATCATTTTTCTTAATAGATTCTAATTTGATTGTATATAGAAAATGAAAAAGGCATTGCAAAAAGTTGCTATGGGTACGATATCTATTAGAAAATGTCGTAAGGAAGATAAGGAGGGAATTATAGAGGTGTGTTATCACACGGGATATATGGGAGAGGATGCGCAACCCTATTTTTCAGATAAAAAATTATTCGGATTATTATTTTGTTCATATTACCCTATTTATGAACCATTCAATTGTTTTGTGGCAGAAATTTCTATTAAAAACCAGAAAAAAATTGTAGGATATGTACTATCTTCCCTTGATTCAAAAGTTCAAGAAAAAATTTATAAATCTAGATTTTTATGGAAAATCATAATGCGATTGTTCTTCGTTTCTCTTTGGTTTCATTTAGGTGACTTTTTATTAGTCATGCGATACATTCTTCATCGATGGCTACTTAAACCAGCTTCAAATCATAACATTCCTATTGAAAAAGGATATCCTGCCCATTTACATATTGATGTATTGGAACCCTATCAACATCAAGGTATTGGTACAAAATTAATCCGCGTCTTGGAAAGTCATCTCAGGATCCATCACATAAGAGGAGTGTATTTAGGGACGAGTGAAAAAAATTATAAAGCGGTTAAATTCTACAAGAAATCGAGGTATAAACTTTTAAAAATACAGTCAGGATTAAACTTCTGGCCGGGATCATCATCTGTTAGATCCTATTGTTTTGGAAAAAAAATATATCCATAGTTTTACTTTTAAAATAAAACCATATTTTTATTTTTTTCTCCAATCTTTTAGACTTATGAAAAATCTAAAAATTCAAGCAGTTTACAGATTTTTATTATAAACAAACTTGAGAATAAATAATGGTTGTCTTCGAAACTTTTCTTGAATCCATTAAAACTGAAGATTTTTATGCGGATCAGATTAGCTACATTCAACACCTTCCTGCTAAAAAAGCCAAATTTGGAACCCTAAATAAACTTCTTAAAACAAGACTTTTACGATGGTTGGAAGCAAATAACATCAAATTATGGGGGCATCAAGCTAGAGCTATCAATCACGTTTTAAATGGTAATAATTGCGTGATTTCCACCTCAACTGCGTCCGGAAAATCCCTTTGTTATAATCTTTGCGTCATAAATTCTCTTTTACAAGATGAACAAATGACCGCACTCTTTGTATTTCCCACGAAAGCTTTAGCAAGAGATCAATATAATGCATTGAAACATCTTTTTGCTGATCTTCACATTAAATCCAATAGAGTGGGCATTTATGACGGTGATGTAGAACCAGATGAAAAAAAGAAAGTCCTAAGTGAAGCCAATATTATCATTACAAACCCTTATGGATTGCATTACTATTTGCCTTGGTTTAAGCAAAAATGGAATCGCATAGGAAAAAATCTGAAATTCATTATCTTGGATGAGATCCACGTATATCGGGGCATTTTCGGATCAAATTTTTCATTTTTGCTCAGGAGATTGAAAAGAATGTTGTACTCCTTTAATTCTCATCCTCAGTGGATTTTATCCAGTGCAACAATTTATAACCCTAAAAAATTTGCAGAAAAATTAACGGGAGAACCTTTTCTTGCCATTGAGGAGGATGATTCTCCCTCAGGTACCAAGGAGGTCATATTATGGGATTTGCCCTATGATGAAATCTCTAAAAAGTATCGTTCCCCGCACCAAGAAACCAAAAATTTGTTCGTGATGTACTTACAACAAGACATTCAAACGTTAACATTCACTTTATCAAGAAAAATGGCGGAATTACTCGCCATGTGGACAAAAAAAGCCTTACCTTACTTAGCGGATCGGATAATGAGTTATCGTGCAGGGATTAGCAAGACGACCAGGAGGAGGATCGAAACCCAATTTAAAAGCAGAGAGCTATTAGGGGTAAGTTCTACCAATGCTTTAGAATTAGGAATAGACATTGGATCATTGGATGCTACAATAACTTCTGGATTTCCGGGAACAATCTCTAGTTTTTATCAACAAATTGGAAGAGCGGGAAGGGGAGAAGAACTTTCAATATCAGTGTTCATACCAATGGCTAATCCCTTGGATCTATTTTACATCCATAATCCGGATGTGCTATTTGGTCCCACAAAAGAAGAAGTTCTAATTACTTTAAAGAATAAGTATATCATTAAAAATCATTTGTGTTGTGCAGCAAAAGAAATTCCAATTAAGGAAGAAGATTATTTCATCTTCGGTATTGAAGAAAAAGAGCAATTTATTGGATACTTAGCCGAGTTAGAAGAAGAAGGTCTTTTAATCAAAAGGAGCGGGCGATACTTTTGGAAGGGAGATTTTTATCCAAATTCGCATTATGGATTAAATAATTTATCCAATAAAAACTACAAGATTTTTCTAAAGAGAGGGGAAAGAGAGGATTTACTTACAATTGAAGATGAAAGCTTTGTTTTTAGAGATCTTCATCAAGGAGCCGTTTACTTGTATGAAGCAGAAACCTACATCGTTCAAGAGTTGGATATTGAGAATAAATTGGTTTACATCACGAAGGTAGAAGCGGACTTTTATACCCAATCGTTAAAACACACTCATATCACCACTCTCACGATTCTAAATTCAAAAATGGCAGGTCCTAAAAACAATATCGAGTGTTTTTTTGGAGACGTGAAAGTGGAACATGAATATTACTCTTACAAGATTATTGACTCCATGACCCAAGAAATTCTTGCTCGACGTCCCTTGGAAAACATTCCCTTGATCGAATTTGAAACACAGGCACACTGGTTCTTAATACCTTTTCAATTTCAAAAAGAATTAGAGGAAAAAGGATACGATCTGGGAGGTTCTATTCATGCCATAGAGCATGCAATGATTGCAATTGCTCCTACCCTCGCACAAATCTCTCGGTGGGACTTGGGAGGGGTCTCTATTGACTTTGACCCCATAAAACAACAACCCATAATCTATATTTACGATGCCTTTCGTGGAGGCATTGGAATTTCAGAATTGCTTTTCAATAACATGAACGAATTATTTAAAATGGCCTATCATCTCATCAAGACGTGTAAATGTACCGCTATTAATGGCTGTCCGGGGTGTATTATTTCTCCTAAATGTGGCAATTTAAACGAACCTTTAGATAAACAAGGGGCCTTGTTTTTACTGGAAAAGATTCTTGCGCTTCAATAACCTACGCTTTATTTTTCTTTTGTTTTGAATAATTTGGGCCAAAATGAAAAAGAACATGGTAATCTGATAAGATTGAAATAATGAAGATCAAAGTGTTTTAATTGAATTAATTTAAAAGAATGAATCACCTGTGATTTTCAAGATGAGAAGAACACTTTAAAAGGTTCTATTTTTTAGGATCGCGCCGTAATCGGATGAAAAGGAAGCTTAATCCGAATTATCCTAAATACCAAACTTTAATTGGTTAAATTTTACTATATTAAGATAATAAATTTAATCCCCCAATAAGTTAATGGTTATGGATAAGTCATGTTTAACGAGACGCACAAGATCGTGATTTTTGGTGAAGCCGGAACCGGAAAAACCACGTTGATGCATAGGTACATCACAAATCGTTTTAGTGAAGATATTAAAATAACCATTGGTCTGGATTTTCATGTTAAGACTTTGTCAATCGAGGAGAAAAAAGTTAAGCTTCAAATCTGGGATTTTGGAGGAGAAGAAAGGTTTCGTTTCCTCTTTCCATCTTACATGTTAGGAGCAAGTGGAGGAATTTTCATGTATGACATTACCAATTATTCCACATTAGTTCATATTGATGATTGGCTTTCGCTGGTGAAAAATGTCTTGGAAGAAATGAACAAGCCGAGAATACCATTGTTGGTTATTGGGGGAAAAGCCGATTTGTCAAGTGTTAGAGAAGTACCTTTCAAAGAGGGGGAACAAGTAGCCAAATCTAGGGAAGCTCAAGGATTCATGGAATGCTCTTCTAAGTCGGGAGATAACGTGGAAAGAGTTTTTGAAACATTAGCGCGATTAATTCTGGAGGAAAATTCTTCAGATCACGAGTTTTAGTAATAAAATTCCCAAAGAATCTAAATAAGAGAAGTTAGAAACTTATGAATTATTAATAGAATTTTTATTTTTTCTCTTTCTAATTATTATAATATGAACCAGTTAAGTCTTAGATGGAAGGATTTTATATCTCCAACGTTGAGTATCTCGGAATATTTAGAAAAGTATAAAGATAAAACCAATATCATTAAAAATTACGAAGATTACATGCCTGAACAAAAAATAATCAATGAAATCGCATCTCTCTTGAAAAGTACCCATGAAAAGCTTAAAATCGTGGCTTTAGGGGCTGAATGGTGTCCGGACTGCTCGAAAAACGTTCCAGCCATGATAAAGATAATAGAAAGTTTGATGAAAGTTGCAGATGCGGAATTAAGAATCCTTTATGGGATAATGGTTAACGCTTTACATGGAAAGGGAGAAATTTTATGGCACAAAGGAAGATCTCCTCCCGAAGCAGTGGATCCCAAGTTTGAATTGAAAGCTATTCCTACCTTTTATATATTTGATTTCGAAGGGGAATTGCTAGGAACTATTGTTGAGGGACCTAAGATTTACCCCACGTTAGAAGAAGAGCTCCTTACCTTATTAAAAAAAAAGTAAGTTTTTTCTTGCCAATATAGATAAAATATTAAAGAACGTTTTTTCTCTTTCATTTTATGACTGCACAAGATAAACTTAAATTAGTCCGGATAATCATATTTAAACACGGAATCTCTTATTTCATTAATCACGGGCAAATGAAAGGTTCCGGTACTTTCGAATTGGAATTTAAAATTGACGAAATGAATGATATTTTAAAAAGTATTTTTGCTCTCGATACCAGTGAAAAAGGATACATTTCTTTTATCTCCTATGACGCTGCAATAGAAAGCTCTCAGTTATTAAAATCCATCATGCTTGACATCCCTGATACGGATTCCTTCTCGTCCTTGATAACGCAAATTAAAGGAGCTCGTATCAAATTAAGTATTGGAAGTTCACAAGAATCGCAAGGCACGATCATGGGTATTGAGGAAATCGAAAAACTTGCGAAAGAAGAAAAAATTAGCGAAAAATTGTTAATAATTTTAAAAGAAGACGCCACTATCGCTAAAATTCCTTTCTCTGAGATCACCTCTTTTAAAATTTTGAATGAAGATCTTAACAAAGACTTAAAATTTTTCTTGGATACTAGCATTGCCGGGAAAAAAAAAGATTCAAAAAAGATAATCATCCACTGTGAATCGGGAGGAAATGAGGAGGAGGAAAGAAAGATTCTGGTTAGTTATTTAAGAGAAACTCCCATATGGAAAACCAGTTATAGAATAATAATGAGTAAAAAACAAGCTCAAGAGGAAAAGTGTCTTTTGGCGGGATATGCTCTCGTAGAAAATACAACTAATGATGATTGGGAAGAAATAGAACTCACTTTGATTGCCGGCATGCCCGTTTCGTTCATATACGATTTTTATCGTCCCATATTCATTGAAAGACCAAAGATCCAACCCCCCAAGGTTCTCAGTGCAAGACCTACCGAGATTGAAGAGGGAATGGATCTACAAGAGTTTAAAGAATATGAGAGGGAAGAAGCTCCAAAGAGGAAGATGGAAAAAAAAGTTTCTTTTGATAGAGTTGCAGCAACTGGGGCCATGTATGCAGCTAAGGCACCTCCTCCTCCTTCTCCCATGACAGTAGCAGACATGGATGATGAAGCCTTGTTTGGTAAAATGACGGAACAAACCTCGACAAAAACCCGGGATCTCGGGGAATTATTTGAATATAATATCACCACCCCAGTATCCATTAAGCGGAAGCAGAGTGCTTTAGTACCCATTCTCACGGAACAAATAAAAGCGAAACGAGTACTTCTATATAATAAAATCGAACATGATCAAAATCCCAATGCTTGCTTAGAAATAGTGAATAACACGGAATTGACCATAGAACGAGGCCCCGTTACCATTATTTATGATGATAATTTAGCGGGAGAAGCTATAATTCCTTTTTTGAATAAGGAGGATACTCGACTTCTTAATTATGCCGTAGAGCAAGCAGTATTAATTACTTATGAAGAGAAAGCACAAGATCTAAAGATTCATAAAGTTTCTTTTAGGGGCTCCTATTGCTATGAATATTATTTTTCAAACACCTTCACCACGTATAAAATAAAAAACAAGACGGAAGAAAGTAAGGTACTATACTTGGATCATCCAAAAAGAGCGGGGTATCTCATTAAAGAAAGTCCCGTGGAACCGGAGGAAACCCAAAATTATTGGAGATTTAAACTTCAAGTAAATCCTAAGGAAGCAATTGCCTTTAAAATAAAAGAACAAAAAGAGAATTATAGTAGCTATTATCTGTGGAATTGGGATCAAGATTATTTCAAGAATAAAATTGCGTTTTACATGGAACAAGAATTCATTAACAACCAAATAGAATCTAAATTGCGAAGTATTGGGGGATTAATCGGAAAAAAGAATGCATTGCAACAGGATAAAACAAAACTCGAGAATGAAATGTACCAAATGAATGAGGAGCAAGAACGCTTGAGAAAAAATATTGCTGTTCTTGGGAATACGTCTCAAGAAGAGCAATTGCGGGAGAAATACGTGCTCAAACTTAGCGAACAAGAGAAAAGATATGAAGAAATTAAACGGGAGTTAAAAACATTGGAAAAAGAAATCAGCTCGTTAGAAAAACAAATTGAAATGGAAATGAACTTGTTAGATTATAACTAATCTCTTTTTACATTTAAGATAATTACCTTTTTCTTTTTAATACTAGTTTTTAAATTTCTCAAAAGATTAAACTATCTAATTATCAAATTCAATGCATGAAACTTCTCTCTAAGACATGTCAAAGACCCAAAAAATCAAAATAACACTCTCTTTATGGGACATAGGGGGGCAGAAACGATTTGACTTCTTTAAAACGGATTTCTTTAAAGGAACTGCTGCAGTGGGATTGGTTTTTGATTTAACGCGTCCCGATACCTTTGAAGTGATTAATACCTATTTTAAGGAAATTCGCCAACATGCCGGCAATATCCCCATTCTTTTAGTGGGTAATAAAAATGATCTTAAGAAAGAGATTGGAGAAAGCATTGAACGAAGTAGAATTATTAAAAAAGCTAATCGATTTAACTTGCTTGAATATGTAGAAACCTCTGCTTTAGAAGACATGAATGTGGAAGATTTATTTTATAAGCTTTCTATCGCCGCATTATTGGATTTAAGGCCTCGATTGGGTGAGATTCAGCAATCAGAAGGCAACTCGTCTCATTTTAGATTTAAAATCATATTAGCAGGTCCTGCGGCAGTGGGGAAGTCTTCATTGATTCAACGCTTTACCCACTTGGATTTTAACCAAGATTATAAGCTCACGGTTGGCTTGGATCTCATGACGAGAGAGATCGAATTGGAAGAAAAAGATTTACCTCCGGAAGCACTTAGTATAATTAAGCACGCGCTTTTAAAATACTCAAAAAAAACCAATCCTCCTCCTCTGAAAGCAAATCAAGAAGAAACAAAAATGGAAAAAGAAATTCCATTCAATATATCACTTGAAAGTCTAGAAACTATTAAAAACCATGATGAACGAGACCAACAAGAAAAATCTCGATTTGCATCAAAGAAAATATATTTGATCTTATTATTAATCCTGATTGCATTTCTAATTGTAGTGTCTCTGTTAATCTTCTTAAAGTAGTAAAAATTCTAATTAACTAATTTTATCAATCCTTCGAATATTTCATCTACGGTATGAGTAAATCAAGTACAAAACTCTATTGGCAAGCTCAGATTAAATGAAAAAAAGCTGACTGGCGATCATGTCTGCAGTATGTAAAAGAGTTCCTAATTTTGTCATTTTTAAAGGACGGTATTTTGACCAGGTTCCATGGTGAAATATGATAGCTTTACTAATCTCATCATCGTGGAATAAATTAAAGGTGTCCAAAACTGCAAAACATTCGTCAACATGTGAATCTTTTCCAGTCAATTGAAATTTTAGCTTAATATTCCGGTTAATTTCAGGTAAATGAGCTCGATTGATTTTAACTTTACAATTTTGGATTTTTTTTTTAAACGAATAATTAGAAATCTTGCCAAAATCATGATAAATCGCAGAAAGAATTACTTGTTTGATAGAATAATTATTTTCCATTGATTGATAAAGATAACGAGCATAATTTGCGACTAATAGTACATGATCATGTAATCCTCCTTTATATCCTCCATGATATCCGGCTATGGAAGCGGGCAATCTCTTAGATTCTTGGAGAATGAGATGCAATTTCCTTTTCGTCTCAGCATCCAAATGTATTAATTCAAATAAGGAATCAAAACTCATCACTTTGAACCTTATTTTCTCTTGAATTGATTTATTAATGAATATAGAGAAAGTATTTGGTTCGGAGACGTGCTTTGCTTTAGAGTTTTCAATTTCTTGAGAAATTTTTTGTAGTAAAAGAATTGTTTCCTCCTCATCGAGAGCACGTAGCACGTCAAATATCTTTACTATATGCTTGCAAAATTCATGATTTACTTGTCTACGGGAGAGGAAATCCGGACATTTATGGTGCACGATCTTGTAGAATCCTTCTTGTTTCAAGTCTATTTTTATTTCATAAGGAAGAATTTCTGAGCCCTGAATTAAAGCTTCAATGAATCCTTCTTTAAAATCATTTTGAATAATGTCAACCTTTTTGTTAGGAATAAGTCTTGCCCGCTTAATTGTTGTTAATTCTGCGAGGCTTTTAATTAAAGTTTCATATTCTAAATTTGATGGCATTATAAGATAAAGTAGATATTTGTTCTTTTAAAGTAAATCCCGGTGATAGTAACTAAAATAATAATAAAAAAAAAAATAAAGAGGGCAATATTAATATGATCAATTAGAATAATTTATGAGGGAAATAATCATGATCTCTGAATTGGAAAAAGAATACGATAAATTAATGGATAAAAGAGATAAGCTGGAAGAAAAATGTGATACGCTGCCTCAGTGCGCGGAAGATGATGGATGCGAAACTTGTAAGGTTTATAAGCAAATTGCGGAACTCGATGAAAAAGTAGAGGCATTGGAAGCTAAGATCGAAAGTTTAACGGCAGGGGAAGAAGGAGAAGACGAAGAAGAGTAAAAATCTCTTAATGTTAATTGACCATGTTTAAAATTTTGTTTATTTCTTATTCCTTTTTGTTCTTTTTTAATCATGCTTTAATTTTCACCCTTTTTAAATTGCGTTTTTATCAACATGTAAAAGATAAATTTCATTCTTCACTTAGTCTTAAAAAGTCACATTGAATGTTAAAATCAAAAGAAAGGATACCTCTGACAACCATGAATGGGATTCCCGAGGAATTTATAGATATAGTTGCTCAAAATTCTCGCGTTCAAGCATTTCTCCAAAATTCTGAACGGGTGGAAGTATTAGTTAAAGAAATAACCTTTCAGGAGCTAGAAAGATTAAAAAAAGAGTACCCCAAATTTTTCAATTGGAACTTGGAAGAAATAAAACCAAACGACAAGGGTATAATCTTATACAGTATTACCCTCCTCAAGCGAGATCGCTCCCCGAATAATTATACCAAAACGAAAAAAATTAAATTATATATCGAGAAATCCACCAAAAAAATACTTAAAATCTTATCTAATTAAAGCTAAATCCTCTTCATATCTCCTATTCACGCATGAAGATTAATTAAATCGCTTTTTCTCTCAAGATAAAATGGAATATATTCGCTATCAAGGATTACTAAAAATTACCCTTCATTAATTTTGGGAGAATGGTTTATTTACCTAATCCATGATATTGTGAAAGGTCCCAATCATATTGAGTCTATTAAGAGCATGTCTTCATTATGTATCTGAAAGTCAAAAATATCTACATTTTGCTTAATATGTTCTTTATCCTTTGATCTTGGAATGCAAATAAATCCACGCTGCAAGCTCCACCGAATTAATATTTGAGAAATGGATTTATTATATTTATCCGCAATTTCCCATAATAACTCATGGTGCAAATCATTTACATTGGTCAGTGAATGATACACTTCAATGGCAATATTTTTTTTTAAACAATACTCTGTCATATCGTTTTCAAAAGTATAATTCAGAGGGGATAAGATTATTTGATGCACAGCGGGGATAACGTAATGATTATTGACTAGTTCTTTTAGAGCGGTGAGTGAGAAGTTTGAGATTCCGATCGCCCTCACTTTTCCCTCATCATACATCACTTCCAAGGCTTCCCAAGTTTCATTGTTCAATCCCACAGGCCAATGAATTAAATAGAGATCTAAGTAATTCAAATTCAGCCTTTTAAGACTGTAATCAAAAGCTTTCAAGGTATCATGATATCCTTGTTCGGTATTCCAAACTTTACTCGTGACAAATATATCTTCTCGAGGTATCCCACTCTCCTTAATTGCTCTTCCAACATACTTCTCATTTGCATAAATTGATGCCGTGTCAATTGATCGATAGCCTATTTTTAAAGCCCATTGTACTGGCCTTAAAGCAGAAGAGCCACTCAATTTCCATGTTCCGAAACCTAATCTGGGCATCAACACGCCATTATTTAATTCCACCATGGAGTTTAAATCGATTTCTTTTTCCAATAGCATCACATCATTGGGGAGAAAAAGAGATTTTTCTCATTATAATGCGAATCTAAAGATTTAAAAAAATAATTCTAATAATTTATTAATATCATAGTAAGAGATTAGAGCGCAAAAAGTAGAACCTTCCGCTTTATCATTAAAATATAAAACAAATCTTTCAATTCTATCAATTAAACCAAAACAAACTTAATTAATGCGTCATGAATAGAAACTTTTCTTTGATAATTAAATTAAAAAACAAAAATAGATTCCCATAATTATACTAAATTTACTAACATGTATAAAGATAGAACCTAAATACCAAATAAAAAGGATAATAAATGTCCGAACAACAAGAAAAAAGAAAATTTGAAGTGCAAGCAATAAATGATGATATCTTAAATGCGTTAAGTCTGAAAAATCGGTATAATTGGGTTAACGCTAACCTTGGAAACTTGCTCTCTAAGGAACAGAATGCATTTTTCCGAGAAGTCCAAAAGTTCTGCTTGAGGTATGAAAAGAAAAATAACATCACCCACGGTCCCGACGAGGATATCTATGATTGGGTGCCCGAATTTGGCGAGCGTGGATACATCTCTAGGCAACATAAAGCAGATTGCGTGGATTTGAATTATGCTGAGCACGGGCTTGCGATGGATTTTGTTCGCAATTTAGCCATTGACATGTTCGACCCGCAATTTGCAATGGGCGGAGGTGCAACAGTCCTTGCTATTAACCCCGTATATGAACATCATGATGGTGTACCCGTAAGATTAGAAGCACTTAAAAACATGCTCACCGGAAAATCAGCGGGAGCAATATTAATCACCGAGCCTGAGAGAGGCTCCGATGCGGTCCATCAACTTACCACCTGTGATGAACAACCCGATGGTAGCTTCCTTATTAATGGCACTAAAATCTATAATACTAATGCTCCCCGTTCCGATTTTTGCGTTTGCTATGCCACGGCAGAGCAGAACAACGGCAGTAAAATGGCCCAATTCCTCATCAATACTAAATGGGAAGGTTTTAAAGTCGAGCGCGTCAACATTCCCTGGGTTCCGAAATTATATCTCGGCAAGGAAATCATGACGAACGTCCGCGTGCCCAAGGAATACATTCTAGGGGGCGTGGGCAAGGGGCGCGAGCACCTGTTCGAGGGACTGGTGCCAGAGCGGATTTGTATCGCCGCTATGAGCGTTGCAGAAGCTTGGGGTGCACTTGCACATGCAGCAATTTACGTGAATTTAAGAAAACAGTTTGACCAGGAGATTTTAAAGTTCCAGGGCGTGGGATTTTCATTGGCAGATTATTGGGCAAGAACCACTGCTCTTACCTTTGGTTTACTTAAATTTTGCGAAACTTATGATCAGAAAAAGGAAGCGTTTGGTGGAGAGATTCCCCAAAATATCGCTCAGGCAATGGTCGCTGGAGCAAGTCAATTCAAATACGTGTGCACGCAACTTTCAAAGGATGTTTGCTATGAATGTGCCAATTTAATGGGCGGTGCCGGCTTGTGCGATAATACCTTAATGTATGATTATCTAAATATATCGCGCATCCAGGAAATCGTGGGCGGCAGCAGGCAAATCCAGCAATACATAATGTCAATGGCACTAAGAACTTTATTCAAGATGTCTGTTTTCTAATGTGCTCTTATCTATTTAACTCTTTTTTTTCTTACTTTATTCTTATAACTCTTTTCTTAAAATTGAACAAATTCTGGCCATTTAAAATCAGAAATTTAATTCGTCTTAATCAGTTCCTATTTAGGGTTAATAGTTTTTTTTTTCCGCAAATTTTTAAATAATAATTTATAAATTTTTTCTTGAATGAGATTTGCTACGACATAAATTATAAAAAACCAGAAATCTTCTTATCCGGTAAGAAATATTATATTAAATAATATATCTTTATCCAAAAAAAACAAGAATTTCAAGTAAAAATTTGAACTGAAGTTTAAAAAAAATTCAAGATGGATGATGAGCGAGCCAATAAAAGAGTTTCCCATTCACGATAAGCATGGTAATAAGGTCCTTGTCGTCAAGCTTATTGAAGGAAGGTCAGAGATTTTCATGGGAAACGATAAAGAACCTTTCATGTCATGCCACTACGCGCCCATTTCCATTCCTACTAAAGAGTTCTCAGAATATGGACAAATCGAGTCCATCAATGATCTTATCGATGAATTGGATAGTTTATTGGAAAGCACAATGGATTGGGAGTCGGCTTTAATAAAAAAAAGTTAACCATGAAAAATGTCAAATCAATGGGTCAATCCAAATGAATAGATAAATGGCTTCTATTATTGGATAAAAGAATGAGACTCAAAGATTAAATATTAATTTTGTTATATAAATGAGATTATCAGACACTTTTTAAGAGCGTAATTATTTCTCGGCTTAATTTTTTAAGAATGGGGACATGTCCTTCTGAAAAAATAGTATCATTTAATATAACTACGGGTCTTTCAAGCAAGCCGAATTTTTCGGTGATTTCCTTGGATTCAACATCCTGATACATGATTTCAATGTTATTTTTTAACTCTGGAAATTCTTCGAGCATCCTTTCAATTATTTGTTTGGTTTTACAGCATTTAGCACACACGTTTTCATCATCTTCCTTGGCTAAAACGTGCATGATTACTTTTTTTGTGTCAATTCCCATTATTTAGCTCTTTCATTTCGTGATGATATACCTATGATAGTAAAAAAGTTTAAGATTAAAAATCTTTGTTATTAAATTATCATGATTTGATCTTAATTCTCCATAATTATTATGAATTTAGTTCATTTTATAAGAGATAATGCACGATTTTGTTCATATTGAAAAAATAGTCATTTAACTCAAATCTCGTTTGATTGTAATATTATCCTTAAAGTTCTTAGCACTCATGTGGAATAATTTCAATACTGAAAAGTATTTTGGTACCTGATCTATTCATTCTAATAAAACGCAAAATAAATTTCTTAAAATTATTTTTTATCTATAAAAGCAAAAAAATGATAGGTCCTCAATGCCATGCTCATTATGTATTGTTTATAAAATTAAAAAAAAGAATTAATTTAATTAGAGCTTTTTAGAAAAAAAAATATCCAAAGACAAAGAAAGAAAAAAAAAGAATTAAATAGATAAGAGCACATTAGAAGAGGCTCATTCTGTATAGCGTTCTCACATTACGCTCATTTTGTATAGCGTTCTCAGTGCCATGCTCATTATGTATTGCTGGATTTGCCTGCTGCCGCCCACGATTTCCTGGATGCGGGAAATGTTTAGATAATCATGAGTCATGGTGTTATCACAGAGTCCTGCACCGCCCATTAAATTGGCACATTCATAACAGACGTCCTTTGATAAGCTAGTGCAATGATATTTAAGTTGAGAGGCTCCTGCAACCATGGCTTGGGAAATATTCTGTGGAATCTCTCCGCCAAATTTTTCAAACTTTTCATCATAAGATTCCGCAAATTTAAGCAATCCGAGCGTTAAATTAGTCGTTCTGGCCCATAGATCTGTCAGAGTGAAACCAACTCCTTGGAATTTCAAGATTTCTTGGTCAAACTGTTTTCTGAGATTTGCATAGATAACGGCGTGCGATAAAGCACCCCAGCATTGGGATATAGCCCCGACGGCAATTCCAATACGTTCAGGGACCAGGCCTTCAAAGAGGTGCTCGCGTCCCTTGCCCACGCCTCCCAGGATGTATTCCTTGGGAACGCGCAGATTCACAAGCTTTTCTCGACCCAAAAAAAGCTTGGGAACCCATGGTATATTGACCCGTTCGCAATTCCAGCCGTCCCAGGCAGTGTTGATGAGAAATTGGGCCATTTTATTTCCATTATTTTCCTCGGCGGTGGCATAGGCAACGGCCCATTTGGCCTTGGGTGCGTTTGTATTGAATATCTTGTCGCCAGTTAATAAGAAACTCCCGTCCGGCTGTTCCGCGCAGGTGGTTAATTGATGGACGGCGTCCGAACCTCGTTCGGGTTCTGTAATGAGAATGCAGCCTGAGGCCGCACCAGTAACCATGTCTTTAAGTGCTGCCAATCGCTCGGGGATTCCCTCATGGTGATCGTACACGGGATTGATTGCTAAGACGGTAGCACCGCTACCCATTGCGAATTGTGTATCGAACATGTCAATAGCAAGGTAACGCATGAAATCCGTAACAGCTCCGTGATAATCATAATTGATATCAATCATTTCAAAATTATGTGCTCTGGTGATATATCCTTCTGCCCCGAAATCAGGGATCCACTTATAAACATCCTCTTCGGGACCGTGGGTGATGTTATTTTTCTTTTCATACCTCATGCAGAATTTTTGGACTGATTTTAAAAAATTGAACTGCTGGGGAGTTAAAACCGACATTAAATTGTTATTTACAAAGTTATATCGATTTTTGAGCGACAATTTTTCAAGGATATCATCATTTATGGCTTGGGTGACAAATCTTTTATTTTCTGACATGTATTTTTCCTTTTTTGAGCTTATTTTGTATTCTGATTAAATAAAATATATTATGATTAATATGTTGAATCTTAATAAATTTTTCAAAAAAAGTAAGGGGTGTAACATAAAGATTATTTTTAAAGTGCATTATTATGGAAAAAAATACTCAAAATGAATTTTTCAGTACTTTAGAAGTAGGAAAATGTATTTTTTATTGATAGGAATCGCAATCCTTTGTAAGGGTTGCAACATGGTGATTTTAAAGACCTCGTGCCAGTGGCTTGTTTCATGTGAACTCGAGAAGAATGAAATATTCCATGCCATGTTTCATAGGATAATTTTTTCCAGCCTTTGAGAAAATTTTTTAGAGATAATTAAGCCGGTTTCAAAAGGACAATTACTTTTAAATTGAATGACGGAAAGGAAATGCTCGTTAATTCCTTTTAAAGATAATATGCCAAATTCTTCTAATGAAATGAGCTCATTTACCCGATAGTTTCCTGATATGAACCTGCCTTCTAATAATCGGATGATTTCTGAAAGCACCGAAGGATGCAGGTATGATATAACTACTCTTCCTGTTTGAGTTAACAATGCGGAAGAGATCACGAAGGAGGAGAACGTGTGCAATTCATTAAATACATCCACTAATTCTTGCTCAATCTCTTTAGATATTAATTCTTTGCTTTTCTCCACGATATCGTGGATGTTATGCTCGAACTCTGAAAATTTAGTTATTTCTCCGTCAAAACTACTGGTTAACACGTCCATGTCAAATCGATTCAGAAATTGATCCTTGATCTGTTTTAATTGAGTCCGTAATTCCACCAAGTTATCCGTCCGTTCACTGAAAATTGCAAACATCAGCTCATCTCCGTTTATTTTTTCAATTTCAAAGATAAATCGAAAGGGACCGACTTCAATTTCTGATAATTTCTCCGTTTTTAAGGTATGTTTAACAAAAGAAAAAATGGCGCTTAAAAAGCTGCTGGTTAAGTTGATATTAAAGATATCTTCATATGCCTTATAAAAAATCAATTCACCGGTGTTTCCTTTCAATATAAAGATGCTTTTGATCATTCGTACTGGGAGATTTTTTTAATTTTAGCTAAAGATTATTGCTTGATATACAGTTATTCTAATGAAATCCTAAATATAAAAATGCACTTAAAAGTTTAGGATAAGAAATGCATTAAAATTAATTTTTGAACCCTCGAGAACTTGAATGTAAGAGAATAGTAAAAAAAAAGTATTTTCTTCTTTATAACTAAAAAATAATGGAAATGAGGGAAAAAAAGGAATCCTAATTTAGGTTAAAATCCATCGAATTTACTCCACTCATCATCCTCGTCAGTCTCCTCAGTTTTTTCTGTCTCATCTTCAACATTATCTTCGTAATCGTCAGAATACTCCTCTGAGTACTCGGATTCGAAGTCATCATCAAAACTGATGGCTTTGTCTAAATCGGTAATGGTAGCTTGCACAGTGGTGGGTTTTTCCATGATAACTGGTCTTTCAACTGCCTTTTTCTTCTCTACGAGTTTAAGATAATCGCCGTGGATCTTGATGGTGATGGGAGTTTCTTCTTGAAGTAATCTCACTACCACTTCTTCACTACTTGAACTATCATGAGGCATTCTCATTACTATTGCTTTCGCGCCTTCAAATACTCCACTAATAATTTCCACGGTATCTCCCACGGATATGAACTCGGTGACACTTCTTGGCAAGAGAACGTGTCTTAATTCGGTTAGTTTGATGTTTTGTACAATCCTTCCTTTAATGTGAGAAATTCCTTGGACGGCGATTTGAACATCATGCTTTTGGGGAGCTTCAAAAAACACATAGCCCGGCAGCATCGGGGAGATAAGCATGGATCTAATATCGGGTATCACGTCTAGAATGCGAAAACGATAAAAAATTTGTCTTAGAACATTACTTTCTTGATTGATGGTGGTTCTTACGGCAAATAAGGTGGTCAAATCTTCAGCTTCTTCCGGCTCGATGGAGAGGACTTCTCCATCCACTTTAATTAAATCATCGGGAGTTTCCTCCATTTGGTCTTCCTCATCTGCCAGAGCTTCCTCTTGATCTTCCTCATCTGCCAGAGCTTCCTCTTGATCTTCTCTTTTTTCTTCTTGATCAGCCATATTTTCTTTCACGACTCCTAATTGAATTTGGGTAATTTTTAATATCAAAATGAAAAGAAGTCAAATAGTGATAGGAAATTCTAAATTTTAAAATTTATGCATTACAGATATAATATTTTCATCAAGATTTTTTAAAGGCATGTAAAACAAAATAATCGAAAAAGACAAAATTGACTCATGAATCATGTTTAAAGGGAGAAATAACTTCATAAAGGAATGTTATTTATATCCAGAATTTCAGGAATTCTGTTATTTCGCTCTAACCAGGATATTTCAGCATTTGGGTATCTCCAAGTAATTTCGCACTTACCAAGTTGGTCTTTTGTTTCAGTTTCGAATTCCCAGGGATTTACGATGATCAGATCGCCTTTCCTAATCCACACTCGTTTTTTAATTTTACCGCGAATTCTCCCGATTCTATGCTTGCCGTCTTCACAAAAAACCTGCATTCTATCATTTCCATAGATTTCCACTACTCGGGCGAACATTTCCCCAATTTTTTTATTAGGAAGCTTGACCCTTCGAATAATGGGTTCTTCATTGCCTTTATTTCTTTTCTTTGCCATAATTATTCATCTATAAGATAGGGTAGGTTTTATTATTTATCATTCAATTTGATCATCTGGGCGATATACTCCTTTAATGGATACATTTTATCATTTTGCGAGGATTAATTTCTAATCTCATGCATTTCTCCCGTTCATGTTGGGGGATCAAGTTCTCGTGCAAGAAAGAATGCTCACCGAGGTCATGGAAGATTTCAAGGATAAAAAAAATAAGCGGGAGCGAGAGTTCGAATAAAACCACCGGGTGGCGTATGGGAATGATATAAAATTAAATGCTTGAAAGAATAAAATAAAAATAAGAAGATCTGAAAGTTTTTAGCTTTAATTCAATCTAATTAAGATTATTCTTCGGTGGCAACCCTCGCGGCAATTTCCAAAAGCCCAAGGCGAGGCTAATCGCTATAACGATAGCGGAAACAAGGAACATTGAGACCGGACCTAAGGCACTAACCACGAACCCGGCAGCAAGGGCCCCGATCGAGTTTCCGAGAATCGTCATTGTATTGTAAATCCCCGTGGCTTTCCCCCTGAGGGTTTCCGGGACACAATCCAAGACGAGCGCGGTGAGGGGGGGCATGACCAAGGAGATACCAAATAGCGAGGTGATGAGAACGGGGATGATCACCCTCCCTGGGGCGAACAGTGCAAACACTGAAAATGAGACGGCAATAGAGAGCCCTATGAGAATTGGTTCCCTCCGCCCACGCCGATCCGACCAGATTCCCGCAGCAAAAGACCCACCAAAAAAGACAGCAATCCCCGGAATGAATATTAAACCCATCTGGAATACTGAGTATCCCAGTGTGACCAAGAATAGGGGGGCGAAGGCAAAGAAGGACCCCATTGCGGAGTTCACCGAAATGCCAATGATTCCCATCACGAGAAAACCTCGGTTTCGAAAAGGACTGGAATTTGAAGGACACGCCATGGAAGCATTTAAGCTGTCCGGGGACGAGGTGCTGGTTGTTTTCGTATTACTCAAATTTCCAGCTCGTTCAGAATATATTAGAGGTTGGTCAGATGAGGGTTTCAGAGAAATATTTTCCTTAAATCTGGAATCAATGGATGAAGTTGGCGGCCTATTTTCCGGTGTCTTGGTTGTAACTAATTTCTTAGTTTTATTGACTTTCATGGGGTGCGTCTCCTTTAACAATACCACAAGGATTATGGCCGACACAAACGCCAATCCTGCTCCGATGTAGAACGGGACGCGCAATCCGAACAACCCCCCAATTAATCCCCCGATGGGCACTCCCACAGCTGACCCCACTGCATATACGATCGAGAACCCTGCCATGGCTGTCCCCCGCTTCTCTGCAGGGAAGATATCGCCGAGGGTTGCTTGGAGGACGGATATTATTGCCCCCATTCCCTGCACGGCCCGGAAGATAATGAAGATTAGGAGGGTTTGGGCCAGACTGACCATTAAAGCTCCGAATGCATATAAGAACGCGGAAAAAAGAAGTATCCCCCTTCGTCCATGCTTGTCCGAGAAATTTCCTAGCGGGAGTTGGGCTGCAGATTGAACGAACCCAAAAATACTGACCGTGAATCCAATTAAAATTGCTGAGGACGCGAATTCTTCCACCACGAGAGGTAATGAAATAGTATAAAGGTTGAACCCAAGACTCCGCACGAATTCACTTAATAAAAGTGCAAAGACCACAGCCTTTAGTCTTAGAATTAATGGTTTATCATTGCCTTTATTTCTTTTTTTTCCCATAATTATTCATGTATAAAAGAGGGTAGGTTTTATTATATCATTCAATTTTATCATCCGGGCGATATTCTCCCTTAATGAAAATCACTTTTACATTTTTTGGGGATTTATTTTTAATATTATGCATTTCTCTGGGTTCGACTAAAAAAACACTACCCTGGGGGGCATCTATTTCTTCACCATTAATTATCATCACGCCATCTCCTTCCACAAAATAAAAAGTCTCATCAACAATTTCATGACCGTGAGGTTTAGAGTCCATGTATTCTCCTGGCTTTAATAAAATGATCCCCCAATCGATACTAGGGCCGCGCATCAGATACTTTACTCCCGAATCCTTTTTTCTAAATTCGAGATCTTGCTCGTTTACTCTTTTCATTTAAATAACCTTGAAATTATTTTCTACTTATAATAAATTAATTATCTCCTTTTAATTAAACATTATAGTAAAACTATAAAGAGCGGTTAAAAAAAAGCCAAACCTTGCCATTATAGAATAATTCAAACTAAGATGGAAATTATACTTTTCCTACATACTTGTATCTTTTTAATTTCTTTTATACATTTAATCTTTTTATGACGATGTCCGCCAAAATTTCAAATGCTTCATGAACATTTTCCCCGTTTTTAGATGATACTTTGACATAATCAAACAAGTTATATTTTTCTTTTAATTCTAAAACATAATCATCCTCTACGGTGATTTGATCTTTTAAATCCAGCTTAGTACCCACGAAAAGTATGGGTAATCCTGGATCGTGTTTACGACAGATTTCCACCCATTCACATAAATTTTCTAAGGTTAACGGCCTGGTAAGATCGAACATCAGCAATGCGCCCTTGGCCCCCAGGACATAACTATGGAGTAAAAAGCGAAAACGTTCCTGCCCCCCAAAATCCCATATTTGAAGGACAACCTCCCGATTGTTCAATACCAACTCTTTTAGAAAGAATTCTACCCCAATGGTCATTCTTGTCTGCTCTAGAAAGGTATTCGATACGTAACGATGGAGCAGCGTGGTCTTGCCCACTCCACCCTCTCCTGCAAGTATTACCTTTAAAACGATTGGTTTTGGCATGATATATTGTAATCCGTGGGTTTAATTTCAACTTATTCAAGAGATATAATTAAAATACATTTAATATTCAAGATAAAACTTCAGAAAATAAATAAATATATCTTGCTTAAAACATAAAAAAATGAATTTATATTTCTATTGGTGAAGAATTTTCTTGATATTTCCGATAGATTTCCTCTTAAATTGGGTA
>CAYLZE010000020.1:0-59513 GCA_964388035.1 uncultured archaeon
ATAGCTTTTAAAATCCTTCTCATTATTTTTCCACTTCGTGTTTTTGGCAGCTCATCTGCAAATTGTACCACATCTGGTTGAAAAACGGGACCAATTTCTGATCTAACGTGAAGGATGATCTCTTTTCGGAGAGCTTCAGACTTCTCCACTCCTTGAATCAATGTTACGAAGGCCCAAATGGCATTTCCCTTGATTGGATGAGGAAATGGTGCAACGGCGGCTTCAGCAACCTTTGGATGACTTACTATAGCAGATTCCACTTCCATTGTTCCGATTCTATGCCCCGAAACTTTTATCACATCATCAAGACGTCCAAGAATCCAGAAATAACCATCCTTATCTTTTCGGGCCCCATCTCCAGTATAATAATGATTTGGATATTTGGCTAAATATGTCGACTTAAATCGCTCGGTATCCCCCCATACATCTCTTAACATGCCGGGCCAAGGCTGTGCCATGCAGAAATATCCCCCCTCATCTGGTTCCGTAACTACTTGTCCCTCCATGTCAAAAATGACAGGCTTTATTCCTAAGAAGGGTAAGCAGCAAGAACCTGGTTTAGTTGGGGTTGCAGTAGCAATTGGGGTCATAATAAACCCTCCAGTTTCTGTTTGCCAGTATGTATCCACAATAGGACATTTTTCTTTTCCAACCACTCTATGATACCACGTCCATGCTTCGGGATTTATGGGCTCTCCCACGGTTCCTAATACTTTAAGGCTAGATAGATCGTGCTTCTTTACCGGTTCCTCTCCATATCTCATTAAAGCCCGAATTGCGGTAGGGGCCGTATAAAAATGAGTTACTTTATGACGCTCCACGATATCCCAAAATCGATCTACATCGGGATAAGTCGGAACTCCTTCGAACATTAAAGTAGTTGCACCATTGGCTAATGGCCCATATACGATATAAGAATGCCCCGTAATCCATCCAATATCTGCGGTACAATACCAGATATCACCTTCTTTATAATTAAAAACTACTTCATGGGTATATGAAGTATATAAAATATATCCCGCGGTAGTGTGTTTTACTCCTTTTGGCTTTCCGGTAGTTCCCGATGTATATAAGATAAATAAGGTATCTTCTGAATCCATTTCTTCACATTCACATTCTTCGCTCATTCCATCAATAAGGTCATTATACCAAATATCTTTGCTGGTATGAGGGATATCTCTTCCTGAGCGCTTAACAACGATAACATGCTCGATAGTTGGAACTTCATCGATAATTTCAACCGCATCAGACATTTTAGGATAAAATTTCCCCGCACGCACGGTTTCATCGCTTGTAAATAATAATCTAGAATCAGAATCATAAATTCTATCTTTAACAGCTTCTTTTGAAAATCCCCCGAAAACGATCGAATGAATTACTCCGATTCTTGCACATGCCAACATTATAATTGCCAACTCAGGAATCATCGGTAGCCATATAGTCACACGATCTCCCTTTTTGAGCCCCAAGCTTTTCATTCCATTAGAGACTTTAGATACTTCTTTCTTTAATTCATTAAAGGAAAATTTTCTAATTTCACCGGGTGCATCCGCTTCCCATATGATGGCTGTCTTTTCTCCTTTTCCCGCTTCTACGTGTCTATCAACGCAATTGTAGCAAGCATTTAGTTTTCCTCCAACGAACCATTTCCCCGGAAAAAGGTCGGTCTTTTCCCATACTTTTTTAAATGGCTTAAACCAGCTAATGGATTGGGCCTGTTCTTTCCAGAATCCCTGCATATCGTCGATGCTTTTCTTATAGAGCTCTTTATATTGTTTAAAAGACATCCCCGTTTTGGCATATTGAGGATTTAATTTTTGGGGTTCAAAAATCCGATCCTCTGTCAATATGGATTCCATTCTTTCTTCTTTTGACATTATCTTTCACACTTTTGTTGAATATTGTTAGATATTTTAGTGTAATTCACAATTTGTTAAATAGAATCAAATCATTAAAGATTTTGTATTTTTCTCATCAAATAAAAATTTTTTGCTTTTTTAAAAAGCAAGATTTTCCGTTTAAAATAAATAAAATCATTAAAGATTTTAAAGCTAATATTTTTAAATTATTACCAACATTTAAATTGATATTGAACAAATTAAGACATTAAGGCACAATTTTCACCAAATTAAAAATTTAAAATTATGAGCCCAAAAATGGAACGCATGGATCTATTAGATGAGGACTGGAGAAATAAATGGAAAGATAAGGAGATTACCGCAGAAGAAGCTATCAAGAAAATTATTCCCGGAAATCGCGTTTTTATTCACACGGGATGTTCTGAGCCACAAGCGTTGACAAATGAGTTAATTCGACAAGCGCCTTATCTATATGATATAGAAATAATTCATTTTTTAACAATATGGCCAACAAAATATTTTAAAAAGAATAAATCTGAAGACCTCTTTCGACATAATGCATTATTCATTGGAGACACCTTGCGAGAAGCCATCAATAGGGGTCAAGCAGATTATACGCCCATCCATGCAAGTGAGATACCTCAGTTATTCATTTCTGGGCGTAGATATATCGATATTGCTTTGATTCAGGTCACTCCTCCCGATAGATATGGATTCTGTTCTTTCGGAATTAATGTGGATGTAGCCAAGCCCATTGCCCAATCTGCATATCTAACTATCGCAGAGATTAACCCTCACATGCCAAGGACTTTAGGCAATAGTTTTATTCACATGAAAGAAATTGATTATTTCGTTTATAATGACACCCCTTTATTGGAATATACTTTTAAAAATGAAGAGCCTGAAGATGTTATCGAAAGAATCGGAATGAATGTCGCTAATTTGATTCCAAATAAATCAACAATCCACATTGGCTTTGGAAATTTACCCAATGCTTGTTTAAATTATTTAACCAACAAAAAAGATTTAGGAATGCATAGTCATTTTATTACAGAAAATATCATCCCGTTAATTGAAAAAACAGTATTGACTTGCCGAAAAAAGAATTTCCATCCCGAGAAAATCATAACAAGTTTTTGTTTAGGAACGAAGAAATTGTATGATTTTATCGATAATAACCCGTATATCGAATTTTACCCTTCAGATTACGTGTGCAATCCCAGATATATTGGGATGAATAAGAACATGATTTCAATGGTTCAAGGAATTCAGGTGGATCTTACGGGGCAAGTTAATGCATCAAGTAGGGGATATAACTTTTATTCTGGTATTGGAGATAGCGTTGATTTTATTAGAGGAGCGTCTTACTCAAAAGGAGGAAAACCCATAATTCTTCTCCCTTCTACTAGAAAAAACGGGACAGAATCTTCCATAGTTTCGCATTTAGACGAGGGAGCCGGGGTAGTTTTTACCCGGGCAGATATACATTATGTTGTGACTGAATGGGGTGTCGCATACTTGCACGGTCGAACCATTCGGGATCGCGTGATCGAGTTAATTTGCATTGCCCATCCTAAATTTCGTACCCAATTGTTGGAAGAAGCAAAAGAATTAAATTACATCTATAGGGATCAGATGCTTGCAAGTGATGAAGAAGGTGCGATTTGTGTCTACCCAAGACAATATGAAACCGTCTATAAGACAAAAGATAATACAAAAGTCATAATAAGACCCGTGAAAACAACGGATGAGCCACTTTTAAGAGAATTATATTATTCTTTAGACGAAAAAGATCGGTATTTACGATTTTTCGAAGTGAAAAAAGAGTTCCGACACGCTAAAACCCAAAAAGAAGTGAATATAGATTATGAACAAATCTTTTCTTTAGGGGCATTTGTTGGGGATGTTTCTGATCCAGAAATGATTGGAAATGCTTCTTATCATTATAATCCCAATAATAACATGGCAGAATTTGATTTTATTGTAAAAAGAGATTGGAGAGGGAAGGGAATTGGCGCCTATTTATATCATGCCTTAATAATAATCGCTAAAGAGAAGGGAATAAAGGGTTTTTATGGAAATATTCATATTCAAAATAGAAAAACTGTGAGAATTATCAAAACAGGTGGTTATACCAAAATCACACCACCAGAGTTAGGAGATAAAGAGTTATTTTATCAAGTTGTGTTTGATAAAGAAAATTCCTTTGACTAGAGTGTCAATGTCATGAGATCTTTAATTTAAAATGATTAAAAATTAATTCTTTTTAATATTTCAAGTGATATCAAGCTTTAGTTGATATAGCATGAGAGTCATGAATTTCACATGAAATATATATATACCGATTACCACGTGCATACCAAATGGAGCCATGATATTAAAGAAAACGGCCCAATATTTGAGGAATATGCATTAGCTTCCCAAGAAAATGCAATAAACATCTGTTTTCTTGATCATTATGAAGTCTTTTATGTTAAAAATGATAAAACCTATCCATTTTATGGGGGAAAAGACAAGGTAATCGAATATCTTGCCGAATTAGATAAGGTTAAAGAAAATCACGATCATTTATTGAGCGGACTCGAAGTCGATTATTATGAAGAGATGGAAGAAGAGATTGCAGAGTTTCTTGATGATTTTGAAAAAGAATTTGATTTTATCGCAGGGACTGTCCATGAAACAGAGTATGGCTATCCCTTTACAACAAGAGAAAAGCTTATTCAGCTTCTTAATGAAAAGAACCAAGAAGAGATAATCGAAAAATTTTTTAGATTATCAAGGAAAATGATTGATTCTGGTCTATTTAAAAATATTTGCCACATTGATACTATTTTTCGTTATATTAATGAAAATGATATCAAGCCTTTCAAGAACATTGAAGAATATGATGATGATATTTTAGAATTGGGAAGAGCGTGTATAGGCAATAACATTCAAATAGAATATAATATTTCCGGGATTCGACATCCTATTAAGAGACCTTTTCCCTCTAAGTCCATGGCATTAAGATTGAAGGGAGAAGGGGCCAAGTTTTTTATCGGTTCAGATTCTCATTCCATTGAAGTATTTCAAGCTAGTGTTCCTTTAGTAATAGAAGCCTTTAATACATTTAACCATGATAAATAATTAAGAAAGGTTTTTTGCGCATCATGAGATTCATAGATAGAGTGAAAGACTGGGATAAAAAAGAAGCTATTAAATATAACGGATTTGGAGGGAAGATAGGAACGGGATTGTTTAAATTCTTTTCTTTTTTTGGAAGAGAAACACTCTGGTTTTTATTAATTGCTTATTTTATTTTAATTTGGTATGATTCTGCCTTTTTAATATATATAGGGACTACATTCATGAATGGTTTATTCTTAATCTTGCCCATCAAACAGCATTTTAATAGAGCACGTCCTTTTGAAGAAATTGAAGAAATTAGGGTATTAGAACGTCGCCCGACCTCGAAAAGCTTCCCTTCGTGGCATTCATATAATGTCGTTTCTCAAGCGTTAATTCTTGGAACATTATTGCATTCTATCTGGTTAGGATTCCTTCTCATGGTTTTTGCCACGATTGTAGCTTTTTCAAGAGTTCAATTAGGTGTCCATTATCCCAGCGATGTTATTGTCGGGGGTTTATTGGGAATTGTTGGTTTTATTCTAACCATTTATATCATGAATCCCATCTTTTCATGGCTTATTGGTTTATTAGAAAAAGCGATTTCTCTCGAAATCTTTAAACAACAATTTGATCCTTTATTATTTACGAATCCTTATTATACGATTTTATGCATCGCAGTCTTCACAATTATTATTCTCTCTTATTTTAACAAAAGAATAATGAAGTGGATCTTTAAAAAATAGTTGTTCAAATTTAGAAAATATTTATTCCTATAGATTTAATCTTCTCTTTTTATCGAATAAATCTTTTAATTCATCCAAAACCTGAGCTCTGACATTTTCTTCCTTTTTTTCTGGTAAAAAGCGAGGTTGTTCAATCTCTAAGGGCATCCCTCCCGATGCTAAGGAAGAAATAGCCCCGCTTTCTATTGCTTTAAGTCTATGTTCAATTAATTCCAATTGCTTTGTAAGGCTTTCTGATAATCTTATTACCATGTTAATTGTTTGCTCCATGATTTTTCCAAGTCCATCAATCTTTTTTATGGTGGGATCGGTCAAGGAATAGTGAGAATTTATCACTTCTTTTAATAATTTTGAAAATGATGGTTCTTTTGTAAGAACAGTGAAGATGGAAGTGGGATAAATCTCATAATCAAAGTTATATACTTTTTTATTAAAAACTTCCAATAAATTATCCTTTAAAAATTCGATATTGAGTTGTATTTTCGGGTCAGATTTAAGCTCAGGATCCACTTTATGAGCAAATATAAGAAAATACGGATTTTCTTCTAATATGATCAAGAGATCTAGGATCTTATCAAAATAATCCAGAGATTCATCAAATCTCTCAGAATCCTGCACATCAATAACGTAAATAAATAGATCAATATCAATAAAATAACTTTCAGGAGCATCAAGATATCCCTCTCTATACTTCTTTTGTCCTCCCAAATCCCAGATTATTAATTCAAGATTTCCCGGTCGCGCGCTCTCGACATCTTGATTGCGTGTTTTTATGGTTCTACGCACGACTCCCTTCGTTGGCTTTAATGAAGCTAAATCATCAATTCCTAATTTTCCTCCAAAACTAGAGATAACTGCGGTCTTTCCAGCATTATCTAATCCTGCTACAACCACCTTCTGGTTTTTATCCTCAAATTCTGAGGGCTCATTTTTAATTGATGCGATGAGGGAGCTAATGGTGATTGCTTTTTTAACATTAAATTCTAAATCAGGAAAATTCTGCTTTAATGTTGTGATTTTCTCTCTTAAGTTTTCATCACTTTTAAAAATTTCATTGAAGGGATCGTTTTTATTCAATTTAGATGCATCAGAAATCGTAGTAGCTTTTAAAATATCTTTAATTATTTTAAGTTCCGAAGTACCCATGAATTTAAAAGAATCAATCGGCAGTTCTAATATATCGGTAACGGATTTTGGTTCCTTTTTAAGTTGTTGATAATCTATATATTTTGAAATAATTTTAACTAAGTATTGGAGTTCCGAACTCATGATTTATATTAACCTATGATCGTTTAAATCGTTATATAATTTTTTTCATTGGGTTGTTGGATTTATAAAAAACCCTTTTTCTTTCGAGGAAATTTTAGTGAATAAGAAAGAAAAATCTAATTGTAACTTACTGCTCGTTATTAATTTTTAATTTGCTAGTTATAAATATATAATTATCCATGATTGAATATAAACCGAATTCAATAAACCCATAATCTCCTTTTAATCATGTTATCTGAAATCTGGGGAACATTTATATAGGTATACAGCTATTATTAAACAGAGAAAAAAAACTTCCAATAACAATATTTTTCTATTAGGGTACATGCCATCTTCTAAAACTTATAAGGATGATGAATTCCTCGACCTTAAAAATCAACCTTGTTGTGATGCTCCCAAAATCAGTAAAGAAGATGGATTTTATACTTGTTTAAATTGTGGATTTGTTTATTCTAGAATTTTAGATAATAGTCCTTCGAGAGCCTTTACTCAAGAAGAAATTCAGAAAAGAAAAAGTAATGAACGGGTATATAGCCCTATAGGTCCAAGAACCATTATTAGAGGTTCTCGAGATGCCCGAGGAACTCTTTTAAGTCCGAAATATAAGTCAAAATTTAATCGGTTAGCAAAAATTCATCGATCTTTGACCACGAGTTATGAAAGAAATTTATGGATTGCACTTCCTAATCTACAAAGATTACAAAAGAAATTAGGTATTCCGGAGACAGTTGCGGAAGATGCTTTAAGGATTTACACCCAAACAGTCAAGAAAAAATTGACAATGGGAAGAAGTATCGATACATTATTAGCAGCTTCTATTTTTTGCGCGCTAAGAGTACATGGAATACCACGTACCATAGAAGAAATTACCAACGCAGCACAAATTCCTAAAAAAAAAGTGATCAAAAGCTATAGATTAATTCTTTATGATGTTCTGCCCAATTTGAATTTAAAGGTTCAACATTTCAGTGCAAAACGATATGTTGACAAATTTAATGATGATTTAAAGCTCTCCATGAAATGTAGAAATATAGCTGTAAAACTTATTGAATGTGCTCAAGTTTGCGGTTTTAATTCCGCCGGTAAGGATCCAAAGGGTATTGCGGCGGCCGCCATCTATATTGGATGTAAAATGTGTGATGAAACAAGAACCCAAAAAGAAATTTCTTCGCTCGCTAACGTCACGGAAGTGACTTTGAGGATGAGGGTAAAAGATCTTCAAAAATATGTAGTTAAATTATGAGTAAATTATAGTAAATAGATTATAATAGGATATTTTCCCTATTACTCATCCAAAAACTCCTTTAGCAAAATTTCTTCTTCTTTTAAAAGAGGAAGAGCTTTTAAAAATTGAGAAATTTTTAAATCAAATGTACTCAGATCATTAATTCTTAGCTCTAATATGAACAAAATTAATTTTACAAAGAAAGTATCTTCAACAATTTGTCTAATTGCACCTAAATTGAGAAGTAGATCTTCAATATTCTTTTTTATTTGAACGTAAGATGAGTTCATTTTGAATAAGGTTAACCCGTATAAAGCAATTAGAAGTGAGCCTTGCGTGAAGTCTTTCCTTTTTAAAAAGATTCCTGCGAGCTCTCGATATTCATCCGCGACTTTCTCATAAGATCCCCCCAATAAATTTAAAATTATTTTTTCATAAAACCGTTTCTTCATTATATTTCTTTTTTTATTCAAATCACTTAAATCTTCTTTTAACGAGCTCATTTTCAGATCAAGTTTTGCTAACATCTGATCTAATTTTATTTTTAATTCGGGAAGGATCAGGGGTTTAATTTTATTTCCTTCAGCACCTTCCTCTCTAATTTTATTTGATAAGAGTTCAGATAACACCTTTTTTTCCGGGTCAAAAAGGTAAAAGTTACTCAACCAAGTTTCTAATGTGGATTTTATGATAGAAAATTCGTCTTCTTTTAGAGCTAATAAAAAATATTTTAATAATTTATATTCGGGTAGACTTTCGATCTTATTAGAGTAAGATTTCCCAATTTTTTCCAAGGTAGCTTCTGCCGTTTTGACTTTTTTCCCTTGAGCGAGGAGAATGATGCCCAAGCTTAATGCAATAGATGCTTGCCGGTCCAATTTTCTTTCAAACAACTCGGGAATTAAATTAATATAAGATGAGGAAGCTTTATCCAAATTATTTTCTTCCAATGCGTTCAATGCCTCATCCCAGTATTTCTTTTTCATTAATTTTCTTTTTGCTGCTTCGGATTTATCCATTTCCATTTTACAGGATAATTCTTGGATTTCATTTATTATACTTGAGAAATCAATAACATTTTCTTCTTTTTTACCCTCAATTTCGGTTCTTTGGTCCCATCCCATTAAATCATAATAAAAATTTATTTCTTCAGGAAATAACGGCAAGTTATTTATTAATGGCAAGACATCTCTTCTCAAGTTTTCATCCTTTAATTCGAAGGATTGGCTGATCAGATTCACAATTTTAACAGGAAAGGTTTGAGATAAAAGTTTTTGATCTTGAATTGCATCATCCAATGACAATTTAATTAATTCTGGTTGATTTTCCTTGAGATATAATAAAGCAATAATTGCAAGGGAAACTCCCGCTAAGTTATATTTTTGAATTCCATTCAGTTTTGCAATGCTTTCTTTATACAAGTGTAATGCTTCTTCGAATTTCTTATCTTTCACCAAGTGTAAAGCTTGTTGAAAATAGACTCTTTTATAAGCCATTCTCTGCTTTAGTTCGATTTCTTTATTTTTTAGTATATCAGAGGCTTCTTGTCGTAATGTAACACTTTTTTCTTTTAATAATTGCACTTTCAATGAAGCCTCCATTTCTTTTGAGCTTTCAGCTTCAACTTCCTGTAATTTCTTATAAAGTTCCTTTTGTTTTTCCTTTTGATCAATTTTATCGATATACTCTTGAGCGGAAGATAATTCTCCCTTAGAAATGTAAGTTGAGGCAATCCTTTCATACATTTTATTGAAATCAAACATTAATGGATCCAAGTTGTTATTAACAATATAATTAGCTTTTTTTAATAAAGGAAGAAGGTTTTCAATCAAATTAATCTCATCTTCTTTAGTTAAAATGGATAGCATGCGATTCTCCAAGAAGTTGACAAAAAAAATATTTAACTCCATTGATTCTTCATATAAAGATTGATCTCGGAGAATATTATTAAATTCTTCATATAGATTCTCTATTCTAAAATATGTGGCACTTTCAGCTTGAGCTTTTAACGTATTAATTATAACGGGAAAATATTGAATTAAAAGATCTTTTTTAAGCTCTACATTTAGTTTATCATAAAATTCCAAATAAAATTTAAAAAAGGTTGATAATAAATTTCCTTCAATTAATATTGAAAGCAGTTTTTGAACTAGAACATTTGTGACTTCGGCTTTGTCAAGCTTTAAAAGATAATCAATATGAGCTTTAATATGATGATATGCATTCGTAAAATCCTTTTCTTTCAAGTATCTCTCCGCTTCTTTCATTACTCCTTTGTTTAAATTTTGAATTAAATTGTTTTCATATTCTACTGACTCTTCAATAATTTCCACCGCTTTTTTAAATTTAGCTTCCATTACGGTTTTTTTTACTTCTTCCTGTTCCTCTTCAATTTTGGAACTATAATCGGAAAGAGAACGCTTTAATTCTAAGGAATCCACTTTATTGATTATTACTGAAGCTAATTTGAAATCCTTTTGGCGAATGGCAAGGTTAACAAACTGTTCCAATAAAACGTCTAAGTTTACTTTTTCTGTTTTAAAGCTTGACCAATAGTGCTCCAACTCATCTAAAATAGCTTTTGACGAATATCTATTTTCGTCTTCAATTTCCTTTTTTAAAACTTTTAGTAATAATTCTACATATAAAGCTACAAGCTCTTGTAGGTTTTCAAATAATCCTTCTTGTTGATAAATTTTCAAGGCAACTTCCAATTGTTCTTTAGCTAAATAGAATTCATTCGATGAGATCAATGAATTAATAGTGCTAATAATAAGCCCATCTACTTCTCGTAATATTTTTATTCCTACTATGTGAGGAAGTCTTTCTAATAATGAAAATGCTTGTTCGAATTCATTAGCTAATAACCAAGATTTCATGGCAGATTTAAAACAACGATGAATAATTTCTTTTTCCATTAATTCAAGGGCAGCTAATTGTCCGATATTGACATATTGATTTGCAACCTCACTATATTTTTTTTGATTAAATAGTTCATCAGCTTTTTCTATTTGGGAACTTATATGTTTTTTTTTATAATCATCCGCTTTTCTTTTTTCAAATCCTTCAATAATTTTACTTGCTTCCATATACATGTCAGAAAGAGAAAATAAGTAAGCACTTTTTTCGCAAGTAATATATAATTCATCCATATTATATATTTCAGCAATTGTGGCAACCATTTTCAATGCATTTGCCGCTTCGTGATACTTTTTTTCTTGAAAATAATGATTAGCCATCTTTATAAAAAAAGGGTATCTTAACCAAGCATTTTCAATATTTAAAGGTGTCTCTCCGTTTATCATTGCTAAACATAAACATTGAAGAGCTTGATGAAATTGAAAAGGTGATAAGTTTACAAAAGCTTCCATCTCGGGATAATTGGTCCAGATACTTTCAAGCAGATCGATGCTATTGAGCGGAATAAATCCTTCTTCATCATAAAAAATAATAACCGTTGGGACCCTTCTTTCAATTGACCTGATCACAGGAATATTGATTAAAAAAAGTTCTAATTCATCTTCATTGGTCGGATTCAAAAAATAGAGGATACCATCAGATATGGTGAGAAGGGAATCATAATCCACGTTAATTGGATCTGTTATGACATCCAAATCTAAATCACATGTATCGTCTAAAACCTTAAATTCTTGAGAATATTCAGTATAGGTTTCCTTAACCTCTCCGCTTTCTCCAAAATGAGTCGTGATATAATTCAAAATACTTTCAGGATTTCCAAAAATCAAAATTTTAAAAATATATCTCACGAAAAAACACCCTTACTTTTCTTCATGAATATTTTCTTAAAAAAGTTCATGTCTATTAAATTCTTATTTCACATACTCTTTAAAAGAACTTAATTTTTAAAATTTAAAACATTTTAATATTTTAACGATGTTAAAAAGATGGAGTTGCACAGAATAATATGGATCATGTAGAAAGAAATGCTCAATTGATAGAGGCGAGAATGCGAGAACAAATGGAACATTCACTTGCTGCTGGAAAGAAACTGATTGATTCTGAATTAAATGCTGGTCTTCTCGATTTTATTGTTAAACCCATCGTAAAGACGTTCTACACTTCTTGGGCAGATAACGATGCAAGAGAAGGTACTTTAAAACAAATCAAAGTAACTTTAGATTGCGGCAAAATTTTATTAAATGGATGTTCGGCGGAAGAGAAATTTGATGAAGTGATTGAAAAAAATTTCCCTCAATATCTCGCTGGAGATCAAACGTCTCGTCAATGCAAGAAAAATCATAAAAATTACAATAAATTAAAAGAAATCACAAAAAAGGCATTTATTACACAAATACAAGAAGTAATTCTACTTTTAAAAGTCGATCAAGAAAATGGAATTAAATCTTATGATGATTTATGTCGAGTTGCGTATAAAACAAAAGAAAATGCTCGTCTAAAGCTCATGCAACAATTGGATTATACAGAAGAGGCAATTCGAATAGTTGAGAAAGATCCTTCTATTTTAAAAATGCCTACCGGAAAAAGGATTATAGTAAATTCTTTGAGGAAGGGTTTTGAAGAGACTAAGAAAGAACTTTCTAATGATGTAAACACTATTTTCAATGAATAACCTTTTTGAAATATCTAATTGATCCAAATTATTTGAAAATGAATTAAATATAATATGAAGAGACAAAGGAATTATTTAAGAAGTTTTTTTTCAACTCTCTTAACAATAGCGTTTATGATAATGGTTTATGTCTCCCTTTCAAATTTTTTTGGATCCCCGTCTAAACTTTATCTAACAAATTCCGAGCCGTCTTTCCTAATTGGAATTTCATTAATTTTATATACTTTTTTTTCTGTTCTTGCTGGTCCATATAAAAGTTTCTTAGCTGGTTTTTTTGCAGAATTATTATATCAATTAACCTCATTTAAAGCTATATATATTGAATGGTGCTTATTTATAGGGATATTTGGATTAGCGTGTGGATTCTTTAACTATAAACCTTTAAAAATTTTAAAATTTAAAAGTATTTTTTTATTAATCGGATTTTTTTTCATTGCTTCTCTTGTTGGAGTATTCATCCTATTTTTCTTTCAAGTATTCTTATATAAAAGCATGGCATTTAGCGCGATAGAACTGGGGGGTTTAATCATAAATTTCATTCTGGATGGTTTTTTTGTGTCGACTTTAATTTCTATTCCCTTATTAATTCTATATGATTACATCTTATCTAATAAAGAACGGGTCATCTATCAAGAGATTTTGACTCACCATTTACCCACGCAGAGTGATCATGCTTTTTATTTACAATTTGGAAGAACTTACATTTTTTTTTGCTCCCGATGTTCGGGAGTAATAATAGGAGGATTAATTTCCATTTTCACGACGACCTATTTAGCAGATGGATTTAATATCAAGATTACTTCAGAAATTGCAATTTTTTTATGCATTATATTACCCATTCCCGGCATGCTTGATTGGGGGACACAGAGATTATTATATAGAAAAAGTAATACCAAGATTCGATTACTTACGGGATTCATTTTAGGGATAGCCTTACACATGATGTCTTTTACTTCAAAATATGCACTTTTCATGCTTTTTTTGCTCATCCTATATTTTGGGGCGCTAGGAATATTAATGTATGTTGGTCATAAGAAAGAAATGAAAGAATTAGAAGAGGAAGTAAATCGCATCCCGAAAGAGGAAAGCATTGAAGAATGAACATGATTTTCATCCATGGCTTGGAGAGCTCAAGCCAAGGTTTTAAAGGAAGGTTTTTTCAAAAGGAATTACCCGGGATTCTGACTCCCACCTTCACGGGTTCTTTAAACCAGAGAATGGAACAATTATACCCGCTTTTAGATTCAAAAGATTCTTGGACCATTATTGGATCCAGCTTTGGTGGTTTAATGGGGACCTTATATGCTTGCCAATTTCCCGATAAAGTGGCTAAACTAATATTACTCGCACCATTACTTGCGGTTCCAGAATTAAAAACAGAAAATTTCCCTCCAATAGATGTATCTGTTGTTGTTTTTCACGGGAAAGAAGATAAGGTTGTTCCCTATGAAAGATCAATGTCGCGAGCAAATAAACTCTTCAATAGTTTAACTTATAATCTCGTTGACGATGACCATTTCCTCCATCCTACCGTAGAACAGATAGATTGGAAGAAAGTGATAAAACTTGATCCATAAATGATTTAATTCTACATAAAATTGTACTATTTAACAATAAATATTGGACTCCTTTTAATTAAAATTGCCTAATTAATATCTTTCCATTAAGAAATAAGAGTTAGTAATTAACATTAATCAATTATGAAAAAAGCGAACCATGCCATGTATTATTCATAATTTCGAATGAAGTGTTAATTTTATAAATTTAGTAATCAATAAAGATTGAAAATTAAAGAAGAAAATTAATATATAGCATCATTAAATATATAAAAGTGAGAATAAATGGGAAACGAACGTCCTAAAATTTATATCTGTTCCGAATGCGGGTTTGTCTTTAATTCTGAATTGTCAGAATTAATAGAAAACAATATCCGTGTTTATTGTGAGCAATGCGGGGCACCGTTCAATCTTGAGGGAAGAAACTTTCAAGAAGTGCCTTATCAAAAAGGAGCGGAAACAAGATATGATAAAAAAGCTCATCCTAAAGAGACGGGCGGACTAGACAAAGCCATCCAAGTTTTCAATATTTTATCGTTTTTACCCTTATTGATCTATGCCATTATCACGTTAATGACTCTCACTGAGGTAATTGGAATTCCTCCTGAGAATTTAATTTCCTTTATTTTTTCCCGGTTAACCTTAGGGCTCGCGGCTTTATTGATAGTAGTCTATGACATTCGCTATATATATCCTCGGGTGAAAGAAAGGATTTATACGGGTATAATTGCAGACGCATTCATCATGGGAATTTTGGGATGTATAATATATGGGACGGGTACAATTCTATTAATAAAGGGTATTTTAATAATTATTAAAATATTAACCGATAGAGAAGTGAGGCAAAGGGGAATTTATGATTTTGGGGTAAAATTAAAAAATTCCTTCAATAATCTTTCCACGAGAGCAGGATTTGTTATCTTATTAATAGGTTGGGCAGATATTTTTGTATTTAATCAGATCTACACTCTTTTAGGAGGGATTAAAGCACTTCGCTTGCCCTTTTTGATCGCGAACGTGGTCTTTACAATAATAACCATTGTCGTGTTAATCATCGATTGGAGTATTATTAAAAAAATTAAGAAAAAACAACATTTTGAAATACATGAATTTATTGGACTTTTTATCTTAGGATTTTTGGGTTCTTTATTCTATGCTGCAGGAATCATAATTATTTTCAAAGCCATTATCATCTTATTTTTATCTTTTGGAACACCCCCTGTTAAGAAAAAGCTAGAACCAAGGGCAACTGTTATCACGAGAGAAGAATCCAAACTGCAGCCTGTAATTGCGAGAGAAGAAGCTAAACCGCTACCCCCGTCGGAAATGACTCAAGAACCCGTTAAAGTTATCCCCGAAGCAAGGGGACCGGTTAAGCCAATTCAAGCTGTTTCCCAACCTTCCAAAGAAGGAACAATTAATGAAGTGAAAGAAGAGATTTCGAAACCAGAAGAACCGGAAAAAATAGAGAAACCAGAAAAATCTGAATCAAAACAAGAAAAGGTCCATGAAAGAGAACTAGAACAAAAGTTAAGATTACATGAATCTTTATTACCAGTAAAAAATGATAAGGATAGAGATTTAGTTAAAAAGTATTTTACCAAGATCTTTATTGTATTATCTAAGGATATTCGAAAAAGAATACATGAATTAAACCTTCCAAAAGATGAGAAAAAAGAGCTTGTTAAAGAAATGGCGTTTTTAACCAAAGAAAAGCAAATAGAATATTTGGATGCGATTAATGATTTGTATAGAGAGATTCCGGAAAAAGTAATCAATAGAATTAAAAGCCTACCCAATTTAAAACCAAACCATTATGAACAAATAATAAATCAATTAAAATACATGGATGATGAGGAGCAACTTTCCTTTGTCACTTTTTTAGAAAAAAAAGCTTAATTAAAAGTAAGAAAAGTTTTGATAAGCATGTCCCTTGAAAAAAGAAGAGAGTCTAAAACCGAGAAGCGAGAACAAAAATTAGAGGATTCCAAATTTAGATACGAAGATTTTAAGCCGCTTGTCCAGAAAGGCCAAGAAAAAGAAAAAAAGGAAGAGCCCGTCGAAATTGAGAAATTACACGAAGAACTGGTGGATGAATTAACTGAGATTGAAATGGATATTCTTGATATAGCTAAGGATATTCTGAAACTAAAGAGATATGATGCTGAATTTAATGAAATTGAATCTGAGACACAGATTCAAAGATTTCCAATTATTGAAAAATTATACGCCACTTGTATTTCAAAATTATCTTATAATAAGGGATATGGCAAGGAGGATATTTTTTTAGCAATCCGAAGTTTAGAAGAAAAAAATTGGATTGTTACCAATGAAAGAAGGACAAAACTTGAGGTGTTAGAAAACGAAAAGCTCATGAGCATTTTAAAATTCATAATAGAAAACCCCGGAATCCATGCTCGTGATGAAAAGATTGAGCAAGAATTAAGTATTACTCGAACCCCATTTCTAAAACACATCATGACATTGGAAAATTTCAAATTAATACGTTCCAAAAAGGTAGGTAAAACGCTCCATTATTTCCCCGAAGATTTAGCAGAGGATTTGGACGAATTTAGAGTAATCTTCATCAACCCTCTCATTCCACAAATAGTTGAAGAGTTATTTAAAAAGGAGGAAAATTCTATCTCGAATATCGCAGAGAATTTAGACATGTACTCAGGAACCATTCAATATCATTTAAAAAAGTTAAAGCAGCTGAATATAATTCGGACTGTGAAAAAGGAACAAGGAAAAATCTATTTGGTAAATATTGATTTATTAAAAAAGTATAACGAAATCTTTGAAGAACCTGATTTTTCAAAACTACTTAAAGGCTTTTAAATTTTTCATGTTTATTGGATTGTATTAGAATCTATTCTATTTCATATCATTCCTTATTTTAGGAAGGGATTGCATCAATATTTCTAATGTCCTATTAATTCCATTTTCCAATTCAGGGTGAATTTCGTTAGATTTAAATAGATCATATCTCGAATTCCCAGGCAAATCGGAAACGGATAAAATTGAGACTGTTTTTAAGTTAAAAAATTTACCTAATAAAAATAGGATGGATGATTCCATATCAATGGCTTGGACATTGATTGATGCTAACGAGGCAAGAAAATCGGGTGTTTCGGAAAATAGAGCATCTGTGGTCCAGAGATTTACAAGTTTCGTTTTTTGAGGATTAATAGAGCATCCCGTATCGAAAAGTATATCTTTTAAGCGGTTATTTGCCTCAGCAAAAAAAGTTTTTGCCGTTCCTTGCCCAACCTCTCCAAGCTGATGGAAGGGATTAGAGATGGAGGAAAGATCGTGTATTTGGTTGCGATATAAATTAATGTAATGGGGGCTAGTACCATCTCCGCAATATGCTGTTTTTGGGATTAAGGTTTCACCAATATCAATCTCTTCATTGGTATTAATCCCGCCACAAAAATCCACCCGCAAGAGAATATTCGCTTTTGTTCTTTTCAAACACTCCATGGTGATGGCCATGTTTGGACACCCTACAAAAGAACGAATAATGCTGACTGGGACGTTATTTAATAAACCATTGTAAATTCTACCATGAACACTCTTATTACGGAGCTTGCTAAGTAACCTCTTCATGATAATTTTTACCGCCGGCAAGATGACAATATTATTAACATGGGAAGAAGCTGATTCGAAGAATATTCTTACGATTTTATCATCCACGGAATAATTCATGAGTTTTAACCCCGCATTAAGAAATTCCGATTTTATTCGATTAAACATTATAAGCACTTATAATTATAAAATATAAGTTAAAGTATAATTAAAGAATGACTTATAATTATAATGCATAGTATTTAATACTTTGCCGAAATTTAGTTATATAAATTATTGCAAGAGAACAGATGATTAAAGAATTTGAAGTACCGATGTTCATGAAGAATCTTTATATCAGAAACAACAAGATTACCAATGAATTTGTTGAAGCCTATACAAAATCTACCTATAGAATTGTAGGTCCGAATAAACATAGTTCAATAAAACCTTGTCATTGGCTAGAACAGAGATTAATGACCGGGAGAGCGAATCGCAATTGTTATAAAGGTGTATTTGGAATTGAAAGTCATAGGTGCCTTCAAAACACTCCTGCTTTACCTTTTTGTAATCATCAATGTGTCTTTTGCTGGAGAGATATCGAACAAGGAAATTTAGCAAGTGAATTTTTAGTTGAACCGGATGAGCCAAAACTAATCATCGATGAAATGTTGCGACATCAGAGGGACATCATTAATAATCATTTACACTTACGAAAGTACTTGGAAAACTATGAAATAATGATCGATATCCTTGATTACATGAGATTAAATAGTTCTCATTACTATAATATTAATTCATTGTCAAATGCTATTCATATTTCTAAAAATAAGATAGAACGAGCACTTAATTTATTGAAAAATCAGAAATTTGTAGTGCCTATTGACGACATCAATAATAATTTTAAAGTAGATAAAGAGGTCAAGAAATGCATTGATTCTCGAGAAGATTTAGAATTATTAATTAATAGAGTATTGACTACTCCCGATGAAATCATGCAAGCTAATGCGGAAGCATTATTTCCCAATCATGCTGCAATTTCTCTGGATGGAGAGCCCCTGTTATATCCCAAAATTTCACAATATGTTGAGGAATTTAAGAATCGTAATTTTACTACGTTCATTGTTACGAATGGTACTCTTCCTGAGACCCTAGAAAAGTTAAATCCGCTTCCCAGTCAATTATACATAACGCTTCCCGCTCCGAATGAGGAAATTTATAAAAAAACTTGTCGACCCATGATTAAGGATGGATGGAATAAAATTAATGAATCATTAAATTTAATCCCCAGTTTATCGTGTCGAACGCTGGTGAGATTAACAGCCGTGAAGAATTTAAATTTAAAGAAAGAGTTTCTCGAAGAATATGTCTCTATCGTTAAAAAGGCGAATCCTAATTTCTTTGAAATTAAAGGGTTTACTCTACAAGCTAAAGCATTGAATATAAATAATAGGTTAAAAAGTAGTCAATCTCTTCATTATTACTTTCCAGAGTATCAATTCCTTGAAACTTTTGCTCAAGAATTTCAAAAAATGAGCGGATTTCCTTTAATATATACGAATAAAGTAAGCAGGGATTTTCTTTTTGCCGTAAATTGGGATGAGAATAAAGATCCTAGCTTAAAAGCTTGATTAAGATATTCAAATTTGATATATTTGCATTTTTCACTCTTATTCTTATCATTTAATTAGTTCAAGCGATTAAATCTAAAAGGAGGTAATTCCTAAACGGAAAAATTTTTATTGAGTTATTATAAATTTGTCCCTCTAAAATGACCTAACAGCGCTGCAAGAATGGAATAATGTGATTAAAGAAGTAAATTGAGAAAAAGGGATAATTAGGATGATAAAAACTCTTAGATTTACGTCCTCATGGTAGAGAAGGAGAGATAGTAATTTCTTTCTTATATTCAATGAAATATTTGTATTTAAGCACTTTCTCATCGATTCCCTTCATGTTGAATTTCCATTTCAATATTCCTAATTTTCTTTTATGGGGCTCGGGGATTATTTCTTCGATTTCGACTTTTATATTTTCTGAGTTCGAGTGTGGGATCATGTCATAAATGATAAGTTCCTCTTCCACTTCATTTAAATTTTTAATGAGGATTTGATACTCATAATTATTTTTCAACTTTCCCTTAATTGCTTTTTTATCTTTACTTCTATCGATAATCTTTTTATCTACTTTTAAATCATAAGTAATTCGAGTGCCTAAATTAAATTCCTCTTTTGGAGCAACTAAAGGAATGGAAGTTTCCCCTAAAAATTCCTCCTGATAATATATCTTAATGTTCCCAGGAAGAAGCAAAATATCTCCATTTATCACTTTATCTCTTATAAGCACGTTTTCAGGAGAGGCATTACTCCAGAAATAACGTTTTTCGTTGTTCAATTCCAAAACGGTTAAATTTACAGGATGGGGATTTTTATCAGATAAAATGGTTAATTTATTAGGAATCTTAAAAGATTGTACTCCGATATTTTCAGTCTTCTCTGCATAAGTTATAGTTGTTTCTGGCATTGGTTCCGCTTCTTCCTTCTTTTCCCGTTCATCCATTTCCTCGCTTAAGAAAAGACCATCCCTTTCCCCTGCCCCTGCTGTTACCAATCTTGGTCTTGCAGCTTTCTTTAACAAGGGTTTATCATTCATGAATCCTCCCATACTTGTTGATCTAGGAGGAATATATTCGCTCAAGATGAGGGGGGTTGGCTTTATTAAGTTCACAGGTTTTAAAGAAGCAGTGGAAATCTCAACATCTACCTCTTGCCAATCCAACCCCGTCCTATTGTAAACATTAGCCATCATTGTAAGAGAGGCATTCTTCTCGTGTAAAGATACATCATAAAAAGGCGTCCACCACGCTTGATTAAGAGTGTAACGTAATTCAATAGTAATTTTTGTGTTTTCTTTAACCTCCAAATTGATATTTACTTCATAATAATTATGAATTTCTTCAATAGGACCGAGGTTTGAAATTTTATTCAGAATAGAAGTTAATTCATTCTTTAGATCTTCAATATTATAGCTTAATTCTTCCATTTCAATTGTCCTTTTGGAGATAATTTTATCCAATTCTTCATTAAATTCAAGGAACTTTGACATCTCTGATTCACCGAACGCAAATGATTTGGGAAAATCTTGATAAAATATGTCTTCAGCGGATTTGTATTTTGAAATTTGCTCTTCAATTCTTAGTTTCTCAGTTTCCAGCCTCTGGATTTTCTTTTTCAAGGCTTTTTTTTGATTTTCTAATTGTTCATGTTGTTCTTTCTTATATTCCTTTTTAGAATTAAATTCAATTTGGATATTAACAATCCGAGCATTACCCTTTCCCTTAACCCGCAAACTTTCTTTATCGAGAGATGCAGATAAATTTGAAATGGTAAGTATTTGAGCGCCTTTATTTAATTCAATAGTTCCAGTCTGGGTTATTTGTACCCCAGTTTGATATACAATAATACTGCTTATTTTTGATTCTAATTCTGATTTAGCTTCACTCATTAATTGCACTGTCCATATCTTTTCTATTAAATTCGAAATTTAAGATTAATAAGATAATGTTTGTATATCTATATAAATTTCATAGAATTTAGAATTAGTTTTGAAAGGATTTAACTACGTGGGATCTTGATTCTATAAAAATAAAAACTCATCTTTTCAATGACAAGATTAATTTCTTTTAGGTCTTGATAGAGACATTCTTTTTAAGAATTTTTCCTAATAAGAAAAGGATGTTAAGCGTCCAACCAACTAAATATCTCCTAATCTACTTATTTCCAATCTAATGAGTTAGGTAAAAGAATAGAATAAAATGCTTTGAGATTCTTTCAAGTTATTTCAGTTTAACAGTAATTAGCAAGTTTAAAATGTGATAAAATATTTAATTACTCGATAAAATTAATTTCTTTGAACGATCATGTTTATTACATGCTTAGATTTAGAGGGAGTGTTTACTCCCGAGATTTGGGTTTCAGTCGCTTTGAAAACTAAAATAGACGAACTTAAATTAACGACGAGAGATGAACCCGATTACGATAAACTCATGAAGAGAAGATTAAAAATCTTGAAAGATCATGGAATTACATTAAAAGAGATACAAGATATCATTTCTGAAATGGAATTATTGCCGGGTTCAAAAGAGTTCTTGAATTGGTTAAAAACCAAAGCTCAAGTAATGATTATAACCGATAGTTTCCTGGAATTTGCCACACCTTTCATGAAGAAGTTAGGGTATCCCATGGTCATGTGTCATAATCTTGAAACTAATGGCAATGGTATGATCTCAAATTATAAATTGCGCATTAATGACATGAAAACCAAGACTATCAAAGCCTTGAAAGAATTGAACTTTGAAGTGATCGCAATTGGAGATTCTTATAATGATATGGGAATGATAAAAAATGCTGATCACGGCATTCTATTTAACCCACCTGCTAACGTTATCAAAGATTTTCCTCAGTTTCCCATAACAAGGAATTATTTAGAGTTAAAAGAATTAATTTCTAATCATCTTCACATAAAATAAAGTAATTTATTTCCTGTTTTTAAAACTTATTTTTTTTAACAAATTTCAGAGGTTTCAATCTTCTGAAATTTGTATTTCCTCTAATCTTACTTGACTGGTAGCCAATAAGAATGAACTGACAATAATTAGCACTAATCCTATTATGAGAAATAGAACGTTTAAAGAACTGGCAGGTACCAAATTATATATCAGAAAGAAAATTAATACGGGAATAATTTGGCCGGGCACCCCGATTAAGGGGGACAGAATATTTACTTGACCATTTTGGAATGCTTTTTGTGCAAATATGATTCCATAAGCAGTACAAATGAGTATAATTACCAATGCAGGAAAAAATAATAGTAGCTCTTCCATGTTGAAATTACTTGAAAATATACGTGTAAGAACGGCTACAAGGGGTCCAATCCAGACGGAATTTAGAGAGTAGACTAATCCTGATTTAAGCGCAAAAAAAATACCTTTTGATTTCTTGATATATTTAGACGTAAAATGGATAATGATGTATGCTAGGAATATTGCACCCGTGAAAATCGATAATCGAATAATAAATACTTGCTCCAAAATATTAATCACTGCCAAGTTTATGGAAAGCTGACTTAAACTCAGACTGAAAATCCCAAGTATCATTAATAAAATTCCGCTTATCTCCGTTTTGCGCAATTTTTCTTTGAGAATCATGGTCGAACCTAATGCTAAAACGATTAAACCCCCACTCATCAATCCGGGTACAAGGCTTGGGCCTATTAGCGCTTGCGCAATCATATATAAGATTGCCCCCCCAATTAAGATTTGTAATATAAGCCCAAATACCCATAATGGACTTTTAATTAAGCTTCTTAAAAATTCTGGCTCCTCTCTATGATCATTAATTACTTTTTTCTGAAAGAGCACGCCTAAATTGTTGACACAGCCACTAGAAATTGCAATTATTACGCCCAACACGTATAAGTTCATTTTAATTAATCTCCTTCTAAGAAGAAGAATCTGTTTTTGTTTCAATAAAAAAAATCATATTTGTGAATTTAACCAATTTTATTTTTTTTTCCTTTAATTATAAAAATATAATTAAATTAAGTTCGTTCCAATGAATTCTAGATAATTTTGTGAATTTTATTTCAAAAAATGAAGATTCTCAATATAAAATAGAATAAATAAACAGCTCCGAGTAATGCAAATACGAATTTCAGAATTGGATACCTAAATTTTGTCGGTTTTTTACCATTTGAACCTTCTTTAAAGATTTCAGTTGAGATAATGGCATTACAAGAATTGCACTTATAATTTACATTAATCTCATCATAGGATATCTTACCACCGCACATCAGGCATTTCATTTGTTTTTTGGGCAGAATTTTCACCATTCGAAATTATACTCTATTATAATAATTGATGATATAAGTAGATAATCGTCCTCGTGTTCATTTATACAAAGATTAAATTTTAATCAAAAAAATAATAATCTATCTGAAAAACTATATTCAGAAATAGTTATTTGTCTAATCCTCTTCTTTTTATTATTTTCTTAATATTTTCTTCAAAATTAATGTCTTTAACCATTTCTTGAAATTTTTGTAGCCATTGTATTTCAGCATTATTATGGAGTTCAAAGTGTTGAAGTGGTAAAATTGTAAAAGGATTCAAATCATAAAATTCGTGTGATTGAACGTATTTTTTGCCATCATCGAGATGTTGATAAAATTTTTCTCTCTTTTCTACTTGTTTAGTCAAATTATTTATGATGTGTTCTTTAGTCTTAGAAAAACCATATAGAAGAATGAAGGGAGTAATCACATCAAGATCAAAATAGAACTCTTCTACTTTATTGAGATAATATTCCATTTGTTTCTCAAATTCTTTTCTCCCTTTGGGCTTTAATTTATAAGTGGTTTGCTCGGGACGGTTTCCCTCTTTTATTGTTTCTTTTTCTTCAATAAAGCCCTCGCGTTCTAATTTCTTGAGCGAATAATAAAATGAAGCGTTGGTTGCGTTAATATAATGATCATAGTGCCATTCCTCAGCAATTTTAATTAATTCATAACCACTCATCTCTTTATTAAAAGTAGTAAAAACACCTAATATGAATGTTTTAAGCGGAGTATATCTCTTTTTAGGCATAATTCGTTTTTTTTTTGCTTTTTCTAACATTTATTAATATTACTAGTCATATTAATTTGAATATTTAACTTTGAATAGTTAAGTTTAAATATATACTTGACTTTTTTAAACTATAATAATATGATTTAAAATTATAGGAATACATTTAAAGGGAATAAAAAAGTCAATACAAGACAGAATATTGATATTAAATGCAATTGGAAAAACGAAAATGTTCGCAATTATTCACTTAGAGATTGGATCTATTCAGGAATATATGGACCCTTATTACTCATTCAACTAATTTTGGTCTTTTTCTTCTATAATTATTATCGAATAAATTTACTTCTATGGTTCGGGTGGGGATTCATAATTTCATTTTTGGTTATCGGTTCATTGCCAAGAAGAGAATTTGAAAAATATGGAGGTGTTAAAAAAGGACAAAACTTCTTAAATACAACTAAACTCGTGGATACTGGAATTTATGCCATTATTAGACATCATTTTTGGTTAACCTGGATCTTGCTTAGTGTAGCATTTGCTCTTCTCTCTCAATTTATAATCATGATCTTACTATCATTATTAGTCTCAGGATTAGTTTATATAGAAACCTTTCATTTAGATAAGAGATTGATTATCAAGTTCGGGGAGGACTATAATGTATGTAAAAAAAAAGTACCACGAATGAATATTGTGTTAGGTCTTATTAAATATTATAAAAAACAAATAAAAAAAAGGGAAGAGGTCGTCAAATAAATGTCTCAAGAGAATAAAGAAAGAAAGTTTTCAATAAGCAATATCATTTTTACAGCAATCTTTACTATTGCGTTCATTACTCAATATATATTGATGATTTTATCTTATAATGCCTTGGGATGGATTTTTTCATTATATATGGGATGGATTATTTGGCCATTTAGTCTTTACTTTGGCTTCATCACTTTTAGAGTATTTAAAAAAAAAGGAGGGGTGGAGAAGGGAACAAGTTATACCCAAACGACGACTTTAGTTGAGAGGGGGCCTTATGCATTGGTTAGACACCCCCAATATTTAGCATTCGTTTTATTTTCAATCAGCATAACATTATGGGCCCAAACTTTAGTGAGTTTATTTTTAACAGGCACTATCATAATTCTAACCTATCGATGGACTTATCGGGAAGAAAGCCATCTCATTATTAAATTTGGAACATCTTATATAAATTATCAAAAGAGAGTTACGAGACTAAATCCCATAATTGGATTAATTAAATATGCCTTAAGAAAGGAAAAAAAGCCAAATTCTGTTTCTTCCAACGAAAATTATGATACACCCTAACGATCAACGTTGAATCTATCTATAAATATGAAGAAAAAAACATTTAAAATCATAAAAAAGTATTTTTTCCATTAATTAAAACTAAGAAAGAGCAACTATACTTGAACCTATAGAAACAAGAATTTATATGAGATTAGTACCAAACCTACTTATTATTGTATCAAGTATTGACGGTAATATAATACCACCTTCTATTAAGTTACTTTAAAAGTAAACATGTACTAGTTTATAGTTAATTAGAAAATACTTATCTATTGCGTAATTAATTTTTAAATTGAATATAGAATTATGTAGTGAGAATTAGGGGACTATGAATTTAACTCAGAGCAACAGAAAGAGATTGAATTTTTATAAAGTAATCAGTATTTCCTCCATAATCGTGAGCATCATGAGTTTATCCATTATTGGGGCTATTGGAGGGTTTCCAAGTTTACTTCCCCGATGTACCACTTGCTTTTACCACTTTAATATTGATTATCGTTTGGGATTAAAAGATGTAGAAGATAGAATCATTAGAGAACCTTACCATGAATTGCTGAAAGTGTATGATAAACATCCCAATTGGGCGTTTACTGTTGAATGTCAAGCGGAAATGATGTTAAAAATTTATACGAATCCGGAATATAAGGAGATCGAGGAACTCACAAATAAATTGCTTGATCGTAAGCAAATGGAACTCATGTGTGTCCTACAATTCAGTCAACTTTATTATGCGTACCCTAACGATGTATTTGAAATAAATTTAAAACAAGCCAATGAGACTTTAGCTGCTTTAAATATCCTTGATAAAAGAAGCGACTGTATATTATTTCAAGAAGGGCAATACGCGCCGGGTTTAGTTACCGCATTAAATTCCCCTTATTGTGCAAACGTGAATACCGTGTTAGCATCTGCCCAACAAGTAAGGGGGTATCGTAATCCTGATAAAATATATAATGATTATCCCGTTTATCTCGTGCAAGATGCAAAAACCCATAAATCGATTAAAATTTTACCGTATGACTACTTTCCTCGGCAAGAAGCTGGTTTTTTCCATACTTGGAATTACTTATATGATGCAGAATTAGCTTTTGAGGATGAAAATGCCCAAGAGGAATTTACGGTCTCGCCTGAGAAAGTAAGGGTTTTTGAAGAAGAAATGCTGTCACTGGAAAATCAAGGAAATTTATTTTTAACTTGTTCAGATTGGGTAGATCATTGTTTGGAATTGGGAGCTTTTGGTATTCTTGATTACTACATTCCCGAATCCAATTGGAACACCGCGGATTATAATTCCAGTTATATTTGGATGGCAAATAACCAAGGGTCTAGTGATGATGGAGAAGTATTGGCAAATAATTATCGTTGTAGACAAGATATCAGTGCTACAAGAATAGTTTGTGATAAGTATAAAAATTCAATACCTTTAGGAACCCAAAAAAAAATAGAAGAGGCATTATTTGAAGCCGAGAGATTATGGCTGCAAGCGACGTGTACCGATTCCACGGGATTAACCCCGAGATATTACGAGCGGATTACAGCCGAGCAAAATGTTTTAACTGCCCAAAAATTATGTGCTCAATCCTTGCAACGACTTGCAAACAATGTCAAGACCCTAAATGTATCTCGCATCCAAGTAGATTTAAAAACCAAGCAGCTTTTTCTTTCCGATGAGGATTTTATCTCTCTATTTCAGTATCAGCAAGGTGGACTTTCTCCATCCGACCTCCCTTTAAATATAAATACATCCATGCTAGTAAATGAAAATTATGATACTTCAAAAATACAATTTTCTGCATCCCTTCTAAAATATCAATCAATGGATGAATTATCCTTGATTGACACGTTTTTAGTTTATAGAATCGATGTATCATTTAGGGGAACTCATGATTGGGCAGATGATTCTATTGAGAAGATTTCCATTAAATTTACTTTTAAAAATAGCGATCGTGATTTTAATACCATTTCTTATTCCCCTTCTTTGAGGGAAAATGAAATTGAAACAATCATACGCGAGGATTATGATTCTAATCCATTATACATTTACTTGCCATTAAGTAATGGATTAATATTCATACCTTATTCAGAGAATAGTGAAAATGGAATTGCTATCGTCAAGGATATTACCACCAGGCACACTGCTTATTTATGGGAACAAGATGACATGGAGATTTTAGAGACAAACGGGCTCCATTTAGATGCTCATCATAGAGTGTATATTCTTGAAAATGTTTCGATTCTGACAGCCCAAAAATTTGCTAATCGAATAAATGTTTATCCTCCTTGGATCATCAGTCAATACACCTCTCTTATTCAAGGGAATCAAGTATATCTCCAGTACGATCAAATGAAAAATAAGAACGTATAATTGAACTGAATAAAAACCAAAAATATCGGAAAGATAAAATGAATAAAATACAATTAATTTGTTGAGGGAGGAAAGTGAGCAATTTTTTCAAAAAATTAAGAATATTCAATGAACAGACCAGTGCATTGATCTATTTTGCACCTGCATTTTATCATCTTTCCCTTGCTTTCCTAATTAATCAAGCAACCAAAATTTTGGGCAGTTTATCTGTAATAGCCTTATATCCTTATATCACTCCCTCTCTATTATATGGTTTAGAATATTTCAGTTATTTTTTAATGCTCATAGGAACGTTAATTTTCTTATTTCCTTTCATAAAATTATTTTTTAAGCAAGATTCTCTTTTCTTCAAAACGTGGACTGTCATTTCAAAAGTACTCGCTACGATAACCATTATTTTAGTCCCTATTGGCACTTTTTTAGGAATGGGAATGCTAAGGGATTTGAAAGCTTCAATTTCTATTAAAAAGCCCGGAACAAAATCTACAATATCCTCTGAATATCTTTCATTTTTTCTATTTCAATTAACATTTGGTATTGTATTTCTATTAACGGGAGGATTCATCTTTATTCTTGTATATCAAGTTCTTTTAGAAGAGCTCGCGTTTCTTTATCCCTATATTACCTACCATACCTTACTTTTTCTTTTAATATTCGGATGGATAAATTTAATTGGTGGCATGGGGACCCTATTTTTTTCTTTGAGATGGAAATTTAAGAAAATTTCCTTAACCACGGAAGCAAATACTATATTTTCAATTCATATAAATTTATATTTGGTTCTATTATTTGTCCTTCTATTTATGTTCCCCTTTGGTACTTTTTTTTCATCTTCAATACTCTTATATCTATTCTCTCAAAGGAATATTGTAAGAAATTCTTAATAGAACGGAATAAATAACTCCTTAAAAATCAGCAATATTTATAAATTGCATCAAGAGATTGCTTTTAAATTATCTTCTCTATAAAAAAAAAATAATTTTATTTTTAATTTTATAGGTTAGATCTGAACCGTTAAACTACTCGTTTGTTTATTTGTTCAATCCAATTAAGAATCACGGTAAGAGCTAAATTAAAGTTATCCATTTGACAATGGCTCGAAGCATTTTCATGTTCCGTGAATAGTCTAGCGGTAAGAGACTTTACATTTTTTAATGCTTCGATCTGCTTATAAAACATTCCTAGCGGAATGAAATGATCCTTGGTTCCCATTAATAACAATACATCTTGGGTTATTTTATCAGAAATCTCTGCTGTAGAATAGAGACGAGCTTTTTCAATGTATTCATAAGGGGAAGATACCCCGAACACGTGCATGCCATGATTCACGCCCCAATTGACTAATAAATCTGATTTCATCCTTTCTTGCATGATTTTATTAAAAAGATCAACCTTTTTCTTCTCTAACAGATTTTCCACTAATTCTTGTATTTTAGGACCACCAGCATGTAAGAGCACTTGAAAAAAGTCATAAATGATGCCAAATGCCACAACTCTTGATATGCGAGGGTCAAATGCAGCCGCCCGTAAGCTTAGATATCCACCTAACGAAATGCCTATCAAGGTAATATCCTTGAGAGCAAAATGATTAAGAATTGCTCTAACAGGTTTTTCCCATTCATGCGTCATGGATACCTTATTCTTATTTAACACCCATCCTTGGCCGGGTCCTTCGAATGCAATCACTTCATATCCGGCATCATGAATATACGCATAAAAATCATAAAATTCTTCAATGAAAGAATCATATCCTCCAAAAATTACCACCGTTCCCTTACGGGATCCATTTTTGAAATGATATGCGGGAAGGAAAGAATTTTCATAGGGAACTTCTACTCGAATGTCTGTTAAATTAGGATGAACTTCATGTATTAATTGAATGAATTTATCATAAAGAAGGGACTTATCTGGGTCTTGAGGTGAAACGAAAAATTCCGCGGCTCTATAATACATAGCGGCATTTAAAGTACGATTTTTCGATTGTGCTTTTTCTGCTAGATTTGTCAGCTCTCTTTTCCAATCATCAAAATCCTTAATTTTTAACGCAACTTCCTTAACTTCTTGAAAATTTCCTCCAGTAGTAATTAATCTATTAAGCTGATAATTCATGTTGGGATGCTCATGAAAAACATGATACCCTATTGGAAAATTAATTCTTTCTTTAGAATTCATATTTATTTCCCTCTTTTAAATAAACTATTTTTTATTTAATTACGGAGTAATGCAGGGTTTAAAAAGTTGCTTGAGTAACATGTAGCATTATCTTTCATTTAAACCCCAGAATTTTTCAATACTCGTTTTAAGGGTTCCCAAATTCAATTTTTTTAGCGCAGAAAATTCTAAATAGGGTATACTTTCAGGATCTTTCAGGATATATTTCTCCAAAGGAATTAATTTATATCCATTTTCTTCCGCTTTTTTTAAAAAGACAGAAATTATTCTCGTCTTATCTAAAGTGGATACCTTATCGATTTTGTTTAGGATAATAATTTTAGGCATTTTAAATTCCGAAAGAAAATCTATGAGTTCAAAACTAAGAGGGATGGTAGTTTGATTTCTTGTAAAATACTTTGTTAACTCATCCTCAATTCTAAGGATGTTAATAATTATAAGGGCGAGAAAGTATTTTTCATGATGATGTTCCACATGCGATACAATTTGATTTTTTATGTGTTCTTCCCGTCTCTTACTGGAAGATTTCATGTAACCAAAACCGGGTAAATCCACAATTTGATATTTAAGACCCGGTTGACTTATAGGTCTAATTAATAAGGTGCTTCCGGGTGTTTTCCCTGATTTGCCCTTGAATAATTTAGGATTGGGAAGCAATAACCTCGTTATTGAACTTTTCCCCGTGTTCGAGTTCCCAATTATCATCAAAGTGGGTTTTTCAAGCATGGTGTTCTGATCTCTATAAAGATAAATTTTATAAAGAAATTAAGTATTAATCTCTAAAGTTGATTGTTTTGAATGAGAGAGAACCCTTCCTCATAGAAATTTGTCAATTTTTATTAGAGGAATTAATGCAAGTCTTAGGAAATCTGATAACTAATGGATAAAATTCTCTTCACCTAATTCGAAAGTCATCATTAATGCTAAAAAAGAATTCAATGTTGCTATTACTGATGTAATGGAACGAAATCTAAATGATATTCAGAAGCAGATAAAAAGAACCTATTAATCTAATAATTCAGAAAAATCATCTTCCAAGAAATCGCGAAACATTTTTTTTTTCTCGTCCTCAGCAATTACTGGTCTTGTACTAATGGGTTCTCCCACTTTACTTAAAATCTCTTCCAATAACGCGGCATCAGCATTGATCTTAAACTTGCCACCTAGCATGTACCGCACGACGGGAACCCCATTAATTTGCAATTTTAAAAGATATCCTAATCCAAAATAAAATTGATGTTCTTGTATGGGATCAATGGCGCTTTTACTTACCTTTTCCTTTAACACGTCATAAAGTAATTCCTTGCTGGCAACATGGTCATTTACATTAAAGATTAAGAAATAAAGAGCATGATAATAAATCTTATTTCTCTTGTCTTGTAAATAAGTGAGAAATTTTTCAGGAGTCCACTTTTCTTCCTCAACTTCTTCCTTTCTTTTCTGCAACTCTGCTTGTATTTTTTTTTCTAATGGCGAAGTGGTGGTTTGTTTTGGTGGGATCTTTTCATCTTTTTTTCCCAATTCAGCGAGTTCTTCTTGTTTGACGGACTCTATGGCCTCTTTCATGTCTATTAGTTCGTTTAAATCAATTTTGTTTAAATCCGAAAAATCGGACGAAAGGTCTCTTTGATATCCCGTCTCACTAGACTCTATTTTGGCTTCTAATGTAGAACTTTCTTGATTGTTCGATTCAGACTTTTCTTTTACTTGTGCAATTGCTTCTTGCATTTCTTGGATCTCTTCCAAATCCAGATCTTTAAGATCGGAAAAATCCGTCTTAAGGGATTCCATTTCCTTTAAATACCGTTCAAAATCACTATCCTCATCACTTTCTTCATTATTATCATCTTCAATAATATCATCTTCATTATTCATGGTTTAAGATTCACCGTTTTGGATGAGCTTTGACTAATATATTGTATTTAATATAGGAAGAAAGGGTGTCTTACTATATAATTATTATGAAGAAAAAGATAATTAAATTAAGCTCTTCCTTAAAAAAAGCGAAAGAAACAAAAGATATAACAGAAAAATAGACATAAAAATAAATTTCTTAAAAAGATTAGGTTCTTCTGTAGATAAAACGCTCCCAGCTGGAAGTGTTGGGCATTTCCTCTTTCATGCCTTTTCTTTTGCGAATTTCAAAAATGAGGTCTTTTTCAATTGTGGCGGGAACTTTCTCAAACCCTTTGAATTCATAGCCGAAGAAGGCTCGTCCCTGAGTAGCACCTCTTAATTCATCAGCAATACCAATAATCTCCGAAGCAGGAATCTCACCTTTAACTCGCACGTATTCTCCTTCAGGAACCACATCACTGATTTGTCCTCGACGCTTATTAATGGTAGCGATGACTCCACCCTCCAACCCGCTAGGAGATTTAACATCGATCTTTTGAATGGGCTCAAATATATGAGGGTCAGCATCCAGCATAGCTAATGAAAGAACAGCGAATGCCATGCTTGCTGTTTGCGCGAATTGGGTGTGGCGTGGATCCTCGTGAATTGTAAGGTCAGTAAATATAGCTCTTATTCCCAATGCTGGTTCTCGAGCAATGATACATTCTTCAAGCCAATTTCGAAAAGCACTAATAAGATCATTTTTAATTCTATCAAATCTTTGCAATCCAGAAGCCCCATTTACCAGAACGTTTCCCTTATAAACATCTACAATTCTACGGGCTTCTTTAGTGTCCCAACCAGCTTGCTCTCTCAAGATTTCAGCTCTTTCCTTTTCATTCATGAGATCAGTTACTTTTCCCGTTTCAATTAATCGTTCCGTGGTGTAATCCAGAGGTTCCATGTATAATAATATTCTATTGTGTCCATTGGAAGATTTAGTATAGAATTCTCTGCTTTTTTTAGTTACTTTTTCACGATAGACGATGATGGGCTCGCCGACATCGATGTTCACTTGATTATTGATTCTCTTGGTAAGAATTTCAATTTGTAATGGATCAATACCACTCAATATATATTCTTTAGATTCTTTATTCATTCTAAATTCTGCCGTGGGATCTGCTTGGAGCCATTTACTGACCACATCTCCGAGTTTAGCAAGGTCTTGGGGATCCTTGGGTTTAATGCTTCTAGATACTACCGCCTCGCAAGCATACTGAATTTTTTCAAAGGAAGGAATTTGAGCGGCTTGCTGTTTATCTTTAGGAACAGTATCTGCTGCTATAAATGTTTCTCCAGATGGGCAGATAAAACCATATAATGCAAATAAATTTCCGGCGGGAATTTGTGGGACATCTAATATATCCGTAATTTCCATGACTCCTAATCGCTTTATTCTACTCGTGCTCTTATGATTGACCAGATAAAGGGTTTCAGAAAGGTCTAACGTACCAGAAAATACTCTTCCAATTAACGTGGGGCGATATCCTTGTTTAGGATCTAAAAAGATCTTGGTAATCATTCCATAAAGAGGTCCTTTTGGATCACTTTTCATGAGAGATTGTCCTAATTCAGAGGTTTTATCTCCCCCCCATATTTTTGGTATTCTATACGAGGCTGCTGAGACAGGATCGGGCAAATGGTCAACTACCATTCTTAATAAGGGCTCATCGAGGGGTAAATTTTCTCTTAACCATAGAATTTCTCCTTTATTATATTTTTCAAAAACAGTGAGAGGGGTAAATCCTTTTTGTTTTAAGATTTCATAGGTAAATCCCCATCCATGTTTTGCAGAACCAACTGCCACGCTATTTTGAGCAAAATCAATCGTCCAATTAGAACCTTCGGGGCGAATTTTTTTAATTAAATCGTTTACTTGTCGTGTAATTTTATCGATTCTTTTATAAGTATCTTCCGGACTTAATTTCAATTCACTTATTAGTCTATCTACCTTATTGATGAAAAGCACGGGTTTGCATAATTCTTCTCCGACAGAAAGCCTTATATTAGTTTCAGTTTGGGTCATTACTCCTTCTAACGCATCCACTAAAATAATTGCTCCATCACTACCACGTAAGGCACGGGATACTTCTCCCGTAAACGAGATGTGCCCGGGGGTATCGTTAATTTGTAAAATATAGGGTTCCTTATCTTCCGGGTGTCGTGAATCAGTAAAAGAGAGCAATACAACAGAAGTAAAAATGGTAATGCCTCGCTCCTGCTCTTCCTCATCTGAGTCCGTCATCTGAAGTTGTCCGGCATCCTCTTCTCGCATTAATCCCGCTCTTCTTAACAGATAATCAGAAGCCGTGGTTTTGCCGTGATCAATGTGTGCGGTGATTGAAAATATCCTTTTCTTTTTATAGCTACCTTGAGTCACAAGACGGGCTATTTCTTCCGCGTTTTTAACTTTAACCATAGTTGTCGTTCACTTAATTAAATTTCTGATATTCTTTATTCAATATTTAAAAGTTATAGTTAAGAGATGAAATGTGGAAAAAAATAAAAATTTTATGAATATAAGCCATAAAACTACAAATTTTTGCATTTTACAAATCTAATCATTAATTTTAAGTAGATGAATTTCATTTCTTTAAAATTCTCAAATTTTAAAAGTGCTTGTGAAGAATAATTGTTTACATTTTGAAAATACCTTTCTAAATCGAATAAATAGAGGAAAAAGCAGGAACAATGGGAATTTGAATTTTAATTATAAAGGAAGAAAAGGATAAGTAATGATTTATTTTTTCTTGACTTATCTTAAAAAATATAAAATAACTTGATTTTTAGATCATTCGTTTGGTCAAAAAATAATTAACTGAGAAAAAGATCATGCCAACAGATCTCTGATATGTCTTACTCCATCAACCGCATCAGCAGAAAAGTCATCCGCTCCTAATTTTTTAGCGAGTTCCATGTTTAAAGGAGCACCTCCCACAATTAACTTTACTTTATCCCTCAAACCTTCTTCCTTGAGAGCTTTATCTACTTCTGTAATTTGGTTCACGGTCATGGTTAAGAGCGAGCTTAGTCCAATAACCTTGGCGCCCGTTTCTTTAGCTTTTGCCACAAAATCCTTAGCATCGATGTCCATCCCTAAATCAATGACATCGAAGCCAGAACTCATCAACAAGGTGCCCAACAAATTTTTGCCGATGTCATGATTATCTCCTTTTACTGTTCCGATGATAATTTTATCTTTCTTTTTTGAACTATCTTTGGCGGCCATTGCGGGCCTTAATACATTAAATGCTTCTTTCATCGTTTCTCCAGCAAGGACTAGTTCTGCTAAATAATAGATGTCCTCCTCATATCGCCTGCCAACCTCATCCATTCCTTTAGTAAGTGCGTTAAGAACATCAAAAGGATCCTTTCCTTCGTCCAAAGCATCTCTAATAGCGTCCGCAATATCATCGATCTCCAATTCAATGATTAATTCGGTTATTTTTTCAAAATCCAACCTCTATCTACCTTTTTTTTTAATTGTTATTTAAAATTAGATTTTAAAATATTTAATAATTAATATTTTTGATTGATAATTTGGGGATTTAAATTCTTCTTGATATTAGCTCAAGTAGAAAAAGGTAAGATCATGTGCTTTAATACATAAAGAGATTGTTTGCCCGTTTTAGTCTCTACCTTTCTCGCTTCTGAGAGATTTATCATGAGGAGATAATCGGAGAGGTTCTTCTTAACATGATCTCTCAGAAAATCAATAAATTGAGAATGAGCTCTTTCAGTTTCGACCCATAAGAATCCATCTTTAATTAAAAAATTAGGATTTTTTTTTTTAAACTGATTAACATTTTTAGTATTTTGTAGAGGGGGCCCCTTTCTAAGGTAAGTTTTCGAGATTTTAGGGCTCTCGCAATAAAGAGCTAAAGAATATTCATTTAACAACTCATTAAAGACGACTTCAAAAACTATTTTTCCAAACTTTTTGTCATGGGAATATTCCATTTCCCCATGAACTCGAATATTATCACCAAGGGAGTATAATTTATCTCTCAATATGGTATAATGAGTGGTTTCAAGAGCACTCTTACATTCAAGAATAAAGAGTGAAGATAATGATTCTTGTTCTTTAACTAAATCAATTTCTTCAAGGTCATTAATTTTGAAATAATTTTTATCAGGATTTAATAAGAATTTTTTTACCATGTGATTACAATATTTATAGGCTTTTTCAGAGATTGCCGAAGCTACATTTCGATTTTTATCAATAGGATCGATGATAATGAGATAATCATTTTGAAAATGTGAGATTTCAAGGAGTTCTTCTTTTTTTCTTTTGTAATAGTCCAAAGGAAAGATTTTTAAATATTCAAAATTCTCGAATAAATTAGAAAGAGTACCATAAAAGTAAATGAGCAATTCTGCACTATATCCTATAAATCCAATTTTACCCACCGGGCTTTTATCTCCATAACAATGACAAGCTTTAAAAAACTGCTTTAGTAATCTAACATCATTTTTCTGTTGAGGTGTTAAATTTTCTTGTATGAACCGTCCATGCCAAGGAGAACGATCTACAGCAGTTATTGGCCCATTTTGCTGTATATACTCTAGGGACAGATCAAAGTATAGGACGATGTCAATAACAACTTTTATGCCTTCAGAATAATAATCTACGGTCACATAAGGATGTTCTGCATAAAGTAAGCCAGGATTTTTGAAATGTTCTGGATTTAAAGCGGCTATTATCCATTGTTTGCATAATCTTCGAAATTCTTGTTTTATTTCTTTTTTTTGTTTATTTTTACTTAATTTATCATATCTTTCTTTATAATCATTATAATTTAAACCAATAAAGAAATCAATATCAAAATCGTTTCTTAATTGTGTTTGTTTGATGCCGGTGGATCCTTGAGCCTCCATGGTTGTAAAATCAATATTCAACATCTCAGCTTTATCATTTAAAAGCTTGGTTAATAGAGATTTAGTTTTTGAAATGAATTGGAGTTCTTGGGAGGTAGGAACAATATCCTCTAACACTTTAATGAAAATATCTTTGATTTGGCTCATTTTTGTTAGTCAAATATTATAATAAATCTTGATATGAGTCACTTTAACTCACTTAAATTTTTTAAAAAGAATTTCTCAATGCATCGTTTTTTTTGGTATTAGTATTAAATTTACAAATTAATTTTATCAAATTTTGGTGATTACATTCCCCACCATGGATTTTGGGTCGCTCTCATGAGTTCTATGTATTCTCGAAGGGCATCCTTCTGATCAGAGGTTAACTCATTTAGAAATTTTGCAATTAATTGTCTTACATGGGATTCAGGAACGCTTACAAATAAGGTTTCATCTCTCTCGATATCTCTTCCTATTTCAATTCCTCGAATAGAAATAGCTACTTCTGAATTGGCATCAGCCTTATCTAAACTTTTTCCTTTGTCTTGAATTTGATGAACTCTACCCACTTTTTTGCCCTTGCCCGTGATTAGATTAACCTTTGGTTTTAAGGTGCCCGCCTCTACGTTTATGCCAAAAACAGCGGGATTAGAATTACGGAAAATAAATTCTGGAAGCATTTTTAATTTTGCGGGTAAAATAAGTTCTCCCAATTCCTTAGCAGTATCTTGAGCTTTTCTGGTTTCTCGATATTCAATATATTCTTCGAGTAAGCGATAAATCACGTCATTTGTGAAAATACGTATATTATCCGTGATGGCTTGTTCTTGCGCTTCAGGCAAGATATCCACGTTAAATCCTAAGACCGCAGCAGAGTAAGGATCGAAAATTTTTACGAGGTTCGCATTAATCACATCCTCCTTTTTTATGGAGCCCACGTCGGCGATACTGATTTTAACACCATTAGTTGAAAAATGGTTTTCCAACGCCTCTAAAGAGCCCAATGTATCTGCTTTTAGAACAACTCCCGCTTTTTCTGTTCTAATCCTGATACTTTGAATTTCCGAGTTAATTTCATTAAAGATTTTTTCCTCTTGTGAACTATTTGCGACAACTTTAAAAGGAGAACCTGCTACCACATCTTCGATATTTGGGGCTAGAATCTTTACTCCCGCAGCAGCTGAAATCATATCCATGGAATCAAATTTTTGACGGGGATCTCGAATTTCATCGAGCGGTTTGGGGACCAAGAGAGCTCTCACCTTAGACTTGATTGGTCCCTCCAATCCCCCCACCATGAACTCATCCCCTTTCTCTATTATTCCATCGTAAATCAATACATCAATTGTTTTTCCATATCCTTTCTCTTTTTTCACCTCTAAAACAACTCCTTTCGCGGGACCTTCAGAAAATTTCAAATTTTCTTGTAAATATTGTTGGGTCAACCCTAAAAGAATCATGAGTAAGGTAGAGATTCCCTCTCCCGTAATCGCACTGGTGGGAATGATGGCAACCTTTTTCGTGAAATCTGTTATTTTATCATACCTATCGCACCCTTTAAAACCTTCTTCTAAAAAGTCACCAATCAATTGATAAATTTTTTCATCCAGATATTCCCGTACATGGGGCTTTTGTTTATTGTAGGAATCCAAAAAATCAGCATCTTTGATCGATTTCCATCCCGTAATTCTGTCAATTTTATTAGCTGCGATAACAAAAGGTGTTTTTTTTTCTCTTAAAATTCTGACTGATTCCCAGGTTATGGGTTGGGTACCAGCTGTTATATCAATTACCAAGATTGCAATATCAGCGACAGCTCCTCCCCGTTTTCTCAAGTTTAAGAAGGCGGCATGGCCTGGAGTATCAACAATAAGAATACCCGGAAGAATAAATTCTTTTTGGGCAAATTCGGCTTTTGATTTTTTTAGAAAGGCAATTATGGCTTCTGTGGGAAAATAAGAAGCCCCTATGTGTTGAGTAATCCCCGCGGCTTCTCTTTTTTGTACAATGGTACCTCGAATATAATCTAAAAGGGAAGTTTTCCCGTGATCTATATGACCAAGAATGCATGCGATCGGTGCTCTTATGATTTTATCTCGATTTTCAGTCAATCTTTTTCACCCGCTTGTCGAAAATGATTCCAATTCTTAATATTTTTAAATAGTATAGTTGGTGATTAGATTAGAATTTTTCTCTCATGATAACAAAGACAACAGTTTCTTCCAAGAAAAAAGATATTCAGAACCTTAATTTATTATTGACAAAAAAAAGAAAAATAGAAAATATAGATAAATTTATTTTTTAAATAATTCTTGCATCCATCGGGGTAATAAGAACCCGCAATAGAATTCGATAGAACTGGTAATCAAAATGATGCGAGCAATGATTAAAAGAAGAATATTCTCCGTGCTGAAAATGTCTAAGACAGAACCGATGAAAAAGGAATAGAACGCAAGAAGGAGGAACCTCCCTTTTAAATTAAGTAGGTGATCTTCGCTCTTAAGAGATTGTCTGGCGAAAATCGTGCCAGTTATGATTATTATTACGAGTAGTATGAGCTGATATAATGTAATTATTAACCCATATTTTACATCAACTGGGCCTGTTACTTGGCCGATTACCGTGATATCCGTGAATAAAAAATAGAAAAAGAACACTTCATAGATAATTCCGAAAATAATAAAAAGTCCTACGATTACCTTTTGATATTTTTTGTATTTTAAATCGGTAAATGCGGTCATCCAGCAAATACTAATTATAGGCAACAAAACATTACCCAATGCTAAATATAATTCATCGGGAATGGGCGTACCGAATAAAAGATTGGCAATGGTTGAGACAGTACTCGGATACCAGGGAGATACAATGCCCATCCATACTATTCCTATTAGGATATAAGCTCTTTGCTTGAATTTAGGGTATTTCGATGCAATGATTAAACCGATGATGATTGAAATTGCAACAAAAATTATGGAAAAAATTCCATTAAGCGTTTCAAATGTTGTTAATGTCATTTTAAGTTCATATTTGATTTATGTATAATGGAGATTCGTAAATTTTCTATTTAAATATTTCTCTTAGTGACTTTAATACTAATTTCCTAGTATTATTTATAGAAAAAGTGATTATTCACGCTTCATTTTTAGATGTTTATTTGATCCTGTTTTTATCTTTATAAAATTAAAAGAATTTTATTTGATATTAATAATTTTTTATTAAATCTCCAACATGTTCATTAAAATTATTTAAATTCAATAAAAAATGAGAATTAATTAATTTAAATATAATTTTAATCAATAAGAAAAAAAATAGTAGACTCATGCCGACTTTTGGTCATATCGTATATGGTTTTTGTTTATTATTACCCATACTTTATTATTCTAGGAATAAATTCAGCTATAAAGTGTCTTTCATTTTTCTTGCGAATAATTTATTTGGACCCGACATTGTAAATTTCTTCTTTGTAATACCGACTCATAGTATCATTGGATTTTCAATTCTTGCAATCCCTTATTCATTGATTTTCACCTATGGGTCAAGATTTTCGCTTATTCGTTCTGAAGGAAAATTTCCTTTAAAGCTTGAGGACAGTGGTATCAGAGAGGTTAATTGGAAGAATGCTTATTGTGCAACGGCGAGTGGGGGTATTTCTCACTTCTTTATTGATCAATTTTATCATTTCCATCAAAAAATGGAAATTTTCGAGGGAATAAGCATTTCTCATGATGAAATGCTCGCGTGGGGGGGAGAAGCGTATCACGTGCTTAGTCCATTAATGGTAATAGGATTTTTAATAGTAGTATTTACAATCTTATTATCTCTTTACTTTTTTAAGGAAGGATATAAGGAAACATTTAAATTATTTCTCATCTCAACGGTTTTATCATTCATTTTCTTTGCTATTTCCACTGAAGTTTATGGCGGGGAAAGAGAATGGGGCGTGCTGGTTCATTCTATTGTTTATGTATTAATTCCCCTTTTTCTATTGATGTATGCAGCCCGAGATGTTGAAGAAAATCCCAGAATAACCCCAGATGAGCCCAAGATCAATAGAAGAACTCTTTTAAATATTGTAGCAGTTATTTCTATTGTTGTTGCTATATTTTTCCTATTATATGCTTCTTTGGCAATTTTTCTATCAGATACAGTCGCAAAAATTTACGGAAATACGAGCCCAGAAACCGTTTTTGCCATTGAAATGTTCGGTGTTTTTTTTGGTACGATAGCGACATTTTTACTTATTGGTGGTATTGGACTTTTTTTCAAAATTAATATTTGCAGGTACTTTGCAATTGCTGCTGCTTCACTCTTCCTCATATTTGGATTTCCATTGGCCATAGCTTTCTTCCTATGTGAACGAGATGTCAAAGCCTTGTTTAAGAAGGAAGTAAAAGAATAATTTTTAGGTCATCTAAAAAATGAATTTAATAAATAAAAGGATGGTTGAGAAATATCTTGAATGCCAATCGAAGGTAAATACGATATCAAAAAAGGAATAGCTAGTTATTGTTAAACGAAATTTTTATTTTTTTTCTTAAATATTTTCAAATTAAGGATCGATTAAAAAAAATCTAAGGATAACCTTAATAAATTCGGGAGTGAAATTTTGTATCTTTTCATCAATTTTACCGAATTAGTTACGCAATATTTCCGCGATATGAATACCAACATTAAAATTAGTTGTATTTGCGCTCAAGACATTTTTTTAGAAATTTTCCAGTATAGGAATTCTCTCGTGTAATAATTTCTTCAGGTGTACCCTCTGCGATAATTTCTCCTCCTTTTTCTCCTCCTTCAGGTCCAATATCTATGATGTAATCAGCAGATTTTATTATCTCCATGTTATGCTCAATAATAATGACTGTATTTCCTTTGTCAACAAGGCGTTGTAATACCTTTAATAAAATCTCGATATCATAAACGCTTAACCCCGTCGTGGGTTCGTCGAGGATGTATAAAGTATTACCCGTGCTTTGTTTACGCAGTTCTCTTGCTATCTTGAGGCGTTGAGATTCTCCTCCACTTAGAGTAGTAGAGGATTGTCCGAGCTCTAAGTATCCCAATCCTACATCTACTACCGTTTTCAAGGTTCTCTTCAAATTCGGAAAACTATCAAAGAAAGTTAATGCACTATCAAACGTCATTCGCAATACATCGGAAATAGTATTATCTTTGTATTTGATTTCAAGCGTTTCTCGATTGTAGCGAAGCCCATTACATAAATCGCATTTTATATAAACGTCCGGCAAGAAATACATTTCCTTTAAAATGTACCCTGTTCCATTGCATTTTTTACAATGTCCTGACTTATTATTAAATGAAAAACGCCCTTTTTTATATCCCCTTTCTCTCGCTTCCTGTAAAGAAGAAAATATTTCTCTAATATAATCTAAGGCTTTCGTATAAGTTGCGGGTACCGATCTAGGGGTTCTCCCAATAGGAGATTGATCAATATTAATTACCTTATCTATTTTTTTTGTCCCGGTAATTTCATCATACAGGCCTGCTTGAAGGGGCTTGCTTCTTACATTTACAACATTATGCAATCCTTTGTAGAGGCAATCGATAATCAAGCTGGTCTTACCTGCTCCCGAAACTCCTGTAATGCAAGTCAATACACCCAACGGGATTTTCACATTTACACTTTTTAAATTGTTTTCTCTTGCTCCTTTAATCTGTACGTAATTAGATTCCTTTCCATTATAAAACGAGACTGGTCTTCTGCTTTTCGGAACTTCAATTTTTTTTTTGCCCGATAAGTATTGAGCGGTTAAAGAATCTGCTTTTAAAATTTCTCCTAACGATCCTTCCGCAACAACTTTCCCCCCATTTTCTCCAGCATATGGTCCCAAATCTATGATATGATCCGCATTTCTAATGATATCTTCATCATGTTCCACTACAACTACGGTATTACCCAAATCCCTTAATTTTTTTAACATTTTAATGAGCCTATCTATATCTCGAGCGTGAAGACCCACGCTAGGTTCATCGAGAACGTAGAGTACGCCCACTAAGCTTGATCCTAATTGGGTGGCAAGGCGAATTCTTTCTGCTTCTCCCACCGATAAGGTATAAGCACTCCTGCTCAAGGAGATGTAATCTAATCCCACGTTATTTAAAAAAGATAATCGTGCATTTATTTCTTTTAAAACCTCTTTCACAATGATCCCTTCTGTCTCATCCAACTTCAAGTTTTTGAAAAATCGAATTGATTCTCTCACGGATAAATCGGTTAATTGAGCAATATTCAAATCATTAATCGTGACCGCCCTACTTTCCGGCCTAATGCGGCTACCCCCACATTCGGGGCAGGGAACTTGATTCATTAATGTTTCATAAATAGTTCTTGCTCGTTCTGAAGAAGTTTCAATATATCGCCGATGAAGCATGGGAAGGACACCTTCAAACGGTTTTTTAAATTTATAAGAAGATTGAAAATCTCTTGTTTTATACCGCGAGTTGGTATCATCATTACTTTTAAGATTAAATTCAATGGCCTCGTCATCAGAACCAAATAATATTTTCTTTAACTTATCTTCATCCAATTCATTAATAGGAGTACTTTTTAAATCAATATCATAATAATCAGCTACCTGCTTGATCATCTGCCAATAATATCCGCTTAAGGAGCCGAATCCCGGTATATTTCTTAATCCACTTTCTTGAAGGGGCATGTTGAGATCTGGTCCAAGAATCAGATTATAATCAAATTCCATGACGGTTCCTAACCCATTGCAATATCGGCAGCTTCCGTGAGGAATATTAAACGAAAACATCTTGTGATCCAAAGGTGGGATGGAAATTTGACATTTTACGCATGCCAGATGCTCTGAATATAAAAACTCTCCCACTTCAAGGATTTCAACAATGATGATTCCATTGCTCAAACTTAATGCGGTTTCAATTGAATCTGCTAAACGTGTTTTTATACCTTCTTTCATGACTAAGCGATCCACGATTACATTAATATTATGCTTGACATGCTTATCCATCGGGATTTCTTCATCCAGAGTATATTGAATCCCATCCACTTCCACTCGCAAGTATCCTTTTTTTTTAAGATCTTGTAACAAATCCTTGTATTCTCCTTTCCGATCGCGGATGACCGGAGCTTTAATTATAAATTTGGCATTTTCTTTTACGCTAGATAAGACTTGTTCAATAATCTGCTGAGGAGTTTGGGGTTTTATTTCTCTCCCACAGTTTGGACAGTGCGGAATTCCAACATTGGCATAGAGAAGGCGATAATAGTCATATATTTCTGTAACTGTTCCAACCGTGCTTCTTGGATTCTTGGATAAGGGTTTTTGCTCGATGGCTATGGCAGGAGATAATCCTTCAATGCTATCTACATCTGGCTTGTCCATTTCACCTAAGAATTGCCGTGCATAACTGGATAAGGATTCGAGAAAGCGTCTCTGCCCCTCCGCATACAAGGTATCCATGGCGAGCGAACTCTTCCCGCTGCCAGAGATCCCTGTGATGATTATAAGTTTATTTCTCGGTATAATCACGTCAATATTTTTCAGATTATTCTGGCGTGCTCCTTTGATAATTATGGGATGGTCTTTCATGAGTAAGTAAAATTTTATTTATCTTTTTGAAATAATAAGGTCATGCTTTAACCTTTTGGGATACTTGCAATTCCTTTATTTTATCCCGTAAAAAAGCGGCATCTTCAAAGCGCAATTCTTTGGCTGCTAATAACATTTTGTTTTCCAAATATTGGATTACTACATCATTATCTTCAAGTTGTTCTATTTTTTCTTCTATTGATTTCTTCATGCGCTTTGATTCTCTTTCTCTATATTCTTTTTCTTCCGATAAAGATCTCAAAATGTTCTTTTGAATTGTTTTTGGGGTGATATAATATTTTTGATTGAACATCAACTGTTTTTGTCTTCTCCTATTGGTTTCATCAATTGCTCCTTTCATTGCGGGCGTCATTTTATTAGCATACAAGATGGCTCTTCCTTTGACATTTCTAGAAGCTCTTCCTATCGTTTGAATTAAAGAACGGGTGTCCCTCAAAAAGCCTAATTTATCTGCATCTAAAATGGCAACTAACTGCACTTCGGGAAGGTCTAATCCTTCTCTTAAGAGATTAATGCCCACAATAGCATCAAAAGTTCCATCCCGCAATTTTCTTAATACATCGAATCTCTCTACGGTATCTATTTCTGAATGCAAATATGCAATTTTAATCCCTAATTCGGAATAATATTCGGCAATATCTTCCGCCATTCGTTTTGTTAAAGTAGTAATTAATATTCTCCCGTTATCCTTAATAACTGTTCTTAATTCATGAAGCAAATTGTCAATTTGATCATCAGCAGATCGAACCTCTACTTGCGGATCTACCAACCCCGTAGGTCTAATTATTTGTTCTGCAGAGATACCCCCACTCTTTTTCAACTCATATTCTCCGGGAGTAGCAGACATGAAAATGATGTACTTAATTTTGCTTTCCCATTCCTTGAATTTTAAGGGACGATTATCGAATGCACTTGGTAAGCGCCATCCATAATTAACCAAGTTCGTTTTACGAGAACGATCTCCTCCAATCATGCCATGGATCTGCGGAATTGTAACGTGAGATTCATCCACTACAATCAAAAAATCTTGGGGGAAATAATCAATCAAGCACATTGGGGGTGTTCCTGGAGGACGTCTGTCTAAATGCCGCGAATAATTTTCAATTCCTTTACAATAACCCATTTCACGCATCATTTCTAAATCAAATTTAACTCGCTTTTCGATTCTCTGAGCTTCAGCATATTTCTTTTTTTCCTTAAATTTGGCGATCTGAATTTTAAGTTCTTCTTCGATCGATTCTAATGCTTTAATTTTATTTTCTTCCGGAATGATGAAATGGGTGGCAGGAAAAATGCGACAATTGGGCACGTGCTTAATGACTTCATTACTCACGGGATGGATTTCTTGTATGTCTTCAATTTCCTCTCCAAAAAGTGATATTCTTATTCCCGTGTCTAAATAAGCCGGGTAAATATCTACAATGTCCCCTTTTACTCTCACTTGCCCTCGTTTGAACTCGATGGCACTTCGTTCATAATTCATCTTGATTAGTTTCTCTATAATTTCTGAGCGCTTGATTTCCTGGCCAATTTCCAAACTTAAAGCCACGTTCGTCCAAATTTCGGGATTCCCAATCCCATAAATGCAAGAAACCGTCGCTACAATTATGACATCATGTCGAGTCCTTATGGCATGGGTTGCAGCGAGACGTAATTTCTCAATTTCTTCATTTACACTAAAATCTTTTTCAATATACAATCCCGTGACTGGAAGATAAGCTTCTGGTTGGTAATAATCATAATATGAGACAAAATAATGTACAGCATTCTCGGGAAAGAGTTCATTAAGTTCATTATATAATTGTGCGGCTAAAGTTTTATTTGGAGCCATCAATAAGGTTGGTTTTTGAATCTCTTGAATAATATTCGCGATTGAAAAAGTTTTACCCGTGCCCGTTGCACCCAATAACGTTTGAAATTTCTGCCCATTTTTAATATTTTCTGCTAGAGCATGAATCGCTTGAGGTTGATCTCCTGCAGGTGTATAATCAGTAGTGATTTTAAATTCTGAGGACATTGACCAATTTATGAGTTTTATTAATTCTTTTTTATATAGTTTCTTAGTAAGAAGTTCTTATATAAAGAGAACTCTATTCAGTATTAGTGATTTTTGCTTAATGTTTTTTATTCTTATTTTTTAAAAAACGTAAACCAAAGATTTATAGAAAAAATAAAAAAAATAGAGGAAAAGCGATATAATTTCGCACGGTTTTAGATCACAACTTCGATATGCTTATCTTCTATTCCTTCTTTTGTCCGTACCAGGATTTCAATTTTATTACCTTGCACAAACGAGCCAGCATGTGACAAGGAGGTGGTTAACGTGGTTGTTCCTCCCGAACCTTCGATTGACTTTCCATTACTAAAGCTAAACAAATTTAAGGAAATCTGAGTTCCATTGATAAAAATCGAATCAATGGTTACTTCTAAAAGTCCGGAATTATCCACCCTGATTTTCAAATCTCCACCTTGTTCTGCGGAAGTTTCAGAATCAACTATTTGAATATCATAATATCTCGTATCTACACTAGCTTTCATAGTGGTAGTATATGATGCCAAGGAGGAAATAATACGAACATTAACATTATTAGATTCATTAATTTGTAATCCAGGAATCGCAAAATTGACAACAGCACATTCTTGAGGGTTTAAAGTTTCATCTCCATAACTAAATTTGACATCTTTTGGAATTGATATCACTTGAGTATTGTTGAGAATAATTTGGTTTAATGTAATCGGTCTGTCTCCTGTATTTTTAATGACCAAGCTTCCCGTCTCATTAGCTCTAATGTGGGAGATAGTGATATTATTATATGCTTCTATAATCCTTACATTAGCTTGTTTTTTAATAACTTGAACATAGCCAACATCTGAAGCAGTAGTATTTCCATCAAAACTTCCTGTTACTGTGACTTTTATTTTATCATTGATTTTAAAAACATTGCTCTCCGTAGACTCCATGATGATGGTATTGGATTGTCCTGGCGTGAGTATGAAATCACCGTATATTTTAGTCCAAGCATCAGGATTTGTTAATATTATGGAATCGATACCAAATACGGTTTCACCTGTATTACGCACTTTAATTTCAAGCTTTGTTTTCCCATTACCTTGCAGATAAGCACAGGTTGCGCTTTCATTGACTTGAATGGTGTCCCTTAAAGTACTGTTCCCAATTGCAACGGCTTCGGGGGCAGTTATTCTCTCTTCATTCAAAATATTTAAATCATAGTTATGATAATCTGAAGATAATAATAATTCATCATTAATACCATTTAAAGTGGTAACTCCCAAGATATTTGATGTGCCTAAAGGAAAAAAGGATGCTGAAGCATTTGGCAAGTATACTAATGCCGCTTCACCCGAAGATAACACTTGAGATCCTTCCAAATACTCTATGTTACTAGAATTGAATCGATTATTTGCATCATTAGTATTCACGTAGAAGTCATTGAGGACTTCTATGGTACTTCCCGTATTTTCCACTTCAAGGTATGCATTAGCTAAATTTTCATTAACTTGCTCAATTCTACTATTTTGTTTATTAATATTTATTGATCCTGATTCGATATTTTCTACAAAAAAATCATCTGTCTGATTGGTAAAAGTATATTTCGTATTATCCAATGCATCCGCTTCAGCCGTCACGTTATAATAAACCGTATCTTCTAAATAAAATTCATTTGCCTCCGTTTGAACAAATATGGTAGCCTTTTTTCCAGGGGAAATTACTGTATTATTGTCTAGCTTGCTGGTTGTAAAATTATGCATTTTACCATTAATTGAGACTTGGTTTATATCAATTTCACGGGTCCCCGTATTGTGCAAAACAAAGGTTCCATATCCGCTATTAAAGATCTTTGGATCTTCGATCGAGAAGCTGGAATCTAAAGCGGTATAGTCTATCTTATATATTTTAATCAACCCATTTCGCGAGAAATAAGCTGGCTTGAATACTTTAAAGTCATATAAGCCATAACTTGGAATGTGAGAAGCATAAGTATTTCCATTATCATCCTTTTGAGTGTTAATGTAATTTGCATAGTATCCTGGTAAGGTATTTGTACCACCAGTGACACTAGTATCGGTAGGTTCGCTATAAACCATCAATTTAAATAGCATGGAATCAAACCAACTATTTTCATATTTTCCCGAAGTACTATTAATATATTGACTCTCATCGAAAACGGAATTTTCCGCCCAATTAGGCTCTTCCCAACCTTTCTCTTTATAAAAATTATAATTATCATTGCAAATTTTTATCATCCATTGCCATTTTCCCTCATCTCCGGCAAATCCCGTGATGAAAAATCCAAAATAGACTAATACATAATCTGCATGCAATCTCTGGAACGCTTTTGCACTATATATCTCATTAGTTTGCATGAGTGCCATTCCAGTAAGACCTATTCTGGTTGCATTAAAAGTAGCATTGTCATTTACCGTGGTGACATTCCCAATCGGCGTGATCCAATATCCATAATCCCACCAACTATCCACAACATCCGTCGGAGCGAGATTATTTTCCATCCAAGTCAAACTTTCTTCCCAATCGTTGAATTGCCCATTCACGACCATTTGGTTGTAGGATAACTGATTTATAGATAGATTTGTACCGTGAAGTACTTGGGCAAAAACTAAAAATCCAACAATTAGATACACGGTAAAGATTTCAGAATCGCCTAAAGATCGTTTTATTTGCCTTTTTCTTTTTCTACTAATGCCTAATTTTCTTTCTCCAAAAAGACTTCCATATATTCTTAATACATTAACTAAACCATAAGCACCCATAAGGGAAGCAGCTGGAGCGAACAAAAGAATGATTCTTATCATGCTCCCCGTTAAATAAAAGATGGTCAAGAGAAAAATAATTAAAAATACATCCGAAGCTGTCCCTCGTTTAAAACAGAAAAAAATCCCTAAAGGTAAAATGATCATAGGGATTAATGTATTATAATAAAACACGCTCCATGCACTGGGAGCATGTTCCGCAACCGAAGCAACTAAACTTAATTGATCCCTAAGTAAAGGACTCAAGATGCTTTCCAATCGTGGCCCAAATCCTAAAGGAATTAACTCGGGTTTCACCCATACAATTATCGCAAAAGTCAAAACTACCGGTATTAATCCCCATTTTATGGCATTTAAAAATCCGTTATAAAACCGGGGATATTGATTTTTATAAAGATACAAGAAATGGTAAAAAATTAAAATGATCGTAAAAAAAAATACTCCTAAGAGTTTGATGTCATCAAATAATGTACCGTAATTATATAAGATAAAGAAAGAATTGACCAAGAATCCCATGCCCTCGACACCCGCATAGGCAATTAATACTTTTTCATTATATTTTTTAATTAATATGATAATGAAGGTAATTAATGGAACAAGCAAATAAACGTAAGAATACCCCCCCCAACTTAATCCTAAATAGCCCAAGAATAGCCCTCCAATCATCGAATATGTTATTCTTCCCGTATTGATAGCTTTTAAAAAGAAAAGAAAAGTCATTATGGTAGCAAATACACCTATTGTTTCATTATCAAAGAACCCCGCCATCGTCCTTTGCATGTGTCCGACATTAAAAGCTAGAAAAAAGGCAGCAAATAATCCACAACCTCGATTTAAGACCTCCTTACCTAAGAAATACATGGCTATGACAGTAATGCCTCCCATTATGGCAGGGAAAAAATAGCATACGTCATAAATACTCACAGAAACCCCTAATAACTGTATGATCTTGTATATAGCAACCACGGTAAAAGTCAATCCCGGACGTAAATCACCCCTATCAACACCTTCGGGATACCAGCTCTTATAATCATGCCAATGAAAATATTCGAAGAGAGTATGCTCGGATAGGTATTTTACATTGTAATATTGAATCCACGGATCAAAAGCTTTTATCAAAAGGGGCCCCCTAAGAATCGGGGTAAGCCGGATCATTACCGCGAGAAAAAAGATTAGAAAAAGTGCCAAGAAGAGCAAAATATTTTGTTTTTTGACGTTCAATTTTGCTCTTATTATGTCGCTTAAATTTCTTAGGCTCTCGGTAATCGTCATAGTTTAAAAAATAATTAAACAAGAAGTAAATTAATCTGCGTTGATAACCTATTAAAAATTACTTTTCTTTAAAATCTTTTGATAGAATCTCGATTCTTTGTAAGAAAGAGTTCTAAATATACTATTGAGATTAAAAACCATTGAGTGAGTCACTTTCCATAATTCACATATAGAATGAATTGTTAACCTAATAAGAGTGATGGAAAATAAGAAATATTTAATAAAATATTATTATATTGGAGAAGAACAATTTTTTGGTTCTCAACGGCAAAAGAGCTTATTGACTATCGATGATTGTATTATTAATGCTTTGATAGAGAAAAAGTACCTCATTAACGTGAAGCAATCTAATTTTGAAATTGCAAGTAGAACCGATAAACATGTTTCAGCACGGGGCTCTTGCCTTTCGTTCATTACTAATAAGAAGCCAATTCTGATGGAGATTAATACTGCTTTACCCCCAAGTATTGGCATGTATGGATTAACAGAAGTCCCATTAAACTTTTCGGCTCGGTTTAGTGCTCTCTCACGCCATTATAAATACATTCTTCCGATTCCAATTATTAATCAAGGCGAAAAAGGAAGCTTGGATCTTGCAATTATGAACAAAGCTTGTAAGGAATTGGAAGGGCAACATGATTTTTCCAATTTTTCAAAAAAGGGGAAAAAGGAAGTAAAAACCGTTCGAGATTTAGATTTCAGCCAAACTAATATAGTGGATGAGTTTTTAATTTTTGATTTTAAGAGCAAATCATTCTTGAGACAACAAGTCAGGCGCATGGTAAAAAAGATTTTAGAATTGGGACAAGGGAAAATTAACCATGATGAATTTCTGAAATTATTCGATACTAAATTAGCTATTTCATATCAACCAGCAGATGCACATGGATTAATTTTATGGGATATAAAATACGATGATAATGTAAAATTAGAATGGGATGTTAAATCAATAGAGAGAAGAAATAATTTTTTTCAAGAAAAATATAGTTTCTATAAACATCAAGCGTTAATTTTCCGCTTCTTGCAGCAAAACGATCCGTGATAATAATGCTTGCAGTTGGATCTCTTCTGTAGCCCCTTGACTTAATCTATATTCAAATTCCGCCAATATTTTTAACAATTCTAATTTCTGTTTTTCAGGGATTTCCAAATCATAAATTTCTCTATGCAGATTCTTGATAATGCTTTGTCCGGAAAGACCATACTCCTTTATTAAATCTTCAAGCAGTTTAATGGAAAAAGAAAGTTGCCCTTGTAAGGTAGTCTCCAATATTTCTTTAATTTTATCCGGAGGTACTTCTCCTGCTACCCTAAACACGATTTCAGGATCTATTTTTTTCGAAGTAGAAACGGTTGCACAAGATTGTAAATAATTAATAGCCCGTCTACAATCTCCGCCCGACACGTTTACTAACGCATTTAATCCCTCATCAGAAATTGGAACTTTTTCCTGGTGCGCTACGAATTTAATTCTCTCCTTAATATCCTCTTTATTTAGAAAAGAAAACCTAAACACCACGCATCTTGATTGAATAGGAGGGATGATCTTATTGGAGTAATTGCATATTAAAATCATTCTACAGTTTTTGGTGTATTTTTCCATCGTTCTTCTTAAGGCTTGTTGAGCGGGAGCTGTCATATTATCAGCTTCATCCAGAATTAAGATCTTAAAGGGAATTTCGTAAGGTGGCTTGGATTTGGCAAAATCTTTGATAATAGTTCTTATTACATCAATTCCACGGGCGTCACTCGCATTTAATTCAATGTAGGTGTTATTGGGGCTCAAGTTTTTCCCATATAATTCTCTTACCATTGCTAATGCAGAAGTGGTTTTTCCAGTTCCTGCGGGCCCGCTAAAAATTAAGTGAGGCATCGAGTGATCTTTAATAAATTGCTTTAATCTCTTTATAATTCCTCGCTGATTTACTACGTCATCCAATACGCGCGGACGGTACTTTTCTACCCATGGATTTGCTGACACAGAATGACACCTTTTATATATTATTTAAATAAGCCTTGCTATATAACTTTTTATGACCATTAAAATAAGAGTCATTTTAAAATTTATTTTTTCTAGAGCTTGATAATAAAGATTAAAGAAAACAATTAAGAATTATGAAAGGATTTTTATGCATATTAAGAAGTATTAAAATAAGTTTAAAAAGGTGAAATTTATCAAATGGAATTTCAAATAACCAAAGTTAAATCGCGATGGATCTTAGATTCACGAGGAAATCCGACGGTAGAAACGGATGTGTATTCGAACCAGATAATGGGCAGGGCAGCGGTTCCCTCGGGAGCTTCTACAGGAGAATTGGAAGCATTGGAGTTGAGGGACGGAGGAAATGCCTTCATGGGCAAACACGTTACTAAAGCGGTTGCAAATGTTAATGATGTTATTTCTAAAGCAGTAGTAGGATTAGATCCTAGAAATCAAAAAGAAGTAGATGAGAAGATGATTATACTTGATGGAACAGAAAATAAGAGCAAGTTAGGCGCAAATGCTATTTTATCTGTTTCTTTAGCGGTAGCAAAGCTTGCTGCAAAATTATCAGAGCAACCCTTATTTCAATATCTTTATGAATTGGTCTATCAAAAGTCCCGTAAGGATTATCTATTACCCCTTACTTGTTCCAATATTCTTAATGGAGGAGAACATGCGGGCAATAGTCTTGCGATACAGGAATTCCTGATTCTCCCCGTGGGAGCAAAAAACTATTCAGAAGCACTTACGATGGTTGTAGAAGTGTATCAAACTCTCAAGCAATTATTAATAAAAAAATATGGAAAGCCGTCTGTAAATGTGGGAGATGAGGGAGGGTTTGCTCCTAATTTGGCACATACTAGGGATGCATTAGATGTTATCTTAGAAGCAATTGAAGCAAGAGGTTTTCTGGAAGGAACAGATTTTGTACTTGGCATGGATGCGGCTGCAAGCGAATTCTACAAGGGTGAATTATACCAGATAGATGGCAGAGAGTTGAGTGAAGAAGATTTATTACAATACTACCTCGATTTAATCCATGATTATCCCCTGAAATCAATTGAAGATCCTTTTGATGAGGAATCATTTCGAGGTTATTCTAATTTGACATCTAAATTAGATAAAACTTTTCAAATCGTGTGCGATGATATAACAGTGACCAACATTAAATTGTTAAAAAAAGTAATTGAGCAAAAAGCGGGAAATACCTTATTATTAAAGGTAAACCAAATTGGTTCTTTGACGGAAGCGATCGATGCCGCTAAAATGGCATTTAAAAATGGATTTAATGTCATGGTATCCCATCGCTCAGGAGAAACGGAAGATACGTTTATCGCAGATTTAGCAGTTGGATTGTGTACGGGACAAATTAAAACGGGAGCACCTGCTAGAAGTGATAGGACAAGTAAGTATAATCAACTCCTTAGAATTCAAGAAATACTAGGAGATCACGCGCAATATCCTGATAATTTTGCGTCATGGAGGAATTATCAATAAATAATCAATTTTCTCCTTTCATCAATTTATTGTCTTATAAAACGATAGACATCAACCATTACTTTTTTGGATTTTAATTGGTGAAATTCATATAAATGTTCAATTAGTAGGACATAAGGAAAAGAATAGTCTATTTTCCATCCAAATTTTGAAACAAAGTGCTTGATAAATTTTTGATTTTCGTTACCCGAAAGATGTAAGGAATAAACTACATTTGAAAATGAAAAAGCACGCTCCAGAAAAACTCTGTCTGCTCGTCGAGTTTGAACTCCAAATGGAGGATTCATGATTGTCGTGATAGGAAAGAGATCACGTTTTTCTTGAAACCAAATCGGCAGATATTCCAAATCCGCACATATGGGATGGATGGGTGAGGTAAGGTCTAGCTTTTTGACGTTTTTAATTAGGATTCGTAGAGCTGCTTTATCTATATCCACGCTAATAATACATTTTGGGTTTAAAAAGGCACTAGCCAAAGTTAATCTTCCGGTACCCGCTCCAAAATCAACTAAAATTTTATCTTCTATATCATCAAATTCTACTCCTGCAAAGTATGCTATGTCTACTGCACTAACTGCATCCGTGCAATATTGCTCCAATGCTACATCAGGATCTATAAAACAATCGGTATCTTGTATGAGTGTAATTAAGTCTTTTTTTTTCATCTTTCATCCAAAAATTTATTTACCTTGAAGGATATACCTTCAATAAGATAGCGAGAGAATAAAAACTTGTGTGCGTTCAAGTGGCAGAAAAAGAAAAAGCTAAAAGCGATATAGTTATTACTGGAGATAAACTGGGAGTGGTAGAAGAATTCCTCCCGGATAAGTATTCTACCTATATTAAAAATGGAGAAATCCATGCTTCTAAAGCAGGATTAGTCCATTTAGATAAGCAAAAATGTGAAATCGAAGTAAGAACCCATCAAGAAGAACAAAGAAAGACTGTAAGAGAAGGAGATACCGTTTTTGGAACGGTAGCATTTCTGAGAAAATATTCTATCGGCGTGCTGTTTTACAGTATCAATGGGAAATTACTTCTTAATTCTACTTATATGGGAAATATCCACGTATCTCAAATCTCCAGAAAGTATGTTGAGAATATTATAGAAGCATTTCAACTAACCGACATTATTCGAGCAAAAGTAATTTCCCAAGACGGTACCGAATATTCCTTGAGTACGGTGGGAAAAGAGTTAGGAGTTGTCCATGCGGATTGCACTATCTGTGGGCACCCATTAGATAAAATCGATTATGATAAGTTAAGATGCTCACGATGCGGTCATGTAGAAACACGAAAACTTGCTGACGATTATCGAAATGTCGGTCATGCATTACGTTTTTAATTTAATTCTATTTTTTCTTTTTAGATCAAAGGAAAGGTTAGGAAAGGAAGTAAATTAAATGAAAAAGTCAACGGGGAAAAAAAAGATAACCTTTTACAATTATAGTCGTTCTTTAGATAATGTTATTCAATTTTTAGAGGCTATTCAAAAAAAAATTAATTTCCTCGACCTTTATGTTATTGTTGAAGGACCCGAAATTAAAATCACAATACGAGGGTCTCGAGATTTGCAATATTTAGCAACCCAAAAATTAAAAGAACTAGCAGAACAATTCTTAAAAGAATCTCTCTAACCTTATATTACTAACCATACCAAAAAAATTTTATTCTACACTTAATTATTATACTTAATTCCAAAATTATGCTAATGTACCATGGCAAAAAAAAAGAAAGAAGAAGAGGAAGAAGAAGAGGAAGAAGAAGAAGCTTTTGAAAGCGATCCCATTGAAAGCGTGTATCCTAGTATAAAAAAAGCTGATTCTGTAGATCAAGAAGAAAGTGTTTCTGCAAAAGATAAATCAACGGAAGAGTTTGAGGAAGAAGTTGGAGAAGAGTTTGAAGAAGAAGAGGAAGAGATTAAAAAACCTACTTATAAATACTTGGATCTTAGCATTATAAGGTACCCGGGTGAAAATAACTACGAATTAACAATTGAAGGACAATCTCATGGATTCTGTAATCTTTTAGTCAAACATCTTTTAACCATTGAAGGAGTCAAATCCGCAGCTTATAAAACTACTGGGATAGAGCCCTCCAAGGTTTTCATACAACTTGACGGAGACCACGACGTGAAGTCAATTCTCCAAAAGAGTATCGAAGCTCTGCGAGAAGAGCTCGTCGAAGTCGAGGAACTTTTTCAAGAAATAATGTAACCTATATTATTCTATTTTTAATTACTTATAGTAAAATTCTTCCCACACTTTCCCAATGCCTTTTAAAATTTTACTAAGAGATGTTAAGGAGTCCCAAAAATCAATCGGAACGGATAAGGGGCTGGCGAAGATAGGAGATCCTGTTGTAAATCTCGCCTATTCCATCGCAAAATCCCTTAAATTATCCCAAGACAGTTCAAATAATCGTGTTTACCGTACTGGAAACAAGGTCAGCAAGGAAGTATTATCAAGCGCCTTAAAATTGGCATTGATGAGAAATTTTGCCAAGACTCGTGCTGATTCGCATGACATGGCGGATAGCGTGGAAGCTATTATTGCGTATGCTTGGTTAAAAGATATAATAACCATCGATCAAATGATTTCATTTCTGGCAGAGAATTTACAAGGAAATTTAAAGGACAGAAAAGAAGAAATCAATGCAGCAATTATCGCTTTCAAGAATTTATTATTACATGTTAAAAAAAGTCTACCAATAAATTAAAAAGGGTTTTTAATGAAAGATAATCCCATTACCGTGGGCTTGGATGATGCAAGATTCCGATTTGAGGATCCTTCAAAAAAAACCACATTAATTGCAGTCGTTTGTCAAGGCACCAGAATGGTGCGCGTTTTAAAAGAAAAGATTACTATTGATGGAAATGACTCTACTCAAATAATTGTCCGATTAGTGAAACAGGTAGAAAAACATGTTCAATATATCTTAATGGATACTATCACGTTCGGCGGATTTAACATCAGCGATCTTGATGTCATATATCAGGAAACGGGAAAACCTATCATTACTGTCAGTGAAAAGGAAGTTGATTTAGATGCTGTTAAAAGAGCATTACTCTTGAAATTTCCCGATACCTTTGCGAAAAAATTACGATTGATACAAAATGCGGGAAATCTCTATGATATAGCTGTTAAGACGGCTGGCGGGTGGTCTACAGTCCACGTGCATCTAAAAGGAGTGGATATAGAAGAAGCAAGAGAACTTTTACAGAAAATTTCTGTCGATGCAAAACTTCCTGAATGCATTAGAATGGCTCATATTATAGGAAAAGCATTTTAAGTATAAGGATTAGAAATGTGGTTAAATTTCATATAAAGTTAAATCCAGCATATTTAGCAAGCAATCTCGCTCTCTAGGATCTCTTTCATTTTTTCGCGTAATTCTTTTTTGATTGCAGACATTTCATAAGTTTTAATTCCCAATTTTGCTTGTATTTGCTCAGCACTTAAAGCATCATTGAGGTCTTGTTTATTAGCAATAGCAATGACCTTGGATCCTAAGTTGCGAGAAAATCTATTGTAAATCTCTTTTGTTTTTTGAAGATTTGCTTCGGTAGAGTCGCAAACTAATACAGTTAAGCCCGCCCCTTTTAAAAAATCTTCCCACATGAATTTAAAGTGCTCTTGCCCGCCACAATCCCATATAGCGCACTTTTTTCCATTTAACACCGAGCCCTCAATTTCTAATCCAATAGTCGGAGAACTATTGCTATCTTTTCCCAAAAGGAGTGAAACCAAGGAAGTTTTGCCTACTCCCGAATTTCCAATAAAAACAATTTTATTTTTTGACAGTTCTACATTCATGATTATTCCTAATAGTGAATTAATTATCGTTAAGATAACACAGATCATGAAGAATCAAAAAATACAATATTACATGGATGATATGTCGATCACCAATGGGATAAATAAAACTAATAGAAAGTCTTTAAAAAGCTCAAGTACTCTATTAAAATTGAACTATATGGTTGTTAAAGAAACTTGAAAATTGGAGATGAAGAACCCATTTAACACTCAAGAGGCTACCCTGTATCTCTCGCATGCAGGTGATATGGTCACGGGTAAAATGGAATCTCGTAATGATATTAGTGAGATTAAAGATGTAAAGCTTGAGGATGACATTTTGACGTGGAAAGCTTCAAGAAAAATCCTGACTTTTGAATTCAATGCTAAAATTGATGGTGACACCATGTCAAGTACAGTAAAGAGCCGTCTTGGCAAAGCGACTCTTAAAGGCACGAGAATTGCACGTAATAGTGTTGAATCATCCTAGGATTCTTACCCATAATTAAAAATGAAAAATACCGATTTTTGACCGAATTGATTCAATTAGCGATAGATCCCACTTAATTTTTATATTACCTATTAAAATATCCCGGACAGCAAATCTTCCCATTTCTGGAATTCTTATATTACCTATCAAAATAAAATGGTATGATTATAATTATTAAGTATCCAATAATTGAAAATTAAAAAAGTAATGGGAAACAAAAAAAAGCATAAAAAATGGATAAGAAAAATATATTTTCTAGAATTAAAAAAATTAGATGTATGAATTGAATTATTCTCCGGGAACCAAATCCCTTACAATTCCCACTGCAACAGTACGCCCCATATCTCGAACAGCAAATCTTCCCATTTCTGGAATTTCGGCATACTTTTCAATGCAAAGCTTCTTTATGGGTTTTAATTTAACAATTGCCGAATCATTTCTTTTTAGGAATTTGGGATTGTCCTCAATCACGGCATTTGATTTTTGGTCAATTTTCTTGCTTAATTCTATGAACTTAGCCGCAACTTGTGCTGTATGAGTGTGAACTACGGGGGTATAACCCTGTGCAATTGCAGTTGGATGCCAAATTACAATAATTTGCCCCGTCCATTCACCAGTTGGATTAACCACCGTTGGTGGGTTGTCAATGTGACCTAAGCAATCACCACGGCCTACATCTTTAATTTGCAAACCACGAATACTAATTCCCACATTATCTCCTGGAAGTGCTTGAAGAATTTCTTCATGGTGCATTTCAATGCTTCTTATTTCACCTTGAAAATCAGTTGGTTTAATGATAATTTTATCGCCTTTCTTTAAAATTCCCGTTTCTACTCTACCAACAGGGACTACTCCTGTACCCTTGATCTTGTAAGCATCTTGAATGGGAAGGCGTAAAGGCTTGTCTGTAGGTTTCTCAGGGATTACTAATTGATCTAGAGCTTCTATTAAG